>NZ_JBAGKF010000010.1:0-315527 GCF_037034185.1 Amycolatopsis sp. VC5-11 | reverse complement strand
CTAGAGTGTTGGCCTATAAACTAGGCCCCTGGGCTTTCCCATTGCGCCCTGTTCACCCCGTCCGAGTCCGGCATCACGGCGCACCAATCGCCCATCAATCTGTCCGCCAGCATGAGGGAGAAACCCTCACCCGTAACCTCAGAGAGCGTATCGGCACCACCGGGGTAGGCCCGATAGCGCAGCTCACCGGGCAGCAGTGGGGCTGCGAAGGCCGTGAAGTCGTCCTCCAATAGCTCATTCCGGGGTTGCAACGCCGGATCGCTTATCACGCAAACCAGTGAACGTGGCCGCATGAGCCGGGCCACCTCGGCTGCGTTCTCCCGACTTACGCGGAACCATCGGCACCCGGAGGTACCGTACGCCCAGCGCTCACACACTAAGGTGAGGCGTTCGGATATCTTCGCCACCGTCTCCCAAAAACTCTCGTCCGCGACGGCACCAACAGGATTCGAGATCGCGGTGGGCTCAGGAGCTGCGTCGCGCCACTGGAGAATCGCGTCCTGGGAACGGAGTCTCGCGAGATCGGCGGCCACCGCTCGCGTCAGGTAGAGGTGTACAGCCCCGTCCCATCCCGACTCGATCTGAAGCCGCTCCGGGATGGAAAGCTGGCAATACGGCCCGCGCCCCGCTGCCATTCCCTCGACAAGGTCAATCGCCTGCGGGAACTGGACCTCCGCGCCGTTGCGAAGGCCGCGGTGCCTGTCAGGAAGGGGGTCATTCACCAGTAGCTCGCCGACCTCTAGAAAGTCAATGCCGCTCTTCGCGATCACCGCAGTGAGCACCTGGCGCAGTGCTGCCGCATACGAACTCCAGGCATCTGCGTCTGCCAACTCCTCTCTCACTCGCTCACTGCGAGGGCTGATGATCAACTCCTTGCTCATTTCGCCAGCCATGTCAGCCCTCACAGCTCTCCATCAGGCCCGATGTCCAGTCCGCAGGTTCCATCTCGAGCTGAGTCCTTAGTCGGCTGGAAGGGATTTCGGAAATTCGCACCCTTGAAAACGGCATCCATGTTCTCCCAGATCGCTGTATTACCTGCGGACACCTGCTCGGTCTTCGTGTATCCCAAGTACTTTGGTCCGACAGGCGCTCGGCGCGGCAGATCGGACGTCCCCACCACGTTGCCTCGACCAGAACCCGCCGGGTGGTGACGGTGTAGCGGCCGCGCGTGAGAGTCGCCTTCGTCCACTGCCGATCGGCCAGCGTCAAGGTCAACGTCGTAAGGCCCGCCTGGATGGCGACACCCCAACGCCAGGCAAACCCGAGCACCGCGAGTCCGGTCACGTATCCGAGCAACAACACCCACGGCCACCGGGGCCGCTTCCGGAACGGGGAATGGCCGGTCCACAGGACCGTTTCGCCGGGTTCCAGCTCCTCTGGTCTTCGTCCTCCCATACTGAATGCATACCCCGTCGGCACTCCCCTGACTCGTGACTTCCTCGCCCCCCGCGAAGGAGTCGTCGCATAGGCTCAAGCAACGCCACCTTGCTCAGAATGCTTCCATGAGACGCGATAATTTGCACCTCAATATCGATGCAAAACGTATTTGTTTCCTTTTCCAGTCGAGGTTTCCGCAGTTTTCGAAGACGTCCAGGAGCCGCTGCGCTCTTGATCGACCAGTCGGCACGATCAGCATGACGCATCGCGGTCCAGGCTCGAGCGGCTGTCGTCCGCGAGCGGGGTTCCGGCTCAGTCACGATCACGGTGCCGCCCGACGCTTCTGCCTCGGGCGTGCCGGGATACTTCGGCCTTCCGGCCGCGGCCGGACGAGGCGCTGGTCAGGATCGAGGTCACGCAGCCGCGGCGGTGTGCGCCAGGCGGTGGCCGTCTCGGTTCAGCCCGCGTCCAGATACGCCGCCGCCACCTTCTTGGGTACGCACATCATCCAAGCGTTGACCACCAGCTCGGCGAGTTCGTCAGCGTCGAGTTCGCTCAGCACCGCATGGACCCAATTGAAGCGCAGGTCCGACTCACGGGGAAGTTGGAACTTGTGCGGCTCGGCAGCGACGAGCCCGGCACGATGCTCCTTCGGATACGCGAACCCCATCGTCGATTCGTCCGGTGACAACGCGAGGTAGACGAGCCGTCCGACGCGGAATTTCACCTGGTCTCGCACGACTCCTTCCTCGCTTCGCGGCAATGACGCGGTGAGCGCGCGGATGTCCTCGGCAGTGACCACTGTTCCTCCTCGCGAGCCCTTTGCGATCGAACCTTGCCGTTATCCGCGTCGTCTCATGACCGGCCGATCAACCGGTCGGCTGTCTGCCGCGGCATTGGCAACACTGAAGTATGGCAGTCGGCGACCATGTCCGGGTCTCCTTTTCCGGCAACGAAAAGCAACCGCCGGCTCCGGATGCCCCAGTCCCGGGTCAAGCCCGGGATAGGTCCATGGTCCAGTTCGTCTCCCAGGTCTCGCCGCCGTCGCGGGAGAACCGCTGCTCCCAGCGCGGAGTGTCCGTCGTGGTGCCGGACCAGACGAAGTGGACCCGGACCGGCGCGCCGTCGTGAACGTCGTCGCCGTAGAAGTCGCCGCGTCCGTGCCGGAAGACCCCCTCGACCGCCGGGAACAGCACGCCGGTGCGGGTGTCCGACCAGTAAATGCGCCACACTTTTTTTCTCCAGGTCGAACAGGCGCAGGGTGACGCCGCCGAACCCGTGCGTCGGGAAGGTCACCTCATCGATATTGCCGACTCCGTCGAGTACTCGAGGAGGGCAGCCAGTCGTCGATTGGCCACGTTCCAGGAGCCGAAGAGAAAGTCGAAGTCATGCATGCGCCCACTATCGAGGGAGCGATCGCGCCGGTCAAGGGCGATTCCGGGAACTTCGGACATACCCAACACGTTCCGCGCGGATGATTTCGCTCGCCAGCTCAGGCACTTGTCCGTGCCTCGGACCATCAACACCCGAATCGAGCAGTTGATCATGCACTGTCAACGTGAAATCCGCATTGCGCAAAGGGTTTTATGCGTTCTTCGCGTCCCGGCCGCGAGACGCGAGCAGCCGCGGTCATCGGGCGGAACTGCTGAATTCGTAGGCCCTCAGGGGGAAGTGGTTGGCGTCCCACATGGTTTCCAATGTGGACGCCGGGCGAAGCGGCGCGTCGCCGTGTTCGTCGAAGTAGTAGCTGTTCGCCGAGGAGCACTGGCCTTGGAAGAAAATCTGCTTGTCGCGTCGTCCGAGCATCGCTTGGAAGTACTCGGCGTTCGCTTCCTGGGTGACCTCGATCCGGGTCGCGTTGCGTTTTCTGGCTGCTTTGAGCAGGCGGATGATGTGTTGGCTCTGGGTTTCGATCAGGGTGAAGTAGGACGATCCGTTGTATCCGTAGGGGCCGAGAATCGAAAAGAAGTTGGGGAAGCCGGGCACGCTGACGCCGTGGTAGGCCTGGAAGCGGTTCTCGGTCCAGAACGTCTCCAGGTCGGTTCCGCCGGAGCCGCGCACCGGGTACGCCGGCATGTTGCCTTTCTCGAAGACCTTGAAGCCGGTGGCCAGGATCAGGACGTCGGCCTCGTGCGTGTGGCCGTCGGTCGTGCGCACGCCGGTCGGGGCGATCGCCTCGATGGAGGTTGTCTCGAGGCGGACGTTCGAGCGGTTGAACGTCTTGAGGTAGCTGTTGGAGAAGCTGGGACGCTTGCACCCCAGGGAGTACGCGGGGGTGAGCTTTCGGCGCACCTCCGGATCCTTGACCGAGCGCTTGAGGTGGAGGCGGCCGAGTTTTTCCCCGAAGCTGGCCGTCGGGACATAGCCGTGAAAGTGCGCGGCGAGCGGGAACGTGACTTCCACATAGGACTGGCTGATCAGCCTGGCGACGGCCTTGCTGCCCGGGACGAGTCCGAGTGCGGTCCGGAGCGGTCCGGCGATGCTGGCGTCGGGCTTGGGCAGGCACCAGATCGGGGTGCGCTGGAAAACCGCGAGGTGCTCGACGTCCGGCGCGATGGACGGGATGATCTGCACCGCCGAGGCGCCGGTGCCGATGATCGCGACGCGTTTGCCTGTCAGATCCGCGCCGTGGTCCCAGCGGGCGGTGTGCATGAGCGTGCCCGCGAAGTCGTCGACGCCGGGGATGTCGGGCTTCTTGGGTTTCGTGAGCACGCCAGTGGCATTGACGACGTACCGGGCGGTGAGGGTTTCGCCGTCGCCGAGCCGGACGCGCCACAGCGAGGTCGCGTCGTCGTACTCGGCTCCGGCGACTGTCGTGCGCAGGCGGCTGCGGCGGCGGATGTCGTACTTGTCGACGCAGTGCTCGGCGTAGGCCTTCAGTTCGGCGCCGGGTGCGTAGACGCGGGACCAGCCGGAGAGCTGCTCGAACGAAAACTGGTAGGAGAACGACGGGATGTCGACGCCGACCCCGGGGTAGGTGTTCCAGTGCCAGGCGCCGCCGAAGCCGTCGCCCTCCTCGAGGACGAGGTAGTCGCCGAACCCGGCGCGGTCGAGCAAGATGGCGGCGCCGATGCCGGACAGTCCGCCCCCGACGATGAGCACCTCGTGGTCGGGACGGATGTTCATGCGGACTCCTTGCTGGCCTGGATCCGCGCGGCGGCGAATCGGGAGGTGGCGCCGACGACGACGGTGTCGACGCGGTACTCGACGCCGTCCGCGGCGCGGACGCCCTGGTCGACGATCGCGTACGCCGGCCAGTGCACCAGCCGGGTCCGCGGGTCCTGCAACGCCGCGTAGTAGCTCGGGCTCACCTGGGTGCGGCCGGAGTCGTAAGCGCGGTGCGGGGTGAGCTGGCGCCGGGTCCAGGTATCGCGGACCGCCAGCCGCAGCCAAGTCTTCGCCGCGACCCGGCGCAGTGGCTGGGGCACGCCGACGGGCGTGACCCAAGCGGGACTTTCCTCGAACACGACGACCGAGGAAGCCGTGCGGAGCAACTCCGGCAGAATCGACGCGGCCTCGGCGCCGGTGGCCAGCAGCGCCACCCGTTCGCCGCTGTAGGAATGCTCGAACCAGTCGGTTCCGGTCAAGAGACGGGCCATCAGGCGACCGCCTCGGGAGACAGGCCCTTGACCCAGGACTGGGGCTTGCCCAAGAGCCTTGCCGGCAGCTTCCCGGTGAGCTTGACCATCGGGTCGGCCAGGAGCCGGTGGTAGGGGTGCTCGCGGTCGGTGATCATCCCCGCCAGCACGCGGAAGATGTGGTACGTCGGCACGTACCGGGTGTGCTCGCCCCGTCCGCCGATCTTCGCGAACCGGCGGACCGCGTTCATCAGCTTGCGCTCGTCCAGGCCCATTCCCACCACGTTGTCGCGGATCTTGTTGATCAGCGGCACGAACACCACGATCAGCCCGACGAGCACGCGCGGGTCCAGGAGCCCGACTCCCTTGACGAGGTTCTCGACCGGGCCGCGGGCTCCGATCAGGTCGAGGACCTCGAAGTCGGTGGTGATGTGCCGCGCCTCGTCGGAGTTGATGTGCCGGAAAACCTCGTGGCACACCGGGTCCTTGACTTCGTCGGTGAGGAACTTGACGAGCGCTCCGTCGAGCGCGACCTCGAGCATCGGGATCAGCGCCGCCAGACCGGTCAGCGGGAGCTGGTCGCCGTAGGTGTCGAGGACCTTGATCGCGAGCTTGACGTTGACGTTCGGCTCAGGGACGCGGCCGTCCTCGAGCATGCCCCAGCGGCGCATGAGGGCGAGTTCCGCGTTGGCGTGCTTCTGCTCCTCGGCGTGGAAGTAGCGGTAGATCTCGCGGATGGCGGGCGTGGGCGCCTTCTTCGCCAACGCGGCGAAGCCACGCGCGCCGATGTGCTCGATCCAGACCAGATCGGCCATGAACGGCTTCATCCTAGCCCGCGTCTCGTCCGACATCGTCTCCGCGCCCGGCGCGTCCCAGTCGATGTCGGCCAGCGACCACTGCTTCTCGATGATCTTCGCCAGCATGGCGTCGAAGTCATAGGTCACAGGTCTGCTCCTTCGGGATCCGCTTCGGTGCTGAACGGCGCTACTCGCGCGAGCAAGCCGCCGATCCGTGCGTGCGCGGCCGGGGTGAGGCGCTTGCTGAGCCAGATCGCGCGGGCGTCGAGCTGGGGAACGACGTACAACCGGCCCTTGTCGTGCCCGTCGAGCGTCATCCGGGCGACCTTCTCCGGCGACATCCCGACCACATCGGCGATGCGGGCCGCGGCGCCCGATGCCGCGCGGTCGATCAGCTCGCCGCTGAAGATGTTCGTCCGCACGAACGTCGGGCAGAGCACCGTCACCCGCACCCCGGTGCCGGCGAGCTCGGCGGCGAGGGTCTCCGACAGGCTCATCACGCCCGCCTTGCTCACGTTGTACGCCGCCATCCTCGGCCCAGCCGCGAACCCCGCGGCCGATGCCACGTTGATGACACCGCCGCGGCCCGCGTTTTTCATCGCGGGCAGGAAGTGGTGACACCCGTGGATGACGCCCCACAGGTTGATCCGCAGCGTGCGTTCCCACTCTTCGAGCGGCGTGTGTCCGACGGTGTGGCCCCCGGCTCCGATGCCCGCGTTGTTGATGAGCAGCGTCGGGGCGCCGTCGAACCACTCGATGCAGCGGTCCTGCAGACCCGCGACCTCCTCGGAGCCGGCGACATCGCACCGTACGGCGAGGCCGATGCTCCCGGCTGCTTCGACGAGAGCAACCGTTTCCTTGGCGCTGGCCTCGTCGATGTCGGAGCAGACGACCCGGGCGCCGCGCTTTGCCAGCTCGATCGCGAACGCGCGCCCGATGCCGCTGCCTGCTCCCGTGACGACGGCTGAAGCGCCCTTCGTCACGGGCCTGGTGAATCCGATCATGCCGTAGCCACCTCCGCGGGGACTGACCGCGCCGAACCGCGCGGCAGATGGGTGTCGATGAAGTCCGCGATCGCGGCCAGTCCGGCCTCGCTCTCCGGCAGCACGGCGGTCATCGCCTGGAAAACGTGCATCAGCCCCGGCCAGATCCGGTGGTCCACGGTGAAGCCCGCCGCTTCGATCCGGCGAGCCAGCTCGGTGGCGTCGGCGGCGAGCATTTCCCGGGAACCGGCGTGCACCAGCACCGGCGGGAAATGCTCGAGGTCGTCGAAGGCCACGCGCAGCGCATCGCTGCGGAGGGCCTCCTCGTCGGCGTACCGGCGCAGGACGCGTCGCGCGACCGCGGCGGCGGCGAACGGGTCGCGCTCGATCCGGTCGCGGACCATGCCGCGGGCGAGGTCGAGCTCAACGACGGGCGAGAGGGCGACGAGCGCGGCGGGGAACGGCCTGCGCGCGCGGACGAGTTCGAGCACCAGCAGCAGGGCCAGATGACCGCCCGCGGAATCGCCGGCGACCACGATGCCGGCGGGGTCGTGGCCCTGCGCGACGAGCCAGTCCCAGGCGGCGCGCACGTCGTCCGACGCGGCGGGATAGGCGTGGGACGGCGCGAGGCGGTAGTCGACCGAGAAGACCGGGAGACCGGTGCGTTCGGCGATTTGCGAGGTGAGGCCGCGGTGGGTGCGGCTGGAGCACACGACGTACCCGCTCCCGTGGATGTACAGCACGACGCCGTCCGAGCGGTCCGCGGCAGGCGTGCGCACCCACTCGCCGCGCACGACCGGGCCCGCGCCCTCCTCGACCCGCTCGAACGTCGCACCCCGCACCGGACGGGATCCGAACCGGAGCCCCGCGGCGATGAGCGACCGGCTCACGAGCGTGCCGGCCCGTCCGTTCGGGATGAGCCGGGTCAGCGGCCGCCAGGTCGCGCCGAGCAACCCCATCGCCGCGCGGCTGCGCAGCGAGAGTCCCGGGGCCGGGTAATTCTGAAGGCGCATGCCCTCAGATTGGAGGTTCGCGCCTTCGGCTGTCAAGATCGGGCCATGGCGCGAGTCGAGAAGGGACGGCCCTACGGCGGGAAATCAGCTGACGAGCGGCGCGCGGAGCGCCGGGCCGCACTGCTGCTCGCCGGACGCGAACTGTGGTGCGAGAGCGGCTGGGCTTCGGTGACGATGCGCGGTGTCTGCACCCGCGCCGGCCTCACCGACCGGTACTTCTACGAGTCGTTCACCGGCCGGGACGCACTGCTCGTGGCGGTCGCCGAGAGCGTGCGCGACGAAATCCTGGCTCTCATTCTCGAGGCGGTCCTGCCGCGTCGCGACGCACCGCTGCGCGTACAGCTTCGAGCCGCCCTCGAGGTCGTGGTCAGCCAGATCGCCGACAACTTCGGCACCACCCAGATCTTCTTCGGCGAGCACGGCGGCAGCGACGTCCTCGAGTCGATGCGG
Source organism: Amycolatopsis sp. VC5-11 (assembly GCF_037034185.1). Lineage (NCBI taxonomy): Bacteria > Bacillati > Actinomycetota > Actinomycetes > Pseudonocardiales > Pseudonocardiaceae > Amycolatopsis > Amycolatopsis sp. VC5-11. The sequence continues at coordinate 307,329 of NZ_JBAGKF010000010.1, read as the reverse complement.
CGCGACACCGTGCACGCCGTCGTCGACATGTTCATGACGTACGCCGAACCGAAACTCGCCCCGGGCGCGTCCGCCGCCGAATTCCGGGTGGCACTGCTGGTAGGCATCGGCGGCTTCGTCGAAGCGGCGACGGCGTGGCGCTCCAAAGCCGTGCCGATGACCGCGCCGGAACTGATCGACACACTGATGCGGATGGCCGAACGCCTCGCGGTCGGGTTCGTGGATTTGTCCTGAGGGGCGACCGCGCGGCGCCTCAACGGTGCTCGATACGCCCGAGTTTCGCGTGGCCCAGGATCGGGTAGCCGGGCAATCCGATCGCCACAACGCCTTTCTTCGGCAGGCCCCCTACCCACAGGACCCCGGTCGCCCGCACCGTCGCGACGACAGGCGAATCGCCGATGGACACCGTGCGGGATCCTTCCGGTGAGGTGACCCGGCAGGTGAGTTTCCGGCGACTGCCGCCGTTTCTCAGCGAGTCGGGGACGATCCGCAGTGGCGTCCAGTGGGTTGCCCGAACTGCCCGCGGTGCGCGGATCAGCCACTGGTGCAGGGATGTCGCTGACGTCCAGACCAGAGCGCCGGCCAGATAAAGCCCGAGAAACGTGGCGAGCCCGAGGAGTTCGTCGGATTGCCGGTAGGTGTGCAGCAGCAGGGGCGCGTAGGTGGCGACCAGCCAGGCCGCCAATGCGAGCTTCGTGATGGCGGCCGCGATTCTCCGGGGCCGGTAGAGCCGGATGATGAGGCCGAGTTGCTCGTTGTGCGTCGGAGGCGGCACCGGAGCCGACACCGGATGCGCCGAGCTCGGCAGTTCGCGGGCGCGCAGGACGGCCGTGCTCACGGTGCCTGGGACCACGAGCCCTGCCCGGCCCGAAGGTTCGGGGCCTACCACCCAGACATAGCCCCTGCTGTTGATCAAACCGTTGACCACTGGCGGGCCGATGCGGAACCACTGGTCGTCGGCCAGCCTCAGGTACAGCGCGCGCTTCGTGGCCCGGAGCATGCTGCCGTCCACGGGCACTTTGCGAAACGGCAGGTCGAGCAATCGCTCCCGCGCTTTGTGCGGGGCACGGAAGGCGGCCCGGACGAGCAGCCAGAGCCTGGCAGCCACCAAAGCAGTCGCGACGGCGGGAAGTGCGAGGTAGATCTTCGACCGGGCGAACACGATCAGCGCCACGCCCGCCGCTACGAGGGCGAACAGGAGCACGGCGCGTCTGCGCAATTTGCCCCGGTTCCAGCGCAGGCTCGGCGCGAACGATCGGTCCTGACCCGCCGGCCGACCCTCCTCCGGCTCGAGGACTACGACGCGGTCCGCGGGCGGCGTGTCGGCATCGGGGACTGCGCTCATCGGCGAATCCGTCCTGACCAGGCGGCTCCTGATCGGACCCGGGTGAGCAAGAGATTAGTACGCGAGCCTCCAAGCGTCGCCAGCCCTCGCGATCCGCGGCGGCCGCTAACGATCGCCCGGGAAGCGTGTGGCACAACTGCGCATCCCCGCAATTCGCCCCTAAAACACTTTGCCCGTAAGTCTAGTATTCAGGTATGCCTATTTTCAGCAGGTTCAGCGCTCTCCCCGCCGCGGTCACAGTTCTCACGGGAACAACGGCCCTGCAGATGACACTTGTCGCAGTCGGCAACATCACGGACTTCGGCACCAATCAAGATTTCGTCCGCCATGTTCTGGCGATGGACACTACATTTCAGTCGCCCAACATGATGTGGCGCGCCATAACCAGCCCCGGACTTGCCGATGCCGCCTACCTCGCCATCATCACGTGGGAGGTTCTCACCGCGCTGGTGCTCATTTGCGGATTTATCGGCTGTATACGAAACCACATATCCGGGCACGCTCCGTCGACGGCCTACAAGCTGTCCGGCCTGGGCTGGGTAATGCAGTTGATGCTTTTCGGGATCGGTTTCCTGGCAATAGGCGGAGAGTGGTTTCAGATGTGGCAATCGAGCAAATGGAACGGTCTCCAGGCAGCCCTTCCGCACATCATCATCGCCTCGTTCGGTCTCGTGCTCGCTCACCTCGCCGCGAAAGATTCACCGCAGCGCTAGGACGCAAGCGAGTCGAAGCATCCGGTCCGTGGTCACCGGATGCGCAGGCCGTCGAAGAGGATCGACACGATTTGCCGCGCCTCGTCCTGCCATCCGTCGGCGACCTGCAACGCGCAGATGCCGCCGAGTGCGTGCAGGAGGGTGGTGCCGGTGATGTCGTCCCGCACGAGACCCGCCGAGGCACCCGCGGCGAGCAGCCGGGCGAGGGCGTCCGACATCTGGGTGCGGGCCTCGCCGAATACCGGCGAGTTCGTCGTCATGATGTGTTGCAGGGCCACCGCCATCCCCTTGCCCACGGCCGCGTGGTCGACCAGCAGCATCAGGAAATGCCGCAGCGCCTCGTCCGGGGACCGCGTCTCCAGCAGCGCGGCCGGTGCGTCGCACAGCTCGTCGACTTCCTTGCGGTAGACAGCTTCGATCAGGGCTTCGCGCGTCTCGAAGTGACGGTAGAGCGTCCCGATCGCGACGCCCGCGTTGCGAGCGATGTCCTCGACATGCGCATCAGCGTCTCCCGCGAGGAAGGCTTGCCGAGCTGCGGCCAGCAGCGCTTCGCGGTTGCGCCGGGCATCAGCGCGCAGCGGACGGGACGACGGCACCAGAACCTCCATAAGGTGAGTCCGACTCCGCTTGTGTACTGTTAACGGAGTCAGACTCACCTTACTGAAGCGAGGCCTGGATGAAGCCGCCAGGAGAAGAACTACCGGGGCTGCGGGTCCTAGTGACCGGCGGCAGCCGCGGCATCGGCGAAGCGACCGTCCGCCGGTTCGCGGCTGCCGGGGCGACCGTGCTGGCTGCCTCCCGCACCGCCCCCGCGGACGATCTGCCTGCCACGTTCATCGCCGCTGACCTGTCGAGCGCGGAAGGTGCCGCCGAGCTCGGACGGCGCGTCACCGAAGCCGTCGGAGGAGTGGATGTCCTGGTCAACAACGCCGCCGCGGCCAGCTCCGCGGCTCCGACGCTGAGCCGCACCGACGAATCCTGGTTGGCGGACCTGGACATGAACCTCCTCAGCGCCGTCCGTCTCGACCGCGCTCTCGTGCCCGGCATGGTGGAGCGCGGGTCCGGCGTAGTCGTGCACGTTTCGTCGATCGCGAGCCGGCTGCCGCAGCGCACCGAAGCGTCCTACGCCGCCGCCAAAGCAGCGCTCAACGCCTACAGCCGCGAATTGGCGACCGAGGTCGGTCCGCAGGGGGTGCGGGTCGTGTGCGTGCTTCCGGGTTTCGTGGTCACCGACGGCGCGCTCGCCCATCTGCAGCGCATCGCCGATCAGCGCGGCGTCGGCCTCGACCAGGTGAAACAGCAGATCGTCGATCACCTCGACATCCCGATGGGACGGCCGGGAGAACCGGAGGACGTCGCGGAGATGATCGCGTTCCTCGCCTCGGACCGGGCCGGCTGGCTCACCGGGGCGCAATTCCGGGTCGACGGCGGGATCATCCCCGCCCTCTGACGAGAGGCAACCCATGCGCACCACCCTTCTTTCCCTGGTGATCGACGCCGCCGACATCGACGCCGAAAGCGCGTTCTGGCAACGGGTGCTGGGCGCCTCGGTCACGAAGACCGCGAGCCACCACTTCCTCCAGGCCGACGGATTCCCCGCGCTGGTGGTGCAGGCCGTGCCCGGCCACGTGCCGCCGACCTGGCCGGACGGAAACGACCAGCAGCTGCACTTCGACCTGCGCACCGACGACCCGGCTGAAACGCACCGGCTGGTCCTGGCGGCAGGCGGACGGTGCCTGGAGCCCGGTCAGCGGTCCGGCGTCCGGGTCTACGCGAGCCCCGCGGGACATCCCTTCTGCGTTCGGCCGGCCTGACCGCCGAATGCGGGCAGCTCAGTTGTCCGCGCGCGGCACCATGCCGAACCGCTTCATCAAGAAGGCGAGCCAGTGCGTCGTGTGGGCGACGCCTTCGGACCGGCTCGTGGCGGTTCCGTGCCCGACGTTTTCCCACACCCGCAACAGGATCGGCGCGACAGCCCCCGCTGCGGCTTGCGTCCGGGCGATGAACTTGCGGGTCGGACCCGGCGGGCACGCGACGTCGGCGCCCCCGGCGTGCACGTAGAGGGCGGGGTACGCGACATCGGGCCGGACAAGTTGGTACGGCGACATCAGGGCTAGCCGGGCGATGTCTTCCGGGTCAGCCAGGTCGCCGAATTCGGCGGTGACGGCGAACCGGCCGTACGGGTGCCGGTGGCATCCGATGAGGTCGGCGACCGGGCATTGGGCCACCACAGCCGCCCACAGCTCCGGCCGTTGCGTGAACGCGGTCGCGGCCATGACTCCGCCGTTGCTCCAGCCGGTCACCGCGAGCTGGTCCGGAGAGGTAACGCCGCTGGCGACAAGGTGTTCGGCGATGGCGTAGAGGTCGTCGTAGCTGTTCTGCTTGTTCTTGACCCGCCCGGCGTCGGCCCAGTCGGATCCGAGATCGCTGCCACCGCGCTGGTGGGAGATCACCAGGGCGCCGCCGGCCTCGACGAAGGCCGCCACCGGGCCCGGGAACTGCGCTGGCCACGAGACGCGGCCGCCGCCGTACGCGGTGATGAGAGTCGGCAAGGTTCCGTCCGCGCCGTCCGGGAGGACGAGGTGGTACGGCACGCGGGTGCCGTCCTGGGACTCGGCCCAGCGGAGGGAGACGGTCGCGCCCGCGAGGCGCACGCGCGGCGGGCACAGCGTCTCGACCTGGGGCGAGCCCAGGCGGTAGCGGTAGAGGCCGGGCGAGGAAACGGGAGTGGAGAACAGGAACACGAACTCGTCCGGATGGCCGTCGGGAGCCAAGCCGGCTGTCGGCAGGACCTCCAGCGGCAGCGCGCCCCGGCCGGGAAGCGGGATTTCCTCCAGCTCCCGTCCGTCGCGGTCGAAAACCCAGGCGCGCGCCTCGGCGTCGACCGACCCGGTCACCACCAGGCGGTCGCCGACCAGCCTGAGGTGGCTGAGCACGCGACCGGATTCCGGGACCAGTTCCGTCCAGGTCGCCGGATCGGCCGGAACGGCGGCGTCGAACGGGATCGCGACGATCCTCCCCCGCGGTGCTCCGTGGTTCGTGACAGCGACATACCGGTCGCCGTCGATGACGCCTGCGACCGACGAGTCGAGCCCTCGGACGAACGGCCGCCACGTCCGTTGCGGCAATTCGCAGACATACTCCGGAAGCGGCCACACGGCGGTCACCACGGCGCGCTTGCCGTCCGCGGACACCTGCACTGTCGGCGCGTGCACGACATCGACCGGTTCGGGTTCGCTGGCCGGTTCGCCGCCGACTGCGTGGAAATAGGCCCGGAAGGCGAACGCCTCGGAAGTCAGGTCGCCTGCCGTGTAGAAGAATCCCGAGCTGTCCGGCAGCCACTGCGGGACGACCGTCGGCCCCATCGTCGGCTGCGGGATCCGGTCCGGCAGCCGTTCGCCGGTTTCCGTGTCCAGCAACCAGATCTCGGCGAGTTCCGAGCCGCCCTCGCACACGCCCAGCGCGGCGATCCGGCCGTCCGGGGAGGGCACGAACCACGAGATCTGCCGGGTTCCGTCGGCATTGGGGTCATACAGCACCCGGCCGGGGCCGTCCGGGAGGTCGGATACGACGAGCACCGCACGGTCGGGGTAGTCGGGCCCGGGGCCGCGGTCGAGGCGGAACCAGCGGCCGCCGGCGAAACGCGGGGCCGGCTCCACCATCCAGTTGGCCGAGCCGGTGCCGTCCGCGACGCAGCGGTCGACCGAGGCGCGGAGCGCGGCCAGATGGGGCCAGTCTTCGACGAACGCGTCGGTGAGCGAGTTCTGCGCCTGCTGCCACGCTTCGCTTTCCTCGCCGTCGTCTTCCAGCCAGCGGTAGGGATCGGGGAAGCTGTGGCCCGCGACCGTGTCCTGCGCGTCGACAGTCCGCGCCACCGGGTAGTCCAGCTGTTCGTCGGCCATCGCTCGATCCTTCCGCCTAGCCGGTGTCCGTTGTGGACGGATCCACTGTGCCCCGCCGCCGCCCGGATTCCGAACGACAGGTGGCGCGCAAGCAGCTCGATCGCCGCGACACATGTCGATCGCGGAACGGGGTTCTCCCGCGCCAGAATCGGCGGCACTGAGCACCTGAACTGCGGAGAGGCCACGATGAATGCGGATGCCGTTGTCGTCGGAGCGGGGGTGATCGGGTCGGCGGTCGCGCTGGAGCTGGCCCGGGCCGGGCGCCGGGTGGTGGTGGTCGACCGGGCCGCGGCGGCGGGCCAAGGCTCGACCAGCGCGTCCAGTGCCGTGATCCGGTACAACTTCTCCACCCTGGCCGGCGTGACGACGGCCTGGGAATCGCACTTCTGCTGGTCGTCCTGGGCCGATCACCTCGGCCACGACGTCGGCGACCTGGCCCGGTTCACCCGCAGCGGCATGGTCATGCTCGACGTGGACGCCGCTCCGCGCGCGGGTTGGCTGCCGCTGTTCGACGAGGTCGGCGTTCCGTACGAGGAGTGGGACAGCTCGACGCTGTCGCGGCGGTTGCCCGGGATCGACAACGGTCGCTACTGGCCGCCGAAGCGCATCGAAGACGACCAGTTCTGGTCCGACGCGGCCACGACGCTCGGCGCGGTCTACACCCCGGACGCTGGTTACGTCAGCGATCCGCAGCTGGCCGCGCAGAACCTGGCAGCGGCCGCGGCGAAGGAGGGCGCGGAGTTCCGGTTCCGCGCGACGGTCGCCGGGGTGGAATCGGAAAATGACCGGGTCGGCGCGGTCGTGCTGGCGGACGGAACGCGGATCGCAGCCCCGGTGGTGGTGAACGCGGCGGGGCCCTGGTCGGGCAAGCTCAACCGGATGGCCGGGGTCGGGTCGGATTTCGCCGTCTCGGTGCGGCCGATGCGCCAGGAGGTCGCCCACGTGCTCGCCCCCGAGGGCTATCACCCGAGCGGCGGAGTCGGGCCGTCGGTCGCGGACATGGATCTGGGCACGTACTTCCGCGGCGAAGTCGGCGGCGGGCTGCTCGTCGGCGGGACCGAGCCGGAATGCGATCCGTTCCAGTGGCTCGACGATCCCGACGACGCCGATCCGAACCCGACGATGGCCGTGTTCGAAGCGCAGGTGACGCGCGCGGCCCGCCGGTTGCCGGCGCTGCGCGTGCCGAACCGGGCGCGCGGAGTGGTCGGCGTCTACGACGTGGCCGACGACTGGACGCCGATCTACGACCGGACCGAGCTGCCCGGGTTCTACGTCGCGATCGGCACGAGCGGGAACCAGTTCAAGAACGCGCCGGTCGTCGGCCGCCTGATGAGCACCCTGATCGAGCAGGTCGAAGCCGGAGCCGACCACGACGCACACCCAGTCCAGTACACCGGTGCACACACCGGCCTGCCCATCGACCTCGGCGCGTTCTCCCGTAAGCGGAAACACCACCAGAACAGCTCCGGAACCGTGCTCGGCTGACCGCGCTCCTCTGTGGACGGTGGTAGCGTCGGTGCTCGGCACGGAAGAGCGCGCGAAGCGGAATGGACGCCCATGTCCGACGGTGACCTCCAGTCCATTGTGGACGAACTGGCCGAGCGCCTGCACCGCTCGGTGGCCATCGACGACCCCGCGATCCGACTTCTCGCGGCCAGCCGCCACTTCGGCGACGAGGACGCCGTCCGGGTCGGCTCGGTGCTCAACCGGGCCGTGCGGCCTGAGATCACCACCGGTCTCTTCGCGCTGGGCATCGCCGGCTGGACCGAACCCGGCGTCGTCCGCGTCGAGGGGGCCAAGCCGAGATTGTGCGCGCCGGTGCGGTGCAACGGCATGCTGCTCGGCTACCTGTGGCTCATCGACGAGGACGGCTCGTTCAGCGAGTCCGAACTGTCGGCAGCCGCGGCCGCTGCGGACGCCGCCGGCTCCGTGCTTTACCGCAGGCTGCTGCTGCACGAGCGGTCGAAGGCACGGCACGAGGGCATCCTGCGCGAACTCGTTTCGCCCGACGCCGACATGCGCGCGCAGGCGATCGCCGACCTGCGGGCCGAGCAGTTGTTCGGCGAGGACCGCACCTGCTTCACCGTGCTCGCAGTGCAATGCCGCGTGTCCGGAGCAGCCGCGCCGCCGCAGGAAGTCGCCTTCGAAGCGGCGATCGAGGAGGGCGTGCGCACCGTCGTGGACGACGTCGCGCTGATGGTGGCCAACCGCTCACGGGGCTGGCTTCTCCTCGTCCAACGGCAACCGCCGGCGCGCGCTCTCGTCGACGCGATCGCCGAGCGGATCACCAGCCGGTTCCAGCGGCTGACCGACGGCGCCGCGCGGCCCGTCGCCGGTCTCGGCGGAACCGTCACCGAACTCGACGCCGTCCTCGAGTCGTATCAGCAGGCGTCGCTGGCGGTGCGGGCCGCGTTGCTGCTGCCCAGCGTCGGCGACCTGGCCCGCTGGGGCGAACTGGGACCCTACGAACTGCTGCTGAAGCTGCCGCCGGACGACCTGCGCAGCAGTGCCCGGGTTCCGGCACTCCAGGCCCTCGATCGAGAAGACCGGCACCACGTCCTGCTCGACACACTGACCGCGTTCTTCGACCACGGCGGCAACATCCAGCGCACCGCCGACACGCTGCGCGTGCACCGGGCCACGCTTTACCAACGGCTCAAACGGATCGAGCAGATCACCGGATGCAGCCTCGACGACGGCGACGACCGGCTCATGCTGCACCTTGGCCTCAAACTGCGCCTGCTCGCCTCCGCGTACGACGACCGGCTCGGCGGCTGACCGGCGCCGGCGCCCGCGACAAACGCGCAGCATCTCCCGCGCAAGACGCGACCGTTGTTGATTCCGGGCCCGCCGCGCCCGGCGATACGTTCGCTGGCATGGCAGAACCGAGCGATCCGACTCGTCACCTGGCCGACGAGCTGTGGGCACATCTCCAGCGCACCCAGCCGCACTTCGCGCTGCACGCCGGCGAACCGGTCACGCAGCTTCCCCGCGGCACGTACGAGGAAGCGAGCGAAGCCGCCGCGCTGGGCCGGCGGATTCTGGCCGGACTCGACCGGGCCCCGGAGTCCGATGTGGACACTTCCCTCGCCGCTGTCGTCCGTGCGCTGGCCACCCAGCTGGCCGGAGCCGACGAGGACTACTGGTGGAGCTTCCCCGTCGCGCCCTACCAGAGTTTCGGCTGGACCCTGTACGGCCAGCAGGTGTTCCGCCCGTTCGCCTTCACCGCCGGCGACGAGGCGAAGCGCTACCTGTCCCTCGTCAACGACTTCACGCACACGATCAAGGCCGCGCACGCCAAGCTCATCGGCCAAGCCGAACAGGGCATCGTGCTGCCGCGCCCCGCGTTGCCCGGCTTCCTGGCCGCTGTCCGCGCGCATCGGGCCGCCGCGGCCGAATTCTTGCGGCCTGCGGAGTCCCGCCTGGCCGGCCTCGATCCCGCGACGCGCACGATGCTGACCGACGGCGTCGACCGGCTTGTCGTCGACGACCTCTTGCCCGCCTTCGACGCCGTCCTCGCACACCTGGACGGACCGGGCGCGCAGAGCGCCGTCGACGGCATCGGCCTCGGCCAGTACCCGGGCGGGCACGAGGCTTACCGCCGGTTGGTGCGCCACTACGCCACCTACCCCATCGAGCCTGAAGAAGTCCACGAACTCGGTCTGAAGGCCGTCGCGGAACTCACCGAGCAGCTGGCCGAAATCCGCCGCGAAGTCGGCTTCGACGGCGACGAGACCGCCTACCGAGCCGTCCTCGAAGCCGACCCCCGTTTCCACGCCCCCTCCCCCGAACACGTCGCCGACACCTACCGCAGGCACATCGACGCGATCGAACCGCTGCTCGACCAGTGGTTCAGCGTCCGGCCGCGGGCCGCCTTCGGCGTTCAGCGGCTCGACCCGGAGCTGGAAGCGGGCATGACCTTCGGCTACTACGAGCAGCCGATCGCCGCGAATCCGGTCGGCCGCTACCGGTTCAACGGATCCGGCCTCGCCGGCCGCGCGCAGATCTCGGCCGCGGCGCTGATCTTCCACGAGCTCGTGCCCGGCCACCACTTCCACCTGGCCCGCCAGGCCGAGGACGCCACCCTGCACCCGCTCCAGGGGCAAGCCGCCGCGGAATCGCTCGGTGCCTACTGCGAAGGCTGGGCCGAGTACGCCGCCTCGCTCGGCTTCGAAATGGGCCTGTTCAGCGACCCGTGGGACCGCTACGGCGCCTGCCTGCACCAACGGTTCGTGGCCCAGCGGCTGGTCGTGGACACCGGCCTCAACACACTCGGCTGGTCCGAGGACAAGGGCCGCGAATACCTGTCCTCGACGACCATGGAGTCGCCGGCCCAGGTGTCCACCGAAATCCTGCGGTACGGCACCGATCTGCCTGCCCAGTCCCTGTCCTACCGGCTGGGTTTCGAGAAGTTCTGGGAGCTGCGCCGCACCGCTGAACGCGCGCTCGGCAGCCGATTCGACGTGCGGGAGTTCCACGAAACCGTGCTGGGACAAGGCACTCTCCCGCTCACCGCCGTCGAGCTCAATGTGCGGGCTTACGCGAACCGCTGACCCGACCGTGCCAAGAACCCGACCCGAATCAGGAGGTCCCGTGCCTGCCTCGATGTTCATGTCCCCCGAACACGTCGCCCGGATGAACGAACTGCTCGCTGCTTCCGCCGAGGTCCGGGCCGCGTGCGCGGACCTGGACCGGGATTGCGAAATAGCCTACGAATTGAGCGACGGCCCGTCCGGCACCGTGCATTGGGTGCTGCGCTTCGACCGCGGCCTCGGCGCGCGCTTCTCCCTCGAACCGTCGCCGCGGGCCGACATCACGTACTTCGGCGACTGGGCGGACGTCATCCGGACCAGCCGGGCTGCGCACGCCGGCGAACCGGTCGAGGAGAACCTGAAGGAATCCGGTGACGCGTCCGTCCTCGAACGAGTCGCCCACGCCTACGCCACCGCCCGCCGGGTCGCCACGGTGCCGGTCGAATTCCCCGACGTGGGCCCGGCCGAGGCGCGATGAACGCACCTCGGCCGGAACTGACGTCGCGTTACCGGTCCGCGGTCCGCGCCCCGGTGAGGTCGCCGAGAGCGTGGAGCAGCACGTGCGCGAGGTTGTAGACCACCGCCCCGGGCGGTGCCTGCCGAGCCTGGTCCACGGTTCCCACGATGCTGGTCATCGGCTTGCCCGCGCTCTTCGCCGCTGCCGCGACCGCGTCCAGTGCGCGCCCGACGGCCGGTTCGGCGGCACCGCCGGGCAAACCGAGGGATACCGCCAAATCGGCTGGCCCGACCAGCACCGAATCGACTCCGGGGACCGCGAGAATCTCGCCCGCCGCCGCGCACGCTTCGGGCGTTTCCAGCATCGGCACGACGACAGTGGTTTCCGCCGCCGTCTCCAGATGCTCAGCACTGGTGCGGGCACCGAACCGGCCAGCTCGGCTGTAGGTCGCGAAACCCCGCTGCCCGAGCGGCGAGTAATGCGCGGCGGCGACCGCGGCGCGGGCCTGGTCCACGGTGTCGACGTGCGGCACGATCACGCCGTCCGCGCCCAGGTCGAGCACCCGCAGGACCAGCGCCGGTTCCGCCGCCCCCACCCGGACCAGCGCGCCCATGCCGTGTGCTTGCGCGGCGACGAGATGCTGCTGTAGGGGCACCAGGTCGGCCGGTCCGTGTTCGCAGTCGAGCACGACGAAATCCAGCCCGGCCACCCCGGCCATCTCGACCAGCGTCTCCGACGGCAGCCGCAGCAGCCCGCCGAGCAGCCGTTCCCCGGACCGCAGGCGTTGTTTGAGCGTGGTCACCGCGCCACCATTCCCGCCGACAGGTCGATGTCCGCCGCGCACAGGCCAGGCATCGCCAGCATCGCGAGCACCGCGGCGGCTACCTCGGACTCGGTAACCATCCGGCCCAGTGCGGCGCGGCCCGTGAACGCGCGTTCGGCTTCGGCGTAAGTGACGCCGGTGCGTTCCGCCTCCAACCGGAAGTTCCGTTCCATCCGCGGGCCCTCGACCGGCCCGGGCGACAGGGAGTTCACCGCCACCCCGTACGGCCCGACCTCGCCGGCGAGCGTGGCCGTCAAGCCAAGCACGGCCATTTTCGAAGCACAGTACGGCGTACGGCGCAGGAGCGGCCGTTTCCCGCTCACGGAAGCGATGTTGACAACGTCGCCCGCGCCACGCGCCGTCATCGCCGGCAGAAAAGCGCGGCACACCAAGTAAACCCCGCGGACATTGACGCCGAACACCTCGTCCCACTCCTGCGGTTCGACCTCGACGAGCGGCTTCACCGGCCCCGCGACCCCGGCGTTGTTGACCAGCACCGAGATCTCCTCGTCCGCGAGTTCCTCGGCGAGGGCGGTGACCGAACGCGGATCGGCGACGTCGCACACCGCTGCCCGGCCCGGTCCGGACAGCGCCGCGACCGTGGCATCGAGGGCGTCCCGCCGCCGCCCGGTCACGACAACCCGCGCGCCGGCCGCTGACAGCGCGCACGCGATCGCGCGCCCGAGCCCGTTCCCGCCGCCGGTGACGAGCGCGGTCCGTCCCGAAAGCGACGCGGTCACGCCGGGTTCCAGGAAAGCTCGCTCCGCCGGAACTCCGCCGCGCGCACATCGCCGGACCGCGCGTGGCCTTCGAACAACTCCACCCGCGCCGCGCGTCCGCAGACTTCGCCGAGCCGCACACTCGACTCGCTGCTCGTGACTTCCTGATAGGTCACCGTCTTCAAATACTTCCCAACCCACAACCCGCCGGTGTAGCGGGCGGCGCCGCGCGTGGGCAGGACGTGGTTGGTGCCGATCACCTTGTCGCCGTAGGACACGCAGGTGCCCGGGCCGAGGAAAAGCGCGCCGTAGTCCCGCATCTTCGTCAGCGCCTGACGCGGCTGCTCGGTAAGCACCTGGACGTGCTCGAACGCGTAGGAGTCCGCCAGCGCGAACGCCTCGTCGAGGTCGTCCACGACATGGATCTCGCCGTGGTCGCGCCAGGCCGGGGCGGCGAAGTCATGGGTCGGCATGCCCGGCAGCAGCGCCTCGACGTGCTCCAGCACCTCCCGCGCGACGTCCTCGGACGTGGTGATCAGCACAGCCGGGGAGTCCGGGCCGTGTTCGGCCTGGGACAGCAGGTCCACCGCGACGACGAACGGGTCGGCCGTGTGGTCGGCGACGATCAGCACCTCGGTCGGGCCGGCGAACAGGTCGATCCCGACCTCGCCGAACAGCTGCCGCTTCGCTTCGGCGACATAAGCGTTGCCCGGCCCGGCGATCAGGTCGACGCGCCCGACGGTTTCGGTCCCGACCGCCAGCGCGGCGACCGCCTGCACGCCGCCGAGGAGGTAGATCTCGTCGGCGCCAGCCAGATGCATGGCGGCGACGGTCGCCTCCGGCACCTCACCGCGGATCGGCGGCGTGCACGCGGCCACCCGCGGCACCCCGGCCACCTTCGCGGTCACGATCGTCATGTGCGCGGAGGCGGTCAGCGGGTAGCGGCCGCCGGGCACGTAAGCGCCCGCGGCGGCGACCGGAACATGCTTCTGTCCCAAGTGGACACCCGGAAGAGTCTCGATTTCGAACTCCTGCAACGAGTCCCGCTGCCGCTGCGCGAAAGCGCGCACCTGATCCTGGACGAACCGGATGTCGTCGAGCACCTGCCCGGGCACCCTGGCGACGATCTTCTCGATCTCCTCGGGCGAAAGCCGGAACGACTCGGGCGACCACGAGTCGAATTTCTCCGAGCACTCGCGGACCGCGGCGTCGCCGCGTTCGCGGATGTCGGCGATGATCGCGCGGACCCGGTCGCCGACGTCGGTGCGGCCGGCCGCGACCTGCTCGGCGGGGACAGCGGATTTCAGGGTCTTGGGCATTCAGGACTCCTTCGAGAATGGGGAAAGACTGCACAGCCAGTCGGTCAAGGACGACGCCACGACACCGGGCGCCTCGAGCGTCAGCAGGTGCCCGGCTTCCGGAAGCACCCGCAGCACGGAATTTCGCGCCCGCGCGGCGATCGAACGGTGAAATTCGGGTGGGCACAAGCGGTCCTGCGCCCCGGAGACGACGAGCACCGGACAGGACAGGCCCGCCACCGCGGCGTGCGCGTCCCGCCGGGTCGCCTGGGCGGCGAGCTGGGCGCGGAACACACCGGGCCCGACCCGCCGCGCCATGGCGAGGAAACGGCGTTCCAGCACCGGATCCGGGCCGGAGAACATCGTCGGCAGGATCTCCTCCGCGACCACGTCGTCGAATTCCCCGGCGAGCGTGCGGCGATCGAACGCGGCCCAGGCGGCGAGTTGCTCCGCGGTCGGCGCGCCGGCATTGGTCGAGACGGCGCAGAATCCGGCGAGCCGCTCCGGCGCCCGGCGCGCGACCTCGAACCCGGCGATCGCGCCGAGACTCAACCCGGCGAGCACGAACCGGCCCTCGACCGCGGCCAGGATCTGCTCGGCCATGCCACCGATGTCCGGCTCCGTGATCTCCGCGTGGACCACTCGCCCGGGCAGCCGCGGCCAGACCTCGGCGTCGCACAGCATTCCGGGGACCAGCACCACCGGCAGGTCAGTCACCTGCCGGCCGCGCGAGGCAGCAGATGCCACGGCGCGAGGTAACCGTTGTGGTCCAGGCCGACGCCCGCGTCGGCAGCCGCCTTCACGACCTCGTCGTCCCAGTCGAGACGCACGCGGCCGTCTCCGCCGTTGACGACCAGCAGCGTCGCCCGCTCATCCGACACGTTGCGGACACTGCGCCACGCGCCGCGCGGCACGGAAACCATGTCCCACGGGCCGAGCCGCACGCTCGTCTCGTCGTGCCGGTTGAGCGTGACCTCCCATTCGCCGTCCTTGACCAGCAGCACCTGCGTTTCGTCGTGCCGGTGCAGCGGGATGCCTTCGCCGGGCTCGGCGCGCAGCCACGCGACGTTGTGCCCGTGCGGGTTGTAGATGGGCGGTTCCTGGTCGCGGTCTTCGGTCATGCCGAAGCCGATGACCGGGGCCAGTTCGGCGCGCCCGCCGGGCACGGCACCGCCCAGCAAGGCGTGCGCGGACCACTGCAGATCATCGGCCGTGGCCACGCGGCGGCGCAGCTTCGCCGCGTCGTAGGACGGCAGGGCGGCGATGTCGGCCGGAGCCATCGGCTGGACCAGTTCCGCGGCGTCGGGCGGTTCGTCGCCGGCGAGAGTGTCGATCAGCCGGTTGTCCGCGGTCAGGTGCAAGCCGTGCCTGCCCGCCTCCCGCAGCACCGACGGGCCCCAGATGATGCCTCCGGTGTCGTCGTGGCCCAGCACGGTGAACAGCCAGCCGTCGTCCGGGCCGATGTTGGTGAACCCGCGGAAGATCCACGTCGGGATCGAGGCGATGTCGCCCTCGCGCAGCACCAGCTCGCCTTCGTCGCCGTCCGCGCCCCAGCGGAGCAGGAACTCGCCGCGGAAGCACAGGAACACCTCCGCGGTGAAATGCAGGTGCAGGTTGTTGGTGATCCCGTGCGGCATCGCCGCCGCCCCGATGCTGAACCCGTGCGGCTCGCGCAGGTTCACCACCTGGTCCGCGTTCTGGGTCACCCCCGGGCCGATCATCGAGTAGTTCTCCTTGCGGTCCGACCCCGGCGTCCGGCAGTCGATGAACGCCTGGTCGCAGGACACGAAATCGGTCCGCCGGATCGTCCGGCGGGCCAGCTCGCCCGCCGTCACCGGCCCTTCGTCGGTACGCATGGCACCCCTCCGAAACCTGGTTGTTTATACGTATGCATACGACCATCGCGTCCGGGTTCTGTCAAGACGCTCCAGCGTCAGGCCTTCGCGCGGGCGGTCCGGAATTTCCGCTAGGATCCGTATGCACGCCCGTTGCGCGGAAGAGGAGCGGATGTCGATCACGAGTCATGACGTGGCCCGGCTCGCCGGGGTCTCGCAGCCGACCGTTTCCCGGGCGCTGCGCGGGGACCACCGGGTTTCGGAGGCCACCCGCACCCGCGTGCGCGAGGCGGCGGACGCGCTCGGCTACGTGCCGAGCGAAGCCGGCCGGAGCCTGGCGACCCGGTCGACGCACTGCGTCGGGGTGGTCGTCACGGATCTGACCAACCCGTTCTACCCGCATCTGATCGGGCCGCTGCACGACACGCTCGAACAGCACGGCTACCGGATGATGCTCTTCGCCGAGCGCAGCGAGGCCGCGCTGGAGACCGAGCGGCTGCTCGACCGGTCGATCGACGGGGTGGTGCTCACCACCGCGGTGATCGGCTCCGGCCTTCCGGCCGAACTCACCCGGCGCGGGCTGCCGTTCGTCTTCCTCAACCGGGAGACCGGCACCGGCAACGCGGACGCCGCGGTGGTGGACAACGAGGCGGGCGGGCGGCTGGTCGCCGAGGAGCTACTGCGGCTGGGCCACACCGACATCGCACTGATCGGCGGCCCGGCCGAGACGACGACCGGACGCGACCGCGAGCTCGGCTTCCGGATCGGGCTGTCCGAGGCGGGCGTCGGCCTGCCGCGCCGCCGCGTCCGGCAAGGCCCGTTCGACCACGGCACCGGGTACGAGGGGCTGCTCGACCTGATGGCGGAAAACCCCCGGCCCACCGCGGTGTTCTGCGGCAACGACGTCATCGCGATCGGCGCGATCAACGCGGCCCGGCGCCTCGGCATCGACATCCCGGGCGACCTCACCGTCATCGGGTTCGACGATCTGCCGATGGCCTCCTGGGAGACCTTCGATCTGACGACCGTGCGCCACGACCTCGACGGCATGGCCAAGGCCGCGGCGGGCCTGCTGGTCGACCGCCTCGCCGGAAACAGCGAAGCACCGCGGCGCACCGTGTTCGCCCCGTCGCTGGTGCCCAGGGGAACGCACGCGCCGCGGTGAACCCCGCGCCCGCCGCGGCGGCGGACGCGGGGCCCCGGCTGGTCACCGGGCGTATTTGTCCGCCGAGAGGTCGCTGCGGTAGGTCTCCTTCATGAACACCGTGATCACCACGAGGGCGAGCACCGCGGCGGCGGCCAGGTACATCCACACCGCGTAGATCGTGCCGGACTCCGCCACCAGCAGCGTGGCGACGAACGGCGTGATGCCCATGAAGATCGAGAACGAGCAGTTGTAGGCGATCGAACTCGCACTGAACCGGGTCCGGGTCGCGAACATCTCCGCCGCGCACACGGTGACGATGCCGGTCAGGAAGAACTCCGGGACCAGGTAGATCAGCTGGCTCGCCACCGCGGCCCCGAACGTGCCCGCCTCGCCCACCTTGAACGCCAGCGGCACCAGCACGATGCAGCACACCGCCCCGGCGATGAGCATCGGCTTGCGCCCGATCCGGTCGGAGATCGCGCCGGCGAGCGGCAGCAGCGGGATCAGCACCGCGACCGAGATCATGTTCGACAGCCACGCCGCGGACTTCGGCAGGTGCAGCGTTTCGGACAGGTACTCCGGGTAGAAGGTGACCCAGGTGTAGGACAGGATCGCGAGCATGATCGACGCGCCGCAGAACACCAGGATCGGCCGCCACTGGGAACGCAGCGCCTCGCGCAGCGGCGCCGCGACGACGTTCGTGCCGTGTTCGGTGGCGGCGACGAATTCCGGGGTCTCGTCGAGCCGGCTGCGCAGCCAGACTCCGATCGCGCACAGCGGAAGCACCGCCAGGAACGGGATCCGCCAGCCCCAGCTGTGCAATGCCGCGTCGCTGAACAAGGCGCTCATCAGCGCTGCCATGCCGGCCCCGGCGAGGATGCCGAGGAAGCAGCTGTTCGACGCGAACGACGTGTAGAACCCGCGCCGGCGCGGCTCGGCCCACTCGACCACGAACGCGACCGCGCCGACGTACTCCCCTCCCGCGACCATGCCTTGCACCACCCGCAGCACGAGCAGGATCAGCGGAGCCGCCAGCCCGATCTGGCCGTACGTGGGAAGCACGCCGATCGCCGCCGTGGACACGCCCATGAACAGGACCGTCCACAACAGCACCCGCTTGCGCCCCAGCCGGTCGCCCCACCGGCCGAGGAGGGTGCCGCCGAGCGGGCGCACCAGGCAGGCGATCGCGATCACCGCGTACGCGCTGAGCACGCTGGCGGTGTGGTCGCTGGCCGGGAAGAAGGACGCGGCGAGCACCGGGGCCATGTAGCCGTAGAGCCCGTAGTCGAACTGCTCGACGAAGTTCCCGATGCTGCCGGCGAGGACGACCTTGCGGATCGCCTTCCGACGTCCGGTCGCCTCGGCCGTCGCGGCCGCGGTCGGCGTGACGGTGGACATGACACCTCCAGTGGCGTCTCACAACGGCTCAGCCGTCTGCATACGTATGGATGGCAACTTAAGTGGCCCGGGTCACCGGGTCAAGACCGCCGCTGCCGCGAATTTTGCCGAGGTCACGCGCGGAAGATCAGCCGCGGCCACGGTTAGGCGGCTGCTCTTGCCCGAAGCAATGCATACGGATACAGTGCCCAGCGCACGTTGCCAGCCGAGAAAGGAACCCGCCATGCCGCTCGACCCGGTCGCCTACCAGCCCTACGCGGACCCGGACGATTTCATCCGCGAGGTCACCGACCGGATCTGGGTGCAGCGCGACATCTCCTACATCGTCGACAACTACGAACCCGACTCGATTGTGCACGGCGGCCTCGGCACCGTGACCGGGCGGGACGGCGTGATCGAGGGCAGCCTGATGCGGATCGCGCAGGTGCCGCAGCACGTGGGCCAGGCCGAGGACGTCGTCTGGGAGGCCCGCGGCGACGACGCCTTCCTCAGTTCGCACCTCGTCTTCTCCGCCGACACGCACCTCGTGGCGGGCCGGCCGGTGCCGATCCGCAAGCGCACCATCGCGAACTGCCTGTACCGGCGGGGCCGCATGGTCGAGGAATGGGTCGTCCGCGACGATCTCGCGGACTGCCTGCAACTCGGCCTCGACCCGGCCGAGGTCGCGCGCGGGCTGCGGTTCCGCGGCTACGAGGGATCGATGACGAAACCGGCGCCCGCCGACGTCCTGGCCGTCGGCGACAGCGGCCCGCGCGCGGACGATTACCGGCCCGAATGCGAAATGGTGCTGGAATTCGTCGAAGAGGTCTGGAACGCGCGGCGCCTGCACAAGGTCACCGACTTCATGCACCGGGACCTCTTCCTGCACACCGTCGGCGACCGGACCGTTCTCCGCCCGGACGGCTACCAGAAGGACCTGCTCGCGCAGATCGCGCCATTCCCGGACGCCCGCTTCGAGATCCGCGACGTGCAGGCCAACTACGCCGAGCGGTACGCGGGACTGCGCGTCGCCGTGCTCTGGGTCATGCGGGGCGAGTACCGCGGGGTCGCCGATTTCGGGCCGTTGACCGGCAAACCGGTCGACCTGCTCGGCGTTTCGCAGTTCCTCGTCCAGAACGGCCGGATCGTCCGCGAGGTCCGGGTCTTCGACCAGATCTCGCTGCGGGCGCAGATCAACGGCCACGAAAGCTCGTTCGCCGACACCAACATCTACTGAGCGCGGCGGGACGTCCGTCCGCTTAGGATCGGCCGATGGAGCAGGAGTCCCGCGACGGCGACCGGGTGACCCTGAACCAGCTGCGGGCGTTCGTCGCGGCCGAAAGCCAGGGCTCGTTCACCCGGGGCGCGGCCCAGCTCGAGGTGTCCCAGGCCTCGATGTCGGAGATGATCCGCAGGCTGGAGGAAGAACTCGACGCGGTGCTCTTCCATCGCGGCGCCCGGCGGCTGACGCTGACCGCGGCCGGCGAGGAACTGCTGCCGTTCGCGCGGCGCGCGGTCCACGCGGCCGACGAAGGGGTCCGCGCGGTGCAGTCGCTGGGCTCGCTCGGCGGCGGCACCGCCACCTTCGGCGTCCTGCGCAACGCGGACTACTACCTGCTCGGCAATCTCGCGCAGACCTTCCACCGCCGGTATCCGTCGGTCAAGGTCCGGCTGGTCGGGCAGAATTCCGCGGAGACCGCGGACGCGATCCGGGCGGGCGACATCGAAGCCGGGCTCATCGTGCTCCCGGTCGACGACGAGGGGCTGGACATCACCCCGCTGATGCGGGACGAGGTGCTCTACGTGAGCGCCGACCCGGCCGCGGCCGCGGAACCCGTGAGCATCCGGCGTTTCGCGGCCGCGCGGCTGGTCCTCTACGACGCCCGCTACGGCTGGCGCGATCCCACCCGCCGCCAGCTCGCCGACCGGGCGCAGCTGGCCGGCGTGCGCATCGAACCGGTCTTCGAGATCGAACACGTGGAAGCGGCCCTGAAACTGGTAGCCGACGGGGCGGGCGACACCATCGCCAGCACCGCGGTGGTCCGCAGCGCCGCCTTCCCGCCGGGCCTGCACACGGCTCCGTTCGAGGAGCCGCTCTTCGACACGATCGCCATCGCCCGCAAACGCGGCCGTCCGCTGTCGCGCGCCACCCGGGAATTGGCCCGGCTGGCCGAGGACGCGGTCAGCGACGCGCGCGGCCCGGCTGCCGCCCGGCCCAAGCAGACCCGAGGCTGAGCCGGGTCCGGTGTGGACGGTTCCGCTTTTGTCCATAATGGACATTTTGTCCTCGCTGGCATAGGGCAACCCGATGGTTCGCCCAGGATCGCACCCTCTAGTCCGGGGGCCGGATCGCGCTTACCGTCTCGTGCCATGCAAATCACTCCCTCCGAGGCAGCCCAGCTCGGCCCGCTGACCTGGCTCAAGAAGCCCGCCGTGGACGGACCGCCCGCCCAGCGCGACCCGCGCGTCGTCGAACGCGTCAGCGAAATGCTGCGCGACATCGAACGCGGCGGTCTCACCGCGGTGCGGCGCTACTCCGAGGACCTCGACGGCTGGACCGGCGCACTCGAACTCGGCCGCGACGAACTGCGCCGCTCCGGCGACCAGCTCCCCGCCGACTTGCGCGCGGCGCTCGAACTCGGCCACGAGCGCACCCACCGCTTCGCGGCCGCCCAGCGCGAGCACCTGACGGACTTCGAACTCGAACTGGCCGACGGGGTCGTCTGCGGACAGCGCTACGTGCCGGTCAGCCGGGTCGGCGCGTACCTGCCCGCCGGCCGGTTTCCCTTGCTGGCCAGTGCGTTCATGACGGTCGGGGTCGCCAAGACGGCCGGTGTGCCGTCCGTTCTCGCGTGCACTCCCCCGTCGGGCGAGCACGGCGCGCACCCGGCGGTCCTGTACGGCGCCTACCTGTCCGGCGCAGACCGGGTCTTCGCGCTCGGCGGCGTCCAGGCGCTGGGCGCGATGGCGTTCGGGCTGCTGGACGAGGCCCCGGTGGACATGCTCGTCGGCGCGGGGAACGCCTACGTGACCGAAGCGAAGCGGCAGCTGTTCGGCCGGGTCGGCATCGATCTGCTGGCCGGACCGTCCGAAGTGGCCGTGCTCGCGGACGAGACCGCCGACCCCGACTGGGTCGCCGCCGACCTCCTCGGGCAGGCCGAGCACGGCCCCAACTCGCCCGCCGCGCTCGTGACGACCTCCGAGGAACTCGGCCGCCAGGTCGTCGCCGCGATCGAACGCAGGCTGGCGACGCTGGCCACCCGCGAGGTCGCCGGCCCGGCGTGGCGCGACTTCGGGTCGGTCGTCGTCGCGCGCGACAGCGCCCAGGCCGCCGCGGTCAGCGACGTCTGGGGTCCCGAGCACCTGGAAATCCAGACCGCCGACGACGACTATTACCTCAAGACGCTCACCAACTACGGCTCGCTGTTCCTCGGCCGGTGGAGCACGGTCGCCTACTCCGACAAGGGAATCGCGGGCACCAACCACGTCCTGCCGACCGGCAAGACGTCCCGCTACAACGCCGGGCTGTCGGTGTCGCGGTTCCTCAAGCCGCTCACTTACCAGCGCGCCGCGAAGGAAGGCACCGCGGCGCTGGCCCCTGCCGTGGAACGGATCTCCGCGTTCGAGGGCCTGGCCGCGCACGAGGCCACCGCCACCGTCCGCATCGAACACATCGGCAGGCATTCCGGTGCGTTCGACGGCACTCCCGCCGTCGACCGGACCTGAGCCCGCTTCCCGGGCCGGACCGCGTCCGCCGGTCCGGCCCGCCGCCCCCTGCCGCTCCCCGGCACCGAAAACCAGACAGAGGCTGAGGACATGTCCGCACCCGCCAACGGAAACCAAGCCGCGGCCGCACCGGAAAAACTGCGGCGAGAACTCAAAGTCACGGACGCGGCCGCGTTCTCCGTGGGTCTCATCGGCCCGGTCGGCGCGATGGCGCTGCTCGGCGTGGGAGCCGCCGGGCTGCTCGGCGAAGGAGCCACCTGGGCCTTCGTCTTCGCCATCCTCGGCGTTTCGCTCGTCGGCTACGGATTCGTGAAGCTGTCGCAGCACATCTCGCACACCGGCTCCGTCTACGCGCTGGTCGGCCGCACGCTCGGCCCGCGCGCCGGGTTCGTCGCCGGCACCGCGCTGTTCACCGCGTACGCGACCATCGGCACCGGCTCGACCGCCGAAATCGCCTTGTTCTTCAACAAAGTCCTCAGCCAGCTGGGCCTGGTCAGTGCCGGGTCGGCCGAATGGATCTGGACCGCACTGGTCGCGCTGGTCCTGGTCGTCGCGCTGTCGCTGAGCGAAATCCGGGTCATCACGCGGATCCTGCTGATCTGCGAACTGGCCGGGGCCGCACTGGTCGGCCTGCTCAGCATCGTGATCATCGCGCGGGTCGCGACGGGCCACGGCCCGCACGGGCAGACGTTCAGCTGGAATTTCCTGCACCTGCCCGCCGGAACCGGAGTGGGCACGATCGCCGGGGCCGCGGTGTTCGGATTCCTCGCGTTCGCCGGGTTCGAGGGCGCCGCGTCGCTCGGCGAGGAGACGATGAACCCCAAGCGGGAAATCCCCCGGGCGCTGAAGATCACCATCGCGGTGGTGGGCGTGTTCTTCCTGCTCGCCATCGCCGGGCAGGCGCTCGGTTACGGCACCGGGCCGGACGGGGTGAAAGCCTTCGCCGCGGCCGAAGATCCGTACGGCGATCTGGCTGGTCAGTATCTCGGCAGGGCGATGAGCGTCCTGCTGAACCTGGTCGCCAGCGTCAGCCTGTTCGCGATCACCCTCGGCACCGTCAACGGCGCCGCGCGGGTCGGCTACGCACTGCTCCGCGACGCCGGAGTCCCCGGACCGGTCGCGCGGCTGACCAAACGCGGGGCCCCGGTCGGCACGATCGTCGTGACCAGCGTCCTGATCCTCTGCTTCGCCGTCGGGCAGCGACTGGCCGGCACCGGGGTCCTGGACGCGACTTTCTACTGGCTCACCATCGGAACCATCGCCCTGCTGGTGGCTTACGCCATGGCCACCGTCGGCGCGTTCCGCTTCCTTTTCCTCAGCGGGAAGCCGAAAGCGCCCCGCTGGCAGGCGGTCGTCCCGGTGCTCGCGCTCGCCTTCATCGCCTACACCATTTTCAAGAACGTGGTGGGCGTGTCGGGCCCGTACCGGTTCTTCCCGTACATCATTCTCGGGGTCCTCGTCGTCGCAACCGTCGTCGTGGCCGCGGTGCCCGGCCTGGCCGAGCGGGTCCGGACGCAGATCGCCGAACCGGGAGACAGCGAATGACCAGGATCGTCTGCGCGCAACTCGCCCCGCAGGTCGGCCGCCTCGCCGAAAACCACCGGCAGATCGTCCGCACGATCAGCGAAAACACGACCGCCGACATTCTCGTGCTGCCGGAACTGGCGACGAGCGGATACGTCTTCGAATCGCCCGCGGAGGCGCGGGAGTGCGCGATCCCGTCTGATGACCCGATGATCGCCGAGTGGGCGGCCGCGATCGACGGCGACTCGGTCGTCGTGTGCGGATACGCCGAACGCGGCCCGGACGGTGCTCTTTACAACAGCGCGGTGCTGTTCGACGCTACTGGTGTACTGGCCCGCTATCGCAAAACCCACTTGTGGGACCGGGAAAAGCTGTTCTTCACTCCGGGAAGCCAGCCGCCGCCCGTCACCACCACCCGCTTCGGCCGGATCGCGGTGATGGTCTGCTACGACCTCGAGTTTCCTGAGTACACTCGCCGGGCCGCTCTCGAGGGCGCCGATGTGATCGCGGTCCCGACCAACTGGCCCGAAGTCCCCCGCCCTGCGGGTGAGCGACCGCCGGAGGTAGTCATCGCCCAAGCCGCCGCCAGGGTCAACCGGGTCGCCATCGCGTGCTGCGACCGCTCCGGGCTTGAACGCGGTCAGCGGTGGACGGAGGGAACGGCAATCGTCGACCACAACGGCTGGGTCGCCGCCGTGGCGGGAGAGGACGGGCTGGCTTGCTGGGAGACCGAGCTTTCCGCGGGGCGGGACAAGAACATCAGTACCCGCAACCATCTTTTCGGGGACCGGAGGACCGATTTGTACGGACCGCCGCACTGACTTCCGGGCGGCGGGAGTTCTCCGGCGCGGGGCGTCACGATCGCCTGAGTTTCTGGCAGCCTGGTCGCATGACCACCGCTGACGACCCCGCCGCGCCGCTGCAACTCCTCGTCGGCCGCGAGATCAGCGCGGTCTGCTTCGTCCGCGACTACGTCGAACTGCACTTCGACGGCCCCGTCCTGCGGGCTCTCGCCAACCCGTTCGGTCTGTATGGCTGCCGCGCATGGCGCTTCCCGGAAGGACAATCGCCGGTCGTCATGCTTTCCTACATCGGCACAGTGATCGACCACTGCGAACTGCTCCCCGATCGCTACCTCGCGGTGGACTCCGGCGAACACCGCTTCGCCATCCCGCTGGACGAGGACTCGCGCACCGGCCCCGAAGCCGCCCACCTCGTCGGCATCGACGAAAGCGGCTGGACGGACCAACGACAGCTATGGATTTGGTAGCCCGAACTCCGAAACGGCGCGTTTAACTCGTTTCCGCAGATCTGTGTCCAGAATCTCCGAACTCGCCGCCCCGGGCGACATGCGGCCACCGTGCCATCGCTCGCTCCCGTTGACGTCCGTGAGGGCCACCCTGAGGGAATCAGATTCCCTCAGGGTTCCCCTCACGACATCCGCACCGACCCCATCGCGCTCCTCCACCAATGGACGGGCGGATCCCACTCGGGCATGTCAACCATCCTGGGTCCCGTAACCAGTCAAACGCTGGGAATTGCTGTCGTGCCGCATTCGCTCGCAGCACCACTCGGCCATTGTCTCGCTACCTCGTGCCCCCAGCACCGAATCCGCCCTGGCGATCACCGCAGCGGCCCCCCTGATCACGCGAAACCACCCCTATCCACGCCCCCTCCCACGGCAGTGAACGCGATCCTAGACGGCGTTCACCGCCACCCTTTGGAGGGAAACGTGCACAGATACCGGTTACTAGGCAGCGCCTTGCTGGTCGCGGCGGCCTTGCTCGTCCCGACCTCGACCGCGTCCGCCGCGGCGGCTTGCAGTTGGCGGGCGACGGCGCTTCCCGTGCCGGGCCAGGGCGGGATGCCGACTGCGACCGATCACCAGGGCGGCTTCTCCGGCGTCGCCGACATCGGCGGGCGGCAGCGGCCGGTTGCCTGGAAGAACGGTGCGTACTCCGTCTTCACCGTCATGAACGACGTGCTCAGCTACGAGGTGGCCGACGAAAACCGCGCGGGCACGATCGTCGGTACTGCCCGGGTCAGTTTCCCGGGGGTCTCGGTGAGCACGGCGTTCCGCTCTCGGGGCGACGTGCTGGAGGAGCTGCCGAAGCTGGGGAACAACACCAAGGCCGCCGCGCTCGGCATCAACGACGCGGGCGACATCACCGGCTACGTCTGGGGCGACAGCAGCGGCCTGACCACGGTGGTGCGCTGGCCCGCCGCGCAACCGGGCACCGTCACCGCGCTTCCCGGGCTGGCTCCGGACCCCACCCAGCCCCAAGCGGTCGACGAGGACGGCTCGGTCCTGCTGCTGCGCGACTCCGGTCTCGCGATCTGGCGGGCGGGCACGATCACCCCGCTCGGCACCCTGCCGGGCCTGCAGTTCCCCGACGGCACGGCGTTCTCCAACGGGCGCGTGGTCGGCAACGCCAGCTACAACAACAAGCCGGTCGGCGTCTATTGGGACCAGCAGGGCGCCGCGCACGTGCTGCCCGGCTCCAGCTACAACCTGTCCAACGGCAACCCGCAGCTCACCCTCAACCGGGACGGCCTGATCACCGGCCGGATCGACGTGGCGCACGGCGGCAACGACTCCAAGGGCACCGGCTACGGCGTGTGGCGGCAGGGTGCGTGGGTGTCGAACTTCGGCGACATCACGCGCGACCTCCCGTCCCGGATCGGCGACGACGGCACGGTGGCCGGGGCGCGCATGGACGCCGACGGGATCTACCACCCGTATGTCTGGCGCTGTTCCTGATCGACGTCCTCAGGCAGTGGTTCCGCAGCACACCGACGCGCAGATCGGCCCCGGTCGCCTTCCCCAGGCGGCCGGGGCCGGACGGCTCGCATAGCCCGGCCGCGAACGGGTACCCCTCCCGAGTACCGCGGTTTCCCGGCGACGGTCAGGAGGGCTCCATGCTGGCACTGCTCGGTCTGCTTCTGGTGATCTGGCTGGTGTGCATCGTGCTCGGGGTGGTGATCAAAGGCCTGTTCTGGCTCGTCGTCGTGGGCGCGGTCCTGTTCCTGGCGACCGCCGCGGTCGGCTTCGTGAAGCGGTCCGCGCTCGGCCGGGGCCGTTAACCCGTCCGCGGGCGGTTCAAACCTGGGCCCGGAGAGACGATCGCAACACCGTTCGGGGCGTCGGTCGGCTTAGGCTGAGGGCATGGCCGACACGACACCGCCGACTCCGCAGGAAGCGTTCGACCTGCTGATGGCAGGCAACCACCGCTTCGTCACCAGCGCCCCGGAACACCCCAACCAGGACGCTGCCCGCCGCGCGGCGATCGCGCCGAATCAGCATCCGTTCGCGGTCCTGTTCGGGTGTTCCGATTCGCGCCTCGCCGCCGAGATCATCTTCGACCGCGGCCTCGGCGACCTGTTCGTCGTGCGCACCGCGGGCCAGGTGATCGGCGGGGAGGTGCTCGGCAGCATCGAGTACGGCGTCGACCTGCTGGACTGCCCGCTCGTCGTCGTGCTCGGCCACGATTCGTGCGGTGCCGTCGGCGCGGCCCGGGCCGCCCTCGAAGACGGGCTCGCGCCGGTCGGCTACGTCCGCGACGTCGTCGAGAAGGTGACGCCCAGCGTCCTCGCCGCGCGGGCCGCGGGCCGGGTCGAGCCGCACGAGATTCTGGCTGAGCACGTCAAGCACACCGTCGACCTGCTGCTGGACCGCTCCCGGGTGCTCGCCGACCGGGTCGCGGACGGCCGGGCCGCGGTCGTCGGCCTGCGTTACCGGCTGGCCGACGGCAGCGCCGAGGTCGTGGCCGCGCACGGCGTCGACGTCTCCGCCGCCAAAGCGGTGTCCTGACCCCGCGCGCTTCGGCCGCGGAACCGGAACAGTGTTCCGGGGCTACCGTGGCCGAAGCGCGCGGATAGGACACCAGGGAGGCAGTGCATGCCCGAGCAACCCTTCGCAGGACTCCAGCTCGACGGCACACTGACCACCGACCCGCCCGAAATCGCCTACGCCGCTGCCGACTTCGGCGGCATCGTCTCCCGTCCCCCGCTGGCCGTCGCCCGGGTCAGCTCGTGCCGAGATGTCAGCGCGGTCCTCCGCTTCGCCGCGGAGCACGGCCTTTCCGTCACGCCACGAGGACAGGGCCACACCGGCATGGGCCAGGCTCAGGCCGCTTCCGGGATCGTGCTCGATCTCAGTGGCCTCAGTACCGTGCACGACATCAGCGACGACCGCGTAGTCGTCGACGCCGGTACGACCTGGGCCGAACTCCTGGCGGCCACGCTCCAGCACGGGCTGACTCCCCGCGTCCTCACGGACTACCTCCATCTCTCCGTCGGCGGGACGTTGTCCGTCGGTGGGATCGGCGGCACGAGTCACCGGTACGGGGTGCAGACCGACAATGTGCTGTCCCTCGACGTCGTCACCCGCGACGGGGCACTCCGGACCTGTTCCCCGACCGAAGCATCGGACCTCTTCGCAGCGGTGCTCGCCGGGTTCGGCCGAGGCGGGGTGATCGTGCGCGCGACCATTCCGCTCATTCCCGCGCCGGCACGGGTGCGGCGAGTCAAGATTTACTATCCGACTGCGGCTGAACTTCGCGCGCAGCAACGAAAACTCCTCCGCGAGCGCCGGTTCGACTTTCTCCAAGGACAGATCATCCCCGGCGACGCGGGCTGGCTCCATCTGCTCGACGTCGCCGCTTTCTCCACTCCGCCCGCCGAACCGGACGACGCCTTGCTCGACGGCCTCGGCTTCGACGCGGCTAGGGACAAAATCGAAGACCTCAGTTATGCGGAGTTCGCCACCCGGCTGGACGAAACCGTCGTTTATCTCGAATCCACCGGCGAATGGCGTTCACCGCATCCGTGGGCGAACCTGCTTCTGCCCGACCACGCCGTCGACACTTTCGTCGACGGGATCATGTCCGACCTCACGCACGCCGACCTGGGAGACTCCGGGCTGATCCTGACTTACCCCGTTCCCGCGGACGCGCTCACCACGCCCCTCTTCCGGGTGCCGGACGCGCCGACGATCTTCCTCGTCGCGGCACTCCGCTACGCAAGGACCGCAGCGATCGCCGAGCAGATGGTGGAGAGCAATCGCCGCTGGTACGACGCGGCGGTGAAACTCGGCGGCACCAGTTATCCAGTCGGCGCAATTCCCTTCACGGAGAACGATTGGCGGAATCATCTCGGTGAAGGTGAGTAGCAAGCCGGAAACCCGGACTCATCGGGCAATGAATCGGCCCGTTCCTCCGTCGCTCACGAGTCCCTGACACTCGCTCGGCACCCTCTCCCGCATGACTTTCCTTCGCATGGCCCTCGCCGCATTGGTGCTGGCCACGGTGACCATCGCGGCACCGCAAGCAGGAGCAGAAACCGGACAGGGCGTCGGCGTCGTCGAGTACAACCTCGGCGATCAGGCCTTCCACGATCCGACCGTGTCCGTGCCGATGGAGCTGGCCGCAGTCGTGCACTACCCGCGCGATCTCGGCGGACGGCCGCATCCGTTGATCGTGCAGGAGCACGGCAGCTGGTGGAGTTGCGTGGACCCGGTCGCGAAGACCCCGGGAGGCGACTGGCCCTGTCCGCCGGGACAGCGGTCGCTGCCGAGTTTCCGCGGCTACGACTACCTCGGGGAGAAGCTGGCCGAGCGGGGCTTCATCGTGGTGTCGATCAGCGCCAACGCCATCAACGCGCATCTGCTCGGCGACGAGGGCTACTACTCGCGCGCGCATCTGGTCAACAAGCATCTGGAGCTGTGGCGCGATCTCGCCCGCGGCGAAGGACCGCTGGCCCGCACGCTCGGCCGGTTCCGCGGGCACGTCGACCTCTCCCGGGTCGGGACGATGGGGCATTCCCGCGGCGGGAAGGGCGTGATGTGGCAGGCCTCCGACAAGCACACGCCCGAATGGCCCGCCGGGGTCCGGATCCGCGCGGTCGTCCCGCTCGCGCCGGTCTATTTCAATTCCACTGAGGACGACAACAGCGACGTGCTGGTCACCCGGGTGCCGTTCAAGGTGGTCGTCGGCACCTGCGACGGCGCGGTCCGCACCGTGGGCCTGCAGTACGTCAAGGACGCCGAAGGACGCAACCCCGACATCAGTTCGGTGACGCTGACCGGGGCGAACCACAACTTCTTCAACACCGAATGGTCCCCCGGCAAGATCGGCGGCGAGGACGACGCGCCCGCGGACTGCGTCGGCAAACTGTCTCCGGGACAGCAGCGCGGCGACGCCGTCCGCGAAATCGTGTCGTTCTTCGCCAGCCGCCTGCGGTGATTGACGCGAAACCGGGTTGCCGGGCGGTCAGAGCAGGCCCGCCTCGTCCGGCGTGACCTCGCAGGTGCGTTCGCGGCCCAGCGGCGCCGACACCGACGTGACCGTGCCGGTGCCGCAGCCGCGCCAGGCCACGGTGACGCCTTGCGGCTCGTCGCGGCTCGATCCGATCGGTCCCTGCGCTGCGGTTTCGGCGGGACCGACGTGATACGTGCGGATGTCGTCCTGGTCGGTGCCGTCGACCCTGGTGACTTCGTAGGCGAAGATCGCGACGCGCTGTCCGGCGGCCGGGAAATCCGGCGGCCACGGGTTGTCGAAGAGCCCGCCGCTCGGGGTGCCGAGGGTTTTCGCGGTGATCTGGTTCATCGTCACTTCCTTTGAGAGCGGGCTTGACTGTCGACGCGCAGCGCTTGCATCGCGGTGACCAGTTCGGCCACGTCGCGCGGATCGGTCAGCGACCGGTTGGTGAGTTCCCGGATCCGCCGCAGCCGGTAGCGGACGGTGTTGGCGTGACAGTGCAAGATCTGCCCGGCGCGTTCGGAAGAGCCGCCGCCGGAGAAGTACGCCTCGAGGGTCTCCAGGAGCAGATCTCGTTCGTCGGCGGGCAAATCCAGGACCGGGCCGAAGACCTGGTCGCCGAGCCTACGGCCCTCGTCGGGGTCGTAGGCGACGAGCGCGGCCAGCGGGCTGGGATCGAACGCGCGGACCTCGACGCGTTCGGGCGGTCCGCTGGCCAGTGCGGTCCGCGCCAGGTGCAGCGCGCGCGGAGTGTCGGCGAGCGACGTGTACAGCGGGCTGACCCCGGTGCGGGTCAGCGCCACCTCATTGAGCACCGCCAGCACCGCGCGGTATTGCTCGTCGCGCAACGAAATCAGCCCGGCTTGCCAGGCCGGAGTGAGCTGCCACGCCGACACGATGCCGAGCTGCCCGAGCCGCCGTTCGATGCCGACCAGGCTCTCCTCGGCCAGCCCGCGCGTCTCGGCCGCGACGACGGCGAGTTTGCCGTCGGGAGGCAGGCCGAGCAGGCGTCCGGCTTCCCACGGTCCGGCGCCGGAGAGACGCTGGCCGGTGAACAACGCCTCGGCCAACGCGGAGCGACGCCGTTGCTGGGCAACGAGAAGCTCCGCGCTCGCCGTCCGGTAAGCCTCGGTCACGTGCACCGCGTGCTCGTCGGTGACCTGCCAGAGCAGGCTGGCCGCGTCGATCAGCACGTCGGTGCTGCCGGTCTCGCGGGCGTGCCCGGCCAGCAGGTCCCACAGCATCGCGGTGCCGATCCGGTACACCTGCAGCACCTCCGGCAGCGGCGCGCCCTGGTGCGCGCGCCTGCTGCCGGTCTCCTGCGGTGCGCCCTGGTCCGGGTCCTCGATCCCGCCGAGCGCGTCGACCAGGAACCGCACGTTGACCGCGACCGAACGGTGCAGGTCCGCGCGCGGCACGATCTTCTCGTCGCGGTAGAGGTCGATCCGCTCGCACACCGTCGCGCAGATGTCCTCGATCAGCCGCGGCAGCCGCTGCCGGACCCACGCGACGAGCTCGCCGGCGGTCATCGGATCACGCCGCTGCCGCGTGGTCCCGGCACGTCACGGTGAGCACGCCGTTGTCGAGGCTGACGTCGATGACCGTGTTGTCGTGCGCTTCGCCGCCGAGCAGCGCGCGTCCGATCCGGGTCTCGACCTCGCGGGCGAGGAACCGGCGCAGCGGCCGGGCGCCGTACACCGGGTCGAAGCCCTGTTCCGCGATGAAACGCAGCGCCTTGTCGGACACCTCCAGGGTCATGTTCTGCTCGGCGAGCCGCTTGCGCAGTTCGCCCAGCATCAGTTCGACAACCCGTTCGATCTCCGGCAGCGTCAGCGGTTTGAACAGCACGATGTCATCGATGCGGTTGAGGAACTCGGGCCGGAAGTGGCCGCGCAGCGCCGTCATCACCTCGTCGCGCGCGGACTCGGTGATCTCGCCCTCGGCATTCACGCCGTCGAGCAGGAAATGCGCGCCAATGTTGGAGGTCATGATGATCACGGTGTTGCGGAAGTCGACCGTGCGGCCCTGCGAATCGGTCAGCCGTCCGTCATCGAGCACCTGCAGCAGCGCGTTGAACACGTCCGCGTGCGCCTTCTCGATCTCATCGAACAGCACCACCGAATACGGCTTGCGCCGCACGGCTTCGGTGAGCTGGCCGCCCTCGTCGTAGCCGACGTACCCGGGCGGCGCGCCGACGAGCCGCGAGACCGTGTGCCGTTCCTGGTACTCGCTCATGTCGATCCGGACGATGTTGTCCTCGGTGTCGAACAGGTCCGCGGCGAGCGCCTTCGCCAGTTCGGTCTTGCCGACCCCGGTCGGGCCCAGGAACAGGAATGAGCCGATCGGACGGCGCGGGTCCTTGATCCGCGACCGTGCCCGGATGATCGCGTCCGCGACCAGCTGCACCGCCTCGTCCTGCCCGATCACGCGCTCGTGCAGCAGTTCGTCCAGGCGCAGCAGCTTCTCCCGCTCGCCCTCCTGCAGCCGGCTGACCGGAATGCCGGTCCAGCGCGACACGACCGCCGCGATCTCCTCCTCCGTCACGACCTCGCGCAGCAACCGGGTGCCCGCCTGCCGCGTGGCGAGCAGTTCTTCCTCGCCCACCAGGCGACGCTCCAGCTCGGGAAGCTTGCCGTGGCGCAGTTCGGCGGCCTTGTTCAGGTCGTAGGCCCGCTCGGCCGCGTCGGCGTCCCGGCTGACCTGCTCGATCTCCTCCCGCAGCGCCTGCACCTTGTGCAGTGCGGAGCGTTCCGCCTCCCACTGCGTCCGCATCCCGCCCGCCTCGGCGCGCAGATCGACCAGTTCGCGACGCAGTTCTTCCAGCCGGGCGTGACTCGCCGCGTCGGTTTCCTTGGCGAGCGCGGCTTCCTCGATCTCGGTGCGGGTCAGCCGCCGGCTCAGCTCGTCCAGTTCGGCGGGCATCGAGTCGATTTCCGTGCGCAGCATCGCGCACGCCTCGTCCACCAGGTCGATCGCCTTGTCCGGCAGGAACCGGTCGGAGATGTAGCGATGGCTCAGCACGACGGCCGCGACCAGCGCGCTGTCCTGGATCTTCACGCCGTGGAACACTTCGAGCCGCTCCCGCAGCCCGCG
The DNA here is from genome assembly GCF_037034185.1 of Amycolatopsis sp. VC5-11. Lineage (NCBI taxonomy): Bacteria > Bacillati > Actinomycetota > Actinomycetes > Pseudonocardiales > Pseudonocardiaceae > Amycolatopsis > Amycolatopsis sp. VC5-11. The sequence continues at coordinate 274,581 of NZ_JBAGKF010000010.1, read as the reverse complement.
CATGATCGAGATCGCGTCCTCGACCGACGGCTCGTCCACCAGCACCGGCTGGAACCGTCGTTCGAGCGCGGCGTCCTTCTCGATGTACTTGCGGTACTCGTCCGCCGTCGTCGCACCGATCAGGTGCAGTTCGCCGCGGGCGAGCATGGGTTTGAGCATGTTGCCCGCGTCCATCGCGCCTTCGGTGGCACCCGCGCCGACGACGGTGTGCAGTTCGTCGACGAACAACAGGATCCGGCCCTCGGCCGCGGTCACTTCGTTGAGCACCGCTTTCAGCCGCTCCTCGAACTCGCCCCGGTACTTCGCGCCCGCGACGAGCGCGCCGAGGTCGAGCGAGAAGACCGTCTTGCCTTTGAGGCCTTCCGGCACGTCGCCGCGGTCGATGCGCTGCGCGAGCCCTTCGACGATCGCGGTCTTGCCGACGCCCGGATCGCCGGTGAGCACCGGGTTGTTCTTCGTCTTGCGCGACAGGATCTGGATCACCCGGCGGATCTCCGCGTCGCGCCCGATGACCGGGTCCAGCTTGCCCGCCGCCGCGTCGGCGACGAGGTCGCGGCCGTACTTTTCCAAGGCCTCGTAAGCGGATTCCGGCGTCGCCGAGGTGACCCGCTGGTTGCCGCGCACCTTCCGCAGCACCTCCAGGAACTTGTCCCGGGTCAGGCCCGCGCCGCGCAACAGCCGTCCGGCCGCGCTCGAACTCCCCTCCTCCAGCAATGCCGCGACGAGGTGTTCGACGGACACGTAATCGTCCTTCAACCGCCCCGCTTCGCGATCGGCCGCGTCGAGCACGCGGGCTAGCCGGGCGGTCACGCGCGTTTCGCCGGGCGCGACGCCGGGGCCGCTCACCTTGGGACGGCGGCCGAGTTCCGCTTCCAGCTCTTGCCTGAGCCGCGCCGGGTCCGCGCCCGCCTCTTCGAGGAGCCGGGACGCGAGCCCGTCGGGCTGGTCGAGCAGCGCGAGCAACAGGTGTTCGCCGTCGACCTCCGGCTGGCCGTATTTCAGCGCGGCGGTCTGGGCGGCGTGCAGCGCTTCCTGGGATTTCTGGGTGAGCCGGTTGGGATCCATGGTCAGTCTCCGCTGCGTCGGGATCGGGTACGGAGGTCCGCTTCGAGGTCCGCGATGCGGTCGAGCAGGTCGGCGACCAGGCCGACCGCGGCGTAGTTCAGCGAGAACCCGGCGCGCAGCCGCTGGATCCGCGCCGCCGCGGACACCTGCGCGGCCGGGAACCACCATTCGCCGCGCGCGTCCTCGACCGGTTCCAGCAGGCCCAGCACGGTGAACCGGCGGACCAGCTCCGGATGCAGGCCGGTCGCGTGGGCGAACGTCGGCAGGTCCAGATGCGCCGCGCCGGGGCTGCGGCGCACGAGCGCGTAAGTCATCCCGGCCTCCTCGGGTTGTCGTCGGTGGCCGCGGCCAGCTCCTCGTAGAGCTTCCGCTGCTCGTCGGTCAGGTGCTGGGGGACGACGATCTTGACCGCGGCGTACAGATCGCCGGGGTTGCCGCGGTTGTTCGGGATGCCACGCCCGCGCAGGCGGAGCTTCCGTCCGCTGGACGTTCCCGCCGCGATCTTGAGTTTCGCTTCGCCGCCGCCGGGAAGGTCCATGGCGACGGTCGCGCCCAGCGCCGCTTCCGAAGGCAGCAAAGGAAGATCGACGGTCACGTCCCGGCCTTCTACCCGGTAGCGCTTGTCGTGCACCAGATGCACCACCAGGTACAGGTCGCCGCGCGGCGCGCCTTCCCCGCTGCCGTAGCCGCCCTGCCCGGCCAGCCGGATGCGTTTGCCGTCGGTCACTCCGGCCGGGATGTTGACGTCGACCGTGCGCGAACCCTCCGGACCGTCGAGAGTGAACGACCGCCGTCCGCCGTGGAAGGCCTCCTCCAGGCGGATCTCGACGCCAGCTTCCTGGTCGGCACCGGGGATCGGGCCGCGCTGACGGCCTTGGAAGCCGCCGAACATGCCGCCGAAGAGGTCCTCGAAGTTGACTCCTTCGGCACTCTGGAAACCGCTGCTCCGGAAGCCGCCGCCCGCCTTGGCGCGCGCGTAGGTGTCCGGGTCCATGTCCGGGGGAACCTGCCGGAAGTCCTTGCCGAACGCGTCGTAACGCTTGCGTTTCTCCGGTTCGGAAAGCACGTCGTACGCCTCAGAGACGGCCTTGAACTTCTCCTCCGCCCCCGGGTCCTTGTTGACATCCGGGTGGTACTTGCGGGCGAGTTTGCGGTACGCCTTCTGGATTTCATCTTGGCTGGCTGTCCGGGAAACGCCGAGCAGTTCGTAGAAGTCCTCGCTGTCGCTCATCAATCCGCCTTCGCGACCACGACCGCCGCGGGCCGCAACTGGTTCTCGGCGCCGCCGTAGCCGGGGCGCACGACCTGGACCACCGTGCCCGGCTCGACGCCCACCGCCGGAACGACCGACACCGCCTCGTGCACCTGCGGGTCGAACGGTTCCCCCTGGTCGTCCGCGTGCCGCGGGAACCCGAGGTTGGACATCGCCAGGTCAGCCTGCGCCCGCACCGCTTGCACCCCGGCAACGATGGTCGCGGGGTCTGCCTCGGCGTGCCCGATGGCCAGGTCCAAGTTGTCCAGCACGGTCAGGAGTTCTTTGGCGGCCCGCTTGCGTTCCTGCTGCCGCACCTGCACGGTGTCCCGGACGGTGCGCTTGCGGAGGTTGTCCAGATCCGCCAGCGCCGTGCGCCAGTTGTTCTCCAACTCCGCGACTCTGGCCTGGAGTTCGGTGCTGTTTTCCGCTTCCGCGGCGTCTTGCCGCTGGTTCTCCATGGCGGTCAGGAGGTGGTGAATTCGGCGTCGACCACGTCGTCGCCGTCGTCTGGGGATTGCGCACCGGGCGCGTCGCCCGCGGTGGACGCGACCGCGGACAGACCGTGGAACAACTGCTGGAGTTCCGAGGTCATCGACCGCAGCTTCGCCAGGCTCGGCTCGTCCTGCTTGAGGAGGTCCCGGGCGTCCACGGCAAGGTTCTCCGCGCGAGCCTTCTCGTTGACCGGCACCGCGTCGCCCAGCTCGGAGACACTTTTCTCCACCTGGTAAACGGCGCTGTCGAGGGTGTTGCGAGCGTCGACGATCTCGCGCAGCTTCGCGTCCTCGGCCCGGTGCGCCTCGGCGTCGGCGACCATGCGGTCGACGTCCGCGGAGTCCAAATTGGAGCTTTCGGAGATGGTGATGGTTTGCTCCCGGCCCGAATTGGTGTCCTTGGCCGAGACGTTGAGGATGCCGTTGGCGTCGATGTCGTAGGTGACCTCGATCTGCGGCACGCCGCGCGGGGCGGGCGGGATGTTCTCGAGCCGGAACCGGCCGAGCACCCGGTTGTCCGCCGCCTTCTCGCGTTCGCCCTGCAGGACCACGATGTCCGCTGCGGACTGATTGTCCTCGGCGGTGGAGAAGGTTTCCTTGCGCCGGGCCGGGATCGTGGTGTTGCGGTCGATGACCTTGGTCATCACGCCGCCCATCGTCTCGATGCCCAGCGAAAGCGGGGTGACGTCCAGCAGCAGGACGTCCTTGGCCTCGCCCTTGATGATGGCCGCCTGGACCGCCGCGCCGAGGGCGACGACCTCGTCCGGATTGACCGTCATGTTCGGGTCTTTGCCGCCGGTCATGCGCCGCACCAGCGCCTGCACCGCCGGAATCCGCGTCGAACCGCCGACCAGGATGACCTCGTCGATGTCGTTCGCGGTGAGCTTCGCGTCGGCCAGCGCCCGCTCCACCGGCACCTTGCAGCGCTCGACGAGGTCGGAGGTGATCTGGTCGAAAGTGGAGCGCATCAACGTCGTGTTCAGGTGTTTCGGCCCCGAGGCGTCCGCGGTGATGAACGGGAGGTTGATCGTGGTCTGTGTGACCGAGGACAGCTCTTCCTTCGCCTTGGACGCGGCCTCGAACAACCGTTGCAGCGCTTGCGGATCCGCCCGCAGGTCGATGCCGTTCTCCTGCTCGAACTGGTCCGCGAGATGGTCGACGACCCGGCGGTCGAAGTCGTCGCCGCCGAGATGCGTGTCGCCCGCGGTCGAACGCACTTCCACGACGCCGTCGCCGATGTCCAGCACGCTGACGTCGAACGTGCCGCCGCCGAGGTCGAACACCAGCACCGTCTCGTGCTGCTTCTTGTCGAGCCCGTAAGCCAGCGCCGCCGCGGTCGGCTCGTTGATGATCCGCAACACCTCGAGCCCCGCGATCCGGCCCGCGTCCTTCGTCGCCTGCCGCTGCGCGTCGTTGAAGTACGCCGGCACCGTGATGACCGCCTCGGTGACCTTCTCGCCCAGGAACTTCGACGCGTCGTCCACCAGCTTGCGCAACACGAGCGCCGAAACCTCCTCCGGCGCGTATTTCTTGCCGTGCACGTCGAACCGCACCGCGCCGTCCGGCCTCGGCACGACGTCGTAGGACACCGCGTCGATCTCACTGGCCACCTCGTCGAACCGGCGGCCGATGAACCGCTTCGCCGACGAGATCGTGCCCTTCGGATTCATGATCGCCTGCCGCCGCGCGAGCTGCCCGACCAGCCGCTCGCCCGAATCGGTGTACGCGACCACCGACGGGGTCGTCCGAGCCCCGTCCGCATTGGCGATCACCGCGGGCTGACCGCCCTCCAGCACCGCGATGACCGAGTTGGTCGTCCCCAGGTCGATGCCCACCGCTTTCGCCACGACGCCGTTCCTTTCCGGGATTTTCTTCTCCTGCCCGAATACCTCCGGACAGGGCGAGTCCGAGGTCTGGTGTACTGGAGAAGGAAAGGGGGCGTCAACACGGGATGATCTTCACTGGCGCGTTTTCCAGGGGAATTGTCTTGCGATTGTGGGACGCGCCAAAGAAGATTGTTCCGCGACACAAAGGGGCGACCGGAAAGCCGCGCTACCCGGCGGGGAGCTCCAGCCCCACGTCCCGCGCCAGCGTCCGAGCAGCCTGGTTGCGGGCCAGCGAGGGGTACTCGGCCAGCACCCGGCGCAGTTCTCCCGTGATGAAACCCGTCCCAGCGGCGACGAATTCGTCGGCGGAGCAATGCACTACGGCATCCAGATAGGTCGGAGTGCCCCGGAGGGAACCTCGATCGAAGTCGAAGACGATGAGTTCGGCGTTCTCGGTGAAGTCGATCGTCCAGGTTCCGCTTCCTGTCCGGGCGACGGCCATCACGTTCCGCACGCAGAACATGGCGTCGAACAGCGGCACCCAGCCCCACGGAGGCCCGATCCCGATTCCGGCATGGGAGATCGAAAACTGGCCGAGGAAGAAATACCACTGCAAATCGTGTTGGGAAATGGCAGCCAAGCCGTCAGCATGGGCATGTTCTCGCCCAGCAGGCGTGTAGACGGGACTCGGCGAGAAAGAAATTTCCACAAGCCACTCTCCTAGCGCCGACCAGGCAGCAAAGCGTGGGTCAACTGTGCGAGCAGGGCGCTGGCATCAGCGGCAACGACGACAGCCGTGTTCACCCCGGGCGTCGCCTCCCCAATCCGAGTCTGCCCCCGCCGCTCCCCGACGTCGACGGTGACCGACGCGTGGCGGAACCTGGCGATCGACGGGTCGAGCAGGATCGCGGCGGCCAAGGGGTCATGCAGCGGAAAAGCAGGCACCTTTCCAGGCATGGCAAGGAGCATCGCCGCCATCCGCCCCCACAGCCGGTCCTGATCGGCAGCGAGGCGTTCTAGCCATAGCCGGGTGACGGTGGCTTTGCGAGTCACATCGAGAGGGACCAGCGTCAGGTCGAACCCAGCAGCCACGACCTGGGCCGCCGCCTCCGGATCGTGCCACACATTGCTTTCCGCGCAGTCGCTGATGTTGCCCTTCACCTCGAATGCGCCAGCCATCGACACCACACGCCGGACCAGTCGGGGCAACTCGGGTTCAGCCCGCAGAGCGAGCGCGACATTGGTGAGCGGGCCGAGCGTCAGAAGATCGACCCGGCCGGGGCTCTCCCGAGCAAGACGCACCAGTTGCTCAGCGGCGGTTTCCTCCCGCACGGGCGTCCGCTTCGGCGAACCCGCCGCTTTGCCCAGGAGGTCTTCGGGGTGGGCGAGATGCAGAGGACGGGCAAGCGGATCAGAAGCTCCTACCGCGACCGGTGTCGAGTGATCCCCCGCGAGCTCGAGCGCTCGCAAGCCGTTGTCGGCCGCGGCCGCCGCGGACACGTTGCCGTGCACTGAACCCACGCCGACGATCTCGACCCCGGGCGCACGGGCCAGGAGAACAAGAGCAAGCGCGTCGTCGACACCGCTATCCTGGTCGACAATGACGGTGGTCGTGGTCGCCATAAGACATCTTCTCCGGAGAACGGCGAACGACGCAAACTTCGCCGTCAACCGAACCGGAGAACAACACGTCGAACGCGGCCACCGCCAGCTTCGGCAGTGACCGCGTTCGGCGGAAAATCAGATACCCATGCTCGCACCAAGGCTGTCCAGCGCCTTGGTGACCATGCCCTGGGCGGTCGCGTTCAGGTTGGAGTTGGTGCCGTTCACGACCCAGTCCGAACCGGAGAAGATCACCACGGTCACGCCGTTGTCGACGCCGCCGTCAGTGCCGCTGCTGTTCATTCCCAGCAGCGAAGCCGCCTTCACCGACGCCTCGCCCAATTCGCGCGAGTCGTTGTCCGAAGTGTCCTGGTCGTTCGCGGTCTGCGTGTCGCCGAAGATCGCGCCGATCACCTTGCTCTTGTAGAACATCAGCGCGAACTGACGGCCCTTGATGCCGTGTTCCTTGTAGAAGAAATGCGGGCAAGGGCTCTTCTTGTCGTAGCAGTCGTCGCCGAGGACGTAGAACGGCACGTGGTGCGCGCCGAGCGACTTTCCGTTGCTGTCCTTGAAAGTCGTCGTGCCCTGGTGGTCGGGATCGGGGTCCGGGTCGCTGCCGTCGGTGTCGACGGCCAGTCCGGAACCGTAGGCGTAGACGCCCTTCGCCACCTGGTAGACGTTGACGTTCTTGGCCCGCGTCATGGTGTTGATGTGCGGTTTGGAGTTGACCTTGTTCGCGTCCGTGCTGTTCTTCTTGACGCCGGCCAGCACCTGCGCGGCCGTATAGGACTTGGCGGTGGCGTCGGCGGTTTCCGCGTGCGCGGAGTTGACCGCGAGCGGCACGGCGAGCCCCAGGGCGGCGCCGACCACAGCGAAACGCCTACGGGAGGATGACATGACCGGGCGACCTCCAGCCTTCATTAGGAAAACTTCCTAACATAGTGAACCACCCGTGACCGGCCCGTGTCACGAGGTGATTCCCAGAAAGTCCGCGGCGGCCGCCTGGTGCTGGGAATCCACGCCGGACAGGTGCCGCTGACCGGAACTCCGCCGCCCAGCCGGGCCCAGCAGACCCGGACTGGTCGTGAGGGGAACCCTGAGGGAATCTGATTCCCGCAGGGTTCCCCTCACGACCGACAGCGGGCCTAGGACGCGCAGTAGGCCTTCAGCGCCGCGTTGCCGAGCGTGGTCTGCCCCCGGGTCGCGGCTCCGGCCAGATGGTTCTCATTGGCCGCCACCAGCACCTGCTTGCTGCCGTCGTCGCTGGTCAGCCACGTGTTGAAGTAGCCGAGCACCCCGCCGCTGTGATTCCACGCCATTCCGCAGGCCGTCGGCGAAAGGCCGATCCCCAGCCCGTACTGGTTGCCCGCGTTGTCGATCGGCACCGTCGTCTTCAATTCGGCCTGCTGCTGCGGCGGCAGGAGCTTTCCGCTCAACAGCGCGCGTTCGAACGTCGCCAGATCGTCCTCTGTGGACACAATGGCGCCCGCGGTCCCGAACGCCTGCACATTCGAGACGGTGAAGTCGTTGTAGAACAGACCGAACGAGATGTAGTAGCCGTTCAGGTAATTGCCGCTCAACCCCGGGTCGGCGGTCGGGAACGAGGTGTTGCTCAATTCGAGCGGCTCGAAAATGCGCCGCTGCATCTCGACGGCCGGTTCGTTTCCGGTCACCGCCTTGATCACCATGCCGGCGAGGATGTAGTTGGTGTTCGAGTAGTGGAACGACGTGCCCAGCGACGGATGCGACGTCGCGATGTCCACCAGCGTCTGCGGCGGCCACGCCTGGCGCGGGTTGCTGTTCGCGACGTAGGAGTTGAGGAACCGCGAGTCGCCCGTGTAGTCCGGCAATCCGGAGGTCTGGTGCAGCACCTGCCGGACGGTGATCTTCGTGCCGTCGTTCCCGTTGGCGTTCACCGCGCCGGGCAGCCAGCGGGCGACGGTGTCGTCGAGGGAGAGCTTGCCTTCGGCTTCCAGTTGCAGCAGCACCGCGGCGGTGAACGCCTTGGTGTCGCTGCCAATCCGGAACTGCGCTTTCGGGTCCGCCGGGGTCTTGGTGGTGAGGTTTCCGTATCCGGCGTGGATGTACTGCGTGCTTTCGCCGTTGCGGACCAGCCCGATCACCCCGGGGTATCCCGCGCTGACGCCGGCCTGGGCGCCCGCTTGGAGGATGTCGGCGGGCGTTTCCGCCGAAGCCGGGCTGGCCAGGCCGATCAAGGCGGCCGCGACCGCCACGGCACCGAAAGCTTTGCGTCTCATCGCACTCCTCAAGGTCGACAGCCGCCGGGTTTCCGGCGAGAGGCGTGCGCACCGTATTCGCTCTCGATCAAACCTCGATGAATCCTCAGAGCTTGGCCGCGTCCACGATCGCCTGTGCGAACGGCTTCGGCGCCTCCTGCGGCACGTTGTGCCCGATGCCGTCGAGGATCCGGTGCTCGTATTTTCCGGTGAACTTGGCGCGGTAGCCCTTGCCGTCCTTGGCCGCGCCGTCGAAGTCGCTGGCCAGGGTGATCGCCGGGACGCCGATGGTCGCGCCCGCGGCGAGTTTCTGTTCGTCCGCGTCGTAGCGCGGTTCGCCGGGGGCGAGGCTGAGCCGCCAGCGGTAGTTGTGGATGACGATCGCGACGTGGTCCGGGTTGTCGAACGCCGCGGCGCTGCGGTTGTACGTCACGTCGTCGAAATGCCAGGTCGGCGAGGCCGTCTTCCAGATCAGCTTGTTGAAATCGTGCCGGTTCGCCGCGTAGCCCGCGCGGCCGCGCTCGGTCGCGAAGTAATACTGGTACCACCAGCCCAGTTCGGCGGCCGGGGGCAGCGGCTGCAGGTTCGCCTTGAGGTTGGCGACGATGTACCCGCTGACCGGGACGACGGCCTGGCACCGCTCGGGCCACAGCGCGGCGATCACCGCGGCGGTCCGGGAACCCCAGTCGTATCCGCCGAGGATCGCTTTGTCGATTTTCAATGTGTCCATCAGCGCGACGACGTCGAGGGCGATGGCCGTCTGCTGCCCGTTGCGGACCGTGTCCGCGGACTTGAACACCGTCGGGCCGAACCCGCGCAGGAACGGGACGATCACCCGGAACCCTTGCGCGGCAAGCAAGGGCGCGACGTCGGCGTAGCTGTACGGGTCGTACGGCCAGCCGTGCAGCAGGATCACCGGTTTGCCGCCTGCCGGGCCGAATTCGGCGTACGCCATGCTCACGACTCCGGCGTCGGCGTGCTTGATCGTGCCCAGCGAGGTGTGCTCGCCCGAACCCGCCCGCAGGTCGGGAGCCACAGTCTGCGAAGCGGCGGGCGACGAGCAGGCGGCGAGCGAGGTCGCCGCCACACCGGCCGCGAACATCTGGGTGAATCGTCTCCTGCTGATCATCTGAACTCCTGTGCGCAAGACCGTGGGACGGTCTCGACGCTAGGGAGTCCGGCCGCGCGCCCGCGCCCGTCGGATGACGCAACCGGCGTAAGTCAGTCGCCGAGCGCCCGCACCGCGTCGGCCAGCTCGGCGCGGGAGCTCACGCCGAGCTTCGGGAAGATCCGGTGCAGGTGGGTCCCGACGGTCCGGTGCGAAAGATAGAGCCGCTGCCCGATCTCCCGGTTCGTCAGCCCCTCGGCGGCCAACTGCGCGATGCTCAGCTCGTGCGGCGTCAGCTTGTCGCGCGCATCCGGGCTCCGGTTCGGGCTCGACTCCCCCGCGCTGCGCAACTCGCGCCGCGCCCGCTCGGCCCACGCCGTCAGGCCGAGCGCGTCGAAAGTCTCCCGCGCGGTACGCAGGTGCGCCCGCGATTCGACGACCCGGCGCTGCCGCCGCAACCACTCCCCGAACGCCAGGTGGACCCGTCCGCGTTCGGCAGGCCATCCGCTCAAGTCCGCCTGCAAAGCCGCCGTGAACAGGTCTTCGGCGGTTTCCTTCGGAGCGAGCACCGCTCGCGCGTACCGCAGCCCGATGTGCAGCGCCGGTGCCTCGGACGCGGCTCCCAACGGCTCCAGCTCGGCCAGGATTTCCCGCATCGCATCGGTTTGCCCGGCCCGGACGGCGGCTTCGGTCAGCTCCGCGACGCAGTACGCGCGCAGAGCCAGCTGATACGCCGGATCCGCAGGGTCGAGCAATCGGCGCAGGTCGGCGAACGCGTCCTCGTACCGGCCTTCGCTCAACGCCACGAGCCCGCGTGCGAGCTGGACCGTGGCCAGCACCGGACGCGCACCAGCGGCAAGCCCAGCGCGTTCGGCCTCGTCGGCGAGGGCGTTGGCCTGCTTGTGGTCACCGCGAAGCGCGGCGATCTCGGCCTGGACCGCCAGCGCCAGCCCACCCATGAACGGCTGCCCGGTCTCCTGCGCGAGCCGGACCGCCTCGGCGGCGGACGGTGCCGCGCCAGCCAGATCGCCGAGCCGGACCCGGCTCCACGCCTGGACGGCCAACGCCCGCGGCAACAACCCGAGCCTGCCTTGCGCGCGCAGGCCCGGCACCGCGGCCGTCGAGAAGCGGGCGGCCAGGTCGAAGGCGCCTACCTGCAAGGACGCGCTGCCCAGGTACCGGTCGGTTTCCGGATCGGCCCCGGTCGCGCCCGCGAGCACCCGAAGCTGCTCCAGGACCGCGGTGCCGCGCTCGAACGGCGCGACGTACGCGGCGACCGCGATCAGGCGCGGGTCATCGTCCGGGAGCGGCAGCTCGGCAGCGATGTCCAGCAGCGTCCGGCGGGCTGTCGCGCCGGGTTCAGCCCAGAAACACCGCATCGCCGCGCCCCACAGGATCCGCATCGCGGCGTCGTCCTGTCCGTCGGCGGCGACGGATTCGGCGAGCGCCGCCAACTCCCCGATCCGGGCGGGATCCTCGCGGACGCCGTCCTCGAAACCGCTGAGCAACTGGCTCGCGGTGGCCTTCCGGCGCGCGGAAAGCGACCCGTTCCGGGCCTCGCGCACCAGCCGTTCGGCGGTCTCGCGGCGACCGGATTCGACCGCCAGCTCGGCGGCCCGCAGCAACCGATCCGCCCGGGCGTCCGGGTTTTCGCTGAGCTGCGCCGCCTGCTCGAGTGCCGCGATCGCCGCCGCGGCCCCGCCTCGCCGCCGCGCTCGGTCGGCGGCCGATTCCAAGGCCGCGGCCACGGTTTCATCCGGACCGGCGGCAGCCCGGGCTTGGTGCCAGGCCCGCCGATCCGGTTGTTCGCGCACCGTCTCGGCCAGCGCGAGCTGCGCCCGCCGCCGGTCGCTGAGCGTTGCCGCCGCGGGAATGGCCGACCGCATCAGCGGATGCCGGAAGGTCAGGCACCCGACCGCGAACTCGACCAGCCGGGCGTCGACAGCGGGGCTCAGCACCTCGGGTTCCACCGGCGTGCCGAGCAGAACTCCCGTCGCGGCAAGGGTTTCCGCGATCGAACCGGTCTCGTTGAGCGCCGCGACCAGCAGTGCGGCGCGGGTGGCTTCCGGCAGCGTCGCGACCCGGGAGGCGAACGTCCGCTCGAGCCGTTCGGTCAGCGGCAGGACCGGATCGAGCACGTCGAGGTCGGCCACCGCGGCCGGAAGCTCGGTGAGCGCGAGCGGATGACCCGCGGATTCGGCGAGCAGCCGGGTACGGACCATCGGGTCGAGCCTCGGCGCGACCGAGTCCAGCAGCTCCGCGGCGGCCTCGTCGGAAAGCCGGTCGAGCGACATCAGGCAGAGCCCGGCGTCCGCCAGCGGACCGGATCCGTCGCGGAGCGTCGCGAGCAGGGCGACCGGTTCGGCCTCGATCCGCCGGGCGACGAACGCCAGGACGTCCGCGCTGGCGCGATCGAGCCAGTGGACGTCCTCGGCGACGACCAGCACCGGCTTCGCGGCGGCGGTGTCGGCCAGCAGCGTCAGCGCGGCGAGCCCGACCAGATACGCGCTGGGTTCCGGTCCGTCCGCGAGCCCGAGCGCGGTCTCCAACGCCGTCCGCTGCGGCGCGGGCAACCCGGCCACACCTGCGCGAATGGGGTGCAGGAGCTGGTGCAGCCCGGCGTACGCGAGGTCCTGTTCTGCCTCGGCGCCGGTCGTCCGCAGCACCCGCATGCCCGCGACCGACGCAGCCGCGGCCGCCGCGCCGACGAGCGCGGACTTCCCGATGCCGGCCTCGCCCCGGACGAGGACGCCGACGCGTCCTTCCGGGCCGTCCACCAGCTCGGTCAGCTCCTTGAGCTCGGCGTCCCGTCCGCGCAGCATCATGATCCCTGACGATACCGGGCGACGACGTACGTCAACGGCGTCGTCCGACGGGCGCGAAGGGTACGGCGGCCGTCTTAGTTTCAGGCGAAAGCGACCCTCCACAAAGGAAAGCGATGAGACGCACCCGAACACTTCTCTCGGCGTTGCCGCTCGCGGCGCTGCTGGTGACCACCGTCACCCAGCTCGCGCCCAGCGCCGCGGCGGCCGAAACCACCGCCTGCGCCACCGTCCCGGTCACCGCGCCCAGCGGCGCGAAGATCGAATCCGTGCAGGCCGAAGCCAAGCCCGGCTACTGCGAAATCACCGTCACCCTCACCCATTCCGGGGCCACTGACCACGTCAAGGTCGGGGTGGCCCTGCCGCAGACCGGCTGGACCGGACGGCTCCAGGCGGTCGGCGGAAGCGCGTACGCCGCCGGGGACTTCGGCGCACCGCTGGCCCAGGCCGCCAAGGACGGCTACGCGGGCGTGACCACCGACGCCGGCGTCCTGTCCGGGCTCGACACCTCGTGGGCGCTGACCGCGCCCGGCAAGGTCGACCAGCCGCTGCTGACGAACTTCGCCACCCGCTCGGTGCACGAGGCCGCGCTGATCGGCAAGGACGTCACGCAGCGGTTCTACCACCGGCCGGTGACCTACTCGTACTGGAACGGCTGCTCGACCGGCGGCCGCCAGGGCTACTCCGAGGCGCAGAACTACCCCGGCGACTTCGACGGCATCCTGGCGAACGCGCCCGCGGTCCACTGGACTCAGTTCGCGGTCGCGACGCTCTGGCCGCAGATCGTGATGAACCAGGAGCACGACTTCCCGAGCGCGTGCGTCTTCACCGCGTTCCGGCAGGCCGCGGTCCAGGCGTGCGACGCGAACGACGGCGTCAAGAACGGCATTGTCGACCGGCCGGACGAGTGCAGCTACGACCCGCGCTCCCTGATCGGCACGAAGGTCCTCTGCGACGGCAAGGAAATCACCGTCACGGCCAAGGACGCCGACGTCATGCGGAAGATCTGGGCCGGGCCGACCGACGAACGCGGCCGGAAGCTGTGGGACGGCCTCCCGAAGGGCGCCGATTTCACCTGGCTGGCCGGAACCGGCGACAGCCCGTACGCCACCGGGTTCCCGGTCGCGGTCAAGTGGGTGCAGTCGTTCGTGGAGAAGCAGGCCGACTTCGACGTCTCGAAGCTCAGCTACGCCCAGTTCGCGCAGGTGTTCCGCCAGTCGGTGCGGGAGTACGACGACGTCATCGGCACCGCCGACCCGGACCTGTCGGCCTTCCGCCGGACCGGCGGCAAGCTGCTGACCTTCGTCGGCACGGACGACCAGCTCATCCCGCCCGGCGGCACCCTGCGCTACCGCGCCGAGGTCGAACGGGCGATGGGCGGCTCCCACCGGGTGAACGACTTTTACCGGCTGTTCCTGGCCCCGGGCGTCGAACACTGCGGCGGCGGGACGGGCGCGACGCCCACCAATCCGCTCGGCGCGCTGGTCGACTGGGTCGAGCACGGCAAGGCCCCGGCCACCCTGGCGGCCGCGGACGGGAAGCAGACCCGCGACCTGTGCGCGTACCCGCGGGTCTCGCGGTACAAGGGCTACGGCGACCCCGCCGTCGCGTCCAGCTACCGCTGCCGCTGACCTGTGCCGTGCGTGCCGACCCCAGCGGCACGCACGGCACTTCCCTCATGACGTACAGCGATCCGGTCGTCCGACCGACGCGAAGATGATCAACGGCTGCCTAGTTTTCGTTCCATGGCTCATTTTCTTCGCACCGCGATCCTCGGTTCAGCCGCTTTGCTGGCGACCGCCTGCTCCGCTTCCGCCGTTCCCGCGCCTCCGGCGGCCTCCGCCCCTCCGCCCGCCGCGGCGTCGGGGTGGCCGCCCGCCCCCGTCGTGCCGCTGCCGTCCCAGCCGCCGCCCGCACTCACCGTCGACGCGCCGCTGCCGGAACAGCTCGCGAAAGGCCTGGTCGTCCTGCGCTACCGGGCGGACAACCTGCGCATCGTCCCGGTCTACGGCCCGGCCGCGCTCGACGTCTCGCCGCGCATCGGCCACATCCACGTGACGGTCGACGACGCGCCCTGGCACTGGGCCGACGGCAGCGGCGAACCGCTGATCATCCAGGCGCTGCCGCCCGGCCCGCACAAGGTGTGGATCGGGCTGGCCGACCCGACGCACCACGTCCTGGACAGCAAAACCGTCAGTTTCGTCGTGCCGGTAGGCGGCCACCACTGAGCGGACCGGCAGAATCGGGCGCATGCGACCAGCCGAGCGTTCCCGATGACCGATCTCGCCGACGGCAGGCTCAAGCTGCGCCATCTGCGCTACGTCGTGGCGATCGCCGAACAGGGCTCGCTGGTCGCCGCGGGCGAACGGCTGCACATCACGCAGCCGGTGCTGACCCGCGGGCTGCGCGAACTCGAGTCGATCCTCAAGGTCGAACTGTTCGAGCGCAGCCCGCGCGGGATGACGGCGACGCTGTTCGGCGAGGTCTTCGTCGACCACGCCCGGGCAGTGCTCGCCGAACTCCGCCAAGCCGGGCGGCATCTCGAAGAACTCGTCGACGGCCACGCCGGCACCGTCACGATCGGCACCTTCCTCGCCGGGGCGAGCGTGCTGCTGCCCCGCGCGGTAGCGCGAGTGAAAGCCGTCGCCCCCGACCTGACCGTCATCATCCGGCACGGCGGCCCGGAGGCGCTGTACGAGGCGCTGCTCGCGGGCGACGTCGACCTGGTCGTCGGCACGCTCGAACCGGCGAACAACGACCGGCTGCGCCAGCACCACCTCTACTACGAGCCCGCTCGCGTAGTGGCGCGCAGCCAGCACCCGGCGCACCGGCGGCCGGGACTCACGCTCGCCGATCTGGTCGGCGAACTCTGGTCGATGCCGCCCGCCGACAACCCGCAGCGACGGCAATTCGAGGAACAGCTCCTGAGCCGCGGCCTCTCCACCCCGGCCAACCGCATCGAATGCGGTTCGTTCCTCGCCGTGCGCGCCATCGCGCTGGAGACCGACACCCTGGTCGTGATGCCGCAGCTCGTCGCCGACACCGAACCGGAGCTGTCCGCGCTGCCGATCGACCTCGGCATCGTGGAATCGGTCGGCGTCACGCTGCCCGCGGGCCGGCAGCTCACCCCGACGATGCTGCTCATGATGCGAAAACTGGACGAGGTCGCGGCCGAGATCCGGGCGACCATCAGCGGCTATACCCAACCGACATAGCCGAGCGCCAACGCGGCATTGGACGGGCATGACCACGGCTCCTAGCGTGTGAGTCATGGAAATGAATTCCTCCTGCTGCACCCCTCCCGGATCCGGTCCCGGGTCCGGTTCCGCTTCCGCGACGATTTCGCGCCCGGTTCCGACAGTCGGCGGAAGTTTCCGGCTGATCGACGATTCCGGCGCCGCGGTCACCGAACGTTCCTATTTCGGAAAATACCTCCTCGTCTTTTTCGGCTTCACGCATTGCCAGACCGTGTGCCCGCCCGCGCTGGCCCGGATCGACGAGGCGCTCGACCACCTCGGCGATCTCGCGGATCGAGTGCGAGCCCTTTATGTCACGGTCGATCCGGAACGCGACACCCCGGAGGTCATGCGCGCTTTCCTGGCGGCCAATCATCCGCGGATCACCGGGCTGACCGGGCCCGCCGCGGAAATCGAGTCAGCGAAGAAGGCCTACCACGTGCACTCCCGGCGCGTCGACGACCCCGACGGCTACCGGACGCCGCACAGCGCGTTCACCTACCTCATGGGCCCCGAGGGCGAATACCTCGCCCACTTCGTGGATCCGGTGGACAGCAACGACATCGCCGCCGCACTTAAGTCCTGTTTGGCGGATCGGTGACGCCGGCCGCCCCGGACATCTCGGGGTATCCGGCGCTCGACGACAAGCAAGCGGGCCACGTCCAGCACGTGCGCAATCTGATCGCCCAGCAGGACAACGAATGGGCGAACATGGGCAGCATGCGGTGGGGCCAGGAATGGACCGACGCCTACCGCTACCAGCTGACCCAGATGGCTTACACGCTGGGTTTCGCGCATTTCCACCATCTCCCCGCCGCCCCCGCCGCGTTCCGGCCGGTGTTCGAGGAGATCATCCGGAAAATGCAGCTTCCGGAAGTGTGGGCGTACTGGCGCGAGACCAGCCGGGGAAGCATCCGCAACAACCCTGACCTGACCGAATTGCGCGAAGGCTGGCGCGATCCGGTGGTCAAGGAAAACATCATGTACAGCGGACGGTTCTTCGCGATTCTCGGCATGCACAGCATGTTGTTCGACAGCGACCAGTACGACCGCGGAGGCGCGCTTTCTTTCCGCTGGGACCCGCTCTTCCAAGGACTCGGCGCCGAGATCTACGAGTACTCCCTCAGCTCGCTCGCTGACAACCTGTACTGGCAGATGGCCGAACAGGGCTGGTACGGCATCGTCTGCGAACCCAACTGCCTTTTCCTCGTCTGCAACCAGTTCCCGATCCTCGGCTTCCGGTTCCTCGACCTGCGCAAAGGCACGTCGGTCGCCGAGGAGGTCACCCGGAACTATCAGGCGGCGTGGGACGAACGGGGCATCCTCAACGAGTACGGCGAGTACTGGCGGCTCTGGCTGGTCGAGCAGAACCGCCCGGAGATGCCCCTGGAAGGCGGCGGCAACGCCTGGACGGCGCTGAACCTGAACGCCTGGAGCCGCGACCTGGTGCACCGGCTCTATCCCGACCAGATCCGCGACGAGATCCGGCGCACCCCGGACGGCCTGGTCACCCTCGCCGAACCGACCGCGGCACTGGAAGCCCGCAAGGCGCGCCTCGCCGGCCGGGAACCGGAGTTCGCCCGCGACCTGGATTTCGCCTGGCGCGCCCCGGCTTTCGGCTACGTCGCGGCCTGCATGGCCGAGGTCGGCGATCACGAGAACCTGCGCGGCCTCCTCGGCTACGCCGACGCTTACCTGAATCCGACCTGGGAGAACGGAGGACTGTTCTACCCGCGCGAGGACCGGTCGTTCGACGAGAACGGCAACATGATCTTCATGGACCGGCTGACCGGCAACGCGATGCTCGGCTACGCCCGGCTGAACGTCGCCGACGGACTGTGGAAGATGTATCACCATCCGTGGACCGCGGAACATTTCCGGGAGCCCGCGGTGATGGCGATCGAAGGCCCCGCCGAGTTCGTCCGCGCCTGGTACGACCGGGAAAAGTCGTTGCTGGCACTGACTTTGCGGCCAGTGGCCGGGAAACCGGCCGACGTGACGCTGCGGATCGGCAACGTCGACCGGCCCTGGAAACTGTTCCGCGACGACGTGCTCGCCGCTGATTCACCCGGCCTCCGCACCCGGTCGGAGGGGACCGACCTCGTCGTCAGTCTCCCACTCGCCGTTCGAACCAATCTGACACTCTGTTTCCAGAAATGAGAAATCCGTGAAACTGGCCAATGTGGACGGCCGGGCCGTCCTGCTGACCGCCGAGGACAAGGGAATCGACGTCGCCAAGGCGTCGGGCGGCCTCTTCGGCCTCGGCTCGCTGTACCGCAACTGGACCGAATTCCAGGCTTGGGCGGAAAAGCTCACCGCCGAACCCGATGTCGTCTTCGCCCGGACCCAGCTGGGTCCGCCCTCCCCCGAGCCGCGGCAGATCGTCGCGATCGGACTCAACTACGACGCACACGCCGCGGAATCCGGTTTCGCCTCGCCCCACGGCCTTCCTCCGGTATTCACCAAATTCGTTTCCGCACTGACCGGTCCCGACGCCGAGGTCGTCCTGCCGCCGGGCGGCAACGTCGACTGGGAGGTGGAACTCGTCGCGGTCGTCGGACAAACCGCGCACCGCGTCGCGGAATCCGAAGCGTGGGAGCACCTCGCCGGGGTGACGATCGGACAGGACCTCTCCGAACGGGTCTCGCAACTGGCCGGCCCGGCCCCGCAATTCAGCCTCGGCAAGTCTTTCCCGGACTTCGCCCCGGTCGGGCCGTGGCTGGTCACGCCGGACGAACTGGCGGACCGCGACGACCTGGCGCTCGGCTGCGCGGTCGACGGCGAGACCGTGCAGGACGGCCGGACCCGCGAGCTGATCTTCCCGGTCGCCCGGCTGATTTCCGCGCTGTCGCAGACGATCACCCTCTACCCGGGCGATCTCGTCTTCACCGGAACCCCGTCCGGGGTCGGCGTCGGCCGTACGCCGCAACGGTTCCTGCGGGCCGGGGAGGAACTGGTCAGCTGGATCGAAGGCCTCGGCGAAATGCGGCAGACCTTCGTCGCCGCGCTGGAGGACTGACATGGGAATGCACCGGCTGACCCGCGTCACCATGGGTGTGCCGAACGTCGCGGAAACCATTGCCTACTACGCCGATTTCGGACTCACCCATATCGGCGACGGATCGTTCACCACCCTCGAAGGCGGCGAGCAGCTGCGCGTCCGGCACGCGCCCTACCGGCAACTGCTCGAACTCGGCGTGGGAGTCGACGACGCCGACGACCTCGCCCGAACCGCGGCGCGCCTGAACCGGCTCGGCGTAGTCAGCACCGAGAGCTGCACCGCCGTCTGCGCGATCGAGCCAGTCTCCGGATTCACGGTCCGGGTCGAGATTTCGCCGCGGATCACGCAAACCCCCGTCCTGGCCACGCCGTACAACGGCCCCGGCCGCATCGAACGGTCAGGCCGCGCGCCCGGTGTCGTGCGCGAGTACCCGATCCGCCCGAAGAAACTCGGCCACTGCGTAGTGGGCACCACCGATCTCGACGCCACCATGCGCTTTTTCACCGAGGCACTCGGCTTCAAGGTCAGCGATTACATCGGGCACAAAGGCGCCTTCATGCGCTGCTCGGTGGATCACCACAACGTGCTGGCGCTCGCGGCCCCGGTGAACTTCCTGCACCACACGTCGTGGCAGGTCGACGACATCGACGACGTCGGCCGCGGCGCGGCGGCGATGCTGAACGGCCACCCCGACCGGCACGTGTGGGGCCTCGGCCGCCATCACGCGGGGTCCAATTTCTTCTGGTATCTCAAAGACCCGGCGGGGAACTTCAGCGAGTACTACGCCGACATGGACTGCATCCCCGAGGACGAGATCTGGACGCCGGAGGTTTTCGAAGGCGCACAGGGCTTGTTCAGCTGGGGCCCGCCCCCGCCGCCGTCATTCCTCGAACCGGACGACCTCGGCGCGCTCATGACCGGTCAGCATTCCACCAAATAACCCCGAAAAGGAGAACAATCATGTCCCCCGCACTGTACGTCCCGCAGATCCCGGACAACCTGAACATCCGCTTCGTCGAAAACCGCATCGTGGTCAACCGCCCGGCACAGGAGGTCTACGACTGGGTGACCACCTGGTCGAACCTGCCGAAGTGGCTGCCGATGGCCACCGGAACCGAAGTACGCCGCGGCACCGCGGACGTCCCCGCGGAACTCGGCGACGTGCTGCTCGAAACCATCGTCCCGGACCTGAACGAAAAGCCGAAGCTGTACACCGTCGTCGCGCGAGTGCCGGGCAAACTGTGGACGGTGGTCGGCCGCGACGTGCTCGACGGCGGAACCCTGGCACCGGCAATGCACGCGATCGCCACCTTCACCACCTTCGACCTCGGCGACGGCACGACGCTGTTCTGCCGCCTGTTCGAGCGCCTGGTCCCGCCCACCGAACCGGCGGGCCCGCACCCGGTCGAGGACTCGGCCCGCATCCAGCCCGGGCTGGAACTGCTGAAGGCGCACATCGAGGGCACTGCCGCGTAAGCGCTGCCGAGGTACGTGAGGGGAACCCTGGGGGAATCTGATTCCGTCAGGGTTCCCTTCACCTACACCGCATTCGATTCCTCGGGTGCGGTCCTCTTGCAGCCCCGTGCCGACGGCCACCCGTACCCGCCGGTAGTCAGCCTCGACGGGACGGTGTGGATCGCCCACCGAGACGCGGGCGGCTACGTCCTGGCCGAACTCGACTTCGTCGGCGCGGTCCTCCGTTCGGTCGCGCTCGAGCACGAATAGCTCGGCGCGTTCGTCCTGCTGGCGGACGGCGTCTGCGTGTCTTGGCTTCCGATGGCTGGGCAGTCTGGCCGACCGCATCGCGGCCGGTTTCTCGGACGCCGGCAGCGGGCTCGGCCCCTTGGACGACGGACCCTGGCCGTGCGACGGCGGCAATCTCAACGGCAACCCGGTGAAGTATCAGTAGCCCTTACAGCACCACCGCATAGTCGCCACCGGCCCGGGCTGCCGCAGCATCAGTGTGCGTCGACGCGCTGGTTAGGAACCGCCCTCGGACGACGCGGATCCACGAGCCGTCGAGCGGGAAGACGAGCGCGCCGTCGGTTCCGCGCAGCATCGAGCCCTTCCGCAGGTTGTCGAGAAACTCGATGATGTCGCGTTCGATTTCCTCGGCAAACTCGCGCTGACGCTCCTGCGTGATGTCGTACAGATCGGTGTCGATGTCATACGTGACAAGCTTGCCGGTCGCCGGGACCCGTGCCTCGAACTCCAGCCCGAGCCAGCGCCGAGGGTCGACGATCACCGTGGTCTGCCACGTTAACCCGCTGAGTTGCCATCTCACCGAGGTGTCGTCGGCGGTCACCGTCCAGGTAGTGGTCGCCCGCAGTTCGCGGAGGAAAGCTAGAAGTTTCTGGCCGGCCACGCAGGCCAGTCTATGCCGCGGGCGACCCAGAACTCCGGACGGCGACTCGCGCACGGCATTGTGCGCCGCCCGGCCTCCAGGACGGGTGTCTGCCATACCACCAGGCTAGCGTTCGCGTCTCAGACCGCCGGGTCTGCGGGCAGCGGCAACGGACCACTCCGGAACAGCGCCGCGGCCAGCAGCGCGCTGCACAGGAAAACCGCCGCCGCAGTCCAGAAAACCAGGTGGTATCCGGCGAAGGTCGCCGCGGCGAGGGTTCCTGGATGTGCGGCCAGGTAGCCGGCGATCGCGGACGTCGTGAGCGAGCTGAACACCGCGGTTCCGATAGAGCCGCCGATCTGCTGGGCCGTCGTCACCAGCGCGGACGCCACCCCGGCGTCGTGCGGCCGGACTCCGCTGGTCGCGGCGTTCTGCACCGGGCCGAAGATGAATCCAAAGCCGAGCCCGGTGACGAGCAGGGCGGGCAGGATGTTCCCGGCGTAGCTCGAGTCCGCGCCGATTCCGGTGAGGATGACCATGCCGACGGCGGCGAGGAGACAGCCCAGCGGCACGATCGGCCGAGGTCCCCAGCGCGGCAGGAGCACCGCCCCGGAGAACACCGCTCCCGCCATGACCAGGCCGATCATCGGAAGGAACGCGACGCCGGTCTGCAGCGGACTGAACCCCAGCGTGTTCGCGAGATAGAAGGTGAGGAACAGGAAGATCGCGAACATCCCGGTCCCGGTGATGCCCAAGGTCAGGTATGCGGCACCGCGGACTCGGTCGAGGATCACCCGCAGCGGCAGCAGCGGGTGGGCGGTGCGGCGTTCGACGACGACGAACGCGGCGATGAGCGCGACGCCCGCGAGCACCGGTCCGAGTGTCCGGATGTCGTGCCAGCCATTGCGTTCCGCGGTGCCGAGACCGAAGACGATCCCGATCAGGCCGAGCACCACCGCGGCCGTGCCCGCGACGTCGAGCCGGACCCGCTGCGGCCGGTCGCCGTCGCGGAGGAGGACTAGTCCGCCGGCGAACGCGAGCGCCGCGATGATCAGGTTGACGTACAGGCACCACCGCCACGACAGGCCCTGCGTGAGGACGCCGCCGAGCAGCAATCCCACTGCGCCGCCCGCACCGGAGATCGCGCCGAAGATGCCGAACGCACGGCCGCGTTCCTTGGCGTCGTCGGCGAAAGTGATGGACAGCAAGGACAATGCGGCCGGGGCGAGCATCGCGGCGAACGCGCCTTGGCCGATTCGCGCGGCCAGCAGTGTCGTGAAATTCCCGGCGGCACCACCGACCGCGGAAGCGACGGCGAACCCGCCGACGCCGACGAGGAACAGCCGTTTCCGGCCGAAGTAGTCGGAGAGCCGGCCGCCGAGGAGCAGGAGGCTGCCGAACGCGAGTGCGTAGCCGGTGAGCACCCATTGCCGGTAATCGGCCGGGAATCCGAGGTCGTGCTGCGCGCTCGGCAGGGCGATGTTGACGATCGTGGAGTCGAGGATGTCCATCAGCTGGGCGAGGCTCAGCACGACGAGCGTCAGCCAGCGGTACTGGTGGCGCGCGGCGTTTCCGGGCGCGCTTCGGGGAGCCGACTGGGCGATCCCGGTCGGCGAGAGGTCAGAGTTCATGAAGTTCTCTCGATTGAATCGGCCCGTCAGCCGGGCAGGAGGACGAGTTTTCCGCGTACCCGGCCAGATTCGCCGACGCGGTGCGCTTCCGCGACGTCGGCCATCGGGAACGTCTGCCCGACGGGCAGGGTGAATTTTCCGGCTTCCACCAGGTCGCCGAGTTGAGATAGCACGTACAGCGCGTGCCCGCCGTCGCCGCGACTGAAGCGGACGCCGTGCTGCTGGGCACCTACGAAGTCGGCGACCGTGATGACGTGCTCCGGACCGCCCGCGAGCTGGATCAACTCCAGCAGGACACCGCTTCCGGCGACGTCCAGCGCCAGGTCGACGCCGTCGGGTGCGAGCGCACGGACCCGGTCTGACATACCAGGTCCGTAGGCAATGGGTTCGGCACCGAGCGAGCGCAGAAAGTCATGTGTGGCAAGGCTTCCTGTGCCGATCACCCGCGCGCCCCGCGCCACGGCGAGCTGGACCGCGGCAGCACCGACGCTGCCGGAAGCACCGTTGGCGAGCACCGTGGCACCGCTCTCGACGCCGAGTTGATCGAGTGCACGCGCGGCCGTCTCCGCTGCGGCGGGCAAGGCAGCTGCCTCGGCGAAACTGAGCGAGGGCGGGACGGGCGCGTAGCAGGACAGCACGGTCAATTCCGCTTGTGCGCCACCGGAAGCCGAGAACCCGAACACGCGGTCGCCGAGCGCGACGTCCGTGACGCCCTCGCCGAGTTCGTCCACGACGCCCGCCGCCTCGTGTCCCATTGTCTGCGGGAGTTCCTGGTCCATCAGGCCCTGGCGTTTCTTCCAGTCGCTCGCGTTGATCCCCGCGGCACGCACCGAGATCCGGACTTCGCCGGGGCCCGGATGCGGATCCGGGACGTCGACGAGTTCGAGGACTTCCGGGCCGCCGAAGGTGCTGAACCGGACCGTTTTCATGAGGCAATCCCTTCCCGGCGCGAGGCCGAGGATCGAAGAGGCAGGCACGGGAAGTCGTGGCTAGCCCGCAGGTGCGCGGACAGCTGCTCCGGACAAGGCCGCACGATCGGGTCCGCGCCGTTCTCATCGCCGCCCAGAGCGCGGCGAGTTCGGCATTCGGTTGCGGCCCCAGCAATTTCCCGACCTGCGGACCGGTCAGGTTGCCGAGGCCCGATCGCGGACGAGGACGCCTGGGCCGGAATCCGTCCGAAGTTCCCCGGCGTCAAGTACGTACTCCCAGGTACGAGGCGGCTGGGGTGCCAGGTCGCCCACGGGCACCGCAGCGAAGGGAATGCCGCGGAAGCCCGAGGGGGTCCCGCGCACCTGGCCGTGCGAGGTCTTCGCCACCGGCCGCTCTGTCCATACTTCCACGAACACCGTTCTACCAACGAACAGTGTTCTTGTCAACGCGCAGAGAACCCCGCCAGGACGGTTCCCCGGCCCGATCAGCTCCCGTTGGACCATGCAGACAGGTCCGTGAAGGACTCCTTGAGGGAATCTGATTCCCTCAAGGAGTCCTTCACGGACGACAAACCTGGCCCGCGGCCAATCGCCTAGCGACGCGCCAAACCGTCGATCATCACTTCGAGCGTGAAGTCGAACCGGTCATGGCCCTCACCTGCCGTCAACTCGACGGCATGGCTTGCGGTGTAAGGAAAATCCTCCACGGGCAGCGAAGCGAGCCGCCGCTGCATCTCGTCCCGTCCGACGACCCACACGGCGTCCTTCTCCGCCACCCGCCGGCGCACGATCGAGGTCTCGAGGCAGTAAGCGGCCACGTAGAGCAGCAGGGAATCCACACCCCACGCCGCGGCCTGTGCCGGGACGCCGCCGTTCAGCAGGATCGCCAGCATCCCCTCGTTGAGCCGCGCGGTGTCGAGGTCGGTGGGTGCCACCGCGAACGCGGCACCGGAGATCCCGGGGTAGGCCAGGTAGAGGTCGCGCAGCTGGACGCACACGTCGCGGATCTGCTCACGCCAGTTCGCGGCGTCCGGCTCCGGCAGGACGATTCTCGCGCACAGCCGCGCGATGAGCAGTTCGTCGAGGTCGGTCTTGTTGACGACGTGCGCGTATAGCGAGGCGGGACCGGTGTTCAGCGCATCGGCCACGCGGCGCATGGACAACGCCTCGTACCCCTCGGTGGCGATGATCTCCAACGCGGCGTCGACGACCCGCTCGACAGTGATCGGCACCGTGCGCCGCCGAGGTTTCGTGCTGGTTCCGGGTTTCGGTGGCTGATGCCGTGCCGCGCGCCGTTCCTTGGGGTCCACGGGTGCACCTTATCCCGGAGCGTTCGTTCGCCGAACACTGTTCGCCTGACCTGTTCGCCATATGCAGATCATCGGTATATGCTCGCGTCATGAGTGATCCAGCCCTGCGCGAGCCGACCTTCCTGGTCCTCACCGCGCTAGCCGCCCAGCCGCAGCATGGCTACGGCGTGCTGCGCGATGTCGAAACGATCTCCGACGGCCAGGTCAAGCTGCGAGCCGGCACGTTGTACGCCGCGCTGGACCGGCTTCACGCGGAAGGCTGGGTGGAAGTGGATCGCGAGGAAGTCGTGGACAGCAGGCTGCGTCGCTACTACCGCCTGACCGAACCGGGAGTCGCGCGGCTGGCCGCGGAAGTCCAGCGACGACAACGTCACACGACTGCTGCCGAACAACGGCTTCAGCTCCGCAGCGCAGGAGGACTGGCGTGAGCGACCTGGAGCGACGCTACCGGCGCCTGCTGGCTTTGTACCCGCGCGCGCACCGAGCCGCGCACGGCGAAGAAATGCTGGGAGTACTGCTCGACGGTGCCGAAAACCGAAGCACGCCAGGGGTTGCCGAAACGTTCGACCTCGTCTGGGGTGCCGTCCAAGTCCACTGGCGACACGCTTTGCGCGGACGCTCCCGGCGGGACACGTTGGCGATAGTCAGCCTGCTGGCACCGGTGCTGTTGCTGACCGGAGCCGCCTCCACCGTGCGCGAGATCCGGAGCGTGGCCCGGCTGGACGGGTGGCCGCTGCGGATGTGGCTGGGAGCGCTCGCCGACGTCCCGGTGTGGTCGGCTTGGCTGGCCGCCGTCGCGCTCGGCGTGTGGGGGATGCGTCGCGCCTCGGTGATCCTCGCGTGGGTGGCTAATGCCGCCTTGATCACTGTCACAATCCTCGATCCCGCCCGGCATTGGTCGGCGGACGTGGCTCCGGGCTGGGTGCTGCTCAGCGTTTTCGCGGCCCTCGCGATGACTGCGTCCCCGGGGCCGCGCCATGGCTTGGCTTTGCTGGGCCGCTTGCGACTGTCCATCCTCGTCGGCACGGTCGTTGTGCTGCTTGCGCTTACGACAACCGCTCGCGGAATGCATCTGCCACTCGCCCAATTGGTGCAACTAGTGGTGCTCGTGATCGGTGTCTTCGCCGCTTGCCGCCTCCGCACCCGAAGTGGGCGTCGTGCCGCTTTGGTCCTTCTTGCGCCGCTTGTCGTGGTACCGGTCGTGGCGCGGGTGCTCGGATACCTGGACGTTTACGCGGTTCTGCCGCTCGTCCTTTACGCCACACCGGTAGTCGTCACCTTCGGATTCGGCGTCCTGCTTCATCGTTTCGACCGGAATTCCCGCGCGGCTGCTCCGGATTCCGCGATTCCGCCCTCCCCGCCCCGGCCGTTGTGATTGACTGACCGGCAGGAAGCGATCGCGGGTCCGAAGGGGTACCGAGGCCATGACGCAGTGGGTCAGCATGCCGGTCGGCGGCGGCGACGCCATTCTTTTCGAAACCGATGCCGATGCCGGCGTGAGCCGGGCCGCCAGGGGGAACCAGCCGGTCGGCCGGGGTCCGTCGATCGAGCAGGCGTCCGAGTCGGTCCAGGAAGCGCTCCAGCGGATCCGGCCCGCGGCCGAGGCCGTGCTCGCCGAGTTCCGGGCGATGGAGCAGCGGCCGTCCAAGATCAGCCTGCAGTTCGGCATCAAGGTCACCGGCGAGGCGAACCTCGCGATCGCCAAAACCGCGGGCGAAGCGAATTTCACGGTCAGCATGGAGTGGACCGCGCCGTCGTCATGAGCGCTGATCCGCTCGCCGCGGCCGTCGTCCGGATCAGCGGGGCGGCCGGGGTCGCCGGGGCCGGGTTCCTGGTGGCTCCCGGCCGGGTCGCCACGTGTGCGCACGTGGTGGCCGCGGCGCTCGGCGAACTCGGGGACACCGAGCGCCCGGACGGGCTCGTTCAGGTCGAGTTTCCCCTGCTGGCGACGGGTTCCCCGATTCCCGCGCGCGTGGTCGACTGGCAGCCGGACAGCGGCGACGGGGCGGGCGACGTCGCGGTGCTCCAGCTGGAAGAGCCCGCCCCGCTCGGCGCGCTGCCCGCTCCTTCGCGGATCACCGACGACGTCCGCGGGCATTCGTTCCGCACGTTCGGGTTCCCGTTCGACCAGGACGCCGGCATCTGGATCGAGGGCAGGCTGCTCGGCGCGCAGGGCACCGGCCGGATCCAGATCGAGACCGACGCGCGGCAGTGGCGCATCGAGCCCGGGTTCAGCGGTGCGCCGGTGTGGGACGACGACGCGAACGGCGTCGTCGGCATGGTCGTCACCCGGGCCAACCGCCACGACACCACCGCGCACCTCATCCCCACCACCGCGCTCGGCGACACCTGGACCGTCGCGGCGGAAAACCCTTACCGCGGACTGAAACCCCTCGAAGAACGAGACGCCGCGCTGTTCCACGGCCGCGACGCCGAACTGGCCGAGCTGACCGAACAAGCCGCCCGGCAAGACCTCGTCGTCGTGGCCGGACCGTCCGGTTCGGGCAAGTCGTCGCTGGTCCGCGCCGGTCTGCTGCCCCGCCTCCGCGCCGCGGGCGCGCGGGTGCTCGACATCCGCCCGGACACCGGGATCGAACCGGTCACCATGTTCGCCGCCGCGATCGGGCAGCCGGTCGAAGACCCGGCGGCAGCGGCGAACGCGCTCGTCTCCGACGGTGCCGCGGTGGTTTTCGTGGACCAGTTCGAGGAGATCGTCGTCGCGGACCGCGAGGGCGCGCGCCGGTTGCTCGAACTGCTCACCCGGATGATCGCGTCGCAACGACGGGAACCGGGCGAACCGGCCCCGCTGCGGGTCGTGCTCACCTTGCGCGCCCGGTCGCTCGACTCGCTCATCACCCGCGAAACCGCGGACCGGCTCAACAAGGCTGTCCGCTTCCTGCAGCCGATGTCCCGCGACGAGTTGTCCGAGGCGATCACCGGACCGGCCGCCGAGGTCGGCGGCCTCGCCTTCGAATCCGGCCTGGTGCCGCGCATCCTCGACGACGCGATGGACCAGCCCGGCACGCTGCCGCTGGTTTCCCTGGTGCTGGAACGGCTTTGGCAGCAACGGCACGGCGGCTGGCTCACCCACGCGGCTTACGAAAAGCTCGGCCGGGTGCCCGGTGCGCTGGGCCAGGCCGCCGACGAAGCGCTCGAAGCCCTTCGTCCGTCCGAAAAGGACGCTGCACGCAGACTGCTCGTGCAGCTCGCGAGACCGGACGGCGACGCGGGATTCGCCCGGCGTTCGGTCCGGCTCGGCGAACTCGGGCCGGACCTGCGGGACATCGCGCACGAACTCGCCGCCCGCCGCCTCGTGGTGCTCGACGACGACCAGCGCGCGGACCTCGTCCACCAGGCGTTGATCGACTACTGGCCCCAGTTGCGGGACTGGCTCGCCGAAGACCGGGATTTCCTGGTCTGGCAAGCAGACCTGCGGCAGGACATCGACCAGTGGGAGCAGTCCGACCGGGACCACGGCGGCCTGCTCCGCGGCGCGGCGCTCGCCACCGCCCGGCAATGGCTCGCCCAGCGCGGGTCGGATATCGCCGCGCGGCACAAGGAATACATCGAACGCAGCTACGCCGCCGAACGACGCGGCATCCGGCGCTGGCGCATCGTCACCGCCGTCGCACTCACCTTGGCACTGGCCGCGAGCGTGCTCACCGTCGTGGTACTGCGCAATCAGGCGACCATCAACGACAATCTGCACACCGCCAACGCGATCCTGCTGGCCCAGGAATCTTTGCGCGACGCGAACGGGCAGGACACGTCGGCGTTGCAGATGGCACAGGCGGCGTGGCGGGAAAACCCGCACAGCAGCGAGGCTTATGGCGCGCTGTTGCAGCAGGAGCTTTATTGGCGGGGGATCGACCGGATCCTTCCCCCGCGGCACATCGCGGCGACCGACCGGATCGTGTCCACTGCGGACGGTCAGCGCATGATCATCAAATCCGCCGATCCCACAACGCCGGTCGCGCTCTGGCAAGGGCTGCCCGGACCCGCGCCCCAGTCGCGCGCACTCGCCGTCAACCCGACCTCCTCCCTGGAACTGAGCCCGGACGGCAGGCTGCTCGCCGAGTCCGGGAACGAGCCCGGGGTCAAGATCTGGGACCTGGACGGCTCCGCCCCGCCGGTCGTCCTCCGGGCCGGCGACGCGACAGCGTTCGAATCCGTGGCGTTCAGCGCGAACGGCCGGTACCTCGTGGGAGTTCCCAACGAGACTGCCCGGCCCCGGCTCCTCCAGGTCTGGGATCTCCAGACCCGCCACGCGACCTCGACCCCGCTGCCAGCCAGCCTGGCGACGGGCATGGTGAACACGGTGTACCCGACCGACGACGGACGCCAGGTCGTCCTGTTCGAGCAGCCGAGCGACCCCAACGCCAAGAACCGGGCAGTGGTGCGCGACGCCGCGACCGGCGCGCTGATCCGCTCGCTCGGCCAGGGCGTTCTCGTCGGCCACGGCCGGAAGCTCGCCGCCTGCGACGGCGAAACAGTCACCCTCCTGGACGTTTCCAGCGCCCGGTCGGGACAGCTGGCGAGCGGCGTCGACTGCTCCGGAATGGACATCGACGTCACCGGACAATTCCTTCTGCTGAACAAATCCGGAGCAGGACCGCTCGAGGCCGTGCACTGGGCGGACGGAAAGCGGTACTTGTTCGCCGATCCCTCGGTGACGGTCAACTGGGCAACCGCGAACACCTCGCCGGCCCCGGCCCTCCTCCCCGCCCCGGACGGCCGGTTGACCGCGCTGACCGTGCGGAACGGGTCGATGCAACTCAGCGCCGTGCCCACGACGGACGCCAAACCCGCCAACGCCACCTCGTGGAACCCGTCCGCCCGGTCGCCGGACGGCCGGCGCTGGGCAGCCCGCACCGAGGCCGGAGAACTCGCTCTCCTGGACGCGCATCAGCAGGTGCTGAAGCAGGTCTCAGTGCCCGCGCCGACCGCGCTTTCCTTTGACCCGAGCGGAAAACACGTCCTTGCCGTCAGCGAGGACGGCACGCTGCGGACCTACCGGGCGGACGACCTCGTCCTCGAACACGAAGCGCCGCTTCCCGGCGACCCGGACCCGAACGACGACGGCACGATCATCGCCGTCCCAGGACAGAGCGTGGTCGTCCTGCACGCGAAAACGGTCACGTTCTGGGATCCGGCCACCGGGCAGCAGACCGCGGCGCCGCTGCCGCTGACCACGCAAGCCGATGTCGCCAAGGCGAAGGCAAGACCAGGACATCCCGGGCAGATCTTCGTCTACGGCGGGAAAACGGCCGCGGTGTGGGATCTCCCGAGCCGGAAAGCGATCGAGACGTTCCACTCGGACTTCTTCCCGGGCGCCCCGGCCATCGACCCCACCGGCTCGTTCGCGGCCATGGTCAACGGGGTGGTCAGCGGCGTGGTCCTGCTCGACCTCAACGCGAACCGGATGCTGCCGACGATGCCCGCGTCGATGAACACCCTGTACAGCATCGACGGCGACTACCTGTTCGGCGAAGCCACCCTGGACTTCCAGGTGTGGCACTGGCCCGACCACAAGCTGGTCACCGACATCCAACTCGGCGACGGATCGCTCAACCGGGCCGTCGAGAACGGAAACCTGGTGCTCGACACCAGACCGGGCCCGCGGCCGTCGGTCCCGCTCGACGGCGCCGCCTGGATGCGGCACCTCTGCGGCATCAACGACCGGGACTTCACCCCGGCCGAGAAGACCCTTCTGCCCGCAGGTGCGGAGCAAAGCCGGCCGTGCGCCTAAGACTGCCCTTCCAGCCACTCAATCCCGGCCGTCGAGGCACCGCGAAACCGCTCAGAACACCGCGACCGGATTGACCGGCACCCCCGTCAGCCCGAGGATCCGGGGCGGAGCCGCGACGAACAGGAAGCTGTACCGCCCCAGCTCCGCGCACACCGCGGCCAGGTCGTCGGCGTCCACCGCGTCGATCAACGGCATCCCCAGCCGAGGGAGGGCGACCCCGTGCATCGCGGGAGGCGAGCACACCGGCGGGTAGGCGTCCGAGAGATCCCCGGCGTACAGAGACACCCCGCGGTCGTGCATCCACCGCGCCGCGTCGAGGCTCATGCCGGGCATGGGGTTGCCGCGGTACCGGGTCCGCACCCAGCCGAACCGCGCGACGAGGGCGTCACCCGGTTCGACGTGGACGTTGAACCGTTCCTCCGCGGCCTCGAGGTCCTGCGCGGTGAGCGCGCGGTCGGCGGGAACCGGACCGTCGGCGCCGAAATCGAGCAGGATTCCCCTGGTCACGATGCCTTCGGCGAACGCGGTGGTGGAGCCGTGCACGACGCCGCCCATCGTGACGCTCTCGTTCGCCGGGCGGCCCGGATACACCTGGCCGTCCTGCGGGATGTGCGCCAGCGCGTCCAGATGCGTGGACAGCGTGTGGTGGTTCGTCACGGTCAGGGCGTCCGCGTACGCGATCGCGGGGCTTCCGGTGTACAGCATCATCTGCTGGACCGGCGATTCCTCGGCGGTCCGCGGCGGGAAGGGACCGCTCAGCACCGGGGCCGGCCGGATCGGCACCGCCAGGGACACCGAGCGGCCGGTGCGCACCTCGCGCGCGGCTCGTTCGCGGACCTCGTCGGTGATCAGGTTCAGCGTGCCGAGTTCGTCGTCGGCTCCCCAGCGGCCCCAGTTGCTCGGCAGGTCGTTCCGCTCGCTCATGGTCGTGATCGTACGGAGAAACTACTGCTGCTCGACCGCGTACGAGGCGTAGGAACGGCCCCACGCCGCCATTGCGTTCAGCACCTCCTGCGCGTTCTCGCCCAGGTCCGTCAGGCTGTATTCCACCTTCGGCGGCACCTGCGGGTACACGACGCGGCGCAGCAGACCGTCGGCTTCCAGTTCGCGGAGTTGGCGCGTCAGGACGCGGTCGGTGAGATCTGACAGCAGGCGCGAGAGTTCCCCGAAGCGCAGCACGCCGTGTTCGGCCAGTGCGTGCAGGATGCTTGGCTTCCACGCGCCGCCCAACACCATCGTCGTGATCTCGGCGGCGCAGCTCGTTCGCCACGCTCGTACGGCCTTTTCCGTTTGCGGGCGCATCCGGCCTCCTCACTATCCATTCGGTCAGTACTGGACGGCAAAGTCCGTACTTGTCGATCGCGGGGGTGTCCGGACAGGATCGTCGCATGGCGTTGACCCGGGTGGAGCCGCGGCGCGGGCTCGTGCTGATTCCATTGCTGGCTGGGGTTCTCGGCGGAAGTCTCGCCCTCGGCATGATCAACACGGCATTGCCGCGGATCGCGGACGAACTGCGGGTATCGGCGTCGGCGCGGGCGTGGATCGTCGACGTGTACCCGCTCGCGCTGGCAGTCGCGATGGTCGGGGCGGCTCGGGCAGGCGACCGCTACGGGCGGAAGCGCGTGCTGCTGCTCGGGGTGAGCGCGTTGGCGGTGCTGAACGCGGTGGCCGCGGCCGCTACCAGTTCGGTGTTGCTCATTGTGTGCCGCGGATTGCTCGGGGTGGCCAGCGCGTTGATTCTGGCCGGGGTCGTCGGCACGATCGGCTCGCTCTTTTCCGGGCGGGATCTCGCGTTCGCCAACGGGATGTGGGTCACTGTGCTGGGAGCGGGCAACGCGCTGGGCCCGGTCGTCGGCGGATTGCTGACGGAAGGGCCGGGCTGGCGCTGGGTTTTCCTCGCGCTGGTGCCGCTCGCGGTGCTCACGATCGCGTTGGCGGTGTGGTTGCTGCCCGAATCGGTCGGGCAGTCGGCTGCCGGGTGGGAGATTCCGAGCCTGCTGTGGTCGGTGGCGGCGATCGGCGGGATTGTGTACGGGCTGCAGGAAATCACCGTCGCACCATTGCGCGGGATGGTGGCCATTGCGGCTGGTGTAGTTGCCGGGATGGTGTTCGTGCGCAGGCAACTTCGGCTTCGGCAACCGTTGTTGCAGGTCCGGTTGTTCCTGCGACCGGGTTTCGCGTCGGCGTTCGCGCGGATCGTCGTTTCCGCCGCGACCGCCGCCGCCTGTCTCTACCTCGTCAGCCTCGAACTCCAGCACACGCAAGGGCAAACGCCGATCGAGGCAGGTTTCGCACTCGCTCCGCAAGCCGTGGCTACCGCGGTCGGCGGCTTGGTCGCACCGTTCAGTGTGAACTGGTTGCGCAGCCGGACGTCCACGTCCATTGCGCTGGTGATCCAAGCTGTCGGGCTCGCCGCGATCCCGTTGGGTCACACGGTGTTTCCGGTCGCGCTGGTCGGGTTCGGCTATGGCGCGATCGGCACCTTGGCGACCACCGCGCTGTTCGAGGCCGCGACCGCCGAGCACGCGGGCGCGGCCGGGGCGACGCAGGAGGTGGGTTTCGCCATCGGCGCGGGCGGCGGGGTCGCGGTGTTCAGCACCATTGCCAATCTCGGCGGCGGAACGGGATTCGCCGCCGCGCTGATCGCGGCGGGAGCAGTCACGCTCCTCACCGCGATCCGCTGACCACCGTTTCCTCCACTGTGGACCCGAGTTCCACCCACCTCGTCGCCCCGATCGTGCGCAGGAACGGGAGATCGTGGCTGACCACGATCAGCGCACCCGCGTACGACTTCAGCGCCTGCGACAACTGCCGAACGCTCGCCAGGTCCAGATTGTTCGTGGGCTCGTCCAGCAACAGCAGTTGCGGCGCGGGTTCCGCCAGCAGCAACGTCGCCAGCGTGGCCCGGAAACGCTCCCCTCCGGAAAGGCTCCCGGCCGGTTGATCCGCCCGGCTGCCGCGCACCAGGAACCGCGCGAGCTGAGCGCGGATCTCGTTGTTCGACGCGGAAGGCGCCGCCCGCGCCACGTTCTGCGCGGCAGACAGCGTGTCATCGAGCAGGTCGAGCCGTTGCGGCAACCAGCGCACCGGCACCGGCAGCTTGACAGTCCCCGACCGCGGCTCGATCGCCCCGGTGATCGTCTGCAGCAACGTGGTCTTGCCGGAACCGTTCGGCCCGACCAGCGCGATCCGCTCCGGCCCGCGCACGGCGAGGTTCACCGCGAGCCCGTTCCGAAGCTCCACATCGGACAGAGTGAGCACTTCTTTCCCGGACGGCACCGAGGTTTCCGGCAGATCGATCCGGATCTCGTCGTCGGCCCGGATCGCCTCCTCCGCTTCCTTCACCCGGTCCTTGGCCTCCGCCACCTTGTCGAGATGCATCGTGCGGTGCTTGCCCGCGGCGATTTCCGCGTCCTCCTGGCGTTTGCGCATCCGCACTTTGGGCTCGCGCTTGTTCTCCCACTGTTTCCGGCCGTACCGGGCCCGCCGGTCCAGCTTCGTCCGCGCCTCGATCAGCTCGCGCTGCTGCCGTTTGAGGTCCGACTCCGCGGCTCGCAGCATCCGCGAAGCCGCCTCCTGCTGGACGGCCACCGCCGCTTCGTAATCCTCCAGATTGCCGCCGTAGAACGTCACCTCGCCGGACCGCAGAT
The DNA here is from genome assembly GCF_037034185.1 of Amycolatopsis sp. VC5-11. Taxonomy (NCBI): domain Bacteria; kingdom Bacillati; phylum Actinomycetota; class Actinomycetes; order Pseudonocardiales; family Pseudonocardiaceae; genus Amycolatopsis; species Amycolatopsis sp. VC5-11. Next base: position 240,325 of record NZ_JBAGKF010000010.1, on the reverse strand, counting down.
CTCCGATCCGGTCGACGTGCCGCAGCAGTTCGCGATCGTGGGATACCAGCACCAGCACGCCCTTCCACGCCCGGACCGCCTCGCCGACCAGCCGCCGGGCCCGCAGGTCCAGGTTGTTGGTCGGTTCGTCGAGCACGAGCACGTCCGGCTGCCGCAGGAACTGCGCGGCAAGCCCGAGCAGGGTCAGCTCGCCGCCGGACAGCTCCCCCGCCCGCGCGTCGAGGGCGACGTGCGAGAGGCCGAGCTGATCGAGCGTCGCACGGGTGCGCTCCTCGACGTCCCACTGGTCGCCGACGGTCGCGAAATGGCGTTCGGCGGCGTCCCCGCGTTCGATCGCGGCGAGCGCGGACCGGACCTCCGCCACGCCGAGCACGTCGTCGACGCGGCGCTCGGCGGCGAGGATCAGGTTCTGCGGCAGGTAGCCGAGGTCGCCGGACACGCTGATCGAGCCTGCGGTCGGCCGCAGTTCGCCGGCGACCAGCCGCAGGAGGGTGGATTTCCCGGACCCGTTCAGGCCGATCAATCCGGTGCGGCCCTCAGCGATGGCGACGGAGAAGCCGTCGAAGACGACCTCGCCGTCCGGCCAGGCGAAACTGAGCTCCGAGCACACGATGGAAAAAGACATAGGCGTAACTCCCCGTTCGCAAGCGGACACAAGAACGTGGAGACACCGCGGCGCGGGCAGGGGAGGCGATTTCAGGGTGCCGTCATCCGAGGCCAGACGCGCGACGGGCGGAAGAGCCCGGGATCGCGGTGTCTTTACACCTCAGAAGATCAATGCACCTCTCCGATGAACGGCGACAACTGACGACAGTTTACCCAGCGGGCCGGGCCCCGCGCCAGCGAATTAACGCGGCTCACGCTCCGGGGTGCGTGAGGGGAACCCTGCGGGAATCAGATTCCCCTCACGTACCCGCGTGGCGTCAGTGGCCGTGCTTACCCGGCGCCGCGCTGCCGGTGTACTCGGCGAGCCCGGAGATGAGCTCCGCGATGTCCGGCACGTTCGCGAACCGGCTCCGGTGGACCTCGGCGATCTTCGCGCCGGTCTCCGGGTCCGGGTCGTCGGTGATGTCGGACGACATGAACTCCTCGACCAGCGGCAGCCCCACCCGGTCCAGTTCGAGGTGCGCGGGGTGGTTCATGTACTCCGCGTATCCCGCGATGTCCTCGATCACCAGGACGGCGCCCAGTTCGTACTTCCCGCCGAAATCCGGGCCGACGACGCGTGCCTTCACCGCCGGGATCCGGTCGAACAGTTCGCGCATCGTCGCGGCGAGTTCGGTCTTCTCCACCGCGGTGACCTCGGGCTTGAGGGTGAAGCGAATGCTGTGGTAGATCATCGGAATTCCCTTTCAGCGGGCCGCGAACGCGGCGGAGTAGTCGAGGGCGAAATCGGTGAGATCGCGGGCGGGGCGCCCGGTGAGGTCGGCGACCGCGGGGTCCACCTCGGCGGCCTCACCGCGCGCGTAGTGGGCGTAGTCCTCGACCAGTCCGCCGATCTGCCACGACGGGAGCAAACCGTTGAGCGCGGCGGCGAACTGGTCGGCGGATGCGTCGTGGAAGGCGATGTCCCGCCCGGCGACGGCGGAGAGCGCGTCGGCGATCTCGGCGTGGGTCACCGCGCGCGGACCGGTGAGGGTGTAGGTGCGGCCGGAGTGTCCGTCAGTGGTCAATACGGCAGCGGCGGCGGCTGAGATGTCACGGGTGTCGATCGCGCTGACCGCCGCGTCGCCGATGGGCGCGGCGATGAAGCCCTGCGCGATGGTGGCGGAGAAGTTGAGCAACGCCTGCAAGTAGAGGTTGGGGCGGAGCACGGTGTAGTCGAGCCCGAGCTTCGCGACGTGTGCCTCCACCTCGGCATGCCAGCGCAGGAAACGCACTGGCGAATCGGGGCGGGCGGCGTACTGGGAGAGCAGCACGAGCCGGTTGACGCCGGCGTCGCGAGCCAGGTTCGCGAACTGAATCTGCAGTTCAGCCGCGTCGGGGGCGGAGGGGCTGTTGAGGAAGACCGCGTCGACCCCCTTCAGCGCCACCGCAAGCGAGGCCGGGTCGCGCAGGTCGGCGACGACGGTCTCGACGCCGTCGACGGGACGTCCCCTGGTCATGGCGCGGACAGCGCTGCCGCGCGCTTGCAAAGCGGGAATCAGCGCGGACCCGACGGTCCCGGTCGCGCCGGTGACGAGCACGGTGTCCATTGTGGAACTTCCTTTCCTCCGGTGGCCTGTCCCCACTTTCGTCCGGACGCCCCGCCGCTCGCGTCGGTGACAATCGCCTACTTCGCCTACCCCTAAGGTTTCGCCTATGCCCACGACGCCCTCCCTCATCGGCCGGCACGACGAGATCGACCGCCTTCTCGCGCTGGTCCGCGCGGCGGAGCGGGGCGAGGGCGGGGTGCTCGTGCTGCGCGGCGAGGCGGGCATCGGCAAGAGCGCGCTGCTGGACCACGTCGAGCAAGCCGCGGAAGGGTTTCAGCGCATCCGCGCGTCCGGGTCGGAGTTCGAGGGAGAGATGCCGTTCGCGGCGCTGCACCAGCTGTGCGTTCCGGTGCTGGCCCACCTCGACAGCCTCTCGACGCCTTACCGCGAGTCTCTACTCACCGCGTTCGGCCTGGCCGAGGGCACGCCGGACCCATTCCGCGCCGGCCTCGCCGCCCTGGAACTGCTGGCCACGGCCGCGGCGGAACGTCCGTTGCTGTGCGTGATCGACGACGCGCACTGGCTGGACCCCGCCTCGGCGCGCGCGTTGACTTTCCTGGCCAGGCGCATCTCGGCGGAGCCGATCGCGATGGTTTTCGCCGCCCGCGACCAGGAGCCGGTCCCCGGGCTCGACGAACTTCCCGGGCTGACCGTCGGCGGGCTCAGCGACGCGCACGCCCGCGAGCTGCTGGCCGGGGAGAAGACCGTGACCCTGGACGAGCGGGTGCGCGATCGCCTGCTCGCCGAGGCTCGCGGCAACCCGCTGGCCCTGATCGAGCTGCCGAAAGCGGGCGGGTTCGCGCTGCCGACGCCGTCGCCGATCGCGAGCCGGATCGAGCGGAGTTTCCTCTCCCGGATGGCGGATCTTCCCCCGGACGCGCGCGAGCTGCTGGTCCTCGCCAGTGCCGATCCCACCGGCGACCCGGGCCTGCTGTGGGCGGCCGCCCGGCAGCTGGACCTCGACGTGCCCGCCGCGAGCGCCGCGGCCGAGGCGTCCGGGCTGATCCAGTTCGACACCCGCGCACGGTTCTGTCATCCGCTGGCGCGCTCGGCCGCTTACCGCGCGGCTGAGCCAAAACAGCGGCGAACCGCGCACCAGGCGCTAGCCGACTCGACCGACCCGGACACCGCTGGCGACCGCCGCGCGTGGCACCGCGCGCAGGCGACCGCCGGGCCGGACGAGGAGGTCGCGGCAGAGCTGGAGGTGTCCGCGTCGCGCGCGCAGGCCCGCGGTGGCGTAGCGGCCGCCGCGGCGTTCCTCGAACGGGCCGCCGCGCTGTCGCTCGACCACGGCAAACAGGTCGAACGCACGCTCGCCGCCGCGCGGGCAACGCTCGCGGCAGGCCGGACCGACGCCGCCGCCGACCTTCTGACCAGCATCGACACCTCGACGTTGGCTCTCCCCCAGCGCGCCTCCGTCGATCTGCTGCGCGGGCAGATCGCCTTCGTCCAGGGCCCGGACGGGGCGGTTCGCGGTCCGGAGATCATCCTGCGGGCCGCGCAGCAGCTCGCCGCGAGCGATCCCGAACGGTCGCGCGAGTTCCTGGTGGCCGCCCTGGAAATGGGCCTCGTCGTCGGAAGGCCGGCCGGAGTGCTGGACCAGGTGCTCGCCGCCGCTCCCCCGGCCGGGCCGCCGGACCTTCTCACCGCACTCGTGCGCCTGACGACCGAAGGCCACCGCGCCGGGGTGCCCGCGATCCGGCAGGCTCTCACCGGCGACGACGAGGGCTGGACCCGCACACCCGCACTGGCGACCGTGCTCGCGGGCGAACTGTGGGACCTCGACCTGCACCGGACGATCGTCGACTGGCTGGCGCGGACCGGGGAGTCGACCGGATCGCCGATGACCGTCCGGCTCGGCCTGTCGCAGGCCGCGCTCTACGCGGTGTTCACGGGGAACTTCGGGCAGGCGATGGCCGCGATCGCCGAGGAAGAAGCCATCGCCGACGCGCTCGGCGATCCGCCGCAGCTCTACCCGCGAATGCACCTGGCGGCGATGCGCGGCCGCCGGCAGGAGGTCCTCGACCTGTTCGCCGAGGCCACGAGCCGACGCACCGGCCAGCTGACCGCGAACGCGCACTGGGCGATGGCCGTACTGCACAACGGCCTCGGCGAGTACCCGGCTGCTCTTGAGGCCGCGACACACGCGATCGCGAGCGGCGACCTCTTCCTCACCGGCATCGCGCTGCCCGAGCAGATCGAAGCCGCCGTGCGATGCGGGGAGGACGCCGTCGCCCGGTCCGCCTTGGACGCGTTGGTCGAGCGCACGGAACCCGCGGGCACCAACTTCGCGCTCGGCATCGCGGCGAGCGCACGGGGGATGGTCAACGACGCGGAGGGCGAGTACGTCGCGGCGCTGTCATATCTCACAGACAGCCCGCTTTCCGTGCAGGTCGCGCGGGCGCACCTGCGATACGGGGAATGGCTGCGCCGCGCGGGACGCCGTCGAGATGCGCGCGAGCAATTGCGTGCGGCGCATGAGCAACTGTCGAAAATCGGGTTGGAGGCGTTCGCCCGACGGGCTGCCGATGAGCTGCGCGCAACCGGGGAGGTGGCGCGCAACCGTTCCTCGCATACCTACGACCGGTTGACCATGCAGGAGATGCACATCGCGCGCGAGGTTGCCGCGGGAGCCACGTCGAAGGAGGTGGCTACGCGGCTGTTCCTCAGCCCTCGGACGGTGGACGCGCATCTGCGGAACATCTTCCGGAAGCTCGGGATTACTTCGCGGAGACAGCTCAGGGACATGCCTGATCTTCGGGACTAGGCGTAGCCCGGGACGCCAAAAGCCCGCCGATTCCCGGCACCAGCGCCAGCAGCCACACCCGATGCCGGCCGCGCATCACCAGCACCGCGGCGATCACCGTTGCCGTGTAAGCCAATCCATGCACTGGACCCAGCACCTGCGAGACCTCCGGCTGGTGCACAGTCACGATGTTTCCCAGCATCAGCACAAGCGTCGTCAATTCCACCGCGCCGATGATTTCCAGAATCCGCCTCGGGCTCACAATCCCACCCCTGTCGTTGAGCCGGGGCGGTAGATCATCAAAACGACGACCGCCGCCCAGAGCAGGTTGAAAATGCCGGTCGTCATTCCCAGGCGAACGGTCACCGGCTGATCGGCACCGAGTGCGTCGACAACACGTTTCTGCCCGGGCAGGATGAGCGCGACCAGAATCCCGGCGGCGGCGACTGTCAGAAGCAGCGAGATAATCAGCCAGGTATCCCCGAGCACTCCCATCCGCGCGCCGGTCGCGAGGCCGAAAACCGGGACTAACACCCCGATCGCCGCGTAGACGCGGGTCGTCCGGTGCAGAACCTGCAGCGTCGCGGCTTTCTTCGGGTCATCAGCGGCGAGCCGCGCCGCGCTCGGGAACATACTCGCGGCGACGGCGACCGGACCGATGGCGAGAATGGCCGCCAGGACGTGAATCGACAGCAGGAAAGCGCTCACGCGACTTCACCGACACCGCTCGCGCTGACCCAGGTGGTGCCGCGGCGTTCGTATTCGAAAAGCTGCTCGACGGCATGCGCGGTGTGCGAACCGAAATCGCGCTCCAGCACGTAGAGCGCCACATCCAGACCGGAAGTGACGCCACCGCCGCTGATGAGGTCGCCGTCGTCGACCACGCGGGCGCGGACCGCGTTCACTCCGATGGACGCGAGCCGGTCGACGCCGAGCACATGCGTCGTCGCGGTGCGGCCTTCGAGCAAACCCGCCATCGCCAGCGCGAGCGAACCACCGCAGATGGTCACGACCGTGCTGTCCGGGTTGGCGAACGCGCGGCGCAGCAACGGCTTCGCGTCCCCCGAAGCGAAGCGCGACAGCAGGACGGGGATGGTCTCGACGTTCGGGTCGGGATCTTCGTCCACCGGGCCGGCGGCACCGGGGACGAGGACGTAGCCGGACGCGTCGGGGTCGAACGCGGCGGTCGCGGTGAGGGTGAGCCCGGTGACGCCGGAACGCACGACGCCGGGGCCGTCCGCGCTCACGAGTTCGACGGCGAGTTTGCTGCTCGCCGACAGCACTTCGAACGGAGCGACGACGTCGAGCGGGTCGAACCCGTCGAAGAGCACGAACTGGGCCCGCAGCATGGGTGGTTCCTTTCGATGGACGCTTTCGTCCATCGAAAGCCATCCGCGATGATCTCCGCAATGGCTATCTGGACAGCTTCCACCGGTATCTGGCCAGAACGGAGATGCCTTACGATCCAGGGATGTACACCACTGCGGTGCTCGCTCTCCCCGACGCGATCCCCTTCGATCTGGCCACCCCGATCGAGACCTTCGGACGCGTCCGGCTCCCGGACGGCCGCCCGGGGTACCGGACGCTCGTCGCCGGTCCGGAGCGCGACATCGCGGCGGGTCCGTTGCGGCTGGCGGTCGACGAGGGCCTGGACGCTCTCCAGCGGGCCGACCTCATCGTGGTGCCCGGACGGGAGAACCCGCTGGCACCGACCCCGCCAGCCGTCCTCGACGCGTTGCGGGCCGCCGCGGATCGCGGTACCCGAATCGCGTCGATCTGCGTCGGGGCGTTCACCCTCGCCGAAGCAGGTTTGCTCGACGGCCTGGACGCGACCACGCATTGGCTCGCCGCCGACCAATTCAAGCGGAAGTACCCGGCAGTCCAGGTGAATCCCGACGTGCTTTACACGGACAACGGGAAAATCCTCACTTCCGCGGGTGCGGTAGCCGGAATTGATCTGTGCCTGCACATCGTCCAGAACGATTACGGAACCGCGGTCGCCGCCGACGCCGCCCGCCTCGCTGTCGCGCCGTTGCACCGGCCCGGCGGACAGGCGCAATACATCGTCCGCAACCGCGCGCCCAGCCGTCCGACCACGCTCGACCAGGTCCTGCCGTGGATCGAGGAAAACGCGTACCGGGACCTCGCGCTCGCGGATCTCGCGGACGCGGCCGGGATGAGCGTGCGCACGCTCACCAGGCGGTTCAAGGACGAAACCGGTCAAAGCCCCATGCAATGGGTGGCCGGAGTGCGCATCCGCCACGCCCAGGAACTGCTCGAAACCACCGACCACACCGTCGACCGGATCGCCGCGCAGACCGGATTCCCCACGACGAGCAATTTCCGTTCCCAGTTCGGCCAGGCGGTCGGCGTGACACCCGGCGCGTACCGGAAGGTATTCCGGCCGGGACCGGATGCCGGACCCGCGAAAACTCCTGCGGCGTCAGTGCCCGATGGCGACTGATTCCGCCTCGCGGGCCGACAGATCCACCACCCGCGAACACCGCCCGGCCACCGTTTCGTCGTGCGTCGCCACGATGATCGTCTTGCCCGCCTCGTTGAGCTTCTGCAGAAGGTCCAGGACCCGATCCCGGTTCTTGGCGTCGAGCGAGCCGGTCGGTTCGTCGGCCAGGACGAGGTCGCACGGTTTCAGCAGCAGCCGCGCCACGGCGACGCGTTGCTGTTCGCCGCCGGACAGCGAGTGGATCTTCCGGTGTTCCGACCGGCGCAGCCCGACCTGCGCGAGCGCCTCCTTGATCCGGTCCTGCTTCGGCGTCCCACGCTGGGCGTAGGTGAGCGCGACCTCCAGATTGTGCTCGACCGTCTCGTTGTCGATGAGCGCGAAGTTCTGGAACAGATAGCCCAACCGGTTGCGGCGCAGCAGATTCGCCGCCCGCGAGCGGGGCCGGGGCGCGCGTTCGCCGAACAGGCGGACCTCGCCGCCGTCCGGCGATTCCAGCAGGCCGAGCAGGTTCAGGACGGTCGACTTCCCGGCCCCGCTCGCGCCGGTCAGCGCGATGAACTCGCCTGGCCTGACGCGGAGGGCGAAATCGTCCAGGTGAGCAGCGTACTGTTTCCGGACTCCGCGGAGTTCGCACGAGAATTCCATGGGTCACAGCTCCTTCAAGCGGTTGACTGTGTTGCGGCGCTCCAGGATGCGAGCGGTCACGACCACGAACATCGCCTCGATCGCCAGCGAGAGCACTGATATGGCAGCCAGCTCCGGTAACCGGTCCAGCGGGCCTGCCGTGGTATCCGCGGGAGACAGCGTGTTCATCGCCAGCACCGCCAGTCCGATCCCAGCCAGCACGGTCTGGCCCAGCCACGTGGTGCCGAGGGCGATCAGCAGTTCCCGGTACGACCGGGCGAAGCCGATGCCGTGGAGTCTGCGCACAGTGAGCCGGCGGCGCAGCCGGTCGGAACCGATGAGCACGATCACCGCGGTCAGGGCGACCAGGACGAACAGCGCCGCACCCGCGAACACGGCGATCTGCGTGATCCCGCCGCGCACCTGGTCGAGCTGCGCGGCCATGGCCTGGTGCACGGTGACGAGGTGCTGGAGGTTGTCGTCGAGTTTGAGCTGCTTCAGCTTCGGGCCGAGCGCGGCCAGCGTGCCGGCCGGATCGTCGCCGACGCGGACCTTGAGCCCGGTGTCCAGACCGCCGGTGATCGCGTTGAGCCGGTCGACGGCGAGGCTGTTCGCCGGGGTCATGATCTCGACGATCGGGTCGGTGATCAGGTTCCCGTGCCCGGGATTGACCTGCGGATCGTAGCTGAACACGCCTTGCCCCGAAGCGGTCCAGACGATCCGGACGCGCTGGCTCGTGAACCGCGGCTGATCGCCGGTGATGCGTTGTTCCGCTTGCGTCGCCCCGGTGATTCCCGGGCCGCCAGTGCGGGTTTCCTGAAGGAGCTGGCGGATCTGCGCTTCCCGCGGCTTGAACTGCTCGGGAACGGCCACGACCCACTCCGGATCGTCGGCGGCGACCGTGATCGGCTTCCGCGCGGCGTCCAGAATCGGGTACTGCTCGAGGTAATGCGTGTTGACCCGGATCGGCGGCACCGGCCAGCGCGACGTCGGGTCCGGCGGTGTGCCCGGCTCGTAGTTGGCGGCGTCGACGAAGAGCGCGCCCGCCCGGTCGAGCACCGGATAGAGGTCGCGGGCTTCCGTGACCGACGACGCGTTGCCCCCGGTTTCCATTTCCTGCTGGTCGTTTCCGATCATGCGCGGGTAGAAGACCGCGTAGCCCTGGACTTTCTCCCACGGCGCCAGCAAATCCTGCTGCTTGGCCAGTTCGGAGAACTGCTGCCAGACCACCACGGCCAGCACCGCGAGAATCGCGCCGCAGACCGCCTTGACCACGGCCGGTGCGGCGATCGCCAAACCGAAGGGCGAACGGTGTCGCGTCCTGTGATTCACTGCAGACTTCCTTTGACGAGATCCGAAATGCGCACCCGGGTGACGACGAGCAGCCCGATGCCCAGCGTCGCCGCGAACCCGGCGGCCGTCACCGGCGCCACCGCGAACAGGAACGACGAGTCCACGCTGGGCGAGACGAGCACGACTGCCGCGCACGCACCCAGCCCCGCGAGAGTGGCGCCGATCTGCGTTCTCCCGACGACCTCGTACCAGATCCGTGCCGTCGGATGCCCGACCAGGCGAAGCACGCCGATCCGCTTTCCCTCGCGCAGCAACCGGAACGCAATGACCACAGTGGACGCACCGGCCAGCAGATACGCCAGGATTCGCAGCCCTGGTCCGGTTTCCGTCGTCGGCCGCGATCCGCGCTGCGGCGGCGTCAGCTCAGCGTCCGGGACGCCCGCTTCCGCCAACCGCTCGCGGACGAGTCCGAGAAAACGGTCCGTGGCGGGCCCAGCGTCCACCACGTACTGGCCGGAACTGGGCAAGGAATCGAACGCCTGGCGCAACGGCGCGAACGTCAGCTCGTACCGGTCCGCGAAAACCGCTGGCACCCCGACTTTTCCCGCTTTGCCGGACGTTGAAACGGTCGCCGAACCACTCCGCGATTCCGCCGGGCTCAGCCAGCGTCCTTGTGCGAGAGCGAATTCGCCGAACAGCGCCGTCCGATCGCCGCCGAGCAAGACGTAATGCTTGATGTGCTTGCGGTCCGCTTGAGTGCTCACGGTGGTGCGCACAACCGTGGCACCGGTCTTCTCCGCCGCTTCGGCGAGAATGCGCAGCGTCGTCTCCGGATCGGCGGTCTGCGGGCGTTCCGGCCAGACGAACGGCACTCCGATCCGGTCCGCCGCGGTCTCGCTGCGCGCTTCCTGCTCGAGAACCACGTCCATCAGGACGACCGCCGGAACAGCGAACAGTATTCCCGCGAAAAGAAGAGAGAGGATCAGTCGCACGGAAAGCTCGCTCTCGTCGCTGCTGCGTGCTTGCTGCGGTGGAGGTGCGGTGCCGGGACCCCGTTGGCCCGGCACCGCGCCGTGGTGATCATGCCCGGAGCGTCAGGCCACGATCACGCGTTGGGGTTGTAGTACGTGTAGCAGGTGTAGGCCCAGCCCGCCCTGGTGTGCGCGTTGGACCAGGAACCCGCCGACGCGTACCGCTTGTCGTTGGCGCCGCCGATGGCCGCCGTCGAGCTGTGGTAGTTCCTCGGGTGGTTGTAATTCGAGAAGCAGCCCTTCCAGATGCCGTCGCTGCCGGAACCGTGGCACCAGGTGCCGCCGCCGGCGCTGCCGCAGCTCGCCGGGACAGCCGCCCGGGACGGCGACGCGTTCGCGGCCGAAACGATCCCCGCGGACATGACGACCGCGAGCGAAGCGACCGAAGCCACCCTGGCGATCTTCAGAGACGCAGACCCCATTGTCATGATTTCCCCATTCTTTTTCCTGATTTCCCCTGAGCGGATGTTCCCCCAGCCTGAACGAAAAACATTCAGGTTTTGTCCTCGGCACGGTAATGCCGGGACGAGAACAGCCGCGTCGTCCCCGCCGGCCCCCAACGCCGGCGGGACGTATGCGCCGGACCATTCCGGCGAGCAGGCGCGGTCGATCAGAACAGGTGCGCACGCACCCGTCCATAGACCCGCTGACCTGCGGTAACAGCTATTTCGTCACAGAGTGCCGCGTCTAGCGCGCGGCGTGAAGAAAAACGGTGAAAACACCTGGATCCCCCTAGCGCTCGACTCCCCAATCTGACGCTGGAACAAAACACTACCGAACGTACCCGCAATCGGCCAAACGTCTTCCCGTCATGTCACTGAGATGGCGTAACCGCTCTCGGAGCGTCGCCGGCGTTACTGCCAGCCGGAGGAGCCAGCGCCGCCGAATGCCGCCGCGTGCTTTCCTCCCTTGCTATTCCGCGGATATCGCGCTCCCGTTTCGGAATACCGGCCGGTGCCGGACTGGTAGAATCGCGGGACAACCGCGGACAGGAAGGACCCGCGCGGTGTCACGCGCTGCAGAGCCGCACCCGCCCGTCGAACGCCCCGGCGCCTACCGGAGCCGCTTCACCGGCGCGCTGGAGTCGCTGCTCGCGGAAAAACGCTTCCCGAAGATCACGATCGGCGACCTCGTCGGCCGCGCGCACACCTCCCGCCGCGGTTTCTACGAGCACTTCGATTCCAAGGAAGCCTGCCTGGCCGCCCTGCTCAAGGAAGCCGTCGCGACCGGATCCGCGCAGGTAGCCGCGGCGGTCGACCGCACCGCGCCCTGGCAGACGCAACTCCGCCAGCTCGTCACGGCGTGGATCGGCGTCGTCGAGGCCCGGCCCGCGCTCATGCTGAGCTACCTTCACGACGTGCCGCTGCTGGACGCTCCGGACCTGAACCACGACGCGTACATCGACGTCGCCCGCGCCATCTCGGCAGGCAACGAATTCCGCGCGTCCGGCGGCGCTCCGCTGTCGCGGGCCCGCGCGCTGATCCTGTTGGGAGGACTGGAAAAACTAGCCGAGGACGCACTGCGGCATGGTGATGCGGTGCGCACCGAGGAAGCGGTGCAGGCCGCGATTCTTCTTGCCGCTTCGTAATATCTCAGTTCACCTGAACTGAGACCGCATCCACCAGCGTCCGATACACCTGCTGACACCGCCGAATCCGCACCGGACGCGGATCGTGCGCGATCTCTTGCCCCAGCGCGGTAAGCGATCCCAGCAACGCGATGGCAAGTTCTTCGAGACCGCTGCCAGAACCGCCCGCTTCGCGCAGCAACGCGACAGTCGGCTCCCGCCACCACTGTTCGTCCAGGTTTCGCCACCGTTCCTGGCCCAGCACGGACGGGCCGTCGACCAGCAGGATCCGCCCGACCGCCGGGTCCGCGCACCGGCGCAGGAAGAGCGAACCGGATGCCTTGAGCCGGTCGGACGGCGTCGCCGTGCCACCGGAGCGGGACCGCAGCACCCGGTGCAGGTCGGCGTGCACCTGCTCGACCACGGCGTGGAACAGCTCCTGCTTGTTCTCCCAGTGGTGGTAGACCGCGCCGGTGGTGATCCCGGCCGCGGCGGCGATCTGGGCCAGCGAAGTGCCCGCGTAGCCCTGCTCGGCGAAGCGCAGCCGCGCGGCCTCGACCAGGTCGTGGCGGGTGGTCCGGGACCGTTCCTCGTTCGTTCGCCGCATCCATCTACCTAATCATGTTATGTTTCTGAGCGTGGACACGGTGCGGGCTCAGGAGATCATCGACAGCAGCCCGTTCGGGCCGTGGTGGGGTTTGGTGGTGAAGTCGGTCGAACCGGGCGCCACGACTCTTTCCCTGCCCGCCCGTCCGGAGTTTTTCCGCCCCGGCAACGTCCTGCAGGGCGGCTGCGCCATGATGCTCGCCGACGTCACCTGCTGGATCGCGATCCTCTCCGCGCTCGGTCCCGAGGAACCGGCCGTCACGGTGAACATGACGACCGCGTTCCTCGGTGCCGCGCGGTCCGATCTGACCTGCGAGTCGTCCCTGACCCGGACCGGCCGCCGCACGATCTACGGCACCGCGACGGTCACCGACGACGCCGGTCGGCAGGTCTCCCACCACACGCTGACATACCTGCGCCCAAGCTGAAAGACGTCAGCTCAGCACGACCCATCGCTCCCCCGGCCGGTCGACGACGGCGGGCTGCCAACGCGGACCGACCGCCGCGGCCAGTTCGTCACCCCGCGCGATCAGCGAGCTGACTGCGGGTTCGCCGACCACGATCACCGCCGACCAGTCGACGTGCGCCAGGAGATGGTCCTCGCCGACCTCGAACTGCGTGCGCAGGAGAGCGACCACATCGTGGCCGGTGTCCGGGCTCGACTGGATCCCGCGCGCATCCGGGACTTCGGCATCGGTTTCCGCGAAGGAGTCCGCCGATTCCTCGCGTTCCGCAGACCACACGTGGTCGTCAAGCCGGTCGATGCGCCGGCACAGGTCGAACGCCTGCTCGTCGGACAGGCGCAGGGCGACGCTGCGGCCGTCGGTCAGCGTGAACGTCAGCTCCGCCTCGGGGATTCCGGCGCTGCCCGGTTCGACCTCGACGGTCCCCGCGACGTCTCCGAACAGCACCAGCTCAGCCGGGCTTTCCTGTCCTTGGCCCAGCGACGGCAGGTTCGCGGCCATTTCGAGGACGGAGTGCGCGGCGGTCCAGAACGCTTCTTTGTCGCGGAAATCCTTGCGGCTCCGGCTCAACGTCCGCCCGATCCCGGCCGGTTCGACGTAAGCCTCCACCCGGCCGGTGCCGAGACTGTCGTCCCAGGTCGCGGTGACCGTGACGTTGTTGGCGAGGCGTTTGCGATAGGCCTCGACCCGGTCGTGCCGGGCGAGTTCCCCAGCCGTCAGGCTGCTCCGGCCAGTCGTCGTTCACCGATGGGGTCCTCTCGAAGGGCGCTGCGGATACGGCTCTCCGACGTGCCGCGCGCGTTCCTAGTTCCGCGCCGCGACCGATTCCACGCCCGCCGCCGGATGTTCCGCGCCCTGAGCGAGCAGCGTGATGGCACCCGCGGCCACGATCACCGCAGCGGTAACCAACGCGGTCAACGGCCAGCCGAGCCGCTCCGCCGCAGTCGCGCCGAACGCCGTGCCGAGGCTTCCCCCAGCGAAATACACCACCATATAGGCACTGTTGAACCGCGCGGGCGCACTTGGCTCAATCGCCAGCACAGTGCTCTGATTCGCCACCTGCGCCGCGAAAAGCCCCGCGTCAAACAACGCCAAGCACAGTAGCGTTGAAACAGTGCTCGGCAACGCGAGAGCAAGCACCGCACTGGCCCCTCCGGCGAGACTCAGTCCACAAAGGATCACTCGGCGCGCGCCCACGCGATCGGTCCACGCTCCCGCGATTCGGGTAGCGAGAATTCCTAATATGCCAGCGAAAGCGTACAGCCCAATCCGCTCGGCGGAGTACGAAAAGGGCGGCTTCGACAGGGCAACCGCGATCCCGGACCACACCGCACAGAACGCGAAGAACCAGAGCGTTCCCCGTACCGCCGCGAGCCGAAGCACCGGATATCGCCGGTATAGTCCCGGAATCGAGCGCAACGTGGCAAGGTAGCCGCGATTGTTCGTACCGGCCACCGAAGGAAGCACGAGCAGCACCGCCACCGCGACCACCACGCATCCGGCGGCGAAAACGCCCAGCATCGCGCGCCAGCCGGTCAGGTCGGACAGCCAGCCGCCGACGATGCGGCCCGCGAGAATACCCGCTGAGATTCCGGCGGTGACGATTCCCAGTGCGGTAGCGCGCCGGTCCGGACTCGCCAAGCGGGCCGTCACCGAACTCAGCCCGGCCCCTACCGACGAGCACGCGCCGAGCACGCCGAGCACCAGGCCGAGCAGCCACACCTGGCCGACGATCGCGTTCAGTCCCAACGCGACGGCAAGCGCGCCGAACTGCGCCGACAGCACGTAGCGCGGCGGAAACTGGTCGACGAGCGGCACCAGCAGCGCGAGCCCGCACAGGTAGCCGACCGGTCCGCAGGCGAGCGCGACGCCGACCGAGCCGAGCGACGTGCCGAGTGCTCCGCCGACCTCGGCGATCGCGGGCTGCAGCGGGTAGACGGCCGCGGTGCCCAGTGCGGCGGCGAGTGAAATGAACCAGACGACAGGACCGCGAATGTTCTCCGAATGCACGGGCCGAGCGTAGAAAGGACCGCACGCGAACGCTGGCGAAAATCCGCCATCATCCGAAGGACCGGACACGGCATCGCGGTTTGTGGGATGATCGAGTTCCATGACGACACCACCGCGGTCGCCGCGCTCCGGAAAAGTTGCCGAGCCGACCGGTCCGATCATGACCGGCGAGCGGGCGCGGCAGATCGACGTCGGCCGTCTGCCCGAGGACGTCGCAGACCTCATCGAGTCGCTCAGACCGGGCGAAACCCTGGTCCTCACCAGGGACGGCAACCCAGTCGCGACGGTCTCCAGCGCCAGTGCCCGGCCCGAACCGCCGCGGACGGACTACGACGACGTGACAGTGGTCGCCACCGCGATGAAGCTGTCGGCCTCGGCCCGGATGTCGCTGTCCGCCGAACTCGGCTCCGACTACCTCGTGCTGGACCTGCACTCGGCACCGGCGACCGCCGACGTGCTGCTCGTGCCGCCGGTGAGCCCGCAGTTGATCGGCGGCCTGCGGGCGCAGTTCCCGAAGGCGCGGGTCGTCCTCGCCGAGGTCGACGACCCGGAACTGGGCGTCAGCTACCACGGACCGGTCCGGCGGCTGCTCGACGCCGGCGCGGAGACCTACCTGACCTCGGCGAACGTCCCGCATCTGGCGCGGCAGCTCGACCACGCGGTCACCCGGCGGCAGCAACTCGGCGGCGGGTCGGCCGCCCCGTTGGAGATCAGCCCCGCGGACTCGTGACCGCTACCGGCCGACACCGGGCACGTCGAGCTTCGCGCTCGCCGATGCGGCCGAGCGCGGTCCGGCTGCCAGTCATGCGCGGACTCCCCGCAACCAGGTGCGGCCTTCTTCGATGATTTCTTGTTCCCGCTTGCTGAAGCGAGTCGGACAGGTATCGGGCACTTGATGTCCACTGTGCTCCAGCAGATACGCCAACGCGGCGTACTCGCGCGGATGCCGAAGCGGATCAAGATCGTCAGTAGGCCGGAGCCCGTAGGGATAGGTGAAGCCGCCCATGTCGTAGACGGAATCGCGGCGCGCGATGCGCCAGACGCCGTCCCGGCGGTCGATCCGGTCGAGGAATCTGTTGTGGACGGTCACGCCGATTCCCAGTTCGAGGTGATCGGCGACGAGCAGCGCATTGGTCTCCACGAAGGCACGGTCGCCGGCGGCCTCGATGACCGGAGTGCCGATGAAGTGCTTGCTGCGCAACGGTCCGCCGCTCGTCCGCCGTGATCCCTCGACAAAGTCCCTGGCCGGCCCGGAAAACCACAGGATCGTCAGGGTCGCGTCGTCGTGGAAGAGCTTCGCCAGTGCGTCCCAGTCCTCCCGGTCGCGATGGATCCAGCCGGTCGTCAAGTCGGCGATCGCCTGCCGGTCGGCGGCCGGCAATTCTTCCGGCATAGCGATTCTCCTAGTCTCGAACGGAATCCACACCCCTGCCTCACCAGCTTCACCCGGCGGAAAACCCGCCACCACCGCCCGTCGGACAGCCGATACCGGGATCCCGCCAAGATCACCGGCAGGCCGTTCGGCGGTATCCTGGGAGCCGATGCCGAAACGCCGCCACCTCTGCTGGTCGGGCGACGATCCCATCCAGGGCCGCTGGTCGCTGGCCCACGGGGAAGGGGTCGCCGCGCATCAGCACGCGCAGGGGCAGCTGCTGTACGCGGCGAGCGGGCTGCTGGCCACCACCACCGAGCGGGGCACGTGGGTCGCGCCCGCGGATCGCATCTCGTGGACGCCGCCCTCCTTCGAGCACGGCCACCGCGCGTACGGCGAGACCGAGATCAGCATTCTCGAAGTGCCCGCCGAACTGTGTTCCGCACTCCCCGCCACGCCGACCGTCTTCACCGTCTCGGCGCTGCTGCGCGCCGCGGTCCTGAAGCTGACCGGCGGCGCGCCCCTGCGGCCGGACGTCGGCGACCGGCTGCTCCGAGTGCTGGTCGACGAGCTGACCGCACTCCCGGAGCAGGCGGTCTACCTGCCCGAACCCGCCGACGACCGGCTCCGCGCGGTCACCGATCGCCTGCGCGGGAACCCGGCCGAAACCGCCACGCTCGGCGAACTCGGCCGGGCGGTCGGGGCCAGCGAGCGGACACTCAGCCGGCTGTTCCGCACGGAACTCGGGATGAGCTTCTCGCAGTGGCGCGCACAGCTGCGGATCCAGCACGCGCTGGTGTACCTCGGACAGGGCCGTTCGGTGACCTACACCGCGTTGCGCTGCGGATGGGCCAACCCGACCAGCTTCATCGAGACCTTCTCCGCCATCGTCGGCCAGACACCAGGCAGCTACCAAACCGAACTCCGACGCCAGACCGCCATGACTCGGTGAGAATCAGCCGAACCGACGCAGTTCACCCTCCGCCCAGCCCGGCTCCCCGGTCCGCGCGAACGCGACCCACGCCGCGTGCACCTCCGCCGCCAAACCAGCCGGAGCAGCGGATGGGCCCAGCAGCCCGGTATCGCCGTGCAGCCACGGTTCATCCGCGAGATCGAAGACAAACGGCAGCTCGACGGTATGCGCCGCGCCGAGCCGTCCATCCAGCGCTGTGGAACGGTAGCCGAACGAGTAGACATACGTGCGGCCGCCGGTTGAGGTCTCAGCGTGCGCCTGTGCCATCCGAGCGGTGCCAGCCCCGAACAGCAACTCGCCCAGCTGGTCGGCGGTGGCGTCCGGCTTTCCTTGCGGCACCAGGTAAAGCCGTCCCTCCTCGGTGTTCGTGCCGATCAGCAGATCGACATCGCCGACCAGGCTGTCGGCGGGCTGCACCGGCAGAACCAGGCTGAACGGACTGAGCCCGGCGAGCGGATCCGCAGCGGTCGCGGTGTGCAGGTCCAGCCCGGCGAGCGCGGGCAACATCTCCAGGAACCGTTCGTCGGGAATCTCCCCGAACGCCGCCGCGGTCGGTTCGACGCCCAATGCGGCAGCCGCAGCCGTGGTAACCCGTTGCGCCTGCTCCGGAGTGAACGCACCCGTGCCGCTTCCACTTTGGACAATCGCGCGCCGGAACAGTCCGACCGCCTCCGGGGTAGCGAGCAGCGCGCAAGTGAGCGTCGCCCCCGCCGATTGCCCGAACACCGTGACGTTCCCCGGATCCCCGCCGAACGCGGCGATCGAATCGCGCACCCACCGGAGTGCGGCGAGGACGTCGAGCAGCCCGCGATTGTCCGGAGCTCCTTCCAGCGCAAGGAAACCGGGGATGCCGAGCCGGTAGTTGACCGTCACGAGGACGATCCCGTCGCGGGCGAAGGCGCTGCCGTCGTAGAGTGCGGCGCGGGTCGAACCGGTGACAAACCCGCCGCCGTGCACGAAGACCATGACTGGACGGTTACCAGCGTCCGCCGCTGGGGTACGCACGTCGACCGTCAGATATTCCTCGCCGGGAACCCAGCCCGGGCCGAAGTACGGGGTCATGTCGAGTAGCCCGAAGTCGCGCGTGGGTTGCGGAGCGGTCGGCGACGGCTGGGTACCGTCGCGGACTCCGGACCAGCCCGGATGCGGTTCCGTCGAAGCGAACCTGCTCGGCCCGATCGGGGCCGCGGCGTAGGGAATGGACCGGTACAGCTCGCCCGCCGCGTCGCGAAGGCCGCGCACCGCGCCCGCCGCGGTCTCGACGACCGGATGTTCTTGCTGAGACACGAGAATCCCTTCAGGAGATCCGGGAGAACCCGGCCCACTTCTTGATCGCGAACTTCGCCCCGTCCCGCTCGACCTCCGCCGCGCCGGAACCGGCAAAGTGCGCCGGGAACAGCAGCGCGTTGTCGTCCGCGGCGCGGCCGAGCAGGGTGCGCCGGGTCGCCCGCGCCTCCGCCGGGTCCTCGCAGAAGCAGGAGTTGGTCTCCGGCTCCGCGATCTGCAGCGGGGTGTGCACCAGATCGCCGACGAACAGCGCCCGGTCGCCGCCGGAGTCCAGCGTCAGCACGGAGGAGCCGGGAGTGTGCCCGGGCGCGAGGTCGAGCCGCAGATTCCGGTCGATCCGGTGCGTTCCGTCCCACAGCTGGACCTGCCCCGCCTGCCGCACCGGGGCGACGCTGTCCTCGAAGACGTTCTGGTTCCCGCGCCCGAGGACGGTCTCGTTTTCGTTGGCCGGATCCCAGAAATCGAAGTCCCGCAACGGCATCAGGTACGTGGCGTTCGGGAAGGTCGGCACCCAGGCGCGGCCGTCGAGCCGGGTGTTCCAGCCGACGTGGTCGATATGCAGGTGGGTGTTGATCACGACATCGACGTCCTCGGGCGACACACCGGCGGCGGCGAGGTGATCGAGGTAGCTGGTGTCGAGGCGGTTCCACACCGGCGCGTACGGCCGGTCCTTGTGGTTGCCGACGCCGGTGTCGACGAGGATCGTGCGGCCCTCGCTGCGCAGCAGCCACGACTGGATCGCCGACTGGCATTCGCCGGTCTCCGGATCCCAGAAATCGGGGGCCAGCCAGCCGCGATGCTCGTCCCACGAGCCCGCCGGACTGTCCGGGAAGAACTGGTCCGGGGTCATCTCGACCGACCCGGAGAACTCTTTGACGCGGGTGACCGTGACGTCGCCCAGCATGATCTCGTCCATGCGACCGAGCCTGCGCGGACCGGTGCGCCCGGACCACTCCCGCGTTTTCCTACCCCGCGCAGGGGGTGGCAGTGATATCTCACCGCGGCGGATAGTGGAACCCATGACCGCTGGCCCGCTCGGAGACTTCCTGCACGCACGACGCGCCCGGCTGCGCCCCTCCGACGTCGGACTGCAGGACGTCGGACCCCGCCGCCGGGTCGCCGGACTGCGCCGGGAAGAGCTGGCGCACCTGGCCGGCGTCAGCGTCTCGTACTACACGCGGCTGGAGCAGGGCCTCTCGCGCGGCGCGTCCGCCGAGGTGCTCGACGCGATCGCGCGCGCCCTGCAACTCGACACCCACGAGCGAGCCCACCTGGACCGCCTCGCCGAGGCGGCGCGCCGCACGCCCCAGCCGCGCCGTCCCCGCCCGGAGAAGCTGGCCGACGAAACCCGCGACCTCCTCCGCGCGCTCGACGGCGTCCCGGCGCTGGTGCTCGGCCGCCGGACGGACGTCCTGGCGTGGAACCTGCTCGGGCACGCCCTGCTGGCCGGGCACTTGGACCTAGGCCAACGCCCCAACCTGAGCCGGATGCTGTTCCTGGACCCGCACTGCCGCGAGCTGTACGCGGATTGGAAACGCAAGGCCCGCGCGGTGGTCGGCAACCTGCGCATCACCGTCGGGAAACACCCGGACGACCCGCTGCTGGCCGAGCTGATCGGCGAGCTGACGATGAAGAGCCCGGAGTTCGTCTCGCTGTGGCAGGACCACCGGGTCGGACCCTGTGACGCCGATTCGTACGAACTGCGACACCCGGTGGTCGGCCGGGTGACGGTGACCCAGCAGACGCTGTCGGTGGCGCGGTCGCCGGAGCAGGTGCTGATCGTGTGCACCACTCCGCAGGGGTCGGCCTCGGAGGAGGCGTTGACGTTGCTTCGGCAGGTCAGCGCCCCGGCGGGCCTTCCGGAAACGGCCGAATACGACACCTACCGGCGATGACTCGGCCGGGCCGGGTTGAACAGCACGACGCTGCAGATCAGCACCAGCCCGGCGACCGCGACCCCGACCACCGGGCTGATCAGCAGCGCCACCGCGCTGATCACGCTCGCGGCGAAGGACAGTTGCAGGCACCCCCACAACACCGGTGCCAGCCACGACAGCGTTTCCGACGCCGCGCACACCCACCGGCCCCTGGCGACCGGCTTGCGGTGCCGCCCCGGGCCGCGGCGGGCGAAGACTTTCGTGGCGGCGGCGAGCATCTCGTCGCGGGTGGCGATCCGTTTCCCGCCGCGGGCCGGGGCGACGGCAGCCCCGAATTCGACGCGTTCCACCCTTCCGGCGTGGTCGTCGTCTAGCGGATCGGTGTTCTCCGGCGGTACAGTCATCGCGTCTGTTCCTTTGCCTAGAAGCTGGTTTCAGACAACTCCGTGGCCCCCTGTTCCAGCAGGGGGCCACATCCATCTCTCCGGGCGCGCGGCCCGGTTCGATACTTCTCATCTTGACCACGAGCGCACACAGAACTCGATACCCACTGACGGTCGTCTCGCCCAGCGGCATCCAGCTGTCGGTTAACGGCAAAGAGACACGACGAACTACCGTGCGCAATATCGTCCGCCGGTTCTGCCGGACGGCGCCGGTAACTTCGGCGACAACGAACTCCCCGGCCGAACTCCGGCTCGCAACCGTCCCAACCGGGTCCGACCTGCGTTAACAGGCACGGCACAGCACTGCACGCGAAGCCCCGGCAGCGAGCGAAACCCTCGTCGGACCGGAAGACGGCGGCGATTCCTAGCGCAGCGAGAACAATTTTTCATCACTCACAAGAGTGGTAACCTGTGCTCGACGGGAACCGATCACCGAGAACTGCGACCGCAGCGCCACCGGATGCCACAGGGAGCTCTGACCAGTGATTTTCCCGAAAAAATCCGGACCGGCCAAGAATATTGGCATTCAGCCAACCCGTCGCCGCGTTCTCCGTTTATCGCAGACCGCACGGCATCTGCCGACTGGAATATGCATACCTGCCCCGCCTAGGCAGAATATTCTGACATGCCTTGCCCACCGACTTCCGGCGCCCCGGCGACGGTCCGCCGGAAAGCTCCCGACCGGCCGCTAACACCGCGGCATCGGACAGATCCCAGCCAGGAAAAGGACATCGCCCATCACTGCGATCACCGCGAGAAAACTGTCCCGACGCCAAACAGGTGAACCTATCGGGCCATTTCGGCACGGTGCAAGTCCGCGCCTTGCTTCGCCCTATTCCCTCCTCGATCCTGAGGTTCGAATATTCCGAAGAAGGTCATCGGCTTGACAAGGACGAAACCATGAGTTCCTACGATCCGAACACCGTGAGTTCTTCGCTCGACGACGCGGCCTGGCAGCGGCCGTCGGCGTGCGGCGGCAACGGCGGCGACTGCGTCGAGATCAATCTCAGCGATCCCGACGTCGTCGCGGTGCGGGATTCCAAGATCGGCCGTTCTCCCGCCCTGGTTTTCGACAATCGGGAATGGGCCGCATTCGCCGGCGCGCTGCGCGAGGGGCAGTTCGACCGCTGATCGCGCACAGATCGCCCGCCCCGGTCCCCCATTCGGCGCCGCCTCCGGACAACCGGGCGAACCCGTCCGTCCTGGCCGTCGGTAATGCGAGGGACTATCATGATTTCGTGCCCGGAAAAGGTGTGGTTTTCTCCCCCGATCGGACGGCTCGCGCCTCGTGAGCCGGCTTTCCGTCGAGGCCCAGCTTGTCGAACTGGGCAAAATTCTCGTCGCCGCCCGCGTCGAACGCGGGCTGACCCAGGGCGAACTCGGCGACGCCCTCGGCTACACGCAGCCGAACATCAGCAAGATGGAGCGCGGCAAGACGCGGATCCATCCGCATTTGCTCGACAAATGGATCGACGTCCTGGAGATCGATTCCGCCGAGGCGGAGCGGATGCGGCACTACAACCTGGCCGCCCGCGCCGACCGGGTGTGGAACGCGCGGCGCCTCGCGGCCAGCCCGGCCTGGTTCCATCCGGTGTTCGAGGCCGAGCAGGAGGCCGCGATCATCCTGAAGTGGACCGGCGAGCGCATCAGCGGGATGCTGCAGACCGAGGACTACATGATGGAGCAGTTCCAGGCCTACGGCCGCACGGACGTCACCGACGCCGTGCACGAGCGCAAACTGCGGGCCAAGCTGCTCGACGACCACCCGGACCGGACGTACAAGTTCCTCCTCAGCGAAAGCGCGGTCCACCGGCTGACCCGGGCGCGCACGGACAATCCGTACGTCGCGCTCGGCCAGGTCCGGCATCTGCTCGCCCTCGCCCGCACCCGCCCCTGGGCGACCATCCGGTTCGTGCCGTTCGACAAAGGCCCGTTGCACGTCGGCCCCGATTTCACCATTTTGCAGTTCGTCAACAGCAAACTCGACCGTTCTTTCGCCGAAACGTCGAACGGCGTCCAGTCTTTCCTCAACGACACCGAAACGTACGACACCGATCTGCAATCATGGGAATCCCTTTCGAGTGTCGCCCTTTCGGCGGAGGAATCGGCAATTCTGCTCGAAGAAGCCGAGGCGGATCTGCTCAGCGTCCGGCCGCCCTCTCCCCGCCGGGCCGGAGAGACGCTACGCTGATCCCGCGCCGTCGACCACGAGGAGAAACTGGTGACTGGCCTGGAGCACGAGTCCTTTCCGCCGCCGGGGATCGATCTCAGCCGTCCCAGCGTGGCGCGGGTCTACGACTATTACCTCGGCGGAACCGCGAATTGGGAAATCGACCGGCAGTTCGCCGGGCGGATGCTGCGCGATTATCCGACGGTGCGCCCGATCGCCCAGGCCAACCGCCGATTTCTGCACCGCGTGGTCCGGCATCTGGTGCGCGCCGGAATCCGGCAGATCGTCGACCTCGGATCCGGCGTCCCCACGATGGGGCACGCGCACGAAATCGCCGAGCAGATCGCGCCGGGCGAGGTGAAGGTCGCGTACGTCGACTGCGAACCGGTCGCCGTCGCGCATTCCACCAGCCTGCTGCGCGAAAAGGGCGACCCGGCCCGGCACGTCGCCCTGCACGCGGACCTGCGCGACCCGCGACGGCTGTGGTCCCTGCTCGCCGGATCGGGCGTCATCGACCTCGACCAGCCGATCGCTCTGCTGCTCATCTGCGTCCTGCACATCGAGCAGCCACCCGTGCCCGGCAGCGAAAGCACCGCGGACCTCGGCCCCAGCGTCGCCGCCGAGTACCGCGAACTCCTCGTCCCGGGGTCGTATCTGGCGCTGTCGCACGTCACCGACGAGGGCGTCCCGCCGCACTGCGAGCAACTGCTGGCCGACGCCAAACAGCGTTACGCCGCCGCGGGCACCGACCTCATCTACCGCGACCGCGCCGAGATCACCGCGCTGTTCGGGGACTTCACCCTGCTCGAGCCCGGCGTCACCTGGACCCCGCTGTGGCATCCGGAGGAAGCCGGCCCGGACGACCGGACCATCCCGCTCGACGCGGCGAACGAGTCGCTGCTGCTCGCCGGGGTGGCCCGCAAGGAGTGAGCGCGGCGCCCGCGACCACGGCCGGTGGTCGCGGGCACTCCCGCGAGCGGCCGGGCGCGGCAGGTAGGCTTCACCAGTGTTTCGCCAGGTGATGTGCGCGGTCTGATGGCAAATACCTACCCCCCCCCCGGACTTTTTTCACGGAGAGTGCCCGTGGATCCTGGGTTTGACCACTGGTTGACCGTCGGTTTCGAGCGCCGGGTCCTGGTGGTGGTGCGGACCGTGACGACGCTCAACCGGTTGCTCGACGTGCTCACGCTCTTCAGCGGCGACCACCGCGTCCAGACCGTTTTCACCTTCGACCGCGAGCGTCCGGCCATCCTCGGGGCAGGCGTGCCCCGGCTGCTGGAACAGCTGGGCGCCGCGGTGGTCCCGTGGCAGCAGGCGATCACGACCGAGTTCGACCTCGCGATCGCGGCCAGCGAAAACGACGATCTTCACCTGCTGCGCGCCCCGGTCGTCCTGCTGCCGCACGGGATCGGCCACCAGAAGTACTACCCCGGCAGTTCGGTCGTCGCCGGGCTCAACCCGGAACGGCTCGTGCACGACGGCAGGGTCGTCCCGGCGCTGATCGCCGTCGCGCACGCCGAGCAGCGCGACCAGCTCCGCGCGGCGAGCCCGGAGGCGGCCGAGCGCGCGGAGGTCGTCGGCGATCCGTGTCTCGACCGGCTCGTGGCCGGGGCGCACCGGGCGGCCGAGTACCGCGCGGCGCTGGCCGGACGGGGCAAGCGGCTCGTGACGATCGCGTCCACCTGGGGTCCGTCGTCGGTTCTCGGACAGCGTCCCGACCTTCCGCTCCGGCTCGTCGCCGAACTGCCGGTCGACACCACCACGGTGTGCGCGATCCTGCATCCCGGCATCGCGGCGGCGCACAGCTCGTGGCAGCTTGACGCGTGGCTCGCCGAGGCGAAACAGGCTGGGCTGCTGGTGATCCCGTCCGAAACCGGCTGGCAGGCCGCGGTGACCGCGTCCTCGTGCGTGATCGGGGACGAAAGTTCTGTGTCGCTCTACGCCGCCGCGCTGGATCGGCCGATGCTGATGGCCGGAAGTCCTTCTCCGGCAACAGTTCCCGGTTCTCCCGCCGCGATGCTGGCCGCGCGCACGGACCCGCTTGCCGCCGACGGTCCGCTGGCCGCGCAGATCGACGACGCGATCGACCGGCATGTCCCGGGCAGCTACGAACCTGTTGCCAAGCAAGCGGTCGCGGTCCCCGGACGGTCGGCTGAGCTGTTGCGTGCCGCGTGCTACCGCTTGATGAAGCTGCCGGAGCCGAGCGGCCCCGCGGAATTCACCAGCTACCCGGTCACCTCACCGACCCGAACGGAACCGGTCGCGTTCATCGCCGGCATCCGCGAGCACGGGTCGACAGATGTGCTGGTCCGGCTGCCCGCGACCGAAGTGCCGCAGCAACTGCACCATCTGCACGTGATCGCGCACCACACCCGCGCGTCGCTGCGCGAACTGTCGGCAGCCGCCATCGTGTTCACCGACGACGCCGAAGTCGACTTCCCCGACTGGGCTGCCGCCGTCCTCAAGCAGTGGCCGGACGCACAATTCGCTGCCGCCCGACTCGAAGACCGTTGCCTCGCCGCGGATCGCAGCGGCCGCCGTTACGAACTGGTCCCGGACTCCCGGCAGGTCGACCCGCTGGCGGCAGTGTCGATGCTCTACTTAGGACGGACCGAACTCGACTTCGGCCGGAACCGGGTCAACGTAGCGATTCGAATTCGGTGATGTACTCGTTCGTCCGGGGATGACCGAGCTTCCAGGCGTCGCCGATCAACTGTCCCCACGCCGTCCGCGCAGCCTCCGGCCGGCCTTCCGCGGCAAGGATGCGCGCCTCGATTTCCCGGACTTCCCACTGGTATTGGTCCGCACCAGTGGATTTCAGCTCCGCGCGGGCACGGCTCCAGCACTCCCGGGCGCGCACCAGGTCGCCCAGCGCGAGGAACGCCCGCGCAGCCACCATGTCCAGCCGGCTGAGGTTGGCACCGGTCGCGTGCTGACGGCCGCTCTCGATCTCGGCCATCGCTTCCGCCGGGCGTCCGGCCTTGACCAGGACCGAAGCGAGCATCCGATGGTGAATGCCGAGCGCGTAGCCGTGTTCGAGATGCTGGTCGAGCGCGATGGCCTTCCGGAGCCAGACCTCGGCTTCAGCGAGCAAACTGGCGCGCTCCGCCGGACGCGCGTCGGCCTGTTCCTCGAAGAACCGCGCCCGGAACTCAGCCACCGATGATTGCAGCCGCTCCCGCCGCGCCGGACGGATGTTGACGGCCTCAGCCAACTCCCACGCCAGACGGAGATCGGCGTCTGCGGTGTCGAAAGCCCTTGCCAGGAAACAGGTTTTGGCCCGCATGGACAAGGTCCGCGCGTAAAGCGCCTGTGGCTCGCCACCGGCCAAGGCCGCCGCCGCGCGGACCGCGAGGTCGCTGATCTCGGCGTACTCGCGCCACAGCCAGCGCCGGGTGATCAGCACTTCCAGCGCACCGGCGAGCTGGCACACCTCCACGTGCTTCCCCCGCCGGGCCGCGGCGCGCACCACCTCGGTGATGAGCCCCAGATGCCGGTGCAGCCAGTCGAGCCGGTCCTCGGGGAGCGTCCAGGACAGACCGGGCGGAACGACGTATTCGCGCAACCGCCCGGCATCCCCCGCGAGATCCGCGGCGACCGTTCGATCCCGGACATGGCTCAACAGCCGGAGAAACGCCGCGTCGCGATCCGCGGGAAGCTTCGCCGCGTACTGAGATACCAGCGCGGTGAGCCGATGCCAGCCGCCGACCTGCTCAGTCAGCATCGCACTGCGGACATCCTCGAAGACTTCGTCCGGCATCCCGAGGTAAGCGACCGCGGTTTCCCGGGTAAACCAGTGCCCGGGGAACCCAGACAGCAACGCGACCGCCTCGGCCGTTTCCGGCGCGAGCCTCGCGAAAGCCTGTTCCAGCGAGTCGTTGATGACGCCCTCAGCGTCCACGATCCCATTCGCCTGGTAGCGCGCGAGCAGCCCGCTGACCGGATACGGCTCGCCACTGTGCCGCGCGAGACTCAAGCCCACTTCACGAATCGCGGACGGCATCCGACCGGACATCTCCAGCAGCGCATCGGTCGCGCCGGGTTCCGCATCAAGCCGGACCGCGCCGCAATAGTAGGCAAGCATTTCCCGCGCACCCTCGTTCTCGAGGCCGCCCAACAGAATCGGCGCCGGATCGAGCGCGTCGAGGTCGCGGGTGCGAGCGGAGGAGGTCGCGAGCACGAGATTCATCCGGAACGGACGGAACAGCTCGACCTCGCGCGCCGAACCGACGTTGTCGAGAATGACGGTGAACAACCGGGTCGCCAGCACCGAGCCGAACTGCTGGTCCAGACCAGCGTCGTCGGCCGCGATCTCGCCGCTGGGAATGCCCAGCTTCAGCAGCGCCTGCCGTTTGACGAGCGCCAGATCGACGACCGCGCCAGTACGCGATTCCGCGACGTCGATCTCGATCCAGCCGCCAGGGAACCGATCCCGCACGAGCCCCGCGATCTGCCGGGCGAGCTCGGTCTTCCCGGACCCGACCGCCCCGTAAATAAGACAAACCCCGGATTCGCGCGGCTCCCGAAGATGCTCGGCATGATTGAAAAACCGCTCAACACCCTCAACGACGGGCGGCCGCTGCCCCGCGGCGTTCAACACCGCGACGGCTTCCATCAGCTCAGCGCAAAACCCAGGATCGTCCTGACAAGCAGCCAGCACCTGCCCGCGAAGCTCCGCCACAGAAACCGGCCCGGACCCGAACTTCGCCCCGAACTTGGCCCTGGCGATGCCCGCCAGCTGCCCCAGCCCTTTGTCGACCCGCCCGACCAAGGCGGTGGCCAGCAGTTTTGCCGCCTCACTGGAAAACACCGCAACCGCGTCGATCAAGCCCCACCCCTAGTTCCTGGTACGCGCGAAACCACGCTAGCAGCGCGCGGTGTGCACGTCACCCCACGTCACACTCCCCGAGCCAGCCAGTACGTGAGGGCCACCCTCATTGACTCTGATTCCCTCAGGGTTCCCCTCACGCACCTCCCCGCGCGCCGTGAAGGGCTCCTTCACGGACTTAGATTCCTCCAAGGAGCCCTTCACGGACCACCCCCGCCCGGCTCGCCATCGGGATTGCCGCCCCAATGCGGCATTGGGTGCATCCCACGCACCGAACGCCACATTGGGTGCATCCGACGCACTCAATGCCACATTGGGGCGCTAGCCACCACCCAAACCGCAGCCGATGCACCCGCGATAGAGGCACCCAGCCCGTCCCCGCAGCCAATGCACCCAACCATCGAGGCACCCAGCCCCTCCCCCGCACCCCGATACGAAGCCTCCCTGCGGGCGGCGGGTGCTTGTCAAGGCATCTTTCCCGCCTTGACAAGCACCCGCCGCCCGTCAGCACAATCGGGCTTCGGGGTGCCCCACGCAACCACGGCACGCAAGCCAACGGCGATCACGGCAACAACCGCTGCTCCTTAGCCACAGCAACAGCCCCAGCCCGAGTATCCACCCCCAACTTCTCATAAATCCGCCCCAAATGCGTCTTAACCGTAGCCTCGCTGATAAACAACCGCCGAGCGATCTCCCGATTCCCCACCCCCTGCGCCAACTGTTCGAGAATATCCCGCTCCCGATCAGTCAACGCAGGCCGAGGCGCGCGCAACTGCGCCATCATCCGGTCCGCCACCGGTGCCGACAACGCCGTCCGCCCAGCCGCAGCCGCCCGAATAGCCGCATACAGCTCATCCGCGGACTCAGCCTTCAGCAAATACCCCGTAGCCCCAGCCGCAATAGACCGAGTGATATCAGCGTCAGTGTCATAAGTAGTCAACACCAAAACCCGAGGCGGCTCAGCAACAGCACGAATACGCCGAATAGCCTCCACTCCGTCCATTCCGTCACCCAGCTGCAAATCCATCAACACGACATCCGGCCGCAACGCGGCAGCGAGATTGATCGCCTCCTGCCCGGTCGCGGCCTCGCCGATGACCTCGATCCCGCCCGCGCCGGCCAGCAACGCACGCAGGCCGGCGCGGACCATGGCGTGGTCGTCGCACAGCACGACGCGGATGAGCTGGTCGTCAGACATGGCTTGGTCCCAACGGAATCGCGGCCGAGATGGCGGTGCCCTGCCCGGGCGCGGATTCGACGGTCAACCGGCCGCCGAGCTGCGTTGCCCGCGCGCGCATGGCGGGCAGGCCGTGGCCGCGGCCCTCGGCGCTCGGGGCGGACGGGTCGAAACCGCGGCCGTCGTCGGTGATGTCCAGCACGACCTCATCGTCTAGGTAGGTGAGAGTGAGCGCCACTCCCGACGCGTCGGCGTGTTCGCGGGCGTTGGCCAGCGCGCCCTGCGCGATCCGCACCAAAGTGGACTGCACCCGGCTGGGCAGCGGCCGGGCGGGCCCGTCGAACTGGACGCGCACCGGCTGCGGTTCGCGTTCGGCGACGTTCCGGAGGGCTTCCTCGACCGAGTGCCCATCGAGGTCGGCGGGAGCGAGATCCTGGACGAGACTGCGGGCTTCAGCCAGGTTTCGCGTGCCGATCTGTTGTGCCGCATGCAAATGCTCGCGGGCCAGGTCGGGATCAGCCCACGCGCGGTCGGCCGCCTGGAGCAGCATCGCCTGACTGGACAGACCTTGCGCGAGCGCGTCGTGGATCTCGCGCGACAGCCGTTGGCGTTCGTCCAGCATCCCCGCGCGGCGCTCGGTTTCCCGCAACCGCACCGCCTGCCGCCGCAGGTACGTGATCACCGCGGCAGTCACCGCGGCGACGGCCACCGGCACGATCGTCAGGTTCGGGTCGAAGCCGGTCGAGAGCCGGTTCTGCGAGATCACCACGAGCGCCGTTACCAGCGTGACCAGCACTAACGCCGGTCCGGTCGGCAGCGTGCGCAGGCCGGTGACGAACAGCGGGACCGCGCACCACGCGAAGCTCGGCGCGAGCAGCACCAGCACCACCCACAGCACGGTCACGACGGTCAGCCAGCCCAGATACGGCACGGTGACCTGCTCGGGCCCGGTGACCCGCAGCACCAGGCCGACCGCGTAGACCGCCGCCAGGCAGCCGGTCAGCGCGATCACCCAGGGTGCGGCCGGTTCGCCGTGGTGGTGGTCGAGGAAGCGCACGATCGACGCGACCAGCAGCAGGAAGAACGCCGTGTGCATGGTCGCGGCGAGCCACCGCGCGTCCCGATCGGTCATCGCCGCCCTCCGTTTTTCCGGTCCCACATCGAGCCTGACCTGTGCGAACCCGGTCGGCATCAGCCGATCGGATGACCCGAGTGTCGGCCGTTCCGCGCCGCGAGGCGAGCCGAGACTCCGATCCGGTGAAGGCGGTCCCGGACGCACGATGAATCCATCAAGCCGGACAAGCCAAGGAGCACCCGATGAAGAACTTCACCGCCAAGACCCGCGTCGCCACCGTCGTCGGCGGGCTCGCCGTGATCGGAGCCGCCACGACCGGCGCGCTGGCCGCCAACGCCGCCACCCCGGCCGCCCCCGCCGCCAACGCCGCGGCCGCCGCCGCTCCCGCCCAGGCCGCGCCGAAGGGGCTGGTCCAGACCACGCGCCTGTCGATCGCCGCCGCGCAGAAGGCCGCGCAGGCCGCGCTCGACGCCGCCGAGAAGGCAGGCCAGAAGGTGTCGGTCGCGGTGGTCGACCGCGACGGCAACACCATTGTGACCCTGCGCGGCGACGGCGCCGGCCCGCAGTCGTACTCGTCGGCGGAGGAGAAGGCGTTCACCGCGGTCGCGTGGAACGCCAAGACCTCGGAACTGACCGGCCGGCTGCAGCAGGCCCCGACGCTGAAGGACATCAAGGGCACCCTGTTCCTCGCCGGAGCGGTCCCGGTGGACGCGAACAACGCCCCGATCGCGGCGGTCGGCGTGGCGGGCGCGCCGTCGGGTGCGCAGGACGAGACCTTCGCCCAGGCCGGGGTGGACGCGCTCGGCAAGTAAGCGGCGAGCCCGGCGCTGATCCGGTGCGCCTCGTCGGCTGCGGCGAGGCCCACCGGGCCCGGCGGTCAACCGGGTCCGCTGAGCACGATGCGCCCCCACCGAGCAAGCCGGGTCAGCCGCCGAACCGCTTCACGTAATCCTCGACGATCGGCCTCTCCGGCGCGATGATGTCGTCCGGAAGCCGGTCCAGCTCGAAGAACTCGTAGCCGGTGATCTCCGTGCCGTCCACGGTGACCTCGGTGTTCTCGACGGTCGCGGTGAACGCGGCGGTGACGTTGTGGACCTCGTCGCCGTGCGGGTACCGGTAGAAGTACTCCGGTCCGGAGTAGACGCCGAACAGTTCGAGGTCCCGCACCGCCAGGCCGATTTCCTCGCGCACCTCGCGGCGGCCCGCGTCCTCGTAGGACTCGCCGGGGTCGAGGAATCCGCCGGGCAGGCCCCAGTCCTGGCTTTCCTCGCGGAACACCAGCAGCAGCCTGCCGCGCTCGTCGGCGATCAGCACGGACGTGCCGGGCAGGATCAGCGGGCGCGTGCCGACTAGTTCGCGCAGTTCGGCGATGTAGTTCATCAGCGGTCAGTACCTTCTCGGTCGGGTTCGGCGCCGTCGCGGGGACGGAAGGCGACGATCGGCAATTGCCGGACCATCCGGTGCCGCGCCGCGTCGGAGCCGTCGTAGCGCCAGCCCAGCAGTTTGCTCAGCACGGGGTGCAAAACCGGGCGCAGCAGCAGGTTTCGGCGCTCGTAGTCGGCGATCGCGTCGGCCGCTTCGGCTTCGTCGAGGACGCGGTACGCGGGGACGAACTTCCGGCGGCCGATCGCGACCTCCGCCGCGGGAGCCGCCTGGATGTTGCGGTACCAGTCCGAGGACGGGCCCAATCCCGCGATGGCCAGCACCTCGTCGGATCGGGGACGGAGGCCGATCACCTCCAGGACTGTCCGGTACTCGCGGCCGGACTTGCGGCCGACGTGGGTCAGGCACAGGAACCGCTTGCCCAGCAACCATCCCAGGTCGCGGTCGTACAGCTTCGCCGGCGCCTTGAAGACCGTGCGCGCGATCGGTTTCACGGTCGGACTCCTTCCCTTGCCGAATGGTGCAGGTTCGTGATGAGCGCGGTGGACTTCCCGGTCAAACTCCCGGCCACGACTCGGTCAATTCCCGGCAACCGGGCCAGTTTGAGCGCGAGCCGACGCAGGTAGAGCTGCGGTTTGCTGTCCGGGAGGAACCATCGTGCGCCGTTGCGGGCCAAGTGCTGTTTGTCGGCCGCGACGGGACGCCACAGCCGCTCGTATTCCGCCAGCGCTTCGGCGATCGACGACGCCCGGTGCAGCTGATCGGCCAGCACGTACGCGCCCGCGATCCCGAGCGACGCACCCTGTCCGGCCAGCAGCGACACCGCGTACGCCGCATCTCCCACCAGCGTGACGCGGCCCTTGCGCCACGTTGGCATCTCAATCTGGGCGACCTGGTCGTAATAGATTTCCCCGGACGGCGGGCAGTGCCGCAACGCTTCCGGCACCATCCAGCCCAGCGAGCCATAGGTGTCCAGCAGCGACTCCCGGACGTCGCCGGGCAGGGCGGGATCGGACGTGCGGTGGACCGCGAAGGCGGCGACCGTTCCCGCGCGCAAGCCGTAGAAACCCATCTGCCTGCCGACCGTGTCGGTGAGGCAGAACCGCCCGTTTGCCACGGTGTGGATCTCGGGGGACTTGAACAGGAACGCCGCGGTGTGAAAGCCGAGGTAGCGCAGGAATCGCGATTCTTCGCCGAACACCAGCCGCCGGACCGTCGAATGGATCCCGTCGGCACCCACCAGCAGGTCGGCTTCGAGCACGGAACCGTCCGAGAGCGTCGCTGCGACCCGGTCGCCGTCGTCCTCGACAGCGACCACCCCGCTGTCGTACCGAAGCTCGACCGCCGCGGGCAGCGACGTGCGCAAAGCCTGTTCCAGGTCCGGCCGCAGGACGCTCAGCAACCGGCCGCCGACGGTGCGCGCGAACTGGCCGAATTGAATATCGGACCGGCGCTTTCCGTGTGCGTCAAGGAGAATCGCTTCGGAAATCGGATACGCCGCCTCCTTGATGGCGGGCAACGCTCCCATCGCTTCGGCCGCGTCGTAGCCGGGACCGAAGAAGTCGATCATGTAGCCCTGCGGACGCGGCCCGGGCGCCCGCTCCACCAGCGTGACCTCGTTGCCCAGCTCCGACAGCCGGTTCGCCGCGGCCAGCCCGGTGATACCGGCGCCGCAGACCAGGATTCTCATCGCATTTCCCCTCCCTGAGGTTGCGTGACCAGCCCGCGCAGGACGGCGGTGACCGCCGCCGGATCCCCGCCGGGGGCGAGCCCGCGGTGCAGCAGCAAGCCGTCGACGGTCGCCACCAGCACCTCCGTGGTCGCCTCCGGATCGGGGACGCCGCGTTCGGCCAGCCAGCTGCTGACCTGCGCGCGGAACGCCAGGAGCAGTCCCCCGATCTGGTCCCGCAGTTCGTCGTCGCGCCGCGCCGCCAGATACGCCTCGATGAACAGCACCGACAGCGGGTCCACCCCGCTGTACGGCTCGACCGACCCGAACAGCGCGGACACCAGGTCAGCCGGGTTCTGCGTCGCGGCCAGCGCCGGTCCGACGCTCTCCAGCACCTCGCGCATCGCGTCCAGGACCGCCTCGCGGAGCAACGCCTGCAGCGACGGGAAGTGGTAATGCACCACGCTCGGCGTCACCCCCGCCCGGTCCGCCAGCACGCGGGTGCTCACCGCTGCCCAGCCGCGTTCGGGCACCAGCTCCGTCGCCGCCGCCAGCAACCGCTGCCGCACGTCACGCCCCCGTGCCGCTGCCGGTGAAGTCATCCGCATTTCTCCTGGTCGATCGTCCTGGGCAGTCGTTCAGGGCGATCGTCCTGTACGACTGCCCTGATCGTAGCGCGGCCTCCCGCGACGGGAAAGCGAGGTGACCCACAACTCACCTGAAGGCGGGAGACGGCGGCGCTGTCCGATCGGTCCGCTACCGTCGGAAACGGCTCTTTCTGCCCGCCCCCCGAAACCGACAGGTAATCCACCGTGCCCTCGTCACTGTCCACTGTGTCCATTCGACGTCCGGCATGGCTGTCGCCGCGGGTCGCGCGCACCGAAATCCTCGGCGGGCTGGTCGTCGCGCTCGCGCTGATCCCGGAGGCGATCTCGTTCTCGGTGATCGCCGGGGTCGATCCGCGCGTGGGCCTGTGCGCGTCGTTCACCATGGCGGTGGTGATCTCGTTCGTCGGCGGCCGTCCGGCGATGATCTCCGCGGCGACCGGGGCGATCGCCCTGGTGGTCGCGCCGCTGGCGAGGGAACACGGGTTCGGCTACCTCGTCGCGACGGTGGTGCTGGGCGGGCTGTTCCAGATCGTGCTCGGCTCGCTCGGCGTCGCGCGGCTGATGCGGTTCGTGCCGCGCAGCGTGATGGTCGGCTTCGTGAACGCGCTGGCGATCCTCATCTTCCTGGCGCAGGTGCCGGAGCTGATCGACGTGCCGTGGCCGGTGTATCCGCTGTTCGCCGGCGGTCTCGCGGTCATGGTGTTCTTCCCGCGGCTCACCAAGGCCGTGCCCGCGCCGCTGGTGTCGATCGCGGTGCTCACCGCGCTGACGATCGCGGCCGGAATCGCGGTGCCGACCGTCGGCGACAAGGGTGCGCTGCCCTCGGCGCTGCCGGTGCCGGGGATCCCGGACGTGCCGTTCACCTTCGGCACGCTCGGCCTGATCGCGCCGTACGCGCTGGCGTTCGCGCTGGTCGGGCTGATGGAATCGCTGATGACCGCCAAACTGGTCGACGACATCACGGACTCGCATTCGAACAAGACCCGCGAGGCGGTCGGTCAGGGCGTCGCCAACGTCGTCACCGGGATTTTCGGCGGCATGGGCGGCTGCGCGATGATCGGCCAGACCATGATCAACGTCAAGGTCGCGGGCAGTCGGACCCGGCTGTCGACGTTCCTCGCCGGGACGTTCCTGATGGTGCTGTGCCTGGTGTTCGGGCCGGTCGTGTCGCGGATCCCGATGGCCGCGCTGGTCGCGGTGATGGTGCTGGTCGCGTTCGGCACCTTCGACTGGCATTCGATCGCGCCCAAGACGCTGAAGCGGATGCCGGTCGGCGAGGTCGCGGTGATGGCGGTGACCGTGGGCATCGTGGTGGCGACCAGCAACCTCGCGATCGGGGTCGTCGTCGGGTCGATCACCGCGATGGTGATCTTCGCGCGCCGGGTCGCGCACCTGGTCGAGGTGACCGCGGTGCGCGAGCCCGGCAGCGTCCGGTACACCGTCACCGGGGCGCTGTTCTTCGCGTCCAGCAACGACTTGGTCTACCAGTTCGACTACGCCGACGACCCGGAACGCGTGGTCGTCGACCTATCGGCCGCGCACATCTGGGACGCCTCGACCGTCGCCGCGCTCGACGCCATCACGACGAAGTACGAGGCCCGCGGGAAAACCGTCGAGATCGTCGGCCTGAACAAACACAGCGCGGCGATGCACGAGACCCTGTCCGGAGAACTAGCGGGCAGCAGCTGAGGTCAGCCCGACCGCTCGCTCCCGGATCCGCGGCCGGAGGGTGAATCCGCTCGGCTTCAGCGTCAGCGATTCCACGATCTTCAGCTCGTACGCCGGGTCTGCCTCGAAGTCGTAGCGCTGCAGCATGACCCCCAGCGCCAGCACCGCTTCGTGCAGCGCGAACTGGCGGCCGATGCACGCGCGTTCCCCGGTGCCGAACGGTTTGTACGCCTGAGCCGGACGCTTCCGCACCGCCGCCGGCTCGAAGCGGTCCGGATCGAACTTCTCCGGATCCGGCCCCCACACGGCCGGGTCGCGGTGGAGCATCGGCAGCGGCACGATGACTGAATCACCCTTGCGCATCGGGTATTTTCCGCCCAGCACCAGATCTTCGCGGGCTTCCCGGGTATAGCCGGGCGCGGTCGGCCACAGCCGCATCGCCTCGTCGAGCACGCGGCGGACGTACCGAAGCTTCGCGACGTCCCCGAAGGCCGGTTCGCGACCACCCCACACCGCGTCGACTTCAGCGCGCGCCTTCGCCAGCAGTTCCGGATGGCGCGTCAGGTAGTAGAGCGCGAACGACAGCGCGCCCGACGTCGTCTCGTGCCCCGCGACGACGAAAGTGATGGCCTGGTTGCGAATGTTCACCGGGTCGAGCCGCTCCCCGGTCATCGGGTGCCCGTCGGTGAGCATCAGACCGAGCAGGTCACGTGCTTCGCCGCCTTCCCTGCGGCGGCTCTCGATGACCTCGTCGACCAGGTTCGTCATGGTCGCGATGTCAGCCTGGTTCTGCGCGGCCGACCCGGCCAGCGCCCGCCGCACGAACGGAAGCTTGACGTTGTCCAGCTGCGCGAACCGCAACGCACGGATCATCGCGGTGACGAACGGATGCGGTTCGGCCCGCTCGAACGACCCGAACCGGTAACCGAACCCAGCGAGCCCGATCGTCTCGAGCGTCAGCCGGGTCATGTCGGCAGCGACGTCGACCGGACCGTCCGCGCGGTCCCACGCCGCGGTCAGCTCGCGGGCGACGTCGAGCATCATCGCGTGGTAGCGGCGCATCGCCTCGGCGGAGAACGCGGGCTGCAGGATGTCGTGCGCCAGCCGCCAGTTGGGCTCGCGCGTGTGCGCGGTGAACAGCCCGTCGCCGACGACCCCGCGCAACCGTTCGACGCCCAGCCCGACGTGCTTGCCGAACCTTGTCTCGTCGTTCAGCTCGGTGACCAGGTCGATCCCGCAGGCGAACACGATCTCGAGACCGAAGAACTTCCGGGTGAAAATCGGCCCGAGCCCCGCACCGGCCCGCATGGTGCTCTGCAACGGCGTGCGCACATTGGTCCCGAGCAGGTCCCCGAGCACCGGCAACCGGCCCGGCCGATGCGGAATCGCGGTGGTGTCCACAGTTTCGCTCCCTACTGAACCCACATCCAATAGGGTCACCATCCCCCGCTACTGAACCGGTGTCAAGTAAGCTGGGGAGATGCGGACGCGCCTGAGCACCGAACAGCGCCGCGAACAGCTGCTGACCATCGGAGCAGGCCTGTTCGCGGGCCGCCCGTACGACGAGGTGTGGATCGAAGAGGTAGCCGAAATCGCGGGCGTCTCCCGCGGTTTGCTGTACCACTACTTCCCCACCAAAAAGGACTTCTTCGCCGCAATCGTGCGCGGCCAGCGAGACCAGCTCCTGGCCATGAGCGAACCCGACCCAGCGCTGCCGGTAGCCGAGCAGTTGCGCGCCGGGCTGGAGGTATACCTGGAATTCGCCCGCACCCACCCAGACGGCTACCGCATCGTGCACCGCAGCGCAGGCGACGCGGACCGCGAAATCCGGGAAATCTGCGAAGCAGGAATGGCAGCGAACGCAGACCGCATCCTGTCCGCCGTGAGCCAACTGCACCCAGTCACCCCCACGACACAACTCGCGGTGCGGGGATGGCTTTCTTTCGTGGCAACACTAATCCTGGACTGGCTGGACGAACCGAAGATCAGCACCGAAGAGCTGCGAGACCTTTGCGCGCGAACCCTTTTCGCCGCAGTAGACGTAGACCCCACCACGATCTAACGCACGCACGCGCGTGAGGGGCACCCTCACGACCCCAGATTCCCTCAGGCCCCCCTCACGCCCCCTCGCCCCCGCAGCCGATGCACCCAAAGCAAGGCACCCACACCTCCCCCACCCCCGATACGAAGCCAAAAACACGGCGCGGGGGTGCTTGTCAAGGCATCTTTCCCGCCTTGACAAGCACCCCCGCGCCGTAGTCACACTAAAAAATCGGGGTGCCAAGCCTCACCCGGCGGGCGCAATGTCGCCGCCAGGCGACGAGCCGCCCACCAAGCAGACATCAAATACGAACCACAACCTCATCCCCCACCACCCGAACCGGAACCGCCCTCAACCGCACCGAACCATCCGCCGGATGCCGCCCGGTAAGAACGTCGAACTCAAACCCATGCCAAGGACAAACAATATTCCGATCAGCCGGATGAAACGCAGGCCCCGCACTCTTCCGATCCTCCCGAACCGGCTGAACAGTCCGCGGCATCATCTTCCCCTGGCAAACCGGCCCGCCCTGATGCGGACACACATTATGCCAAGCCCGCACCTCCCCAGCATGAAAGTAAACCCCCACCTCCAGACCGTCGACGTCCACCACGACCCGCCCCCGAACCTGAAGATCCGCCAACCCAGCAACAACAACGTCCCGCCGCACCGAGCTCATTCGGCCCTCCGATACCAGATCGCCATATCGAAAAGATTCACATCCGCGGCATCCAGCAACGCAGTAACCAAAACCACGGTCTCGGTAGCCGTCAACGCGTCCTCACGAACCGGCCAGGAAATCTTCCCCACCCGATCCGTCTTGGCAGAGAACAACCGAGCCGCCGCGTACAACAACTCAGCGATCTCTTCATCGGCGACCGCCGCGGCCTGGCCGCTCGAGGCGATCTCAGATGTCAGCGAGCCCAGCCGAGATACCAGCGAAGCAAGTTCAGATGTCATCACGAAACCCCAGGCCGCTCATGAAGCACGCTCTTCGCAGCAGGCTTCCGCCGATCAGTAGGAAGATTGAACACCCGAGCGGCATT
Organism: Amycolatopsis sp. VC5-11; assembly: GCF_037034185.1. Classification (NCBI taxonomy): domain Bacteria; kingdom Bacillati; phylum Actinomycetota; class Actinomycetes; order Pseudonocardiales; family Pseudonocardiaceae; genus Amycolatopsis; species Amycolatopsis sp. VC5-11. Next base: position 201,708 of record NZ_JBAGKF010000010.1, on the reverse strand, counting down.
CAACCCCAGAATATTCCGCTTAGCCTGCTCAGACAAAAACGGCAATCGCGTAATCGTAGACGGCGCGTCCCAATCCCAATGCGGCCAGTCCGAAGAATACAACAACTGAGTCTCCGCGTTGAACGCCTTCATCCCAGCCTCCAGCAACTCCATACTGGTACGCTCCATCGGCTGACTCGTATACCACATCTCCTTCATGTACTCACTGGGCAACCGAGTTAACCCTGGAGCCTCGCTGGGCCGCATCAGCACCTCGTGATCGAGCCGCTGCATGAGGAACGGAATCCAGGCCAGCCCGCTCTCCACCCACACCATCTTCAGCCGAGGAAACCGCTCCGGCATCGCGTTGATGATCCAGTTGGTCACATGAATCTGGTTGTAATGCGTGAACGACAACGCATGCATCGACAGGAACCGGTTCAGCTGGGCAAATGACGGATCCCCCCAGTGATACCCGGAGTGGAACGCGAGCGGCTTCCCGCTGTCCTCGATAAGCTTGTACAACCGCGTGTAAACATCCGAATGCACCGGATTGTTGCGTGTAGAACACACCGTGTACCCGATGATCCCGTCATCACCGGCATACTTCTCAACCAGTTCCTCGCAGACCTCCGGCGTATTGTACGGCAGGTACAACATCCCCTTGAGCCGATCGTCCTGCGGCAGAACGACTTCGGTCAGCCATCGGTTGAACGCCCGCCCGAGCACGACCTCGATCTCGTCCTGCGGATGCATGCCCAGCAGCAACATCGCGCTGGGGAACACCACCTGGTAGTCCAGCCCCATCGCGTCCATCCCGCGCCGGGCGGCGGCGACGAACGGATGCCCGGACACCCCGCCAAGCGGCTCCTTGCGGCCCTGATGCCCGATCCGCCCGCCGACACTCTGGTGCGACATCCCCGGCTGAATGTTCAGCAGCGCGTTATTGCCCGCGAACTTGCCGAACTGGTCCATGCCGATCTGGCGCCACACGTCGTTGTCGATGAGTTCCAGCACCTCGCCCCAGAAATGGTCTTCCGAGACGTGCGCGTCGATATCGACGATGAAGTAGTCGTCGTACTCCCGCTCGGCCTGTTTGGTCGCGTGGGCGAGGACGTCGCGGGTGTCGGTGCGCCCGCCGATCTCGGCGAGTTCCCGGATCCGCGGCCCGTCGGAGCGAGGACTGGAGAAATCGGGCACGGATTCTTCCCTTCGTCCGGCGTCAGCGGGGCGCGACGGCGGCATCGGTCATCGTGGTCAGGTAATCGTCGTCGGCGGGGGCCGCGTTCTCGTGCGGGATGACGACGGCGCGGTCGGGGCTGACCGCGAAAGTGTGTTCTTCGCCGGCGGTCGGGACCGATTCCGCGGACAGTTCGGCCGTTTCGGTGCGCACGCGCATGGGGAGCCCGTCCGCGCGGACGAGAAGGTTGACGGCACTGCCGAGATAGGTGGTGCGCTCGACAGTTCCGCCGAACGCACCGGGCCCGGAACCCTGCGGAGACAGCCGGGCATGCGCCGCGCGGAACGCGATGTCGGCCCGGTCCCCGATCGAAACCTCGCCGGTCGCGATCCCGGAGAAGACCAGCGAAGTGTCGTCGACCCGCACGTCGGCGGTCTTCCCGTGCACGCCGGTGACCGTCCCGGGCAGGATGTTCTGAAAGCCCATGAAATCCGCGACATACGCGGAATTCGGGCGGTCGTACAGGTCGCTCGGCGTACCGGACTGGACGATCACGCCCTCGCTCATCACGATGATCCGGTCGGACAGCGTGATCGCTTCCTCCTGGTCGTGCGTCACGTAGACCGATGTCGTCTCGAACCGGTTGTGCAGCGAGCGCACCTGCTGGCCCATCTGGTACCGCAGTTTGCTGTCCAAATTGGACAGCGGCTCGTCGTAGAAGATGATCCCCGGCCGGGCGGCCAGCGCACGGGCGAGGGCCACGCGCTGCTGCTGACCGCCCGACAGAGCGGTGACCGAACGCTTCCCGAGGTCGGACAGACCGACCGCGTCGAGCATTTCCTGCACCCGTTGCGCCCGCTCCCGGCCGGGCATCCGCGCGACCTTCAGCGGGTACGCGACGTTGTCCGTGACGCTCAGGTGCGGCCACAGCGCATAGCTCTGGAACACCATGCCGACCTGGCGTTTGTCCGCGGGCACGAACGTGCGCCGCGCGGTGTCGACCACGACCCGGTCGCCCATGACGATCCGGCCCGAGGTCGGCCGTTCCAGCCCGGCCAGGCAGCGCAACGTCGTGGTCTTGCCGCAGCCCGAGGGGCCGAGCAGCGTCACGAACTGCCCCGACTCGATCGTCAGATCCAGTTCGTGCAGCGCCGCCTTCGCGCCGTACTTCTTGGTGAGTCCGGATACCTGGACCTCGGTCATCGTGACCTGCGCTTTCTCTTCGGCCGGGAGGCGAGGTGCTACTTCTTGAACGCCTGGGTGATGAAGTCGAAGTACGGCTTGTTGAACGCGGGGTCGGGGTTCGAGAACGGCAGCCGCGGCAGCTTGTCGAGCGACGGCAGTCCGGGCGGGCCGGGCGCGGTCGGCGTGCGGCCGTAGGAATTGTCCTTCTCCGCCAGCGCTTTCTGGCCTTCCGGCGAGTACAGCCAGTTGACATACAGCTGCGCGGCCTCGGCGTGCGGCGCGTTCTTGATCAGGCACAGTGCCGAGCGGGCCATGTAGTTTCCGCCGTCCTCCAGCGGGAACACCATGTCGATCGGCGCGCCCTTCTTCTTCTGCGCCTCGAAGTAGCCCTGGTATACGGCGATGCCGACCGGGAACCGGCCGCTGGCGACGTCTGTGGGCACCATCGGCTCGGATTGAGATACCTGCAGGTCCTGCGCGGCCAGCTTCTCCAGGTAGGAGCGGCCCCACTTCTTCTCGTTCTCCGGCAGCATCAGCGATTCGAGGATGTACCGGATGCCGCCGGGCACGGTCATGTCGCCGACCGCGATCTTGCCCTTCCACTTCGGGTCGAGCAGGTCGTGCCAGTTCTTCGGCGCGTCCTGCTTCTGCACCTGGTCGGTGTTGTAGACGAAACCGAAGTAGCGCAGGGCGAAGTAGGTGAGCCGGCCGTCGTTGTCGGTCGGGATCTTGAACCCGGGGTCGGCGGTGCGCACGTCCGCGGTGGTGCAGATGTTCGGTTTCGCCGCCGCCTGCGGGGATTCGCCGCCGACGTAGATGTCCGCGATCCGGTTCCCGCTCTGCGCCTCGGTGTCGAGCTTGGTGAGGATCTGCGCGTCCGCCTGGTCCTGCGGGAGCAGCTTGATCCCGGGGAAGCGCTTGGTGAACACGTCGTTCATCGCCTGGTTCGCGGTCACCCCAGGCCCGTACAGCACGAGCTGGGTGTGGTTGGCCGCGAACGCCTTGTCGTACAGCTCGTTCATGTACTTGTTGGCCGCCGCGGACGCGCCGGGGACCTCGACCGGGGTGCTCGACTTGGTCGCGCCCGCCGACGCGCAGGCGGTGAGCGAGACGAGCAGCCCGGCGGTGAGCGCCAGCGCTGGCGCGCGCAGTTTCGTGCGGGAGAACTTCATTGTTCTTCCTCTCGGGTCAGTGGGTGATGCGGGAGAACGAGCCGGACAACTGGTCGGTGCGGCGGCCGAGGATCCGGCCGCCGAGCTTGACGGACACCGCGGCGAGCGCGAGGACGGCGAACGCGGCGAGCAGAATGATCATGAACAGCGCCGCGCCGCGGGACATCTCGCCGGTGAGGAACTGCTGGAAGGCGGTCAATGAAACGGGTTCCAGCCCGGGCGGAGCCAGCAGCATCGGCACGGCGAGGTTGCCCGAGATGAACAGCGCGGAGAGGAACCAGCCGGCCAGGAAGCTCGGGATGACCAGGCGCAGCACGATGGTCACCAGCACCCGGCCCGCGCTCGCGCCGGACATCCGGCCCGCCTCCTCCAGTTCGGGCGACAGCTGGGCGAGCGCGCCCTCGGCGATCCGGCTGGACACCGGGATCGTGGCGACGACCAGCACGAGCGTCATCAGGAACGCCGAACCGTAGAGCCCGCGGAACGCCGGGAGGTAGAGCACGGCGAACATGTAGGCGAGGCCGAGCACGACGCCGGGCAGCGCCCACGGAATCCAGACGGCGAACGAGGTGTAGCTGCGCAGGAATCCCCGGCGCCGCGCGGTGACGTACGTCGTGAGCAGCGCGATCGAGATCGAGCCGAAGCCGCCGATGATCGCGAGCCACGCGGTGAGCGCGAGGCTCGAGCTGAACTGCGGGTCAGTGAGCATCGTGACGTAGTTGTCCAGGGTCAGCCCGGTGCTCATCACCCCGAAGATCGGCTGGAGGCTGCCGAGCACCATCGCGAACAGCGGCAGCAGGAAGTTCAGCAGCACCACCACGACGATCAGCGCGGACAGCACCCAGCGGATCGGGCCCAGCTCCTGCGGATCGCGCCGCGACGTCTTGCCGGTGAGCGTGGTGAAGCTGCGGCCGCGCAGCATCCAGCGCTGCGCCAGGAACAAGAGCAGCACCAGCAGGATCAGCACGAGCGACAGCGCGAACGCCTTGGTGTACTCGGCTGGCGCCTCATCCCGGACGTAGTGATATATCTGCGTCGAGAAGACGTAGATGCCCGCCTGGCGGCCGATCAGCTGCGGTCCGTCGAACGACTGGAACACCAGCACCGCGATCAGCAGGGCCGCGCCGGTGATCGCCGGGCCGACCGACGGGATCGTGATGGTGAAGAAGGTCCGCACCGTGCCCGCGCCGCTGATCGCCGCGGCCTCGTCGAGCGACTGGTCCCGGTTCTTGAACGCGCCCAGCAGCAGCAGGTACGCGAACGGCATGTAGCCGAGCGACGTCAGCAGGATCAGCCCGCCCCAGCCCTGGATGTTGATCAGCGGACCGTGCGTGCCGAGTTCCCGGCCGAACTGGTTGAGCAGGCCGTTCTGCGCGTTGCCGAGCATGATCCAGCCGAGGGTGTGAAACAGCGGCGGGACGAACAGGTTGATCACCATGATCGGCGTGAGCAGCTTGCGGCCGGGCACGTTCGTGTTGGCCGCGATCCAGGCGAACAGCCCGCCGCCGGCCACCGAGATGGTGCCGCACACGACGACCAGCACGATCGAGTTCCACAGCGTGTGCCACGTTTCCGGGGCCTCGAACGCGGCGAGCAGGCCGCCCATGGTGAACGGCATGTTGTCCGAGGGCAGCCCGTCGCGGAAGGCGCCGAGCACGATCATCGCGACCGGATAGACGAAAATCAGCGTGAGCCCGGCGAGCAGGGTTGCTTTGAGCACACCGCCGGTCACCGAGCGGCGCATCGACGCTCGCCGGTCGTGCTCGAAAAGGCGCTCCGTCACTGCAGTCGTTCCTTCCTGCGAGCGGCCGGTTGCCCGCCGCGGGGACGAACCGCTCCGTCCGTCCTGCCGGTTAGCGTAAGAACTCGGGTGCGGCGGCTCATCGAGCGGCTCTCCGAAGTCCTTCCGGTTTCCTCCGACACGGTGTCGGAGGAAACCGCTGATCAGATCAGGGCGGCGAGCACCGCGTCGTTTTCCTCGGGCAGCCCGATCGTCACGCGCGCCCCGCCCGCTTTCGGGAACGGCCGGGCGAGCACGCCGCGAGCCTCCAAACGGGACAGCAGGTCGGCCGCGTTTCCCGGCAGGAAAAGGAAATTCGCCTGGCTCGGCACGAACGCGACGTTCGCCGCGGTCAGCGCGGCCTCGACCCGGGCGCGTTCCGAGACGATGACGGCGGTTCTTTCCTTCGCCACAGCCAATCCTTCCGCGCTCAACGCCGCGATGACCGCCGCCTCGGCCACGCTGTTGAGCGCGAACCCGACAGACGTGCGGCGCAGTGCCTCCGCGATCCGCGGTGCGGCAGCGGCATAACCGACGCGGATGCCCGCCAAACCGTGTGCTTTGGACAGTGTCCGCAGCAGCACGAGATTCTCGAACTCGTCGAGCAATCCGACAGTCGCGTCCACCGGTTCGGCAGACACGAACTCGCGGTACGCCTCGTCGACAACAACCAGCACGCGCGACGGGACGCTTTTCAGGAAGTCGCGGATATCCTCGACCCCGCGCAGCCCGCCCGTCGGGTTGTTGGGATTGCAGAGGTAGACAATGCGGGTTTCCGGGCCGACCGCGGCGAGCATCGCGTCGAGATCCATCGCGCCGTTCGCGTCGAGACCGACCTCTGTGGACTCCGCGCCGGCGAGCGAGAGCGCCGCCGCGTACGCCTCGAAGGACGGCGCCGGGCGCACGCCGTGCACGCCGGGTTCGCAGACCAGGCGGGCGAGCGCGTGCAGCAGCGTGCCGGATCCGTTGTCGATCGCGATGCGCCCCGCGTCCAGACCCATCGCCCCGGCGACCGCGGCGCGTGCCGCGGCACGGTGGTAATCGGGATAGCGGTGGGCATTCCGGGCCGCTTCGGTCATCGCGGCGACGATGACGTCCGCGGGCGCCCACGGCATTTCGTTCTGGGACAAGCGGATCGGCGGCTGCGCACCGCGGGACGAGCGATCGGGGGCGGCGAGCACGCGGTCGACCACACTGCGGAGCTCCAGCAGCATGCATCCTCCTCAAGCCGGACGATTAACTGTAATGAATATACATAATTCTGAGCGCGTGTACATCCATCAGTTCGCCCGGATCAAGATCTCAGGAAGGCCGAGCTGCCACGGCAGGCCGGCGGTGCCGCGAAATCGCCGACTCCGCCAGTTCGTGGTCGCGCTTCATGACCGCCTCGGCGAAGTCGAGGTGCGTCCGCAACCGCTCCTTCGTGGTCGGCGCGGTGACGCCCTCGAGCTTCGCGGCGATGATGTAGTCGACGAGATTCGTATACAGGCTGCGCAAAAGCTCGTTCGGCGACACCTGCGCGATCCGCGCGTGCAGCGCCCAGATCGCCGTCGGAGCCTCGGCGGAATCCCAGGCCGCCTTCAACGTGTCGGCGCACGCTGAGATATCAGCGATGTCCTCGTCGCTCGCGTTCTCGACCGCGTCGTGCAGCACCGAACCGTCGAGCGCGTCCAGCACGCGCAGGCAGTTCTCCACGGTCGCCTTACCCTCGCGCAACTGGAGCAGCTGATCGCTCAGATGCGTGAAGGGCGAACGCGTCGCGACGAAGATCCCGCCGCCCGGCCCCGGCTTGGCATCGACGATGCCGCGGGCGCGCAGCAGCTGGATCGCCTCGCTCAACGTCGCCGGAGCGACCCCGAAGCGCGCCATCAACTCCTGACGGCGCCCGACGAAGTGCCCGGCACTCCAGCCCTCCGAGACGATCTCGTCCTCGAGCGCGCGAGCGACCTGGACGGCAGCGGCGGTGTTCGTGATCTGCGGCAAGGGTCCTCCGAAGTACTCGGTCCGGTGACGTCGCCGACGCGGGTCACGCGTAGTGACAGATTAGAGGCGCACCGGAACCCCGAACACCCGGCATCGTCTATATTGATTGTAGACATTAGACGCATGCGTCACCAGCGCGGCACGCACCGTTGCCTAAGGAGCCCCCATGCCGGTTTCCGCCCCCGCTGCCCTTCACTCAGAACTGGTCGCACTCCGCCGCACCCTCCACACCCACCCCGAAGCCGGGTTCGCCCTCCCGCACACCCAGCGAACCGTACTGTCCGCACTGTCGACACTGGACCTCGAAGTAACCCCAGGCCCACCCGACTTCACCTCAATCGTGGCAGTACTGCGCGGTGCCCGCCCCGGCCCCTCGGTCCTCTTGCGCGCAGACATGGACGCCCTGCGCGTCACGGAGGAAACCGACCTGCCGTTCGCATCTCAGACGCCCGGGTTGATGCACGCCTGCGGCCACGACCTGCACACAGCCGCACTAGTTGGCGCAGCAAAACTCCTGAGCGCCCATCGAGACGAGATCGCCGGCTCGGTTGTCTTCATGTTCGAACCAGGCGAAGAAGCCGGCGGCGGCGCACAACGCCTGATCGACGAGGGAATCCTCGCAGGCGTCGAGGCCGCATACGGCATTCACGTCCTGCCAGGCCGCTCCGGCGTATTCACCACCCGCCCCGGCTCGATCATGGCCGGAGCCAGCAGCCTGACGGTACGAATACGAGGCCGCAGCGGCCACGGCTCCCGACCGCACCAAGCGGTGGACCCAGTCCCAGCCGCAGCCCAGATCATCTCGGCCCTGCACACCTACGTCACCCGCCGGTTCCCGGTCTTCGACCCAGTTGTGCTGTCAGTGACCAAAATGCAGGCAAGCGATATCATCAACGCCATCCCCGACGAGGCAACACTAGCCGCGACGATCCGCGCACTGTCCGCAGAGAGCGTAGAAATCCTGGCCCGCGAACTACCTTCACTAGCAACCGGAATCGCATCAGCCTTCGGCTGCCAAGCAGAGACGGAGTTCCGCTCGGTCTACCCAGTAACCGCGAACGACCCGAAAGCAGCAACACACGCGCTAACCGTGCTAGCCGACCAGTTCGGAACAGAACGAGCCGTACCACTGGAACACCCGATCATGGCATCGGAAAGCTTCTCCGCGGTACTCAACGAGGTCCCCGGCGCCTTCATCTTCCTAGGCACCACACCAGAAGGAATCGCCCCAGACACCGCAGAAATGAACCACTCGCCGCGCGCAATCTTCGACGACAGCGTGCTCGGCGACCAAGCAACAGCACTAACAGCACTAGCCCTAAGCCACCTACGGCCCTAAAAACCGCACCGGTGCACCCACCCATCGAGGCACCCAGCCCCTCCCCCGCACCCCGATACGAAGCCTCCCTGCGGTCTGGGGTGCTTGTCAAGGCATCTTTCCCGCCTTGACAAGCACCCCCAGACCGTCAGCACAATCAACCTTCGGGGTGCCCCACGCAACCAAGAGGCCAATGTCGCCGCCAGGCGACGAGGCCCGAACCATCCCTCAATGCTTCTCGTGAATCAACGGCCAAGGAGAAGGAAACACCCCCACCGGCACCTTAACCACCGCAGGCCGCCCCGCCGCAATAGCCGCCCCGACATGCTTCTCCACCGCCCCAGCATCCTCAGCCAGCGCAAAATCCAGCCCAAACGCCCGAGTCAGCAGCTCAAAATCAGGATTAGTCAACTCAGACCCAATAAACCGCCCACCGTAAGTATCCCGCTGAATCCGCCAAACATTCCCAAACCGAGAATCCTCAAACAACACAGTAACCAACGGAATCCCATACTTCTTAGCAGTAGCGAACTCCTGCAAAGACCACCCGATTCCGCCATCCCCGGTGACCGCGACCACCGGCCGCCCCCCAGCCCCCACCGCGGCCCCGAGCGCAGTAGGCATCGCATACCCAAGAGTCCCCTGATACCCAGGCCACACATAAGACCGAGGCGCCTGCGCCGGAAACCCGTACGTAGACACATACCCGATCTGCGTCAACTCATTGACAAAAACCCCGTCCTCCGGCAACGCAGCCCGAATAGCGTCCACGAACTCCATCTGCGGCCCAGCCTGCGCCCGAATCCGCGCAGCACAGTTCTCCCGCAACCGAACCAGCTCAGCCCCCCAACCAGCCCGAGGCGACAGCCGCCCAACCAACGCCTCCAACACCGCAACAGCATCAGCATTGACCGCAAGATCCGGCCGTCGCGGCGCACGAAGATCAGCCGCGTCAATATTCACCAACGCCAGCCGAGCATCCCCAATATTCAACTGCTGCCCAAACGGCGTCAGAAACCGGCTACCGAACGAAACCACAAGATCCGCCGTAGCCCGCAGCTCCCACAAAGCAAAGGCAGGCAACGCATGCGGATCCCGAGCATCAATCGCCCCCCGCCCGTTCTCGCTCATCACCACCGGCGCGTCCAGCAGCTCAGCAAGCCGAGCCAGCAACTTGAACGCCCGCGGATCCCGCATCCCCCCGCCGACATGGATCACCGGCCGCTCGGACGCCGCCAGCAGCCGCACGAGCTCGACAACGTCCCGCTCGGGTGCCTCCGGCTCCCGCACCCCGAACGGTTCCCCCGGCTTGAGATCCGCGACCGCGTGCAGCAAGTCCGGCCCGAGTTCCAGCGCGACCGGACGAGGCCGTCCAGTCCGCATCTGCCGGAACCCCTCGTGCACCAGATCCGGAATCTCCTCGACCCGCTTGGGCCGCGCCGACCACTTGGTCAGCCCCTGAACCGTGTCCGTCTGGCGGGGAATCTCGTGCAGCGCCCCGAGCCCGGACCCCACGAGCGGCGACGGAATCGTCCCCGCCAGCAGCATCACCTGCGACGAACAGGCGTACGCCGTTGCCATCCCAGCGCCGGCGTTCAGCACTCCAGGGCCCGGCACGACCATCGCCACCCCGGGACGGCCGGAAGTGCGGTAGTAGCCGTCCGCCATGTAGCTGGTCGCCTGCTCGTGCCGCGGAACGACCAGTTCCAGCTCGTCGCGCTTGCGGTACATGCCGTCGGTGAGCCCGTCCAGCTGGACCCCGGGAATGCCGAAGACCGTGTCGACGCCCTCGCTGATGAGCGCGCTGGCGAGCGCGTCACCGCCTGTCATCTGTGCCATGCGGATCCCTCTCGTCAAATGTCTATAATGAATATAGATCAAATCTCGGGCAGCTGGCAACGGAAGAGGCGAGCATGACTCTCGAAGGACAGGTGCAGGCCTACGCCGACCGGCTCGGGCGGCCGATCATCGTGTTCGACGTCGACTTCACGGTGATCGCGTTCAGCGTGCACGACCAGGACGTCGACCACGCCCGGCTGGCGATCATCCTGTCCCACAAAGGATCTTCGCGCGCCCGGGAGTCCATCCGGGACTACCGGGTGGGCCAGGCGCAGGACCCGGTCCGGATCCCGCCGCTCGACGGCGGCCAGTCCCGGCTCGTCGCGCCGGTCCGCCACGAGGGGCGGCTCGTCGGCTACCTCTCCTCCACGATCCCCGAGGACGACGAGTCCGCTTACGAGGACGACGACGAGCTGCGCGAACGCCGGGCGCAGATCGGATTGCTGCTGGCCGCGATGGCACTCGGCAACCGGGAAGACGAGGACCGCGCGCGACGCCTGCTCGCCGCGCTCCTCGAAGGCACCGACGACCAGCGCGTCCGAGCCGCCGACGAACTGCTCGCCAGCGGTTTGCTCTCCCCCGTCCCGCACTACACGGTCATCTCGATCGCGACCCCGCCGCGCGCCGAGCCCAGTTCGGCAACCCTCCGACTGGTCCTGGACCGGGCATTGTCGAGCATCCCAGTCTTCCCCACCTTGAAAGCCGTCGGCGCGGTGCTCGGCAGCGAAGCTGTCTTGCTGGTGCCCTACGAAATCGACACCGCACGACTGTCAGCTCTCCTTGCGCAGCCCGCCTTCTCCGACCTCCACGCCGGGGTCGGCGGTGCGCACGCGCCGCTGTCCGGCGTGCACCGGTCCCTGCGGGAAGCCCGGATCGCCTTGCGCGGCGGCGACGCCGGCTGCGTGGCGCACTGGTCGGAGTTGGGATTGGACCGGCTGCTGCTGCAACTCCCCCTCGAGGACCTTGATATCTCAGACCTCCCCGATGCCGTACGACGGCTGCTCGACGCGCAGTCCGGACCAGACCTCGCGCAGACCCTGGAGACCTACCTCGACTGCGGCTGCGACGCCCAGCGCACCGCGCAGACCCTGCACGTCCACCGCAGCACCCTCTACTACCGACTGGATCGCGTACGCGCGGTCGCCGACGTCGATCTCGCCGACGGGAAGGTGCGCCGCGAACTCCACGCCGGGCTGCGGATCGCGACGCTGGCCGGTCTTCGCTAGCCGCCCCGCTGCCAATTGACTATATTCAATGTGAACTTTTACGGAAGGGTCCCGCATGAACGCACTGCTGACCACCGTCTCGGTCTCCGACGACCGCGGACGGCCGATCCTGGACGCCGCGACCCGGGAAGTCGTCGGCCACGCACCGGTGCACACGGTCGACCAGCTCAACGCCGCGATCGCCGCCGCGGCCGAGGCACAACCGTCCTGGGCGGCGCTGGGACACGCTGAACGGTCGCGCATCCTGCACGTCATCGCGGACGACATCGACGCGCACGCCGAAGAACTCGGCGAGATCATCACTGCGGAGCAAGGAAAAGCCGGTGGTGCCGGCGAGGCGCACGGCGCCGCGCACTGGCTCCGGTCCGCGGCGGACACGGTGCTCGAACCGCAGTCGCTGCCCGGCGGCGCGGAACAGCATTACGTCCCGCTCGGCGTCGTCGCGTCGATCGGCCCGTGGAACTTCCCGGTGATGATCGCGGTGTGGCACGTCGCGCCGGCGCTGCGCATGGGAAACACGGTGGTGCTGAAACCTTCCGAGAACACGCCGTTGAGCGTGCTCGCGCTGGCGGAGATCTTCCGCCGTCACCTCCCCGCGGACGTGCTGACCGCGGTTTCCGGCGATCGCGAGGTCGGTGCCGCGCTGGCCGCGCATCCGAGGATCGCCAAGATCGTGTTCACCGGTTCGACCGCGACCGGCCGCCGGATCGTCGAAAGCTCGGCAGGCAACCTCGCCCGGCTCACCCTGGAACTGGGCGGGAACGACGCGGCGATCGTGCTGCCCGGCACGGACGTCGACGCCGTCGCGGACAAGCTGTTCTGGGCGGCTTTCATGAACACCGGCCAGGTGTGCGCCGCGCTCAAACGGCTTTACGTGCACGAATCGATCTATGACGACGTCGTCTCCGCGCTGGCCGAACGCGCCGAGAAGGCACCGATGGGACCGGGGCAGGACAAGGCGAACCGGCTCGGGCCGGTGCAGAATCCCGCGCAGTTCGAGATCGTCTCCCGACTGGTCGAGGAGGCCCGGGCACGCGGTGCCCGCGTCGTCACCGGTGGCACCCCGGCGACGGAACTGGGGCCGCTGTTCTACCGGCCGACGATCATCGCGGACGTCGAGGACGGTGCCGCGGTCGTCGACGAGGAGCAGTTCGGACCGGTGCTGCCGGTGATCCGGTACTCCGAAGTGGACGACGCGGTGCGCCGCGCCAACGGCACCGACCAGGGGCTGGGCGCTTCGGTGTGGGGTGCGGACGCGAACGAGGTCGACGCGGTGGCGCAGCGACTGGAGGCGGGCACCGTCTGGATCAACCAGCACGGCGGCGTCGATCCGGCGATCCCCTTCGGCGGCACGAAGTCGTCCGGCTACGGGCTGGAGTTCGGCGTAGAAGGCCTGAAAGCCATGGCAGCCAGCAAAATCATCCGCCGGTGAAACCAGTGAAGGCCTCCTTGAGGGATTTCCTCGAGGAGGCCTTCACTGTGGGCCGGGGGTCAAGCGCCGCGAAGCTTTTCCCACAACTCGGCCGCAGCCGCCCGATCAGGCGGAGCACCTCGCCACACCACAGTTTGATCCTGACGCACCACCGTGAGGGGACAGACATATTCGTCCGGGAGCGTGTCCACTTCAACGGCCGCGATTGGGATACCTCGCCGTGCCGCTTCACCGGTCAGCACTGAGATATCAACCCCTCGCCCAGCAATTACCGTGTAGCCGGGCGAGAAATGGTCGTACAGCGAGGATCCGTCCGCCAGCGTGAAGTGCGGGGCACGGCAACCGGGCACAGTGGACGGTGTGTAGCTGCCCATCGTGTAACCCGGCGCTTCCTCGCCGTCGTAGGCGATGATCGGGGAATCGTGATACGCGTAGCCGTAATTCAGCCCTGCGGCGGCGAACTGCGGCTCGTTCAACGCCCGTACCGCGGCACCGAACGACGAGCGCGCGACCGCACCGGCGGGGGTGTCGTCTTCGAGTTCGGCGGGGAGCCCCGGGCGGGCGAGCTTCCGCTGGTGGTTCATCGCGAAGTGCGACACCTGTTCGGTGATCGGCCGTCGCTCGGCCTCGTAGGCGGCCAGGATCCCTTCCTCCGCCCAGCCGGCGAGACGCGCGCCGAGCAGCCAGGTCAGGTTGAGCACGTCCGCGATGCCCGCGTTCATCCCGAATCCGGCGAACGGCACCCACAGGTGTGAAGCGTCCCCGGCGAGGAACACCCGCCGGTCGCGGAACCGGTCGGCGAGCAGCCGCCGGGCGACCCAGTCCTCTTTGGACACCACGTCGTACTCGAAAGACTCGTCCACGCCGAGGATCGCGCGGATCGCTTCGTCTCGGTCGACCACCTCGCCCTCCGAGGCAAGGTAGGTGTGCACGAGGAACGTTTCCGTGCCGTCGATCGCATACACGTGCCCGACGCGGCGTGAGTTGAACGTGTAGTAGCCCCACGCCCGCGGTTCGTCGGCGGACATCAGCGAGTACAGCTTCGGCGCGCGGATGCACGTGGACTGCACGTGCTGGAGCACCGGATCACCGCTGAGCTTCACGCCGATCTGCTTGCGCACCGCTGAACGGCCGCCGTCCGCGCCGATGAAGTACCGAGCGCGCAGGGTGCGTTCGCCCGAACCGTCGGACACGACTGCCGAGACGGACGATTCGTCCTGGCTCACCGAGTGGAACCGGGTGCGGTTGAGCAGGGTCACGCCGGGGGCGGCAGCGGCGTTCCGGGCGAGGATCGGCTCCAGGAACGTCTGGTTGATCCGGTGCGGCGGTTCCGGTGTCGCCCAGCTCGTGTCGGGGCCGACGCGGGAGGTGTACCGCTCCCCGCTCGCTGGGATCGGGATGCGCGACAGTTCCCGTCCGGTCAGCGAGGTCCGGAACGCGACGTCCTGCGGGTAGTCGCGCGGCAACCCGGCCGCGCGCACCTCCGCCGCGATGCCTAGCCGCCGGAAACTCTCCATGGTGCGCGAGGCGACGTGGTTGCATTTGACGTTCGGCGGTTCCAGGAACTCCCGTTCCTCGACGACGATCACCGACACGCCGCGACTGCTCAGATCGAGTGCGGCGACCAGCCCGACCGGACCCGCACCGACGATGAGGACGTCTGCGTCCATGGTTTCTCCGTTCAGCACGGCATTCCTTGTGCCACCACGCCAAGATGCTCAGTCATCAACCGGCGGGCCGCATCCTCGTCACGGTCCTCAATGGCCTGAAGGATGCGGCGGTGCGCGTCGACGGCGCGGGAAGCCCGTTCAGCGTTGGTGTGCACGGCATACACGCTTTCCCTGGGACGGTTCAACGCACCGACCGACGCGGCGATCGCCGGATTCCCGCTGAGCAAACCGAGCCGGGCATGGAATTCCAGCGACAGGGGGTTGTAGCGGCTGGCGTCGTGGACGTGTTTCTCCGATTCCTCGACCAGCGCTCGCAATTGCGCGACCTGGTCGTCAGCCGCGGCACGCGCAGCGAGTGCGGCGGCAGCGGGTTCGACCGCGTGCTGCGCTTCCAGCAGCTGTTCGGTTCGCATCCCGTGCAAATGCAGTTGAATGGACAGCGAATCCGCGATCCGGCCGATGTCCGCCTCGGCCTCTTCCGCCGTGTTGAGTTCACGGTATTCGCCGGACCAATACAGCAACGGCTGCCCAGTTCCACCCCCCGCGGAAACGACCTCGCCGACGAGGATGATGTGGTCGCCGCCGCCGAGCATCGTGTGCACCGTGCAGTCGAACCAGCTCAGCGCACCAGTGACGACTGGCGCGCCGGTGGCCTCGGTGTGCGTCTCGACCTCGTCGAACCGTTCCTTGCTCCGGCCGCGTCCACGTCGCGCGAAACACGCGGAGACGTCCTGCTGATGACGGCCGAGCACATTGATCGCGAACACCCCGCTCGCGCGGATCTCGTCAAGGATCGGGCTGTGCGAATTGATCGAGACCGTCACCAAAAGCGGGTTCAGCGAAAGGGAAACGAACGAGGTCGCGGTGATCCCGTAAAGGTGCCCGTCGAGCGCGGTCGTCACCACTGTGACCCCGGAAGCGAACCGTCCGGCGGCCTGGCGGAAACTGTCGATCCGTTGCTGGTCGGAGGTCATGGGATTCACCTCGTCTCGTCCGGAACGCCGAGCTGGCGGAAGTCGTAGACGTCCAAAGTGGTCTCTCCGGCGCGAAGACGGTCCAGATAGGACGCTTCCTTCTCAGCGCGGGCCCGGGACGCGGCGAGAACCCGGTCGTACTCGTCCGCCGGGAACACGACGATCCCGTCCCGGTCGGCCACGACGACGTCGCCTCGGCGCACCACCCGGCCGCGCAAGGTGATCGGGCGGCCGACGGTTCCCGGCCAGTTCTTGATCGTGCCGCGAATCGAGATCGCCGTGCTGAACGCCGGGAACCCGAGCGACGCGAGCTGCTGGGTGTCGCGGACGCCGCCGTCGATCACCAGGCCGTTGATGCCGCGTGCCTGCGCCGCGACCGCCATCACCTCGCCCCAGTACCCGAACGGCGCGCCACCGGCGTCGACGACGAGCACGTCACCCGGTCCGGCGGCTTCGATGCCGTGGTGCAGTGCGAGGTTGTCGCCGAGCTGCGCCGACACCGGGACCGCACGGCCGACCAGCTGCGCGCCGTCCCAGGCTGGCCGGAACGCGGGGTCCAGGAAGCAGTCGAGGCCGGAAGCCTCGTACAGCGTGGCTGTACCGAGCGTCAGCAGTTCCTTGGTGTCTTCCGCCAACGTGGTCATGCGTCCGCCCGCTGCAGGTCGTGGTAGCCGTACTTCGCGCGGGCTTCGGCGATCGTCGCGCCGCCGAGCGCAGCGGTGAGGATCGCTTCCTCGCGCGCATGGATCATCTCGGCGACCTCCAGCACGTCGTCCTCGCAATCCCGCGGGATCGCCACGACTCCGTCCGAGTCGCCGAGCAGGATGTCGCCGTGGCGCACCGTCACGCCGCCGATCGTCACCGGCCCGCGTTCCTCGGCCACCTCGACCCGGTCCTTGCCGGTGCGCATGAAGCGACCGCGGCTGTAGATCGGGTAGCCGATGGAAAGCGCACGGTGCGTGTCGCGGCAGACGCCTTCAATGACCGTGCCTGAGATACCACGCTGGTGCGCTACTGCGGTCAGGATGTCGCCCCACACCGTGCAATCGACCCGGCCGTCGTTGTCGAGCACGATCACCTGCCCCGGTTCGACCTGGTCGATGAAATCGCCGACGGTGCCCGCCGGGACCTGCGCGCTGACGTAGCGCACGGTGAACGCGCGGCCGACCATGCGCTGTCCGTCCGCGAGCGGGGCGAGCCCGAGCAGGCTGCCCGGACGCTTGAGCTTGTCGAGGGCGTCGGACACCGTCGCGGTGCCGAGCGCGGAGAAGCGGTCGAGGAGAGACATCAGCGCTGCTCCACTGTGACTGAGGGGAATTGGGAATCGTGCATGACTTCCTGCACGTCACGGCCGGACCGGACCGCCTCCGCCATGCGGGCTTCCCGATCAGCGATCCGCTGCGCGAGTTCGACAACGCGCTCGGCGTCTCCCGCGGCGACGAAGACGACGCCGTTCACGTCCGCGAGCACAAAGTCTTGCGGGGCAACTGAGATACCAGCGATCTGGATCCGCTCGTCCATCGCGGCCTGCACGATGCGGCCCCGCGCGCTGACCGGAACGGCCGTGCGCGCGAAGACCGGGAGCTTCAGCGCTTCGCTCTCCTGGACGTCGCGGCAGGCACCGTCCACGATGACGCCAGCCACGCCGCGCCGGACCGCGGCCTCGGCGAGCAGACCGCCCCAGCAGGACACGTCCGTGCGGCCGTGGTTGTCGATCACCACGACGTCGCCCGGCTCGGTGATCGCGACCAGCGGGGTAGCGATGTGCGTCGCCGGTCCCGCAGTCGCTTTGGGCGCGGCGGTGACCGTGCGCACGCGGCCAGCCAGAACGGTGCCGACGGGCCACATCGGTTTCAATGCGGTGACCGCGCCGGGCAGGCCGAGCGTGTCCAGTGCGTCGGAGACCGCGCAGCTGTCGAGCCCGCGCAGCGCGGAGATGATCTCTTCGGGAGACATGCTCACTTCCGTTCCCAGGTAAGGAAACCCATCGCGTTGCCGGTACCGGCTTCTGTCCGGTAGCACGGCTCGTAGTCCACGCTCGTCACGGCGAGACCGGCCTCGTCGGCGATCCCGGCGACCGCGATCCAGTTGCGCAGCTCCGACGCGCCGGACCGCATCTCGGCAGCCGGGACGGACGAAAGGTAGTCGGCATCGTGGTTCCGCAGCGCCTCGAGAAACTCCTGGTCCAGCTTCTCGTCGATCACGAAGTGGCTGAGCCCGCCCGAAGCGACGACGCCGACGCGCAGGCCGCCGGGGAACGACCGGATCGCCCGCCCGACCGCGCGCCCGAAGTCGTAGCAGCGTTTGGCGCCCGGCGGATTCGGCTCCCAGAAGGTGTTGATGAAGATCGGCACCATCGGCAGCGTCGACTCCTGCCCGAGGAATCGCTGGTAGATGAACCCGAAGCCGTGCGGGATGGTGTGGTTCTCGTACCGTCCGGCCGGGATGACCTCGGTCGCGCCGGTGTCGAAATTCTCGGCCTGGGTGGACTGGATGATGTGCTTGCCGAGCGCGCGGTGCGTGGGCCGCATGATCGTGCGGTCCGGGACGTCGCCGGTCGCCGCCTCGGCCAGGCCGGGGGCCATCGCGTCGAGTTGGGCCTGGGTGAACGGCACGTGCGCGACCTCGTCTCCCCAGAACACCGAGAACGGGGCGAGCCACTCGTCGCCGTAGGTTTCCTTGTGGTCGCTGGAAACGATGACGAGGACGTCGACGTCCTGGGTGCGGATGAACTCCGCGAGCCGGTCCATCGACCGCTGGCAGCTTTCCCAGCGACGCGCCATCACCTCGGGAGTGATCTCGTGCGAGAAGTCCTCCCGCAGCTCGCGCAGGTCCTCGTAGCGGTAGGTCTCGCCGCGGAACTTCAAGCCTTTGCTGGCGCGGTCTGCCGTGCCTCTGGTATCCCAGGCGTGCGGCGGTGGCGCCTTCAGCTGCGGTCCGTGCGAGGTGCCGATCCCGGCGACGATCTCGGTCATGATCTCCCCCTCAGAGCTGGAAGAGCGCGCGGGCGTTGTTCTCGAGGACGTCGGCGCGCTCCTTTTCGCCGAGCCAGGCGATGTCGTCGATCAGCAGGTGGATGTCGTCAAACCAGCGCCCGGTCTCGGGGTCGATCTGCGAACCGGTGCCCGGTTTCTCCGAGCCGAACAGCACCCGGTCGGTACCGACGACCTTCATCAGCAGTTCCAGGCTGTCCTGGGTGTAGAGGCACGAATCGAAGTGCAGCCGGCGCAATTTGTCCAGATAGGACACTCCGGTGCGCACCACCGACGGCAGGAACCGGCCTACCTGGTACGGGATCGCGCCGCCGCCGTGCGAGACGATCACCTTGAGGTCGGGGAAATCCTTCAGCACGGTGGAGTTCACGAGGCTCCACACCGCGATGGTTTCTTCCTGGATGAAGTGCAGGCTGTACGGCTCGCGCGCGGGCGGCTTGCATCCGGCCGCGTGCAGCAGCACCGGGACGTCGAGTTCGCACAGCACCTCGTACACCGGGTACCAGTACCGGTCGCCGAGCGCGAGCGGGGTTTCCGTGCCCTCATACGGGTCGGTGTTGAGCATCGCGCCGACGAAACCGAGTTCGGTCACCGTGCGGCGCAGCTCGGCGGTCCAGTCCCGCGGCGTCAGATCCGGGCTTTGCGGCAGCCCGGCGACGCCCTTGAACCGGCCGGGGAACAGCTCGGTCGCGCGATGGATGAGGTTGTTGGTCTCCTCGGTGAACCACTGCACGAGCTTCGCCGGCCGTTCGCTGTGCATCATCTGGAACGGGCGGGGCGAGATCATCTGCAGGTCGATCCCGGCGCCGTCGAGGTGCGCGAGATGCGAGATGTCGCCGAAGCTCGGGTGCGGGTGGTGATACGCGGCGGCGAGCGCGTCGTCGCTGATGGCCGGGGGTTTGCCGCCGTGCGCGCCGCGGTGCGAGAGCAGCGAGGCTTTCCAGGCGTAGTAGGCGTCCGGCGCGGACATGTGGCCGTGGACGTCGATGATCACGGGATGCTCCTTGCGTCTCAGACGAGCGGCTTGCTGATGAGTTCGTCGACGCGCGCGTCCGTCGCCGACGTGTCGTAGAAGCGCAGCAGGCGGGTGCGGCCCGCGCCGGGGTCGCCGCGGTGCAGGTACTCGTACAGTTCCTGGCGCATCCCGAAACTCGAGCCGGCGAGTTCCCAGCCGAGCCGGAACAGGCGCGCCTTCTCCGCCGCGCCGATGTCGTGGCCGCGCATGTAGAGGTCCAGGAACGGGCGCAGTTCCGGGTTCGCCAGGTCGGCTTCGGTCGGCTGCATGATGAGCCCGGACGCGGCGACCTGGCGCAAGATCTGAACCATCCGCGCTGAGATGTCAGCCGACCAGAAGCCGACGCCGTTGGTATTGCTGGGGGCGAGGTGCCCGCCCGGCGTCACGACGGCGTCCGCCTCGGCGCCCTTGATCGCCAGTTCGAGCGTCTGGACGTAGGAGATGAGTTCGCCCAACTGTTCCTGGATGCCGCGGAAGGTGTCCACGCCGATGGAGTGCGCGAGTTTCTTCGCGACCGACGTGAAGAACTTCATCCGGGCGAGGAAGCGGATGTGCGTGCTCTGCAGGCTCCACACGTTGATCCGGCCGAGGCCCTTGAGCGCGCGCAGGGAGTCGCCGAGCAGGAAGATGCGTTCGCGCGGCAGGAAGACGTCGTCGAAGAACAGCATCGCGTCCTGCTCGTCGTACCGGTTCCCGAGCGGATGCGAGTGCCCGCTGTCGGCCGCGCCGAGCGGTTCGCGCAGCAGGATCTTGAGGCCCGGCGTGTTCATCGGCAGCGCGAACCAGATGACGAAGTCTTCCGCTCCGCGCGCTGCGGTGACGCCGTTGAGGTACACCAGTACCTCGTGGGAGAACGGTGCGAGGGTGGCGAGTTGCTTAGCACCACGCAGGATTACGCCGTCCTCGCGCTCCTCCACCACGCGCAGCGCGAGGTCCGGGTCGTCGAGCGGGCTGGCGCTGCGGTCGATCTGCGGGTCGCCGAGCGCGTGGGTCAGGACGAGGTCGTGCTCCATCGCGAACCGGCGGTAATCCCGGGCGTTCTGGCCGAACCCTTCGCGGTTCTGGTCGAGTTCGTCGGCGTAATCGGCGAGACCGGCGGCGACATTCGACATAAAGTCGGGCGAACGGCCGAGCTGCCCGAGGCTTTCCCGCATCCACCATTCCGACGCGGCGAATTTGGCGCGCAATTCCTCCGGCGTCTTCGGCAGCGAAAACGCGTAGCTGACCTCGTTGCCGGTCTCCTCGGACTTGAACAGGGTCGCCGCCCGCCCCTCGGGAGTGGCGAACCGCAGGTCGAGCAGCCGGGCGAACTCGTCGACGGTCGGCTTGAGCGCAGGGTGTTCCGCGACGTTCTCGATGCGCTTGCCGTCCAGCCAGACCTCGCGGCCGTCGTTCAGGCTCTTTGTGTACTGCTCGCCGGTGAGCGCCCCGGTGGCACCGGAAATGTCCATGTACTCCGACTCCTTTGTCTGTGACGGGCCCGCACCGGGCGACGATTCGAAGCTACGGAAATCGCGACGCCGAAGAATCGGTCCGCTGCGGGAATCTCCGCCGAGGGCGTCCGACACCGTGTCGGAAAGTCCGACGCGGTGTCGGAACCGCTCAAGACTGGATCGTCGGAACCGTCACCCATTGCCAGTAGGTGAACTCGTCCAGATTCCAATGCCCGCCGTGCCGTCCGCCGTTGCCGGACGCGCCGAGGCCGCCCATCGGGATGTGCGCGGCGTCGTAGATGGTCTGGCCGTTGAGGGCGACCATCCCGGCGCGCAAGCGAGAGGCGAAACCGAGGGCGCGCGCGACGTCGCGGCTGTGGATCGCCGCGGACAGGCCGTATTCGGTGGCGTTGGCCAGTTCGAGCGCTTCCTCCTCGGTCGAGAAGCGGGTTATCGGTGCCACCGGGCCAAAGATCTCACTTCGGAAAGCTGCATTGTCAACTGTCACGCCGTCGAGCACGGTCGGCTGGTAGAACGCGCCGTCGTGCGTGGCCCCGTGCACGACTCGTGCGCCGTCGGCGACCGCGGCCTCGACGATGCCGTGCACCCGCTGGGCCTGCGCGGTCGTGATCAGCGGGCCGAGCGTCGTCCCGGGCGCCTTCGGGTCGCCGAGCCGCAGTTTCTCGGCCGCCGCTTTGAGCCGTGCGACGTATTCGTCGGCGACGCTTTCGTGGACCAGATGACGTCCGGTCGCCATGCAGATCTGGCCTTGGTGCCGGAAAGTCCCGCCGGTGCCACCGGCCACCGCGCGGTCGAGATCCGCGTCCGCCAGCACAATGAACGCGTTGTTGCCGCCGAGTTCGAGCACCACCCGTTTCAGCAGACCGCCCGCGATCTCGCCGACCCGGCGGCCGGCGGCGGACGATCCGGTGAACGAGATCGCGTTCGTGTGCGGCGAACGCACCACAGCCTCGCCGGTCGCCGCACCGCCGGGCAGGACGTGCAGCACGCCGTCGGGCAGACCGGCTTGTTCGAAGATGCGCGCGAGCACCGCACCGCCGGAGAACGCGGTCTTCACGTCCGGCTTGACCAGCACCGCATTGCCCAGCGCGATCGCCGGCGCGACCGAGCGCATGGCGAGCATCAACGGCGCGTTCCAGGGCGCGATCACCCCGACGACGCCGACCGGGATCCGCCGGGCCAGCCCCAGCGTCGCCGGGTCCTCCACCGGGAGAAGATCGCCCTGCGACATCGTGACCAGTCCGGCCGCGGCGATCAGCTCGTCGATCGCTTTGTCGACCTCGTGCTTCGCTTTCGCGGGCAGCGAGCCGCTTTCGCGCACGAGCACGTCCTCGACGTCGGCGCGGAGGTCGCGCAACGCGTCCGCGGCCCGGGTGAGGGCGTCGGCCCGCTCGCGGTACGACGCGCGGCTCCACTCCGCCTGCGCTTGCGCGGCACGTGCTCCGGCCCGCTCGACGTCGTGCTGGTCGGCAATGCCGGCCAGACCCACTTTCCCGCCGTCGCCCGGCGAGACCACCGGTTGCGTGCCGCCGCCTCCGGTACGCCAGCCGCCGGAGTAGATATGCCCGTCTGCCTCGCTGAGATCCCACCGGGCCATGTGCGTCGCCTGCCAATCCTGGTGCGGGTGCGGAGATCGCCGCGATGCTAGGTCGGCGCGAGCTCTCGCTTCATCGCCTCGGCGACGCAAATCCCGCGCGCGCGACTGGACACGGTGTCGGAAACTACTGCCACAGCAGGTCGTTCACGCGGACCTCGATCAACCGGGGTCCGTCCTCCGGCCCCGGGTCCTCGGCGAGCGCGGCACGCAGCCCGGCGGCTCCGTCGACCGTCGTCGCTTTGATGCCGAACGCCGTCGCCAGCGCGGCGATCTCCACCCCGCTGATGTCGGTGAGCGGGTACTCCTCTCGCTCACCGCTGCTTTTCCGCATCCCGGCGACCACGGCTTGGTACTTTCCGTTGTTCACCACGAGATATGTCACCGGCAGCCGGTAGCGTGCCACGGTCCAGAACGCGGGCACGCCGAACTGGACCACGCCGTCGCCGACCACCGCGAGCACGCGCTCGCATCGCGCCATCGCCACACCTGCCGCGGCACCCATTCCCCAGCCGAGCGAACCGCTCGCGGTGGCGAACAGCGAATCCGCCCGCGTGCGCTGCAGAAACCGCAGCAACGGCAGCGTCGAGGTGACCGCGTCGAGGACCAGCAGACGTTCCCCGCCGATGACGTCGGCGAGGGTGCGCATCGCCACCGCGGCGCTGAATTCCCCATCCAACGGCACTTCCGCGGCCCAGCGAGCGCGCCGGTTTTCGCTGTCCTGGAGCACCCGGGCAGGCCATTCGCTCCGCGAAGGCGCGCGGACTCCGTCGGCCAATCCGCGCAACGCGGCCGCGGTATCGCCGACCACCGCCCCGGCTGGGACATACCGACGGCCAGGCTCAGCAGCGTCCTCGGAGAGATGCAGGATCGGGACGCCGGACGGCAGCGCCGCGACCTCGGCCGAGAACTCCAGCGGGGTCGGCATGCCCGCCAGCACCAGTAGGTCCGCTTCCGCCAGCATCGGCGCGCGAGGCTCGAACAATCCGGCGTACAGCGGATGATCCGTGCGGAAGGACCATCGCTCGAGGTCGCGCCGGGACTCCACGAACACCGGCGCGCCGAGCCGCTCCGCCAACCGCGCCAAGTCCGTCTCGGCCCTGCGCCGCGCGACGTCCGATCCCGCGACGATCACCGGTCGTCGCGCCGCGTCGAGCAGCGCGCTCGCGTGCCGGACCGCCTCCGCGGCCGGGCCCTGTCGCGCACCCCGGCGGACCGGAGGCGCGACACCGGGTTCAGCGGCCAGATGGTCTTGCGGGATGGTGAGGATCGCCGGTTGCTCCGGAACGACCGTGGTATGCCACAGCGTCCGGCTGACATCTTCAAGCAGGTCCTCGGCGCGGAGGTTCTGCCAGGCATGGCCCACGTACGGCGCGGCCGTTTCGAGCAACCGGGGCGAAGTCGTCAACGCGCGGTGCGGGAGCGTCGCCGTGCCCTTGATCCCCGCGAGAACCGCGACGCTGCTGCGCGCGACCTGCGCCGCGTACAGATGCGCCAAGCCATTCGCGACCCCGACGTTCGTGTGCAGGTAGGCGACGCCGATCCGACCAGAGGCGCGCGCGTAGCCGTCGGCCATGGATACCGAGATCGCTTCGTGGGTGGTCAGCACGAACTCGGGTCCGCCTCGCCGGGCGGCAAGAGCGTCGAGCACTGGTATCTCGCTGGTGCCGGGGCAGCAGAAGACGTGCTCGACTCCCCACTGCGCCAAGGTTTCCAGCAACCGCGCCGCAGCCGTCATGCCCGGCACGTTACGCAGCACGCCGGGCCGGGCGCTCCGACGCGGCGACGGAAGAAACCCGGCGGACTGTGCGACACGGTGTCGGGGATCGGAGTAGGTTGCGGCCAATGACTTCTTCCCGGCACGACGGAGACACCTGGGACCTGGCGTCCAGCGTCGGCGCGACCGCGACGATGGCCGCGGCGGCGCGGGCGATCGCGACCCGCGAGGACAGCACACTGTTCTCGGACCGCTTCGCCGAACCGCTCGTACAGGCGGTCGGCGTCGACCTGCTGGCCAAACTGGCGTCCGGCGAGGCGGAGTCGGGCGCGCTGGTCGGGCAGATCTGGATCGACGCGGCCAAGATCCGCGGCAAGTTCTACGACGAGTTCTTCCTCGACGCGTCCGCCGCGGGCATCGCGCAGGCGGTGATCCTGGCGTCCGGTTTGGACTCCCGTTCCTACCGGCTGCCCTGGCCCGACGGAACCGTGGTGTACGAACTCGACCAGGAACCGGTGGTCGAGTTCAAAGCCCGCACCCTGGCCCGCCTCGGCGCCGAGCCCACCGCAGACCGGCGGCCGGTCGCCGTCGACCTGCGCGACGACTGGCCCGCTGCCCTGCGCGCCGCCGGTTTCGACCCGGCCCAGCCGACCGCGTGGAGCGCCGAAGGCCTGCTGGGATACCTGCCGCCCGAAGCGCAGGATCGCTTGCTGGACACCATCACCGAACTCAGCGCGCCGGGAAGCCGGGTCGCCACCGAAAACCGGCCCAACCCGCGTCCCGGCGACGAGGACAAGACGAAGGAACGCCTCGACCGCATCTCCGAACAGTGGCGCGGCGAGGGTTTCGACACCGACATGACGCGGCTGCGCTACTTCGGCGAGCGCAACGAAGCGGCTCCGTACCTGAGCGGGCTCGGCTGGACGGTGCGCGGAAGCACGGTCCGGGAACTGCTCGCGGCCAACGGCCTGCCGCCGCTTCAGGACGACGATCTCCGCATGGGCGACCTTCGGTACATCACCGGCACCCGCGGCTAGCACATCGCTCGTGGTCGAGCCATCACGCCTGGTCACACGTGGTTCGTAGCCGATTTGTGATGGTGATCACGGGCCATACCGAGGGTTTGCCTCCGGCGCGCACGAATCCCGAGCACAGCAGTCGATCCCGAAGAGTTTTCCAGTTCGGCCGCCGACTGGGAAGGTCACCGGAAGATAACGGTTTCATGGAGATCCGTGCGTTCCAGGCGAGGATCTGCGTGTGCTCGCCCCCGCCGACCAGGTTCGTTTCGCTTTCGAGCCGCTGTACAGCCTCTACAGCGGCTCGGCGGTCGCAGTCGAAGCGGTCGGGCATCCGGGCACCGGCTGGGTCCCGGACCTTCTCGACGCGGCGGGCGACCAGGCGCAGCTGATCGACGCCGACCTCGACCTCGTCGCCCGCGCGGCCGCGGTGGTCCCGCCGAACGCGGCCGGGGTGTCGCTGCACCTCAACCTGAGCGCCAGCGCCGCCGGCGCGCCCGCCGAGCGGTTCATCCCGCTGCTCCAGACCCTGGAACGCACCGGCCGCCGACCCGCCGACGTCGTCTTGGAAGTCACCGCCCCGCTCGCCCTCCCGAATCCGGGCACCCTGCTGCGGGGCCTGCACCGGCTGCGCGACCTGGGCTTCCGGCTGGCCTTCGACCGGCTCGGCGCGGCGGGCCTGCCGATGAACCTGCTCGCCGAAGCGCCGATCGAGATGATCAAACTGGACCGCGCGACGCTGCGCCGGCTCCCGGCGAACGCGGCGACCGTCGCGCTCGTCGAGGCCCTGGTGCAGTTCGCCGCGCAGACCGACCTGCGGCTCGTCGCGACGGGAATCGAGAACGACGCGGAACTCGACCTCGCCCGGCGCTCGGGAATCCGGCTGGTGCAAGGGAATCTGTTCGCCACCGCCGCCCCCGAACGCGTACTGCCCGCCGCCGAACGCGGCGATCAGCCGGGCACCGCGGCCGTGTCGCCCGCCGCCGGACTGCGGATCCCCGAATTCCTCCGCCAGGCCAAAACCCTGCCGGACGACGCGACGTGCGACGACGTCCACGCGATCCTGTCCGCCGAACACGCGCCGAAGGCCATCGTCGGGCTCGACCAGCAAGCGCGTCCACAGTGGACGATCGACCGGATGCGGTTCCTGCTCGCGGTGACCGGCCGGTACGGGCACGCGCTGTACTCCGGGAAACCCGCCGCGAAACTGGCCGGACCGCCGCGGCTGGTCCGGATCGACACCTGCACCCGCGAACTGCTGGAGCTCATCGCCGACGGCGGGGCCGAGAACAGCGGCGACGACCTCGTCGTGACCGACGCGTCCGGCCGGTACCAGGGCGTGGTGCGGCCGAACGAGGTGATGCGCCGGATGGCCGCGGTGAAGGTCGAGGCCGCGGTCGCGCTCAACCCGCTCACCCGGCTGCCCGGCAGCGACGCGATCGCCCAGGACGTCGCCCGCCGGGCCGGAGCCGGACGGCCGTTCGTCGTGGCCTGGCTGGACATCGACCACTTCAAACGGCTCAACGACACCGCCGGGTTCGCCGCGGGCGACGACCTCATCCGCGCCATCGGCCGAGCGCTGACCGACCACGCCCGGCGGCTCGGCGACGTCACCGTCGGCCACGTCGGCGGCGACGATTTCCTTGTCGTGTGCGGCATCGAGGACATCACGGCCCTCGCCGACGCCGTCCTCGGCCACGACTGGTCCGCCGACGGGGTGCCGGTCACGCTCTCCCTCGCGAGCCTCGTCCAGACCGGCTCCTCAACGGGCACGTACCGCGAAAGCGCGCGGCTGCTGGCACCGTTGAAGAAGGAGGCCAAGGGCATCCTCGGATCGAGCTGGGTCAACAGCTGGCCCGGCGCCGGACGGGCGCAGATCCTCCGCGGCAGCAAGGAAACGAACGGCCTGCCACCGGAACTGCTGCCCCAGCGGTAGTCACTCGTCCGGCAGTTCGTCCTTGGCCAGCAACGCATGCACCCGCCCGAAGCGCGAACGCAGCGCCGGGTCGAGCTGATCGACCAGCACCGCGCAGCCGACCAGCTCCGCGCCCGCCTCGCGCACCAGGTCGCGCACCGCCGACGCCTGGCTGCCCGTCTCGATCCAGTCGTCCACCAGCACCAGCCGATCGCCCGGCGACAGCGCCGACCGCTGCATCCGCAGGACATGCCGGAAGCCCCGGTAGTCCGGGTCCGTTTCGCGGGTCAGCTTCTCGCCGGGAAACAGCCCGGCGGCCTTCCGGACCGCGGCGAACCCGACGCCCAGTTCCAGCGCGACGGCCCCGCCGAGCAGGAAGCCGCGCGATTCGATCCCGCACACCGCGGTCACCCCCGCGTCCCGGAACGGCTCGGCCAGCGCCTTGACCACCTCGGCGAACGCCGCGCCGTCCCGGAAAACCGGCCAGAGGTCGGCATGTCCGTCGACCCAGCGGAAGCGGTCCAGCAGAAGCGCACGTGTCATGCGGCGATCCTGGCCGGTCGCCGGGCGGTCAGGCGAGCCGATTTCCCGTCACCTGGCGAGCCGGGCGCGGGCCTCCTCGGTCTGCGGCGCGAACAGGTTGACGAGGTTGCCGTCCGGGTCGCGGAACAGCAGCGAACGGTTGCCCCACGGCATCGTCGTCGGCTCCTGCACGACCTCGGCGAGCAGCGGCCGCAGCCGCGCGAACTCCCGGTCGACGTCCTCGACCAGGAACTCCAGGATGACGGTCCGGTTCTCCTCCGGCACCGCCGCACCCGCGCTGAACAGCGCCATCGTCTCGGCGGCTCCGATCGCCAGCGTCGCCGTCGCGCCGACGAACTCGGCGAACTGCTTCGCCGGACGGCTCGCCACGAGACCGGTCACCTGCTCGTAGAAGGACGTCAAACGGTCGACGTCACCGGTGATGATGCGGACAGAAGTCAACTGCACGGCCACATTCCTTTCTGGTTGCTCAGTGGCCACGCTAGAAGCAATAGTGGACAGGATCCGCCCGGTATTGCGAGAATTCTCCGCATGACCCGGCCGATCGCCCGCGTGCTGGCGCTGCTGGAAATCCTCCAGGGCGGCGGCACCCGGACCGTCGCCGAACTCGCCGGGCGGCTGGACGTGGACGAACGCACCGTCCGCCGGTACGTCGAGCACCTGCTCGACCTGGACATCCCGGTCCGCTCCGTGCGCGGCCGCTACGGCGGGTACCGGCTCGCGCCCGGTTACCGGATGCCGCCGCTGATGCTCACCGACGAGGAGGCGCTCGCGGTGCTGCTGGGGCTGGTCGCGGGACGGCGCGCCGGGCTGGTCACCACGTCGGTCGCGGCGGCGGAAAGCGCGGTCGCGAAGGTCCGCCGGGTGCTGCCCGAGGCGCTCGGCCGCCGGCTCGACGCGTTGCTGGAGGTCGCCGACTTCACCACGCCCGCTCGCCCCGCGCTCACCGCCGAGGCAGAGGTCCTCCTCGCGGTCGCCGAGGCAGCGCGCGACCAGCGTCCGGTCAAACTCGCCTACACCGCGGCGCACGGCCGAAGCAGCGAACGCGTCGTCGAGCCGTACGGTGTCGTGGCACATTCCGGCCGTTGGTATCTCACCGGCTTCGACTCAAGTGCCGGACAGGTGCGCACGTTCCGCGTCGACCGCATCGAGCGGGCCGAACCGCAGGACGGAACCTTCAGCGCCCCAACGGATTTCGACCCCGCCCACCAGGTGCTGACCGGCATCGCCGAAGCACCGCACCAGCACGAGGTAGCAGTGCGGATCCGCGCGACCCCAGAAGAAATCCGCGCGATGTTCCCGCCGTCCATCGCCATCCTGGAAGCCGACGACCCGTGGGTCCGCGCGCGCATCCGGGCCGAACGCCTCGACTGGATCCCGCCGCGCCTCGCCGCACTCGACCGGCCGTTCGTCATCGAGCGGCCGGACGCGCTCCGCGACCAGATGCGCGCCCTCGCCGACCGGCTGACCGGTTACGCCGGATCCTCCTCCAGCGCGACATCCAGCAGTGCACCCAGCTCGTTGAGCTGAGCCGCCGAAAGCCGGCTGAACGACTTCTTCACCACGACGTCCGCCAGTTCCTGCCCCGCCGCCCGCAGCTCCGCGCCCTTCTCCGTAAGCCGATGCCGCACCGCGCGACCCGGACCCGGCACCCGCTCGATCAGGCCGCGCTCGACCATCCGCGCGGCCAGCGTGCCGAAGGACTGGTCGGTCTGGAAGGTCAGCACGGCAAGGTCGTGCAGCGACGCCTCCGGGTGATTCGCCAAGTGCCGCAAGGTGTCCCACTGCACGAGCGACAGCCCGAGCGGCTGCAACGCGTGGCTCAGCGCGCGGTGATGGCGGTGCTGCAGTCGCTTGACGGCCAGTGCGACGTCGGCGTGGCGGTACCTCATGGCCGGGGAGCCTACCCCGTTCCGAAACAGGTTGCTTATCTAAGCTTCCTTATATAAGGTTTCTGATATGACTTCCTCGGAGACACTCCAGATCCCCTCGGCCGGACCGGTCGAGCTCACCGTCCACGACCGCACCCGGACGTTCCTGCTGCTGCACGGCGGAGGCGGCGTCGCGACGATGACCGGTTTCGCCGACCTGCTGGCGGAACGCACCCACTCGCGCGTCCTGCTCCCCACCCACCCCGGTTTCAACGGCACCCCGAAAGCGGCTGAACTCACCAACGTCACCGCACTGGCCAAGGCTTACGTCGCCCTGCTAGACCACCTAGACGCCTCGAACGTGACCGTGATCGGCAACTCCTTCGGCGGCTGGCTGGCCGCGGAAATCGCCCTGCTGCACAGCCCGCGCGTCAGCCGCGCAGTGATCGTGGACGGCATCGGCATCGAAGCCGCCGGACACCCGCTGGCCGACGTCCGCGGCAAGACCGTCGCCGAAATCCAGCAGTTCTCGTTCCACGACCCGTCAAAGGCCCCGGTACCGCCCGCCGGGAGCACCGGCCCGAGCCCCGACGTGCTGGCACTGGTGGGTTACACCGGCCCGGCGATGACCGACCCGACACTGGCCGAGCGACTGGGCAAAGCGGACATCCCCGTCCACGTCCTGTGGGGCGAAAGCGACCGCATCGCCGATCCTGGGTACGGCGAGGCCTATGCCGCGGCGATCCCGGGTTCGACCTTTACTGTGCTTCCTCGTACCGGGCATTTGCCGCAGGTCGAAACGCCGGAGGAACTGCTCGGCGCGCTGCTCGCCCTTGACGCATAACCACGACAACCCGCGGGGAACCAGAACTCCGACCCACTTTGCGCCGCGTCCGGCGGCAGATGCCCGCCGCGCGACTGGCGAACGAGTACGGCCCCGCGGAAGAAACGGCGTGGTGCACCGCCTGGCACGTACCGTCCGGCGACCCCCCTAAAGTCTCCCGCGACCAAGGCCGCGCGGAAGCACGCTCGGCACAGGCAGAGCACAGGCAGAGCACGCCCTCCGCCGACC
Source organism: Amycolatopsis sp. VC5-11 (assembly GCF_037034185.1). Taxonomy (NCBI): domain Bacteria; kingdom Bacillati; phylum Actinomycetota; class Actinomycetes; order Pseudonocardiales; family Pseudonocardiaceae; genus Amycolatopsis; species Amycolatopsis sp. VC5-11. Next base: position 170,780 of record NZ_JBAGKF010000010.1, on the reverse strand, counting down.
GAATTCTTCCGCCAGCTCCGCGCTACCCGGCCGTATCGCGCCGCACCTCGCGCCCCGCCGAGTCGCACCCGACGACCTCGCCGCGCCCCGCCTCGCGACCCCCGCCGCACCCCACCTCACATCCCTGTCGCGCCCCACCGCGCCTCCCCGCCGCACGCCACATCGCGACCCCGCCGAACCCACCTCGCAACCCACCGAACCCACCCTCAGGTCTCCGCCGAGCCGCACCTCGCACCCCGTCCGACCCCCGCCTCACATCCCTGTCGCGCCCCACCGCACCTCCCCGCCGCACGCCACATCGCGACCTCGTCGCACCCCACCTCGCCTCCGCACCGCATCCCCGCCGCACCCCCTCGCTTCCCCGCCGAGCCCCACCGCACGTCCTCGCCGGGCCCCACCTCACACCGCCGAACCCCCTCGCATCCCAGCCGCGCCGCACCTCGCGTCGGGCGCCTGCCGCGGCCGAAACCCGGACATCACCTCTCCCGCACCATCCAGCCCTGCCGAACCCGCAGGTCCACGCACTGAACCGCACCGCAAACCCCCGCCTCACCGCTTCCTGTTACTACCAGTTCTGAATTAAAAAATGGCAACTGCTCCTTGCTGATATCTCAACGCACACTTACTGTGATCCCAGTCGCTCGCTGAACGAAGGAGATCGCAGTGCCTCGCAGTCACGATCCTCAACCGGCCGGCTGGCGGGTCGGCGCCGACATCGGCGGTACGTTCACCGACGTCATCGCGCTGGGCCCGGCAGGCGAGGTCGTCCCGATGAAGGTGCCGTCGACCCCGCCCGAGTACGGCGAGGGCGTGGTGACGGCGACGACGGCGGTGCTGTCGGCCGCCGGGACGGAGGCGGAGTCAGTCGTCGCGATGCTGCACGGCACCACGGTGGCCACCAACGCGATTCTGTCGATGAGCGGAGTCCGGACCGCGGTGGTCACCACCCGCGGCTTCCGCGACGTGCTGGAGATCGGGCGGCTGCGGCGTCCGTCGCTCTACGACCTGTCCTGGTCGAAGCCGGAACCGTTGGCGCGCCGGAGGAATCGCTACGAGCTCGACCAGCGCATCACCGCCGACGGGCAGCTCTCCCCCTCGGCCGACGCGGACGAGGTCCGTGCGCTGGCCGGGCGATTGCGCGCGGACGGCATCGAAGCAGTCGCCGTGTGCCTGCTCAATTCCTACATCCGGCCGGACGAGGAACGGCGGGTCGCCGAGTTGCTGCGTGCCGAACTGCCCGAGGTCTACGTCACCGCATCAGTCGACGTATCCCCTCAGCCGCACGAATTCGAACGCACCAGCACCGCGGCCGTCAACGCTTACGTCGGCCCGGCGGTGCACGGTTACCTCACCCGGCTGGAAGCGGGACTGCGCGCCGAGAACGTCCGTGCGCCACTGCTGGTCATGCAGTCCAGCGGGGGCCTGCTCGATGCCGCTTCGGTCGTGCGACGGCCGGTGCAGATCATCGAGTCCGGCCCTGCCGCCGGGGTCACCGCCGTGCAGAAGCTCGGGCAGCTGATCGGACTGTCCACAGTGGTCGCCTTCGACATGGGCGGCACCACGGCGAAGGCCTCGCTGATCGAGCACGGGGAACCGTTCGTCTCGGCGGACTACGAGGTCGGCGGCGGGATGAACGTGGCGCGCGGGCTCAGTTCCGGGGCGGGCTACCCGGTGCGGGCGCCGTCGATCGACATCGCCGAGGTCGGGTCCGGCGGCGGCAGCATCATCTCCGTCGACTCCGCGGGCGCGCTCCACGTCGGACCGGCGAGCGCCGGGTCCCGGCCGGGGCCGGCCTGCTATGGCCAGGGCGGCGAACTGCCGACCCTGACGGATGCCAACGTCACGCTCGGATATCTCAGCCCGCAGTCCCTGGCCGGCGGGCGCGTCGCGATCCATCCGGACCTCGCCGAAAAAGCACTGTCCACAGTGGCCGAACAGCTCGGCGAAGACATCCCAGGGGCCGCACGCGGGGCATATCAGGTAGCCGTCTCTAGTATGACAACCGCGGTCAAAGCGGTCACCAGCGAACGGGGCAGGGATCCGCGCGAAGCCACGATGGTCGCGTTCGGCGGCGCCGGCCCGCTGTACGCCGCCGCGCTGGCCCGCGAACTGGGCATCGACACTGTGCTCGTACCGGTGCACCCCGGACTCTTCAGCAGCCTCGGCCTGCTCGTCGCCGACACCGAACGACACGAGCTCTCCCCGTACCGCGCCGAATTCGCTGAGATACCAGCGCTCGCCGAGGAATTCGCGCGACTGTCCGAAAAGGTCCGCGAGGAACTCGGCGAGGACGCGATCGTGGACCGCCTGCTGGACATGCGCTACCGCGGACAGCGCTTCGAACTACGCATCCGTGTTCCCGACGGCGAGCTCACCGAGGACCTGCTCGCCGAGACCCGCGCCCGGTTCCACGCCGAACACAAGCGCACCTACGGCCGAGCTGGCACCGACGACCTGGTCGAGCCGGTGAACCTCCGGGTGCGCGGAAGGCAGCCCACTCCAGTGTCCATTTCGGACGTGCTGGCTCTCCCCGAGTCCGAGAGCAAGGCACCATCGACCCGGGAATGTCGTTTCGCCGAAACAGTTTCCGCTCCTGTCATCACCCGCGCCGCGCTCGGCTCCACCCCGGCGCCCGGACCGATGATCATCGAGGACATGGACGCCACCACCCTCGTCCCGCCCGGTGCGCAGGCGCACCGCGACCGGTTCAACAACATCGTGATCACCTGGAGTGCCGCATGATCCGCGACGCCGTGACGTTCGAGGTCTTCCGCAACGCCGTCACCGGGATCGCCGACGAAATGGCGATCACCGTCCTGCGCACCGCGCATTCGCAGCTCGTCGCGTCCAGCATGGACTTCTCCGCCGCGCTGTGCGACGCCCGCGGCCGGGTGATCGCCCAGGCGAACACGCTTCCGGTGCACCTCGGGTCCATTCCGGACGCGATGGAAGCGATCCTCGCCGAGTTCGGCGATTCGGTGGCGCCCGGCGACCTTTACCTGCTCAACGACCCGTCGCTCGGCGGCATGCACCTGCCGGACATCTTCGCGGTTTCCCCGGTGTTCGGCGGGGAAACGCTGCTCGGGTTCGCGGTCACCGTCGTCAACCACACCGATGTCGGCGGCTGGGCGGCCGGGTCGATGGCAGTCCAGTCCACTAATATCTTTGCCGAGGGAATTCAGATCCCACCCTCGCGGCTGATCGACGCGGGCACCACGAACGAAACCTTCCTGCGCGTGCTGCTGCGCAACGTCCGCGAACCAGAACTCCTGCGCGGCGACCTGGAATCCCAGCTGGCCGCCTGCCACACCGGAGCCGAAGGACTGCGCGCCCTCGCCGCTCGCCACGGCGTCGAACGGCTCTCCGAGCTGATCGACGAACTGCTCGACTACTCCGAAACCCTCCTGCGCGCCGCACTCGCCGAAGCCGTTCCCGGCACGTACGAGTTCACCGATCACATCGACGACGACGGCCTCGGCTCCGGGCCGATCCCGATCCGCGTCAAGGCGACCCTGTCGGAGTCCGGAATCGAACTCGACTTCACCGGTTCCTCGCCGCAGGTCGGCTCCGCGCTCAACGCGACCGAATCGTTCACCCGCTCCGCCGCCTACGCCGCGCTGCAAGGCGTCCTCGCCTCCGACATCCCGGCGAACAGCGGCTTCTACCGGCCGTTCACTTTCGTCATCCCGCCAGCGTCCATCCTCAATGGACAGCGCCCGGCCGCTCGCGGGGCACGCGGACTGGTCGGCTTCCGGATCATCGACGCGGTGCTCGGCGCGCTCGCACCGGTGTTCCCGGACCGGGTGCCCGCCGCGGGCGAGGGAGGTCCGGACGGCATCGCGATCGGGCTCGTCGGCCCGGACGGCGAATCCATGGTGCTGTGGGACCCACTCGCCGGCGCGTGGGGCGCCCGGCCCGACCGCGACGGCGTCGACGGGATCAGCTCGCTGGGCGCGAACCTGACCAACACCCCGGTCGAGGAACTCGAACGCTCCGGCCATCTCCGCATCGACGGCTACGGCTACCTGCCCGACAGCGGCGGCGCGGGCCGCTGGCGCGGCGGCCTCGCGACGTTCCGCGACATGACGCTGCTGGCTCCCGAGGCCAGCGTGCAGATCCGGTCCGACCGGCGGAGGTTCCTGCCGTACGGGCTGTCCGGCGGTGCGCCGGGGACTCCGTCGCTCAACGTCCTCGACCAAGGCGGTCCGGGCGAACGCGTGCTGGAGTCCAAACCGCATTTCGCCATGACCGCCGGAACCCGGCACCGGCACGTGACCGCAGGCGGGGGCGGTCACGGACACCCGTTCGGCCGTGAACCGGAGCGGGTACTCGAGGACGTCCTGGACGGCAAGGTCACCCGCGAAGGGGCCGAACGGGACTACGGCGTCGTCATCGACGACGGGGGGATCGACCTGGCCGCTACCGCCGCCGCACGCGGCAAGGCGCGCTGACGCACCACCACTCCCATTCCCCGACAGATCGGACTTCGCCATGAGTTCCCATGTCGCCGCCGGCCGGAGCACCGTCGCTCCGCGCACCTGGCGGAAAGCGGGCATCCGGATCATCCCGCTGGTCGGCCTCGCCTACGTGGCGAGCTACATCGACCGCGCCAACGTCGGCTACCTCGCCGCCCCGATGTCCCGCGACCTGCACTTGAGCACCGGCCAGATCGGGCTCGCCGCCGGACTGTTCTTCATCGGCTACATCCTGGTCGAGGTGCCGAGCAACCTGGCGCTGCGGCGGTTCGGCGCGCGCAAATGGATCGCGCGCATCATGATCACCTGGGGCCTGGTCACCGCGGCCACCTCGGCGGTGAACTCGGCCGCGACGCTGTACCTGGCCCGGCTGCTGCTCGGGTTCGCCGAGGCCGGGCTCGCCGCCGGGATCCTGCTCTACCTGACCTTGTGGTTCCCGCGCCGCCAGCGTTCCTGGGCGTTGTCGGCGTTCTTCCTGATGACACCAGTGTCCTCGATCATCGGCTCGCCGCTGGCCGCCGCGCTGCTCGAATGGGGCCAGCAACTGTTCGGCATCGCGGGCTGGCGCTCGCTGTTCCTGGTCGAGGGCCTGCTGACGGTGGTGGTCAGCATCCTGGTCTTCGTCTTCCTTCCCGACCGCCCCGCGACCGCGCGCTGGCTCGACGACGACGAGAAGGCAGCGATCGAGGCGACGCTCGCCGCGGAAGCCGAGGAACACCGGGCCCACGGCGCGCTTTCCGGCCTGCGCGAGGCACTGACCAGCCGCCGCGTCTGGATCATGGCCGTGACCTGGTTCGCCATCGCGTTCGGGCTCTACCCGCTCCAGTTCTTCCTGCCGACGATGCTGCGGTCCATCACGCACAGCATCGGCGGCGCGGGAGATGTCAGCAGCGTGCTGTTGTCCGCGATTCCGTACGCGGTGGCATTGCTGGCGCTGCTGGTATGGGCTCGTTTCGCGGCCCGGCGTACTGCAGTGACGGCCACTGCCATACCAATGGCGCTCGGTATTGTCGGATTGTTGCTGGCGACGTTCACCAGCAGCGGCACGCTGTTCGTCATCGCGGTCTGCCTGAGCGTTTCCGGGATTCTCACCGCGATGCCGCAGTTCTGGCGGATCCCGGCGATCGGGCTGACCGGCGCGGCCGCCGCGTCCGGGATCGCGCTCATCAACTCGGTCAGCAATCTCAGCGGGTTCATCGGGCCGTACTTCACCGGCGCGGTCGCGTCGGCGACCGGCAGTTTCACCTATGCGCTGCTGGCGATCGCGATCATCATGACGGCAGGACTGACCGCCCTGCTCACCACGGGGCGGCGGATGGAACGACTGGACGGGAACCTTTCATGACCACTGCACTGATCGTCGGCGACATCCAGCGGGGCATCACGGACGGCTACCCGTTCGCCCGCCAGGTCGTGGCACCGCTCACCGGGCTGCTGCCGCGCGCCCGGAAAGCCGGGGCGCTCGTCGTCTTCGTGCACTTCGCCATGCGGGACAACGGGACCGACCTGCCCGACGGCGCGCTCTACCGGTCGTTCTTCGACGCCCGCGACGCGTTCCACGAAGGCTCGCCGGGCACCGAACTGGCGTTGCCGGTGTCCGAAGAGGACGTCGTCGTCCTGAAGCGCCGCGCCAGCGCGTTCGCGGGCACCGACCTCGACCTCGTGCTCCGCGCTCGGGGCGTCCGCGACCTCGCGATCGCCGGAGTGGCAACCAGCGCGATGGTCACCGCCACGTGCTACGACGCGGCGGATCGCGGTTACCCGGTGACCGTGCTGCGCGACGGATGCGCCGACAGCGATCCGGCGGTCAACGACTTCCTGCTGGACAAAGTCTTTCCCAGCCGAGGATTCGAGGTCGTGTCCTGCGCCGGATGGATCGGAGACACCGCGTGAACACCGCGTTGCTGGACCGGCTCCGCACCGAACTCGCGGGCCGCCCACCTCGGCTCGACCTAGTGGTCTCCGGTGCGCAGGGACCGACGTTGAGCTTGGACGGCGAGACCCTGGTCAATCTCGCTTCGAACGACTATCTCGGCCTCGCCGGATCCCCGGAAGTCCTTGCCGCGGCCCGGGAAGCGATGCGCGATCAAGGACTCGGCGTGGCCGCCGGCCGGGTGCTCTGCGGTACCCGAAGTGTCCACAGTGCACTCGAGACGGCCATCGCCGAACTGGTCGGCACCGAGGACGCCGTGTTGTACGGCTCGTGCTTCGACGCGAACCTCGGTGTCTTCGCCGCCCTGCTCGGCCCGGACGACGTGATCTTCAGCGACGCGCTCAACCATGCCAGCCTGATCGACGGCATCCGGCTGTCGCAGGCCCAGCGGCGCGTCTACGCCCACTCGGATCTCAACGAGCTGGAGCGATATCTCACCGAGAGCACGGAGGCACGGCACCGGTTGATCGTGACCGACGGCGTGTTCAGCATGGACGGCGACCTCGCCGCGCTCCCCCGGCTCGCCGAGCTGGCGCGACGGTACGACGCGGTGCTGCTGGTCGACGATTCGCACGCGACCGGGGTGCTCGGCGGCGGCACTGCCGAGCACTTCGGCCTGGTCGGCGAGGTCGACCTCGTCACCGGAACACTCGGCAAGGCGCTCGGCGGCGCGGCCGGAGGCTTCGTCGCCGGGCCGCGCGCGGTCACCGAAACCCTGCGCCAGGTTTCGCGGCCGTACGTCTTCACCAACGCGATGGCGCCTCCGCTCGCGGCCGCCGCACTGACCGCGATCCGGCTCGCTATTCACCGCCCAGAACTGCGGGAACGCCTGGCCGCCAACACTTCCTGGCTGCGCAGCGCCTTGCGGGATCTCGGGTACGAGGTTCTGCCCGGCGAACATCCGATCGTCCCGGTGATGCTGCGAGGCGGAACGCTCGCCGTTGATATGGCAGCGGCACTGCGACGGGAAGGCGTCCTGGTCTTCGCGCTCTCGCACCCGGTCGTCCCGGCGGGTGAAGAGCGGATCCGCGTGCAGGTCTCGGCCTCGCACACGCGGGAGCACCTCGAACAGGCGTCCGCGGCTTTCGGCCGGGTCCGCGGTCTGCTGGCGGCCGCATGACCGCCGTCGAGGATCTCCGCGCTCCTACCAGCACGGACAGCCGGGAACTCGCCGGACGGGTCGCGATCGTGACCGGCGGCGCGAGCGGCATGGGTCTGGCCACAGTGCACGCGCTGGCCAGCCGGGGCGCGACCGTCACGGTGTTCGACCCCGCCGCGCCAGCCGCCGAGGAACTGGCGGCGACGCTGGCGGTTCCGGCGGAGCGGATCCGGTCGATCGCGGTGGACGTCACGGATGCCGCTCGGGTCGGCCGTGCGTTCGACGCGGTGCTGGCCGAACAAACCCGGCTCGACATCCTCGTCAACGCGGCGGGTATCGCACCACCGACGGCATTTGAAGATATCACCGAGGCCGAGTGGAATCGGGTGCTCGCGGTCAGCGTGCACGGCACGTTCCTGTGCTGCCAGCGCGCGCTGCCCGCGATGCGAGCCGGCGGATGGGGCCGGATCGTCAATTTCTCCTCCACCGCGGGAAAAACCATCAGCACCGCGGGCGGCGCGCACTACACGACAGCCAAGCACGGCGTCCTCGGCCTCACCCGGCACCTCGCGAAGAACTACGGACCGGACGGGATCACGGTCAACGCCGTCTGTCCCGGCCTGATCGACACCCCGATGGTCCGCGGCCTGCTTTCCGCCGCCGCGCTCGGCGAAGCCACCCGCTCGTTCCCGGTGCCGCGCGCCGGGATGCCCTGGGAGGTCGCGGAACTCGTCGCGTTCCTCGCGTCCGACCGAGCGGCCTACATCACCGGCGCCGCGATCGACATCAACGGCGGCGACCTCATCGTCTGAGCTTCACCTCGGCGAAAACCCTTGCCAGATCACAGCACCGGGGTCCGGTGCTGCCCGAAACCCTGACCAGAAGGCGAGTTCCCTCGTGCACCCCACCATCCGACACCGCATCGGCGGCCGGGAAACCACCGGTCATTCGACCCGGACCGCGCCGGTGTGGAACCCGGCGACCGGCGAGCGCCAAGCCGACGTCCTGCTCGCCGAACCGGCCGACGTCAACGCCGCGGTGCGAGCCGCGCGCATCGCGGCGCCGGACTGGGCCGACACCTCGGTCATGCGCCGGGCGCGGCTCATGTTCGCGTTCCGCACGTTGGTCGAAAGCCGACTCGACGACCTGGCACGGATCGTTTCCGCCGAACACGGCAAGGTTTTCGAGGACGCGAAGGGCGAACTCGTCCGCGGCCTGGAGGTGATCGATTTCGCCTGCGGGATCCCGCAGCTGCTCAAAGGCGAGTACTCCGACCAGGTCTCGACCGGCGTCGACCTGTTTTCCTTCCGGCAGCCGCTCGGCGTGTGCGCGGGCATCACGCCCTTCAACTTTCCCGCCATGGTCCCGATGTGGATGCATCCGATCGCCATCGCGACCGGCAATACGTTCGTGCTCAAACCGTCCGAACGCGACCCTTCCGCGGCCAACTTCGTCGCCGAACTCTACGCCGAGGCCGGTTTGCCCGACGGCGTCTTCAACGTCGTGCACGGCGACAAGGTCGCGGTGGACGCGTTGCTGGACCATCCGGACGTCGCCGCGGTGTCGTTCGTCGGCTCGACCCCGATCGCGCGGTACGTGCACGAGCGCGCGACCGCGAGCGGCAAGCGCGTGCAGGCGCTCGGCGGCGCGAAGAACCACGCCGTCGTCCTGCCCGACGCCGATCTCGAAAACGCGGCCGAGCACCTGGTTTCCGCCGCGTACGGATCTGCGGGCCAGCGGTGCATGGCGATTTCGGTGGCCGTCGCGGTCGGTGACGTGGCCGAGCCGCTGGTCAAGCTGATCGGCGAAAAGGCCCGTGCGATCAAGGTCGGTCCGGGGCTGGCACCAGGGTCTGAGATGGGACCTGTCGTGTCGCCGGAAGCACTCGAGCGCGTCCGGGGCTACCTCGACGCCGGGGTCGCGGCGGGTGCGGAACTCGTCGTCGACGGGAGAGATATCACCGTCGAGGACAGCGGATTCTTCGTCGGGCCAACGCTTTTCGACGGCGTCACCCCCGAGATGAGCGTCTACCGCGACGAGATCTTCGGCCCGGTGCTCGTGGTCGTGCGCGTCGATTCGCTGACCGAGGCGATCGACCTGATCAACGCGAGCGACTGGGCCAACGGCACCGCGATTTTCACCGGAAGCGGCCGCGCGGCGCGGCAGTTCCAGCGGTCGGTGCAGGTCGGGATGATCGGCGTGAACGTCCCGATCCCGGTGCCGATGGCGTTCTACTCGTTCGGCGGCTGGAAACACTCCCTGTTCGGCGCGCACCACATGCACGGCCCCGAAGGCGTCGCCTTCTACACCCGCGCCAAGGCGGTGACCAGCCGCTGGCCGGAGGCACCCGAGGAGGCGAGCCTGCACTTCCCGACCGCGGTCTGAGCGGTGCGGTCCGGGGAGACCGTGCTCCCCGGACCGCACCGGTCAATTCAGCGGTATTTCGATGTTCGCCCTGCTGACCGAAGTGCTCTTGGTCAGCACTTGGAGCACGTCACGGCGCACCCGCTCGCACCGGGCCCGCATCGAGAAGCGCGCACCCTCCGCGTCACGGTCGCGCAGGCTCTCGAAAATCGCGTGCAGTTCGCCCGGCGGGCTCGCGACGTCCGGAGCGATCATCAACACCATCCGCAGCACCCGTTCCAGTTCGTCGAGGACGTCGACGAGCGATTTGACGAGCCGGCTGTTGCCGCTGAAGTGGGCCATGATGGCCTCGAATTCGATCCCGACCGGCAGCCAGTCGTCGAGCGCCGTCTCGCCCGGGACGTAGTCCGATGCGATTTTCGACAGCACTTCGAGCCGCTCGATCGCGGGCACCGAGATGCCGTTGCGGGCCGCTTCGGCAGCCGCCTCTGCGGCCAGCAGCGTACGCAGGCCGCAGAGATCGTCGGTGTCCTGCAACGTGATCGAGCTGACGAGGTAGCCCGCGCGCGGAAGCGCGCTGACCAGACCGTCTCGGCGCAGCCGGGCCAGCGCCTCGCGCACCGGCGTCTTGCTGATCTGCCACTGCTGCGCGAGCGAGGTCTCGGTGAAACTGCTGCCGGGACGCAGCGTCAGATCGATGATCTGCCGGCGGATCGCCCGGTACGCCTGGCTGGTCCGGTCGAGGCCGGATTCGTCCTGGCCGACCAGCAGCAGCGCGGGGATGTGCGGCGTGCCGGTGAGAACGTCGTGGATGTCGGACACCCACTCAGAATACCAGTATTGCTGGTTGATATGGCACGGGTACATCTTCAGAGACCTCCAAAGATATCTACCGTTGATACTGATATCTCAATGTGCGAAGCTGCTCGTATGCCGCGAAGCAGTTCGACCTCCTGGACTCTCCCCGCCTCTCGCGATGTCCCGGCACTGGGCGCGCTGAGCGCTCGCGACCGGGCCCGCCGCACCGGCGTCCGGATGCTCCCGCTCGTGGGAGCCCCGGTCCTGCCGATGCCCGAACACGTCCGCGAGGCCGTCCGGCTGGCGATGGACAAACCCGACCCGCGCGACAGCCGGGGCCTTCCCGAACTCCGGTCGGCCATCGCCGCGGAACTCGGTCCCGGCATCGATCCCGAACGAAGGCTGCTGGTGACACACGGCGCGCAGCACGGGCTTTCCCTTGTGCTGCGCACCGTCCTCGAGCCGGGCGACGAGGTGATCGTGCCGACCCCGGCGTACTTCTTCGACGGGGCGATCCGCGAATCCGGCGCCGTGCCCGCGTACGTCCCCTCCCGAGAGGACTGGACCTTCGATCTCGACCGCATGGCCGCCGCGGTCACCCCGCGCAGCCGCGCCATTCTCCTGTGCAATCCGGTCAATCCCACCGGCTACCTCCCCAATGCCGCAACCATCGCCGCGGTGGTCGGCCTCGCCGCCCGCCACGGCCTTGTCGTGATCTCCGACGATTCGTGGCGGCACTTCGCCTATGACCGGAACGAACACCATCCGATCGAGGGAGCGGCCGGGGAGTGGCCGCACCTGATCACCGTCACCAGCCTCAGCAAGTACTACGCGCTGGCGACCTGGCGGATCGGCTATGTGCTGGCCCCGCCGGAAATCATCGACGCGATGGAACGCCGCCTGCAATGGGAAGCCGTCTGCTGCGGCGCGGTCGCACAGCACGCGGCGGCCGCCGCCCTCACCGGACCGCGCGAGTGGCTCGACCGCGAACTCGTGACGTACCAGCGGAAGCGCGACCTCGTGTGCGACGGCATCGCGGCCAGCGGGCTCCCCGCACCAGTGCGCCCCGGCGGCGGCGCGTTCCTGCTCGCCGATTGCGGCCGGCTCGGCGCTGCCCCGGAAGACATCGACCGAGCCTTGCTGCGCAACGGAGTCACCGCGATCCGCGGCGCCGACCTGCATGCTCCGGACACGCACGTCCGGCTCACCTTCGGCGCACCGGAACCCGTGCTGGAGGAGCTGGTCAGCGCGCTGAAACGAGCCCTGCTGGAGTCTTAGCCGCACCGGTTTCGCGGCGTCCCCGAAGTCCGCTACTCTCGGTGTGGCATCTATCACCGTGTCAACACGCGGGAGGTACGCGTCGTGACCGACGCCGTCAACGCACCGCCGGGGGTCAACCCGAACGAGTCGAGCGCCGCCCGCGTTTACGACTATCTGCTGGGCGGGAAAGACAACTACGAGATCGACCGGCAGGTCGCCAGGGAAGCCGCCCGGGTGATGCCGGACATCGCGGAAACCGCGCGGGTCAACCGGCACCTGATGACCCGGATCTGCCGGTTCCTCGCCTACCACGCGGGCATCCGCCAGTACATCGACTGCGGTTCCGGCATGCCGACCGCGGAGAACGTGCACCAGATCGTCCAGCGCGCGGACCCGCAGACGAAAGTCGTCTACGTCGACTACGACCCGGTGGTGGCCAGCCACGGGCGGGCGCTGCTCGACGAGAACGAATTCACCGAATACATCCAGGCGGATTTCTTCGACCCGCCGAGCATTCTCGACCACCCGACGGTCACCGAGCACCTCGACTGGAACGAGCCGATCGCGGTGCTGTTCCTGCTGGCCCTGCACCACCAGACCGGCGACCGCGAGCTTCCGGGAAAGGTGACGAAGGAATTCATCGACCGGCTCCCGTCCGGTTCGTACGTGGCGATCTCGCACCTGCTCGACCCGCACGACGGTTCCGAGGACGACGAAGCGGTGCAGGGCATCATCGAATCGGTCCACAACGGATCGATGAAGGACGTCTCGTCCCGCACCCGCGCCGAAATCAAGGAACTGTTCCACGACATGGAGCTGATCCCGAGCGGTCCGAACAAACCCGCGGAAATCGTGCCGGTGGTCGAATGGTGGCCGGACGGCCCGCTGCTGGGCGAGCCGACGGTCGCTCAGCGGATCGTGGCGGTCGGGGTCGCGCGGAAACCCTGAGATCTTACGACTGCGGGCCGGTGGTCCGGCCGGGCTGAACGCTCGGCTGGACCACCGGCCCTCTTGTCACGGGGAAACCTCTGACCGCACAACAGGTTACGACGCGACCGGCACCGGTTCCGCTGCCTTCGCCGCCGGGGATCGCCGCAGTGCGGCCATCCCCACCACCGCGAACACCACGACAATCGCCGCGCCGATCCCGGCGACCGTGTGCAGCCCCGAGCTGAACGCGTCCCGTGCCGTGGCCAGCAGCTGTTCGCCGGTCGCACCGGGCAGCGTCGCCGACGCCTCCATCGCACCGGCCATGCTGTCGGTCGCCTGGGCAGCCGCCGCGGCGGGCACGTGGGCTGGTACCGCGATCTGGTCGCGGTACACCGCCGTCGCGACGCTGCCGAACACCGCGATCCCCATGGCGATCCCGAATTCCGCGCTGGTCTCCGACATCGCCGAAGCCGCGCCGGCCCGCTGCGGCGGGACCGAGCCGACCACCATTTCGGTGCACAGCACGCCCTGCGGCCCCATGCCGAAGCTGGCGACCGACATGCCCAGCACCACGAAAGCCACCCCGCCTGCCCCATTGGCGAGCGTGAACAACAGGATTCCGCCCGCCGCGATCAGCATTCCGAAGCCCAGTACGAATTCCGGCCGGAACCGGCGCGCCAGCCGCGGCGCGATCATCGACCCGGCGACCACCGCGAGCGCCTGCGGAACCAGCAGCAGCCCCGCGTCGACCGTGCTCAGCCCGGCGACCATCTGCAGATACTGGCTGACCAGCATGAACACGCCGCCCATGGTGACCGCGCCGACGAGCATGATCGCCACCGCCGCACTGAACGCGCGCACCCGGAACAACTGCAGGTCCAGCAGCGGATGCTCGAGCCGCCGCTGCCGCCGGACGAACACCACGCCGACCGCGAGCCCCGCGACGAGCACGACGATTTCGGTCAGGGACAAGCCGTTCTTGGCGATTTCCTTGAGCGCGTAGATGACCGGCAGGATCGCGGCGAGCGACAGGGCGACGCTGGCGAGGTCGAGGCGCCCGGCGGCGTTGTCGCGGTATTCGGGAACCAGCTTCGGCGCGGTCGCGAGCAGCAGGACCATCACCGGCACGCCCATCAGGAACACCGAACCCCAGCGGAAATGCTCCAGCAGGAACCCGCCCGCGACCGGGCCGACCACCATGCCGCCCATGAAACAGCTCATCCACACCGCGATCGCGGTGCCGCGCTGTTTGGGGTTCGGGAACATGTTGCTGATCAACGCGAGCGTCGACGGCATGAGCGTCGCCCCGGCGATCCCGAGCACGGCCCGCGCCGCGATCAGCATCTCCGGAGTGGTCGAGAACGCCGCCGCGACCGACGCGAGCCCGAATGCGCCGCCGCCGATCATCAGCAGCTTCCGCCTGCCGATCCGGTCGCCGAGCGTGCCCATCGTGACGAGGAATCCGGCGATCATGAAGCCGTAAATATCGATGATCCACAGCAATTGCGTGCTGGACGGCCGCAGATCCGCGGCGAGGTGCGGAACCGCGAGGTGCAGCACGCTCATGTCCAGCGACAACAGCACGGTCGGCAAGGCCAGTACTGCCAGGCCCAGCCACTCGCGTCGTCCGGCGCTCATTTCTGTCTCCCCTGCGTGTCTTTCCAGTCGTCTCACTGAAGCGACGATCGGGGTGCACGCGGATCGACATCACCGGGAAAACTTCTTCGGACGGCGGGGAGGCGGCTGCTCGAACACTGTCTGCGGAGGCTCCCCGGATCAGGCCACCGCGTAGTCCCCCAGCGCAGGTTCCAGCAGGTCGAACGCCCGCGCCGCCTCCGCCGCGACCGTCTCCGCGACCTCGTCGGCGGGCCGTCCGGCCAGCGTCAGCTCCTCGATCCGCTGGAACAGGCTGTGGTGCACGGCCCCCAGCACCGCGGCTGCCGTGCGGACGGTGATGTCCGTCCGGGGGCTGCCGACTGCGTCGGCCAGTGCCTGGGCCAGCGCCCGTTCCCGCTGTTCGTGCAGGCCGCGCAGGCAGGCGGACAGCGTCGGGCTCTCGGCGATCATCCGGCTGAACTCCAGCCCGGCGAACCCGACGACCGGGTCCCTCGTCGCGACCGCCGCCTCGAACGCCCGCCGCAGCGCCGCGAGCGCCGACTCCCCCGGTTCGCGCGCCCACACCGCCGCCGCCAGGGTCGCGACGAACTCGTCCTGATGGTCGAGGACCAGGTCTTCCTTGCGGGCGAAGTAGTTGGTCACCGTCTTCTTCGCGACCCGCGCGGCCGCCGCGACCTGCGCGATCGTCGTCTCCTCGAAGCCCTGCTCCAGGAACAGCCGCGTCGCGTGGTCGGAGATCAGCTGGCGCGTCTCCTGCTTCTTGGCTTCCCGCAGGCCCACATCCATCGAAAACTTACCTCCGACGTAAATTTACCTTGACACCCATGTGGAGACTCGGCATACTTTTACTACCGACGTAAATATAGCCCGAAGGAGAACCACTTGTCGATCGCTGCCCTCCCGTCGCTCGCGGACCAGGCAGACCACCTCATCGCGCTGGTAGTGCCCGAGATCGCCCAGCTTTCCGCCGACGACCTGCGTGCTTTCGCCGCGGAGCACCACGCCGCGGCCGGTGCGCTGCTGGCGGTCCACCAGGACCGGGCACCCGCGTCGGCGCTCTCGCCGCTGCTCCGGCGCGAAGGAAAGGCCGGATTCGTCGTCACGGACATGCCGGACGTCGACCAGTTCGCGCCGCGTGACATCGACCTGCCCGACGCGCCGCTGTACCTCGTCACCGGCCTCGACCGCGGCGACGAGATGGCCAACTGGAGCCCCGAGGAAGCCCTGCCCGCGATCACCAAGGCTGGGCGCAGTCCGCTGCTGCTCACCGAGGGGATTCACTGGGTGCTCCAGCAGCCGTCGGCGCTCGAGCGCAACCATTGCTTCATGACCATCGGCTCCCGGCCGCGCAAGGAGAACGGCAAGTTCGACGCCCGCACGCCGGCACTGTGGATCAGCAACGGCACCGGCCGCGACGGCAGCGAACGCCGCAACGCCCCGAAGGTTGGCTGGTGCTGGTGGGGCAACCGGCACACGTGGCTGGGTTTCGGGTCTGCTGCCGCGCGTTGCTGAGCCCGTTGTTCGTTGCCGAGCCTTCCGCTGAATCGCCGCTGTTCGCCGCTCAACCCTCCGCCGAGCCTGTCACCGTCCGCCGCTGAACCCATCGTCCGCCGCCGAACCCGCCGCTGTTCGCCGCTGAACCCGCCGACCTCCGCCGAGCCTGTCACCGCCCACGCCTAACCCGCCGCCCACCGCCGAGCCCCTCACCGTCCGCCGCCGAACCCGTCACCGCGCGCTGCCGAACCTGCCACCGTCCGCCGATGAATCCGCCGCTGCTCGCAACTAAGCCAGCCCACCGCCGCACCTGTCGCCGTTCGCCGCTAAGCCCTCCGCCGAACCTGTCACCGCCCACCGCCCGCCGCCCCCACTGCCGAGCCCCTCACCGTCCGCCGCTGAACCCGCCGCCCACCGCCGCATCCATCACCGTCCGCTGCCGAACCTGCCGCCGTCCGCCATTGAATCCCGCCGTTGCTCGCCGCTAAGCCAGGCCATCGCCCACCGCCGAACCAGCCATCGCTCGTTGCTGAACCCGCCACCCCTGCCGAGCCCGCCGTTGAACCCGCCGCCGAGCCTGTCACCGCGAGGAGAAAACCCATTTCCCCCGATCCGAACGTCCTGCACCCGATGCCCGAGCAGCCGCGAGTGGTGCTGCTGAAACCGCTGGTCACGTCGCCGCTGATTGACGTCGGCGAGTTCTCCTACTACGACGACCCGGACGAGCCGACCGCCTTCGAGACTCGCAACGTGCTGTACCACTACGGGCCGGAGAAGCTCGTGATCGGCAAGTACTGCGCGCTCGGCGAGGGCGTGCGGTTCATCATGAACGGCGCGAACCACCGGATGGACGGGCCGTCGACGTTCCCGTTCCCGATCATGGGCGGCGACTGGGCCGAGCACTTCGACGCCATCACCGGCCTGCCCGGCCGCGGCGACACGGTGCTGGGCAACGACGTCTGGCTCGGCTACCGGGCGATGGTCATGCCGGGCGTCCGCATCGGGCACGGCGCGATCGTCGCGTCCGGGGCGGTCGTGGTCGACGACGTGCCCGACTACGGCATCGTCGGCGGCAACCCGGCCAAGCTGATCCGCCGCCGGTATCGCGACGAGGACGTCGAACGCCTCCTGGCGATCGCGTGGTGGGACTGGCCGTTGGACCACCTCACCAAGCACGTCCGCACGGTCATGTCCGGCAGCGTCGACGACCTGGCGAGGGCCGCCGCCGAACTCGCGTAACTCGGTAACGTGGCAGGCGTGCCGAGTGAGATACCTGAGGAAGTCCGCCGGAGCACCACACTGTTTCTGTCCACAGTGGACCGAGCCGCACCCGGGCTGGTGACCGGTTTTTACCTGGTCGGTTCGGTCTGCTTCGGCGACTTCCACGCCCGCGGCGCCGGGCGCGGACGGCTGAACACGGCCAGCGACATCGATTTCGTCGCGGTCACTGATCGACGTCCGGATCGGGTTGAGATCTCAGCGCTGGCGCAGGCTCATGCCACGACAGTCACCCGGTTTCCGAAACCGCATTTCGACGGCTCCGTGCTCACCTGGGCCGATCTCGCTGCCGGACCCGACAACTGCCCGGACGTTCCGTGCGCGCAGGAAAGCCGTTTCACCGAGGCGGGACGAGACGGTCTCAACCCGGTGACGTTCTGCGAACTCGCCAGGCGCGGGATCGCGCTGCGCGGACCGGAGCCGTCCGATGTGGACGTGTGGGCGGATCAGGATGCCTTGCGCGCGTTCACTGTCGACAACCTGAGCAGCTACTGGCGGCCGTGGTGGGAGAAGAACCGGCGCACCAGTGCGTTGTCGCTCGCGCTCGGGATGAGCCCGCTGTTCCCGGTGTGGGCGGTGCTCGGGGTGAGCCGTCTTCACCATCTCGTCGCCACCGGGGAGCCGACCTCCAAAACTGGCGCAGGACGTTATGCAGCAAGGCAATTCGACCCTCGCTGGCAGCGCATCATCGCCGAAAGCTTGAGCCTGCGCACCGGCGGCGCGGAAGGGCGGCGCAGCTATCGGAATCCCCTGGCCCGGCGACGCGACACGCTCGCGTTCCTGGACGCCACCATCGACGACGCACTCACCCTGGCCTAGCGCACGAATCGGGCCAGCAATGGCCGGATTTACTTCCTTGCGGCGCTGTTCGTGGCCACCTAGCCTCGTCTCAAGCTAGTACAGAACCTGTTACGTGCTAGCACAATCTGGGGAGAGGGCTGATGACGAGCGAGCAGGACCGCGGCGGGGTGGCGACGGACGCGGAATCGGCGGCAAAACTGCTGCACGGTGTCGTAGATCAACTGGTCGAGGGATGGCGCACGCGGCCGGAGCACCCAGCGAGCCCGGTGACCGCCGACGCCGCGGAGATCCGCGCCTGGCTCGACAAGTACCCGCTCGAGAAGCCGGAAGACCTTGAACAGGCCGTCCCGGAGGTGCTCGCCGCGCTCGATCGCTGGACCGTGCACACCGATCATCCGGGGTATTTCGGGCTGTTCAACCCGTCCGCGACCTGGGCAGGCGTCGCCGGAGATCTCATCACCGCGGCGGTGAATCCGCAGCTCGCTGCGTGGAGCCACGCACCGTTCGCGGTCGAGGCGGAACAGCGGTGCATCGACCTGTTCTCCGCGCGGCTCGGCCTCCCGGCCACCGCGGGCGGCCACTTCACGAGCGGCGGCGCGGAGGCCAACGCGACCGCGGTGCTGACCGCCCTCACCCACGCGTTTCCCGAGTACAGCACCGGCGGCCTGCGCGCCCTCGACGCCGCGCCAGTGTTCTACGCCGGTGCGGATTCCCATCTGGCCTGGCTGAAAATCGCCCACGCCGCCGGTCTCGGCCGCGACGCGTGCCGACTGGTGCCGTCCGACGCAAGCGGCCGGATGGATGTCGCCGCGCTCGAAGCCTTGCTCGCCGAAGACCGGCGGGACGGCAAGGCGCCGTTCCTCGTCGTCGCCACGGCCGGGACTACCGGGGCCGGAATGCTCGACCCGTTGCCGCGCATCGCCGACCTCGCACACGACGCCGGTCTGCGGTTCCATGTAGACGCGGCATGGGGCGGAGCCGTCTGCCTGTCGGATCGGCTGCGCGGCGTGCTGACCGGCATCGAACGCGCGGACACGATCACCGTCGACGCGCATAAGTGGCTGTCAGTGCCGATGGGCGCGGGGATGTTCTTCACCCGCGACCGAGCCGAGCTGAGTTCGTCGTTCACCGTGTCGACCTCGTATATGCCGGGCCAAGTGGACGACACTGCAGACCCGTACACGACGAGCAATCAATGGTCGCGGCGGTTCATCGGACTGAAGCTGTGGCTGAGTCTGCTGGCATACGGAGTTTCCGGCTACGGCGCCCAGATCGAACACGACGCGGCGCTCGGGCAGGAGTTGCGGGATCAGCTCACGGGCGCGGGTTGGCTCGCCATCAACGACACGCCGCTGCCGATCGTCTGCGTGACGCGCGCGGACGCACCGGCCGATCCGGCGGAATCCTGGCAGTGGCACAGCGACCTCGCGGACCGGGTCAACGCCACCGGCTCCGCGTGGGTGAGCCCAGTCCGCGTCGCGGGACGACCGGCGTTGCGGGTGTGCGTCATCAGCTGGCGCACGCGAACCGAGGACATCGTGCGGCTGCGCGATCTTCTGGACCGGGTCTGAGCGCGGTCGGCGCCACCGTGCTGAAGGAGGCCGAAGGAAGCCCTCCCAGGACTACGCCGATCCGGCCGGGCATCCTTTCTGCCTGCGCTGGCTGGTCGCCGAGCAGCCAGACCGAGCAACCGCGCCCACCGGACAGCGCCGCCTCCTCGATCGGGTCGGTCACCCGTCTGTACTAGCACGATCCCGTGGTCACCGTGCTGCGGTTGACCTTCAAGCTGCTTGAACCCCGATGATGGGCGGGTGCCCGACCTGCTGACCATCGGAGCGTTCGCCCGCCGCTGCGGCCTCACCGCCAGCGCGCTGCGCTTCTACGCCGATTCCGGACTCGTGCGCCCGATCCGGGTCGACGAGGAATCCGGCTACCGCTACTACTCCCCCGGCCAGGTCTCGGCCGCACTGCTCGTCCGGCGGTTGCGGGAGATCGGGCTGCCACTGGAGCGAGTCAGCGCGGTCCTCACCGCCGACCCGGCCGAAGCGTCGCGGATCATCGACGACCACGTCGCCGGGTTGGTATCTCAGGTGCACCAGGCTCGGAAAACCGCCGCGGCGGTGAAAGCCACGCTGGGCACCCCAGCACCGACCCCGTCGGCCCGGCTCACTGGCCCTGTGTTCACCGCCGCCGTCGAGCAGGTGCTGACCGCGACGACGCAGGACCTCCCCGCGTTGAATGGCGTGCACCTCGAGGTCTTCCCAGAGGCGATCGTGCTCACCGCCACCGACCGATACCGCCTCTCGACCCGCACCCTGGTCCCAGCCGTACCAAGCACCTCCACCTGGACCGCGACCGTCGACGCCGACGACCTGCGGCTAGCAATGCCGTGGACGCGCCGGCAACACGAACTCCACCTGAGCCTCCACGCCGACGAGATCTCCTTCCAGGGCGACGCCGTACGAACGTGCCGCACGCTCACCGACGACTTCCCCGACTACCGCCTGATGCTCGCGTCACTGCCAGAAGTCCTTACGCGGGCAGTGATATCTCGCAACGCACTCGTGGCATGTCTGGAGCGCCAATACACCCCGCAGATCCAGTTGGACCTCTCCGCCACCGCCGTCATAGTCGGCACCGAAGCAATCCCCGCAGACGTCACCGGCCCGCCGATCTCGCTCTCCTTCGCCGCGAGCACGCTGCACCCGGCGATCAGCACCGCCGTCGGCCCGGACGTGATGCTGGACGTCGCGGGCCCGCACCTGCCAGTCGTCGTGCGCTCTGCCGACGACGGCGACCTGACCACCCTTGCCATGCCAGTGAAAGGAACTGCCGAATGACGGACACGATGGCCGAGATCACCGCCGCGGTGACGCAAGGCCGAGCGGGCGCGCCGGACGTAGCGCGAGCGCGTCTGCAGGAACTGTGGGACGAACTCGGCCCGGGCGGCGATCCGTTCTACCGCTGCGTTCTCGCGCACTACCAAGCAGATCTGTTCGCTGACCCGGCAGAGGCACTGGTCTGGGATGTCAGAGCCCTGGACGCCGCCGCGACGGTCACCGACGAGCACGTCCAAGCCCACGACGCTGGGCTCCGGATCGCGGGCTTCTACCCGTCACTGCACCTGAACTTGGCCGACAACTTCCGCCGCCTGGGCTCATTCTCCGCAGCGGCGGAACAGCTCGCCGCAGCGCGAGCATGTCATGACGCACTGGCCGACGACGGATATGGCGCGATGATCCGCCAGGCGATCGACGGCGTCGCGGAAGCGATCGAGCGCCGATCCACCGAACGACGTGTTACGGCACCGGGGGTCGGATAGGCGGGACAAGGCTCGACAGCGCCCAATCTTCGCCGGGACGCGGGAGCAGGCCGCACCAGTGCCTGTGCGAGCCCTAAACGACGTCGAGCCGAGGCGCTGCCGAAGCAGCCTCAGCCGCCTCGACCAGCGCAGCAGCATCCGAAACGTTGGCCACGCGGACAGACATCGCAGGAACCGCGCGTTTGGTGGGCTTCGTCGTATACACCGCGAGGTTCTTCGTCGACCGGTTGTAAATCGCGGCTTTGGCTTCGTTCCAGCTCACTTCAAGGAGCTGGCGCCGCACGATCCCGACGAAGAGGAAGAGCAGCCGCTGGTTCGTGCAGGCCAGAACGCCGAGCCCGTCGCCCTGTGCCCCGCTCAGAGCCAGAACCTCTTCCTCCGGCCGGAGATAGTCCGCGAGGAGAGCGATCTCCTTCCTGGCTCCCGCGAGCAGGCCGCTGACTCTGCTGACCGCTCTGGCGATGTCCGGACGCAGTTCCGGTGCCCGCTCCGGGGCGATCGACGCCGCCTCGGGCTGGGCCGCTGCCTGGCGCACAGCGGTGTGGAAGGTCCAGTGCCAGCCGTCCCAATATCGGACCAAGGCGTCGTCGAGAGGATCCGGCAGCCAGGCCGGCGGGCGCGACGGTACCTGCGGGCGAGTCACGCCTCATTCACCACCGTCGTCGCTGAGATCGCCGTCAGCGGAAGCCCACGGGCCGACCGGCACCAATTCGTCACGCGCATCGCGCCGTCCCGGATCCGATGCCCGCCACTCGATTGCCTCTGGGACATCGGTGTATTCCAGGACGTGCGCGTCGCCGACGGCGATCAAGTGCTCCTTCACTTCCGCCGGAGTCGCGTAGAAGAATTCCCGCCGCAGGTTGACCAGATTCACTCGCTTGTGGCTCAGCCGTTGGTGCAGAACGGTTTCCAGCGCGACGGCATCCTCGGAGAAGACCAGCGCATGGACGTCGAACCGGAACGGCACTGAGGCATCGCCGAGTTCGCGGACGCGGTCGAGCGGTTCGAGCCGCCGGGTCATGCCGATTTTGACCACGCCCGGGCCGAACGCGCCGACGTTGGAAATCACGTAGACGTGCCCGACCCGGATGTTGGCCGCGCGCGCCTCGACTCCGGCGATGGCTTCGTCGACGGCCGTCATCTGTTCTCGCGCCCGGGCCAGGCCCTCCGAATCGCCCTTCGCCTCCAATTTGGCCAGAGCGGCCGCGTAGTGCGCGCGTTCCTTCGCGAGCCGGGTTCGTTCGCGCTCGATCTCCTTCATGACCTTGGCTTCTTCGCGAAGCCGTTCGCGTTCGGCCCGCGCCTGCTCGCGCTCGGCTTCGACCTTCGCCAGGTAATCCGCGGTCAGGTCGATCTCGCGGAGCCGGAGCCGGTGATAGCTGTCCGAAACGGCGATCCGCATGAGGACGCCCAGCCGCCCGATCGTATTCCGCGTGGTCGTCAGCCGTTTCTTCACTGACTCGCGGGTGTGCGGCTTCACCACGCGGACCGCGTTGTCCGCTTCGGCGTTGTACGCGCGCAACATCAGCTTGGCCATGTCGCGGCCGAGCCGCTGGCCTTCCTTGACCGAGCCGTTCACCGCCCAGTCGACCTGACAGGTGACCGCATCAGCCCGCGCTTCGAGCTTGATCCGGTCCCGGAGCAGTTTCAGTTCGTCCTTGTACTCGACCGAGTCGTCGGCGGGTGCGCGTACTCGTAGACTCCGGCTTCCTGGAGCAGCGCCAGTTCCCGGGTCTCGACCAGAGTCGATTGCCACTTCACGGTCTCCGCGCTGACCTGATCGCGCGTCGCGGCCAATTGCGCTGCCTCGCGCTTCGTCCGCTCGACCGCCGACCGCAGGTCTCGCAATTCCGCTTCGAGGCCAGCCGTCCCCGCACCGCGCAAGTGGCCGACCCATCCGCGCAGTTCGGTGATCGTCGCGTGCGCCGCGGCCAGCTGCTGCTGCAGCGCAATCACCTCTGGGTTCTCCCGGTTGCCGAACAGAGCCACTTCCGATGCCTTCCCCCTGCGCGCGAGAGACCTTCCCGCGGCGTCCTCCTGACGATCGCTGTCCCGCATCGGGCCGTTACTGGCCATTTGCACGGATTGCCCGCAGCCTGGCCGGCGCCGTCCCGCAGCTCACGATTCGGTAACCGTCTGTCACGTTTCAGTCCGGAATCCGATTGAGGAGAGGCGCGGAATCACTGCGCACGGGGTACGGCTGGCAGGTGGAATGGATACGTCAC
Organism: Amycolatopsis sp. VC5-11; assembly: GCF_037034185.1. Classification (NCBI taxonomy): domain Bacteria; kingdom Bacillati; phylum Actinomycetota; class Actinomycetes; order Pseudonocardiales; family Pseudonocardiaceae; genus Amycolatopsis; species Amycolatopsis sp. VC5-11. The sequence continues at coordinate 147,184 of NZ_JBAGKF010000010.1, read as the reverse complement.
TGGTGGATCGCGCACGCAGGCTTTTCGAGTTTCTGCGAGGTGCGCAGCACCTCAAGGCCAGTCCGGTCCGCACCACCGACACCTACCAGCGCGACGGCGACGTGGTCTGGCTGAGCCAAGCACCCCGACATCCCGCCGTCTCCGTGCGGACGGCGGAGCCGGGCGACCCGGACGGCCCGGTGCTCGCGATCGAACGGGTCCCGGTCGTCCCGGCGCCCGAACCGGACGCCGATCTGGCCCGCTGGCTGAGCAGCCCGCTCGACGACCCGGAGCAGGCGCCCGCGCTGCGCAAGCGGATAGTCGAAACACCCGCCGAAGACTGGGCCCTCGACCAGGAAGGACCCGGTGCCGAGCGCGCGCCGGAGTACCTGTCCCTGAACGACTTCCCCTCCGTCGAAGCGGCGTTCCCGAGCTGGCTCGCCCGCTGGCAGCGCTGGGCCGACCAGGAACTCGTCGACCGGCCGGCACGAGACCTTTACCAACGCCTCTACCTCATGTACGTCCGGGCGACCGAAAGCCCGGAAGAGCTGGAACTGCTCGCCGGAACCGGATGCCTGAGCTGGCAGCCGGTCAACAGCCCCCGGATCCGGCGGCACGCGCTCACCAGCGAGGTCAGCATCCACTTCGACGACCGCACCGGCGTCATCGAGGTGCGGACCGTCGAGTCGGCCGAGCCAGCCCGGCTCGAACTCGACATGGTGGACCTCCGCCTGATCACGACACCGGACAAGGTCACCGAGGTCCGGGAGGATGTCAAAGCCCACGACGGGTCCGCACTGGACCGCGCGGCGGCGCGAGAATTCGTCCAGCGCATCGTGCACAGCATCGACCCGGACGGTGAATACCGCGACGAGGACGAAGCCGCGGTGCCGGCCCGCAACGCGGTCGCGACGTTCGCCCCCGCCGTGATCCTCCGGAAGCGCACCTTTCACGGTCTGATCGAGATTTTCGACGCGATCCTGCGCCAGATCGAGGAAACCGGCGAGGTCCCGGCCGGGCTGGTGCCGCTGCTCGATCCCGACTACGTCCCAGTCGCGGAGCAGGCCGGCGACGCAGGCGCGATTCTCGCCGTCGACGACGAGCCGTTCCTCCCCATGCCGGTCAACGAGAAACAGCTCGAGGTCATCCGGCGCGTTGACTCCAGCTCGCAGGTGCTCGTTCAAGGCCCGCCCGGCACCGGCAAGACCCACACCGCGGCCGCGCTGATCTCCCATCTGCTCGCCCAGGGCAAGCGGGTTCTGGTGACCGCCCAGACCGACCGCGCGCTTCGCGAGGTGCGGGACAAGCTCCCGGAGCAGATCAAACCGCTCGCGGTCGCCGTCGTCGGCACCTCGCGCGAGGACATGGCCGATCTCAAGATCGCGGTGCAGGAGATCGCCGCCGCGGCCGGAGACCACGACGGAGCGGAGAACGCCCGGGCCGTCCAGCGCAACCTCGACGCGGTCGACCGGTTGAGCCGGGAGCGCTCGGCCCTGCACAGCCGCCTGATCGAGGCGCGGGAAGCCGAAGTCCGGGAACGAACCCATCAGGGCTATCGCGGCACGCTGTCGCGCATTGCGCAGCAGTTGGCCGCGGAGGAAGAGCTCAGCTGGCTGTCCATGTTGGACACTATCGCTCCCGACGCACCGGTACCGCTGTCCGCCGCGGAGGTGCGAAGCTGGCACCGAGACCTGCTTGACGACCAGCTCCTCGCCGACGAGGCGGAGTCCCGGCTGCGTTTGCTCGCCCTTGACTCGGTGAGCGACGCAGCGGCCTTCGCGAACCTCGCCGCCAGGGAACGTGCCGCGTTCGAGGCAGACTCGCGATACGCGCCGCTCAAGCAGCACCCGGCTTTCGGGGCCGTGCTCCGCCTCGCGCCGCAGCAACGGGCAGAGTTGCGGCAGCGCTTGCAGCACATCGCCGACGAGACCGATCAGCTCGTGAGCCGCCGGGAACAGTGGCTCGACGCCGCGCTGCGCGACGTCCGGTCCGGACGAGCCGATCAGTGGCGGGCCCGTGCCGGCACGATCGCCGGTCTCGTCGAAGCGTGCGCCCGTCCGGTCGCCCACCTTGGCGCGCTGACGGAAGTCGTGGTCCGCGAGGGCGATCTCGGAACCTTGGCCACGCTCGCCGGCGAGGTCGCCCGCTATCTCGGCGACGGCGGCGTGATCAAGACGCAGGCCGACGGAACCCCGAAGATCGGCGCGTTCGCGGGCAAAGTGCTGAAGCAGGCGCAGCCGTTGTTCGAGAGGGTCCGGGTCGACGGCGTCCCTCCGACCTCCTCCGCGCAGCTCCAGACATTCCTGGCGTGGGCCGAGGGAATGCGGGTGCTGGCCGCGCTCGACCGGGCTTGGCCGGAGGACGTGGAGATCCCGCCCGAGGACACGCTGCAGGAACGGCTCCAATGGCACACGACCGAGCTCGCGCAACTGCAACATGTGCTGACGCTGGCGGACCTGTTGGTCCAGGAAGAAAACCAGCTGCGCTGGCTCCAGGTTCCAGTGCCGAACTGGCAAGATCTCAGCGACGTCCGCAGGTATGCCAACTTGGCGGACGCATGCGGCGCCGAGGAAGCGCGAGTCACGGCGACGCAGCCGCTCAGCGACCTCGAAGCCGTCCTTCGCGAGACTGCGCAATGGACAGACGCGGCACCGTGTGTCGCGAATCTGATGTCCGGCGCGAAGACCCGCGATCACGAGCTCTACGCGAGCGCACGCCAGCGGCTCGAACGGCTGTGGGAGGTCCGGCAGCGCATCTCTCGACGAGACCACGTCAGCTCCGTGCTCGGCACTGCGGCGCCGGGCTTCCGCGCGGCGGTCGAGGCTGACCCTGGAGCTGCGTTCTGGCAGGAGCGGATCGACCGGTTTCAGGAAGCGTGGAGCTGGGCGGCGACCCGGGCGTGGGTGGTCGATCAGGAGGCGATCGACGTCAACGACGTCCAGCGCCGGATTTCCCGGATCGAAGCGGATATCCGCAAGGAAGCCGAGGCCGTCGCCGCGCGCCGGGCTTGGGATCACGCGGCGTCCCCGAGCCGGCTCACCGGGACCGCTCGCGCAGACCTCACCCAGTACGCACAACTGGTGCAGCGCGCGGGCAAGAACACCGGCATCTACCGCAACCAGCGGCGCGCCGAGATCCGCAAGGCGATGGACCGGTGCCGGCCGTCGGTTCCGGTGTGGATCATGCCGATCTACCGGATCGCCGAGCAGTTGCGGGTCCGTCCCGACATGTTCGACGTCGTGGTGATCGACGAGGCATCACAAGCCGGAACCGAAGCGGTCTTCCTCCAGTACCTGGCGCGCAAGATCGTGGTCATCGGCGACGACAAGCAGGTCTCCCCGTCCGCGGTCGGCACCGACCAGCAGGAACTGCGGGACCTGGCCCGGCAGTACCTTGCCGACGACCGCTATCGCGACTCGTGGCACGACCCGAAGCGCAGTTTGTTCGACGAGGCCAAGATGCGCTACGGCCGGCCGATCACCCTGGTAGAACACCGCCGCTGCGTCCCGGAGATCATCGGTTTCTCCAACCGGATCGCCTACGAACCGGACGGCATCAGGCTGCTGCCGGTCCGGCAGTACGGCGCGGACCGGCTCGATCCGGTCAAAGCCGTCTACCTCGAGGACGGCTACGAGCGGGGCGCCACCAACAAGATCAATCCCGTCGAAGCCGACGCGATCGTCGAGCAGATCGAGAAATGCCTTTCGGACCCTGCCTACGACGGGAAGACCTTCGGCGTCGTGTCCCTCCTCGGCAAGGCCCAGGCGAAACGCATCGAAGACGAGTTGCTCGCCCGGCTCTCCCGGGAGGACTGGCAGAGCCGCGACCTCCGGTGCGGCGACGCCGCCGACTTCCAGGGTTCGGAGCGCGACGTCATTTTCCTGTCCATGGTCGCCGCGCCCGACCCGGAGCGGCGCATGATCGCGCTGACCCAGGACCAGTACGTGCAGCGGTTCAACGTCGCGGTCTCCCGGGCCAAAGACCAGGTGTGGGTGTTCCACTCGGTCCGGCAAGACGAATTGCCCAACAGCGAGTGCATGCGGTACCAGCTGCTCGATTACTGCTATGGCCTGCGCGACCGGCCCGCGGGCGCGACCGGACGCTCGTCGGCGGTACCGGACAACGAGCGCGTCGAACCGTTCGATTCCCTTTTCGAGCAACGGGTGTACAACCGCGTCGTCGCACGCGGCTACACCGTCGAACCGCAATTCGAAGCGCTTGGTTACCGGATCGACCTCGTGGTAGTCGGCGGCCGGGCCAGGCTTGCCGTGGAATGCGACGGCGACCGCTGGCACGGACCGGACGTCTACGAGCGCGATCTCGCCCGGCAGCGCGACCTTGAACGATGCGGCTGGCGGTTCTTCCGGATCAGCGGCTCCTCGTTCGACGTCGATCCGGACGAGGCCCTCGCGCAGCTGTGGGAGATCCTGAACGAGGAGGAGATCTATCCGGCAGGCTGGTCTCCGGTGCGGACAGCTCCGGCACCGATGCCGGAGGCTCCTGCGCTGGAACCCGCGTCTTCGCCTCAGGAGACGGCCGCTGTCGCCGCCGTCGTCGCTGTCGAAGAGGAGTTCCGTCCGGCAACCGGCGAGCTGGTGCTGGAACCTGAGCCCAGCGAGCCGGGGGTTGCCTCGACGGCCGGCGACTTGTCTTCCTATACGACCTTCGCCGGTGCGCTCATTCCGACTTCCGAGGCCTCCCGGAAGCAAATGACCGAGGGCGTGCTCGCGATCGTTCAGGCTGAAGGACCGGTACTGGGACAACGAGTCCACCGGGCCTACGTGGAGGCTGCCAAGGGCAGCCGGGTCGGCCGGCTGATCGCGAACGAGCTCGATGCGGTGCTGACCCAAGCGGTGCGCCGCGGCGACCTGCTCGTCGACAACCCGACAGAACAGGGCCGGATCAAGGAACGGACGTACCATCTGCCAGACCAGCCGCGGGTGCGGATCCGCGAGCTGGGGCCGCGTCAGCTCTCCGACGTTCCTCCTCGCGAACTCGCTTCTCTTCTCGCCGCGGTAGCGGAAAGCGAAGGATGGGACGAGCGGATTCTCTACCGGGCAGTCCTGGCCGAGTTGGGGTTGAAGACCCTTACGAAGCGGGTGCAGGAGCTCTTCGACTCGATCGCTCCACTCGCCCGCAGGATCGCGGAAGGCGAGTAAGCACGACACGCTGCCCGTGGGGTCCGGGCGGTTGCCGCGCTGGGGGACGCCGCAACCGCCCGGAGGTTTTAGCGGAGGTCGCGGACCAGTGCGCCCACGATCGCGTCTATCCGGTCTGACTGGGCCTTCGAATAGCCTGCCGTGTCGATGAACACGGTGACCGAGCGTTTTCCGTCCCCTGTCACCGCGTTGCGGAAGTCGTGGCCGCTGGCCACGCTGCCGCTGTGGCCCCATGTTGGGAAGTTCGGGGTCAGTTCGTATCGTTGGACGCCAAGGCCGTATCCCTTACCGCCGTCATCCAGGACGGTCTTTTTCCGTCATCAGTGCGAGTGGCAGCAGTTTCCCGCTCAGCAACGAAGTCCAGAACTTTGTGTGTCCGTGCCGGTGGAGATCAGTTCGCCGGAGGCATCGGCTTCGGCGACGTTCCATTCCGCTGTGTCGACGCCGTCGGTGCAGGACCGCAGATCCGGTTCTTCGATGGTGGTTCCCCGCCGGGTCAGTAGGTTTCGTGCAGGCAGAGCGGGTTGATGATCCGTTCGGTGAAACCGGACCGGGCGCGGTCCGGTGGGGCGACGGAAAGGGCCTGTTAGACGGTCTGCTGGAATCGTCAGCCTGCGAAGAGGGTTTGCGAAGCGACGGTGTGCTTGCGCAGCGCGAGCGGATCGACAGCGACGCCGCCGCCCGGTCCGTCTGGAATGGACAGGCAACCGTCTTCTAGCTCGAACGGCGCGGTGAGATCGGTGGCATAGTAACGGCTCGACGCTGAGATATCATTCGGCAGCACAAAGCCCGGCAGTGCGGCTAGGGCGAGGTTCTGCGCGCGGCCGATGCCGGTTTCCAGCATTCCGCCGCACCACACCGGGATTCCGTGTGCGGCACACACGTCGTGGATTCGTCGTGCTTCGAGGTATCCGCCGACGCGGCTGGGTTTGATGTTGATGATCCGGCACGCGCCCAACCGGATCGCGAACGCGGCGTCGCGGGCGGAGCAGATCGACTCGTCCAGGCAGATCGGGGTCCGCAGGAGTTTCGCGAGTTCGACGTGTCCGCCGAGGTCGTCCGCGGCGAGTGGTTGTTCTAGCTGGACCAGGCTGAACTCGTCCAGGCGGCGCAGATGGTCGGCGTCGGACAGGGAGTAGGCGGTGTTCGCGTCGGCCTGTAGCAGCAGGTCTGGGCCGAACTCGGCGCGCACGGCGCGTACTGGTTCTAGGTCCCAGCCGGGTTCGATCTTCAGCTTGATCCGGACGTATCCCTCGGCCAGATAACCGGCAACGGTGTCGATCAATTCCGGTACGGTGTCGGTGATTCCGACGGAAACTCCGGCCGGGATCCGGTCGCGCACGCCGCCGAGGTAGGTCGACAACGGCATCGCATAGGCGCGGCATTCCGCGTCGAGGATGGCGGTTTCGAGCAGGGCTTTCGCCAGCGGGTTTCCCTTGACCGGAGCCATCGCGCCCGCGACCCGGGATGCGGTCAGCTGCGGCAAGGCGGTGACGCGCGGGACGAGATGGTCGCGCAGGATCCGTTCGGCTCCGGCGGCGAACTCCGGGCTGTACACCGGTTCCGGGTCGCCGCCGAATTCTGCCCAGCCCTCGCTGACGTCGGTCACCACGTGCAACAGAAGGGTGTTGCGTTCGGTGTCCACTGAGCACGAAGTCCGGAATGGACGGACAAGCGGGAGGCTGACTTCGATCAGGTCGATCCGTTCGATTTTCACGCCCGCTTCCCTTCGGTCAGGTGGTACCACCCGGACCGGCTGAACCCGGTGGCTGTGTAGCCGTCGGCGAACAATGGGACGAGCACGTCGCGGATCGCGTAGCGCCACTCCGCGCCCAGGCGCGCGTTCAACCGGCGGAGGCCCACGATGTCGGACGGGACCCGGCACCAATAGCCGGAACCGTCGCGGGCCAGGAACGGTTCGCCGTCGGGGGCGCGGCGCGGGTCGACGTCCACAGTGGTCAAGTCCGGACCTGGAAGCTGGACTGGATTCGGGTCCCGGAGCGGCCACACCGCGGTGAAGCGGTCGGTTTCGTCCGCGCCGTTGACGCCGTCTTCGATCTGGCCGTAGAAGTCCACTGTGTACTCGGTTCCGCGCGCGCCTAGTTTCGCCAGGTTGAAATGCGCGTTGCGGCTCACCAGCGGATCGAAGGTCCAGACCATGGTTTCCGCGTCCTGATCCAGTGCCCACACCCGCTGCGCCTGCTTCAGCGCGAAGCCCACTCCGCGGTCGCTCGCGCGCGCGGCGGCGATCAGCGAATAGACCGCGCGGGTCACCGGCGGACAGAAAATGAGGCCGGAGGCGGCGACAATGCCGTCGTCGTCCGCCGCGTAATGCACCGCGCCGCCCGCGTGGACGACGGCGCGCAGGGCGTCCGCGCCGAACGGGGCGTGGGATTCCGGCGTCTGCCAGACCTGGGCGAGGAACCGCGACACCGCTTCGAGCGTCCGGACGTCGTCGGCGAGCCGGATCCGGACGCCCGCCCGGTTCGCGGCGCGCAGGGCGGTCGAGACGGCTGTGTCCTGGGCCGGAGGGAGTACGGTCGCTGGTGCGCCTGGTGGAACGTGCATGCTGACAGCCTCGCGGCCGGATCGTCCGGGTGCGTGCAGTGCTGGTCCAGAGATTCCGCGGATGTTTTGTGCGTCTGGCTAAAGAGGTGACGATGCTCGATCCGGTGGCGCCCGATCTCGGGCAGGTCCTCGCCGCGCTCGGCGCGTCGCTGCTGCGGCCGGTCACCCCGCTGCCGGACCGGCCGGTGCCGGTGTCCGGCGTGCTCATCCACGAGCGCCGCGGCGGTGTGCCGCCGGGGCAGGACACGATCCTGCTCGCGGTCGGGGCAGATCCGGCCGAGGCGAAAGATCTCATCAACGCGGCGGTGGGATACGCGGCGCTGGTGGTGAAAAGCTTCGGCGAACCCCTCACCGAGCTTTCGGACGCCGCGCAGGACGCCGGGGTGGTGCTGCTCGCCGCCGACGAAGCCGTGCCGTGGCACCACCTCGAAGCGATGATCTCCTCGGCGCTCGCACCCGCCGTCCGCACGCCCGGCGCACCCGCGGCCGGCGATCTGTTCGCGCTGGCCAACGCCATCGGCGGGATGGTCGGCGGCGCGACCACGATCGAGGACCTCAACCGGCGGATCCTGGCGTATTCGACGCTGCCCGGCCAGCCCATCGACGACGGCCGCCGCCAGGGCATCCTCGGCCTGCAGGTGCCGGAGGGGCCGGTGTTCTACGACGACCAGTACCGCGAACTCGCGCGGACACGGCGGACCTGCCGGTTCCCGTCGCTGCCGGGCGGGCTGCCCCGGCTGGGCGTCGCGGTGCGGGCGGGCAGCGAGATGCTCGGGTCGATCTGGGTGGTCGACGCCGACGACAGCCTCGACGAGACCGCCGAGCAAGCCCTGTTCGACGCCGCCGAGATCGCCGCACTGCACCTGCTGGCCGCGCGCACCGCGGTCGACGTGGTCCGTCGGCGGCGCGCTGACCTGCTGCAACGCCTGCTCGCCGACCCGAGCAGCGTCACCGCCGTCGCCCCGCAGCTCGGTTTGGACCCGGACGCGCCCGTCGCGGTCGCCGCGTTCACCGTCGCCGATCCGGAAGACGTCCTGGCCGCCCACGCGGCAACGCGGCTGGCCGATTTGGTGAGCCTGCACTGCGAGGCGCACTACGGCAGGCACGGCTGCGCGCTGATCGACGGAACGGTCTACGCGCTGCTCCCCGAGGGCCCCGCGCACCGCGAACTGGTCGCCGACATCGCCCGGCGAGCGCACGCCGCGCTGCGGATGCCGGTGCAGGCCGGGCTCGGGTCGACGGTCCCCGGGCTCCGGTCGATCGCTTCCTCGCGGGCCGACGCGGACCTCGTCCTGCGGACGCTGGCGGAACAGCGCACCTCGCCGGAACCGTGCCAGGTGGCGGCCATTGAGGAGGTGTGGGCCGGGGCGACGTTGTCCGTTCTGGCGCAGTTGCTGGCCGGTGACACGTCTTTGCCGCGGCGTTTGGGCCCGGCGGTGCGGGCGCACGACGTCGAGCACGGGACGACGTACGCGCCGACGATCCTCGCTTACCTCGACACGAACGGCGACATCGCAGCCGCGTCGGCGCGGTTGTCGGTGCACCCGAACACGATCCGGTACCGGCTTTCGCGAGCGGAGGAGATCTTCGGATTCGATCTGGCGGATCCGGACGAGCGGCTGGTGCTGTGGCTGCGGTTGCGGCTCGGGGACCAGCTCGGCTGGTGAACGACTTCTCGGCGTTCACCGACGGCGGACGGCTCGGGTCGCGGCGATGAGGTGGACGGCGGTCTCCTGCCACGGCCCGGTTCCGGCCGGATCGCGGCGGCCCTGGACGAGAGCCCGGAGGTTCGGGCCGGGCATTGTGGCGGTCGCCAAAGCAGCGCCCGAGCGGTCGGCGTCGGCCGCGGATCACCAATGATGACCTGGCGTCGTCTTCACTGTCTTCATCGCGAACTGCGAATTCGTCCTTGCCACGCCCGGCATCCGCGTCAGCTCCGTCATATACAGCTGCTCATACGCTGCCATATCAGGCACCGCGATCTGCATTAGATAGTCCGGAGCGCCGAACATCCGGCGACACGACACCACGTCGTCCAGCCCCAGAGCGGTGTTCTCGAAAGCCTCGATGACCTCGCTGCGCTGATCCGCCATCTCGACATGCAGCAGCACTCCGAGCCCGCGGCCGAGCGCGGCTGGGTCGACTGACGCGTGGTACCCGGTGATCACCCCGGCCGCTTCGAGGGCGCGGACCCGGCGGAGGCACGGCGACGGGGACAGCCCGACACGGTCGGCGAGTTCGTTGTTCGGTAGCCGTCCGTCGGCCATCAGCTGGCGGACGATTGCGTGATCAGTCTTATCCATGGCACAGGATGCTAATCAAGCCGCCAGAAAGCGCCATATTCAGCATCGGCTGCCCTGCCGTCCGCACTACCGTCGATTCCGGCACTCGATCTCCCGGAAGGCAGCACCGTGCACCCTCTCGTCCTCTCCCCCGCGGAACGCGCGCAAGCCGCCGACGCACTGGCCCGGTTCGTCGACAGCTACGAGGAATCCCTGCCCACGAGGCCGATCCTGCCGGACGTCGACCGCGACACGCTGGCCAAGCTTCTTGCCGAGCCGTTTCCCGCGGAAGGCATTGGCGTGGAAGGGTTTTTCGCCGACCTCCGCGACCGCATCGTGCCCAACTCGACCACCATCGCGCACCCGCGGTTCCTCGCGTACGTGCAGGGGCCGCCCAACGGGATCGCGCCGTACGCCGACGCGATTTCCGCGGTGCTCAACCAAAACTGCAACTTCTGGCAACTCTCCCCCGCGGCGAGTGTTGTCGAACGGTCGGTGGTGCAGTGGCTCGCCGGTCTTTTCCACCTCGGCCCCAGCGCGGGCGGCATTCTCACCAACGGCGGTTCCGGCGCGACCAAGGACGCGATCACCACCGCCCTCACCGACCGCCGGCCGGATTTCCGTGAGCGCGGCTTGCAATCCGGTGCTCCGCCGCTGGTGTTGTACACCTCGGGGGAGGCACACCGGTGCGTCGACAAGGCCGCCGCCACTCTCGGCATCGGACTGGACCACGTCCGGCACATCCCGACTGACGACGAATTCCGGCTGCGAGTCGACCTCCTCGCCGACGCGATCGCCGCGGACCGGGCCGCTGGGCTCGAGCCGTTCTGCGTCGTCGCCACCGCTGGCACGGTCACCAGCGGCTCGATCGATCCCATCGTCCCCATTGCCGACCTGTGCGAGCGAGAAAACCTTTGGCTGCACGTGGATGGCGCGTACGGCGCACTGTTCGTCCTCGCCGACTCCGCGCGGGAAACGTTCGCCCCGCTGTCCCGCGCGGATTCCATCGCACTGGATCCGCACAAGATGCTGTTCACGCCGCTCGAAGCCGGGGCGCTGGTGGTGAAAGACGCTGCGAAACTGCGGGCGGCCTTCGCGTTCTCGTCGTCGTATCTCACCGTCGCCGAGGACGACCTGATGCTCGACTTCATGGACTACGGCCCGCAGCTTTCCCGTAGTTTCAAGGCATTGAAGGTGTGGGCCGCACTGCGGACGTTCGGCGTGGACGCCTTCCGCGAAGCCGCCGAACGCTGCCTGCGACTGGCCGCGCGACTCGGGGAACGCGTCGCCGCCGAACCCGGCTTGGAGCTGCTGAACCCGGTCGCGCTGACCGCCGTCTGCGTGCGTATCAATGGCCGTCGCGGCGAGGAATACCCGGCGCTGCTGGCCCAACTCGCCGACGAAGGCACTGCACTGCTGGGCCCGGCCCGGTTGCGCGGGCAGACCGCGATCCGCGCGTGCGTCGCGAACTACCGCACCACCGAAGCCGACATCGACCGCATCGCCGACCGGCTGGCCGCGCTCGCCGGAAAGCCGTGACGAGCGTGGAATGCGCGGAACGGTCCCGAAACCTGCGAACCCCGGTCCTGGTGCGGACACCAGCGGCGAACCTAACGTCGCTGCTGTGTCGAAAATAGCTCAACCCGAACGGATCGACGGCCAGGTCGTCGCGATCACCGGGGCCACCTCCGGGATCGGTTTCTTCGCTGCCGCGCAGCTCGCCGAACTGGGCGCGCGAGTGCTGGTGCTCGGGCGGTCGGAAACCCGGGGCCGCGCGGCGATTTCCGCGCTCCCCGACCCGCAACTGCACGAGTTCGTCCCGCTGGATCTCGCTGACCGCACGTCGATCGGCCGGGCCGGCGACCGGCTCGGCGCCTTGCCGCGGCTGGACGCGCTCGTGCTGAACGCGGGTGTCGTCGCCGGAGCGTTCGGTCCGGGACCAGCGCACCGGATCGGGGTGTTCGGGGTGGAGGAAATCGTCGGGATCAACCATCTCGCGCACGCGGAACTGCTGCGCCGCGCGCTGCCCGCGGTCCGGCGAGTGGTCAGTCTCGGGAGCGCGCTGACCCGCAAGATCCCCTTCGACCGCGAGAATTGGCTGTCCGAAAGGGATTACCGGGCGCGGGTCGCGTACGCGATGTCCAAGCACGCGGTGGAGATCTTCGGCTTCGAATCCCAGCGGCGGCTGGCTGAGATCTCAGCGCAGTCGATTGTGGTCCACCCCGGCTCGGCGATCGACGCGCTCACGCCGGGACGGCCCGGTGCGCGGGTGCTGCGTGCGGCGGCCCGAGGGATCGTGCTGGGAAAAGATCAGGCGGCTCGACCGGTCGTGGCCGCGGTCGCTTCGCCGGGCCTGCGCGGCGGCGAGTACCTCGGTCCGCATCGGAGCGCCGCCGCGGAGGTGCAGCAGCCGGTGCCGACAAGCCGGGATCCGGAGCTGGGCGCGTGGCTGTGGACGGAGACCGAGCGGCTGCTCGGCGCGCGATTCACGACCGAGCCCCGTCACCCGATCGGGTAGAAAATCGCCCGTTAACCGCCCGCTAGCCTTGAACCGTGGACGACCCGGCGGTTCTGGACACCTTGGCCCGGCGGCTGGCGCGGATCGGCGAACGCCGGAACCTCGACGTCCCCGCGCTGCTGCACCGCCTCGGGATCCGGCCGGACCGCACCGGCGTCACCCGCAGGCAGGTCTCGGAACTCACCCGCGAGCTGTGGCTTCAGACCGACGACGAACTCTTCGCTCTCGGCCCGCGAGCCCCGCGCGGACTGTTCCGGCTGGTGATCCGATCGGTCGCCCCCGCGCCCGACCTGCGCACCGCGCTGCGTCGCCTGGAGGAAGCCGCCGAGGTCCTGCCCGGGATGCCCGCGGTGGCGGTTCGGGCGGCAGATCCGCTGGTCGAGGTGGACATCGACGTCCGCCAGCTCAACGACCCGGAGCACGTCGCGGCGGAACTGGTCGCCATCGTCGTCCACCGGCTGCTGAGCTGGCTCACCGGACAGCGCATCGCCCTGCGCGAACTTCGGCTGCCGTGGCCGGAACCGGACCACGCGCCGCACTACGAGGCGGTTTTCGGCCGCCATCCGCGGTTCGACGCGGACTCGCTGGTCCTCGTCTTCGACCGCGGGCTCCTGTCCGCCCCGGTGATCCGCGGCGAAGCCGAACTGGCCGCGTTCCTGGACGACCAGCCGGACGTCTGGCTCGCCACCCGCGACTACGGCTCGGCCCACGCGGACCAGGTCCGCGCCGTGGTCGAGCAGGGCATTACCGCGCCGGACGACATCGCCGGACGGCTCGGGATCAGCGCCCAGCACTTGCGGCGGTTGTTGCGCACAGAGAAAACGTCCATCAGCGAAATCCGGGACGCGGTCCGCCGGGACGCCGCGATAGCCAGTCTCGGCCGCGGCGACGAACCCATCGAGAAATTGGCGCGGCGACTGGGTTTCTCCGAAGCCAGCGCCTTCCGGCGAGCGTTTCGCCGGTGGACCGGGCGATCGCCCGGAGACTTCCGCTAACCCGGCACCTTCAACGCCCGCATCCGCGCGTACAACGTCGTCCGCGAAATCCCGAGCGTGCTGGCAGCCCGCACCTTGTTCCCGCCGGCCGACCGCAACGCCGCGACGATCGCGTTCCGTTCCGCCCGTTCGATCGGAGCCAGCTCCTGCCCCGAAGCGTCCGCCACCAGCGCGGGCGGCAAATCCCCCGGGCCGATCGCGCCCACCGACCGTTTGCGGATCGCCTGGCTCAGCACGCCGCGCAGTTCAGGCAGGTTCCCAGGCCAGTCGTACGAGCCGAGGATGCGCAGCGCGCCCGGCGTGATGTTGTGCGTGCGCGCGGCGCCGAGTTCGGCCAGCATCCGGGCCGCGACCTCGGGAAAGTCCGGCCGGTGCGCCAGCGGCAGCAGTTCGACGTTCTCCCCGCACGACGCGATCAGCGCCCGCTCCGGACCGGTCAGCCCCTCGCGCGGGCCGGTCGTCAGCACGAGGTGCGGGCCGACGCCGCGGGCGGCATGCCTCGCGACGAGGTCGACCAGTTCAGCGGGCAAGAGATCCGCACCGTCCACGCAAATGCTGCCGGAGCCGGTCTCGACCGCAGCAGTGAACCTCGCGGCCCAGGCTGCGGATCCGCCGAGCACGGCTTCCGATCCGGTCAACGTGGTGCACGGTTCCTCGGGCACCCGCAGCCGGGCTTCAGTGGTGCGGCCGGTCCCGGGCGGGCCCGAGATGTGCACGTGCCCGGCCACCGGACCGGGCGCGACAGCACCACGGCGGCGCGTCCGCCGGGCCTCGGACGGGCTCAGCGGGCGGATCTCGACCAGCATCCCGCCCCGGGCGCCGGGCACCGGTTCGGCCCGGACCCTGGCGCGCTGGCCGGAGCGCAGTTCGGTCTCCATTTCGGACGGTCCGGCCGCCTCGCCCGCCAGGTTCCACAGCAGCGCGACGTCCGCGCCTTCCAGCAGGTCCGCGGCGGCTTGGTTGCACAGCAACAGGTCCGGGCCGATCGCGACCACCGGCCGGGTCGGGCGGGACGCCGACTGGAACGCAGCGAGCAGCGAACGCTCCGACACCCGGCTGCCTTCCAGCAGCTGCCGTTCGATCTCCTCCACCGCCTTCGCGACCAGCGGCGCGAGCAGCGGATTCGCCTCGGCGGCCAGCAGCGTGATGTCGAGCGCGCCCTCCAGCCTGCGCGTGACCGGGTGGAAAATCGGGTGCCCGTAACAGCTGAACCCGCGCAGCGCCTCGGCGTAGTGCTCCTCCCCGTGCACCACGATGCTCGACCGGGTTTCCAGCGCGGTGCCCGGGCCGGTGGTCCCGACCTCGTCCTCCAGCAGGCAGGTGCCGACGCCGATGCCCAGCTGGTCCAGGCAGTCTTCGACGGCGCGGTCGGCGCTCCAGCGGTGCACGAGCCTGCCGTCGTGGTCGACGAGCACAGTGGACATCGCGGTCCCGGCGAGACGCTCGTCGAGGTCCTCCAGCACCGGCGCCGCCGCCGACAGGAGCCTGCTGGCCGGGTCGACCTCGTCGAACCGCAGGTCGAGCAGCGCGGTTTCGGGGCGCACACCGGCGAGCGAGGCGCGCCGCCAGGACTGGGCGATCGGTTCCCGCAGCACCACGCTGCGCGAGGACGTCATCGAGCTCACGCGATCTCCACCTTCGTTGGTGACGCGCAGCAGGATAACCATCGCTCTCCGCTGACGCTGTACAGAACTTGAACACTCAAGCCCCGATTCACCCGGCAAGGTGGTCCATCACCACCACCCGCGTGCACGTGTTGCCATCCGGCACGCGGTCCTTACCTCGAAAGGGGAATCAGCGTGACTCTCAGTCACTCCGAGCCGGACACCGGGAAGGAGCGCCCGGGCGTTTCCCGGCGCGGTTTCCTCGGGTACGTCGTCGCGGCCGGGACCCTCGTCGTGGCCGCGGACGTCGGGCTCGCCTCCTCCGCGTCCGCCGCCGTGCCCTCCGCTCCGCAGCCGCCCGAGCTGTACGACCTCAACGACGCGCTCACCGACGCGGCGCTCCCGACGTCGCAGCTCATCACCGTCACCATCAACAAGGACGGCAGCGCCTCGTTCGAGATCCCGCGCGCCGAGGTCGGCCAGGGCATCACCACCTCGACCGCGATGATCATCGCCGAGGAACTGGACCTCCCGGTCGAGAAGGTGCACGTCACGCTCGCGCCGGCGCGTCCGGAACTGCTGTTCAACCAGCTCACCGGCGGGTCGAACACCACGGTCTCGACCTACACCCCGATCCGCGTCGCCGCCGCGATCGCCAAGCAGCAGCTGCTCGAAGCGGCGGCCATCCTGCTCGGCGGGACCGCGGAACGGTTCATCGTCAAGGGCGGCGTCGTGACCGCGCCGAACGGCAAGACCGCGACGTACGGCGAACTGGCGACGAAGGCCGCGTCCAGCACCACCAAGCAGGTGCAGCTGGACCCGAGCAAGCTCAAGGGCTCCAGCGAGTTCAAGGTGCTCGGCAAGCCGCAGAACCGCCTCGACGCCCACGACATCGTGACCGGCAAGAAGCAGTTCGCGATGGACCTGGACATCCCCGGCGCGCTGCCGACGATGATCTGCCGTCCGCCGACGCTCAACGGCACGCCGAAGGCCGTCCGCAACAAGGCCGACGTGATGAAGCTGCCCGGCGTCACCGACATCGCGATCATCCCGACCGGCGTCGCGGTCCGCGCGGAGACGTTCGGCCAGTGCATCGACGGCGTGCGCGCGCTGCAGGTCGACTGGGGCCCCGGCAGCGTCGAGGGCCAGAACGACGAATCCGTGCTCGCCAACCTGCGCCGCGCCGAGCTTCCGCTGGCGGTGCCGAAGGTTCCGGTGCTGGCCAAGACGGTCGAGGCGGACTTCGAGTTCATGTTCCGCTCGAGCGCCGCGCTGGAGCCGTACTGCGCGGTCGCCGACGTCCGCGACGGCAGCGCCGAGATCTGGGCCGGGCTGAAGTCGCCGATCGTGGCGCAGGGCGAGGTCGCGCAGGCGATCGGATTGCCGCAGGGCAAGGTGAAGGTCCACGTCGTCACCGGCGGCGGTTCCTTCGGCCACAAGCTGTTCGGCAACCACGCCGTCGAAGCGGCGCAGGCGTCGAAGGCGTTCGGCAAGCCGGTGCGCCTGATGTGGCACCGCGCCGACGAGCCGCGGCAAGGCAGGCTGCACCCGATGGCGACGTCGCGGATCCGGGCGACCGTGCTCGCCGGGAACGTGCTCACCTTCGAGCAGCGGCACACCTCGGTCGAAACGTCGTTCCGGCACGGGCTCGGCGAAATGCTGACCTCGGTCGCGACGAAACTCCCGACCGGGCTGGGCAACCTCGGCGTCGCCGAGGCGGTTTTCGTGCTGAGCCAGGAAATGCCGTACAACTTCGGGGTCGTCGACCAGACGCTCACCGAGACCGACCAGCGGTTCAACACCGGGTCGATGCGCAACGTCTACTCGCCCGACGTCGGCTGCGCCAACGAGCTCGTCGTGGACATGCTCGCCAAGGCGATGGGCAAGGACCCGTACGACTTCCGGATGGAGTTCCTCAAGAACGACAAGGTGAAGGGCGTGCTGCGCAAGGTCGCCGAGGTCGGCGGCTGGGGCAAGAAGATGGCCCCGGGCACCGCGCAGGGCATCGCGATCCACAAGGAATACAAGGGCGCGAGCGCCTGCCTGGTGGAAATCGACTGCCGCCCGGAGACGGTGAACCGCAAGATCCGCGACGGCGTCGCCGGCCCGCGCGTGACCAAGGCGGTCATCGCCCTCGACGCCGGGCTCGTGATCAACCCGCGCGGCATCGAGGCGCAGATCATGGGCGGTTTCGCCGACGGGCTCGCGCTCGCGCTGACCAGCAGTGTCCACCTGAAGGACGGGCACTTCCTGGAAGCCAGCTGGGACAACTACTTCTACACCCGGCAGTGGAACATCCCGCAGGACTTCACCGCGATCGCGATGCCGTCCAACGGGGAGCAGCCGGGCGGCGCCGGCGAGGCGGGCGTCGCCTGCTCCGTCGCGGCCGTCGCGTGCGCGTACGCCCGCGCGACCGGGAAGGTCCCGAAGCGGTTCCCGATCAACCACGACGACCCGATCGCCTTCGAGGTCAAGTCGTTCGTCCCGCCCGTTCCCGAATCGCCGACCGACGGCCTGAGCCACACCTACTGAGGAGCACGATGAGCAAGCACACCTTCATCCTCAACGGGAAGCCGGTGTCCGTCGACGTCGACGACAATGTGCGGCTCCTGTGGGTCCTGCGCGACGTGCTCGGCGTCCGCGGCCCGAAGTACGGCTGCGGCATCAACGTGTGCAAGGCCTGCACGTCGCACTTCAACGGCAAGGCGTTCAACCCGTGTTCGGTGCGGGTGGCCGACATCAAGGCCACGGACGAGATCACCACGATCGAGGGCCTGCCGGACACCGTGAAGGCCGACCTGCACCCGATGCAGGAAGCCTGGCTGGAGAACGACGTCGCGCAGTGCGGCTACTGCCAGCCCGGCCAGATCATGGCGGCGGTCGCGAAGGTCAAGGAGGCCAAGGCGAAGGGCCGCGAGATCAACGACGCCGACCTGGACGAGATCCGCAACGTCTGCCGCTGCGGCACGTACTCGCGGATCCGCGAGGCGATCAAGGCCGGCGCCGCGAAGATGTGACCGGGTTCGCTTGCCCCGCAGCCGATTCCGGTTGCGGGGCAAGTTTTCCCGTCTGTACCAGCGTTCCGCCGCCGAGCAGCACTGCCACTCCGATGAGCTGCACCGGCCCCAAGGCCTGGCCCAGCAGCAACCACGCGAGCAGGGCGGCGACCAGAGGTTCGGCCAGCGCCAGGACTCCGGCCAGGGCGACCGGCAAACCGCTTAACGCGTGCAGCCCGGCCAGGTACGGCAGCACGGTGCCGAAGACGGCCAGAATCAGTAGGGCCAGCCAGACCGGGATCGTCGCGCCGCCCAGCGATACCGGATTCGCGGCGATCGCTAGAGTCCACAATGGACTTACCGCGAGGGTCGCCACCGCTCCGATCGCCAGTCCCGCGGCGGTCATTCCGAGCGGATCGTGCCGTCGCGCACCGCGTTCGCCGAGCAGGAAGTATCCGGCGGAACAGACCGCCGACGCCAATCCTGCTGCGACGCCGAGGAAATCCAGCTGCGCCCCCGGTCCGAGACCGGCGATCAGCACCAGTCCGGCGATCGCCAGCGCGATGCCCAGCCACACCGCCGCGGGCAGCCGCGTCCGCCGGACGACGCGCACCCACAGTGCGACCAGCACCGGCGACAGGTTCACCAGCACCATCGCCACCGCGACCGGAATCCGGGACACCGCAACGAAAAAGAACAGTTGCACGCCCGCGACGCCGAGCAGTCCGTAGCCGAGCGGCAGCCACAGTTCAGCGCGGCGGAACCGCAGCGCCCGCGGCCGCAGCAGCGCGACGCCGGGCGCCAGCAGAACCGCGGCGAGACCGATCCGCACCGCGGTGACCGCGGCCGGGCTCCATCCCGCGTCCAGCACCGCCTTGGCGAGCGGACCGGAACTCGCGAACAGCGCCCAGGAGACCAGGCTCAGCCCGGTCGCCCGCGCGGTACCGCCCTGGTCGGCCATCTCCGCATTCTGCGGCCCGGCGCGGCGGCCGGGCCACCGGTTTTCCGCAGCCCCCGCCTCGGCAGCGCCCTCACGTACCTCTCGCGCAGCGGGCTGGCCGGGTGCGACGCGGGTCACATCCAGGGTTGTCACATCCGGCGGACGGCCGGCATCTCATGGGCATCCGCTACACACCACTGGAGGATCTGATGAGCGCACGGTTCGACCTGATGAACAACGACCTCGGCAAGTCGCTGGGCAAGCGGTTCGCGGGGCTGGCGATGCTGCTGAACAACACGGCGCTGCCGAAGGCGACGCAGGAGCTGGTTTCGTTGCGGGCCAGCCAGATCAACGGCTGCGGCTTCTGCGTCGACATGCACACCAAGGACGCGACCGCGGCCGGCGAGACCGCGGAACGGCTCCACCTGGTCGCCGTCTGGCGCGAGGCGACCGTGTTCACCCCCGCCGAGCGGGCCGCGCTCGCGCTGGCCGAGGAAGGCACCCGGATCGCGGACGGCGGCGGCGTTTCCGACGAGACGTGGGCGCAGGCTCGCGAACACTACGACGACGACCAGCTCGCTGCGTTGGTATGTCTGATCGGGCTGATCAACGCGGCGAACCGGATGAACGTCATCGTCCGCATGCCGGCGGGGCTGTACCAGCCGGGGCAGTTCGCGACGGTCAGCTGACACGAGCGCGGGCCGCCGCCGGGCAACGGTGGGACCCGGCGGCGGCCCGTTCCAGCACGGGGCGACCCGTGCGCTTACTCGATGCGGGCGATCGGCGCGCCCTGCTTCACCACGTCGCCCTCCCCCACCAGGAACCTCACCACGCCGGTCGCGGGGGCCGGGACCTCCGCGTCGACCTTGTCCACGGCGACCTCCGCGATCAGCTCGCCCTCGCGGACGGTCGCGCCGTCCGTCGCGAACCAGGTGGCGAGGACTCCCTCGCCGTCCGGGTCGTTCTCGGACAGGACGGGGAACGGGACGTCGGTCATGCGCCCACCAGGGTGAGGACGGCTTGGCGGATCCGCGCCGGCGTCGGCAGCACCGCGTACTCCAGCGGACGCGCGTACGGAATCGGCACGTCCGGCACCGCTACGCGCGCGGCCGGGGCGCGCAGCAGGCTCGGGTCCCGCTCCACCACGCGGGCGATCACCTCGCCGGACAGGCCGAACGACAGGTAGTCCTCGTCGACCACGAGCAACCGGCCGGTTTTGCCGACCGAATCGAGGATCGTGTCGGTGTCCAGCGGCACCAGGCTGCGCAGGTCCACGACCTCGCAGTCGACGCCCTGTCCGGCGAGATCGTCGGCGACGTCGAGGGCGTGGTGCACCGACAGCGACAGCGTCACGACGGTGACGTCGCTGCCCGGGCGCACGACGTTCGCCTTGCCGATCGGGACCTCGTGGTCGCCTTCCGGCACCGGGCCGATCGACCGGCGGTTCTTCGCCATCCACGGCAGGCCCATGACTCCCTTGTGGAACAGGTACACCACCGGGTTGTCGTCGCGGATCGCGGAGGTCATCAATCCCTTGGCGTCAGCGGGATTGCTCGGCACGACGACCTTCATCCCCGGCAGATGCGCGAACGTTCCCCACAGGCACTGGGAATGCTGCGCCCCGTCCGAGTACCCGCCGCCGACCGCCGCGGTCAGCACCATCGGCACCGACACGTTGCCGCCGGATTCGTAGTGGATTTTCGCCATGTGGTTGTAGATCTGGTCCATGCAGACGCCGAAGAAGTCGACGAACATCAGCTCGACCACCGGTCGCATGCCCTCGACCGCCGCGCCGATCGCGGTGCCGATGAAGGCGGTCTCGGAAATCGGTGTGTCGAGCACCCGGCGCGGGCCGAACCGGTCGAGCAATCCGGTGGTGGAGCTGAAGATCCCGCCGTAGGACCCGACGTCCTCGCCGAGCACGAACACCCGCTCGTCGCGGTCCATTTCCTGGGCGATGGCCTCGACCATCGCCTTCGCGGTGCTGAGTTTCCGCCCGGCGGGCGCGGAGGGTTCGGTGAGCGTCATTGCTGCTTCTCCTCGCTGTGTCGTCAGGCTCGCGCGAACACGAAATCCAGCGCGGTGGCGGGATCCGGCTCGGGGCTCTCTTTGGCGAACGCGATCGCCGCTTCGACCCGCTCGCTGGCCGCTGTTTTGCATTCCGCGACCTTCGCGTCGTCGAGATCTCCGTCGGCGCGCAGCTGGTTCTCGTAGGTGGGCAACGGATCCCGGCCCGGCACACCGTCCAAATCGGACCGATAGCCCTGCGCGTCGCCCTCGAAATGCCCCCACAGCCGCAACGTGTGCACCTCGATCAGGCTGGGCCCTCCCCCGGCCCGAGCCCGCGCGACCGCCTTGCCCGCCGCTTCGTGGACCGCCTCGACCGAGTTGTCCTCGACGCGCACGCCCGGGATCCCGTATCCGGCAGCGCGGTCCGCGTTCGACGTGACGCAGGTGGACGCGCTGCGCGGTACCGAGATGCCCCAGTCGTTGTCCTCCACCAGGAATATCACCGGGAGCTGCCACAACGCCGCGAGGTTGAGCGATTCGTGGAACGCCCCTTGGTTAGCCGCGCCCTCGCCGGTGACCGCGACGGCGACCCGGTCGGTCCCGCTCCGCTGGAACGCGAGCGCCTGCCCGAGCGCGGGCGGGTAGCCCTCGGCGATGATGCCGGAGCAGGAGAAGTGCACGGCGGGGTCGAACAGATGCATATGCCCGCCGCGTCCTCTGCCCAGTCCAGTTGTCCGGCCAAAGATCTCAGCGGTCATCCGGTTCAGGTCGACGCCGTGCGCGATGGCGAAATGGTGCGGCCGGTGCGTCGCGGTGACCGCGTCGTCACCGGTGAGATGCGCACAGACGCCCGCCGCCACCGGTTCCTGCCCCGCGGACAGGTGCATCTCGCCGGGGACGAGACCGGCCCCGATGTCGAAGACGGGTTTCTTGTCGGCGTGGTACTCGCGGAGGATGGCCTCCTCGTAGGTGCGGATCAGGACCATCGTGCGGTACAGGTCGAGCCTGTCCTGCGCTTCCATGGGACCTCCCATTCGCTCTGGAGGCCACTTTCGCCGGGCGCGGTCCGCCGGACAACGGGCGGGATTTCAGATGGTGATAACTGGCGGGTTCAGGGTGTGATGGCTAGGGCGCGAGACACTCGTTGGGCTGCTCGGCGCAGGGATTGCAACGGTGCCGAACCCAGTCGGCGCGCAGGCAACGAGATCGCCACCGCGCCCAACGCGCCCGGCGTGCGGACCGTCGTCGCCAGGCATGCCGTGCCCAGCAAATACTCCTCACGATCGTTGAACACATCCCCGCTCTGCGACAGCCGCTGCTCCAAAACCCGGCTGTCGGTGATGGTGTGCGGGGTGAGGTCCGCCAGCTGGTGCCGCGACAGGTAGTCGCGGCGGCCTTCGGTGTCGAGGCCGGACAGGATGCACTTGCCGAACGCCGTCGCGTGGGCCGATTCGTGGACGCCGACCCACAGGTCGACCGACGGGGCGGTCGGGCCGTCGGCGATGTCGATGAGTTTGATGTCGCCGTCGGAGTACAGCGAGAGGTACGCCGCGCCGTGCACCTCGTCTCGCAGGGCTCGCAGCACCGGGCGGATCTTCGGCAGCAGTGCGTGCAGCGACGTGTGCTGGCGCAGTTCGCTCACCTGGCTGCCGAGCGCGTAGCCGTCGTCGAGTTTGCACAGGTATCCCTCGTGGACGAGGGTGCGCAGCAGGTGATACGTCGTGGGCAGCGGCAACCCGACCGTCCGCGCGAGCACCTTGGCGGGCACCGGCCGCTCGCTCGCGCCGACCGCGTCGAGCAGGTGCAGGGCGCGCTGCACGGACCCGATCAAGGTCGGCTCTGCCGCCATCCCCTCACCTCCGCGTCGCTGCGGACTCCAGCATGCGCTACCGCTCTGACCTGGGCAAGAGCAGTTCCACCGGACGGATCACGGGCTTCCGCAGAACGTTCGCTCCGCCTCGAACGGGTCCGGCGGGACAGTCACCCCGGTCCGGTGCACGGCTCCGGTGAGGTTGGCCCAGAACCGGCCCGGCGACATCGGTTCGCGGGTGGACCGCTGGATCTCCGCCAGGTCTCCGCAGCTCAGCGCGTGCCGGGCGGCGGCGACCTGGTCGGCGGTGATGTCGGCGCGCAGGGCGAAGTTGCCGGGGCTGAGGACCGGGGCCGCCGGGTCCGCGTAATCCGCCAGCAGCCAGGCGTTGCTCAGCGGTTTCGAGTGCCCAGGTTTTACCGTGGGGAAGTCGAACCGCGCGCCGATCGGGTTGGCGAGGCCCCAGAAGTCGACGATGCCGACGTCCACCGGCGACATGACCCCGACTGTCCCCAGGTACACCCCGATGATCATGGACTTCGACGGGACGTCCGCGCGCAGTGGTGTCGTCAGAATCTGCTGCCGCGGGCCTTCGTAGGTCAGGGTGCGCGGACTGACGGCGTCGTTGAGATATTTCATCCTCGGGGTGAAATCCGCCGACTCGGTGGGATACGACTGGCCGGTCCACGCGTGGTAGTAGCCGCGCTCGTCGTCGATGAGCTTGCCGTCTTGCGGGACGAACTGGCCGATGCAGGCGCAGAGAACCGCCCACGCCAGCAGGACGGCGCCGAGCACGCGCGTCTTCTTCGCCGCCGGGAGCACCAGCACCGGCAGCATCAGCAGGAAGAAGATCGGCAGCGCCATGCGCGCGTGCATGTAGTCGCCGCCGACCTTCAGCAGATATCCCAGCGACAGCACACCGGCGACCACCGGGGTGAGGGTGACGATCCGATCGGTGCTTTGCCGCCGTAGGACCCCGGCGAGCAGGACCGTGCAGAGCACCAGCGGCAACCACAGCAGGTACGGGTTCGCGAAATCGCCGACGTACCCGAATCCGCGGCCCCAGAAGGATTCGCTCGCGTTTTTGGTGAGCGCGGGCATCGGCACGAGGATGCCGTAGAAACCCATGCGGAAGATCTCGTACCCGACCGGCAGCGCTCCGGCCGCCGCGACCGCGGCGCAGACGACCCGCCAGTTCGGCTTGGTCACCAGCCACAACGCGACCAGGAATACCGCTGCGACCAGTGCCTGTTCTGGACGGACGAGCGGGCCCAATCCCATCACGAACGCCGCGGTGACAACGTGTTTGGCCGAGGTGCTGCCTCGGAAGCGGACCAGCAGCCACCAGCAGAGCGCCATCCAGAACGTGTTCAGCCCGGTCTCCAGCCCGGACGTCGCGTACTGCCACACCGGCCGCACGCCCAGCAGCACGAGGACGCCGCACGGCACCATCGCCGCGACGCGCCCGCCGTGCAACCGGATCGTCGCGCTGACCGCGAAGCCGAACCCGGCGGCGGTGAGGAGGAGGCCGAGCATCCAGGACAGCGTCGAGGTGTCCGACTGGCCGAACACGAATCCGGCGAACGCCAGCAGCCATTGCCACAGCGTGCTCGTTGAAGCCTCGGCCCGTTCGCCGAGATTGTAGACCGGACCGTTCCCGGCGAGGATTTGCTCGACGATTCTGGTGAAGATCAGGGCGTCGTCGCAGATCCAGCGGGTGACGTAGCCGAGAATGGCGATCAGGAGGACAGATACCGCGATTATCCAGCTGTTCCTTCGTCTGTTCTTAAGCGTGAAATCAGGCTGATTTAAGGCGCGCGGAAGCGCCCTGGGCATGGTGTCCAATTAAACTCCTTGCGGAAAGAGCGCTAAGCGGTTTGCCGCCGGTAATCAACGATTCCGGTCGCGGTCAGCGCTGCGATGCCCGCGCCCACCAGGAAGACCTGCACGAGAACCAGCGGCTCGACGACGCCCGCGGCCATGGTTGAGAGGAGGACCAGCGGCTGAATCAACACCAGCGAACAGCACACGGCGAGCGAGAACGACCACGCAGGCGTGCGTCGCCGTAAGGCGAAATAGGCGAGAATGAAAAGCGCGGCCGCCCACGTGAACCAGGAAAGCCCGCGCAGATCCGAATCAACGAAAGAGCCGAAGTAAAAAGCGGCAGCCACGACCCCGGTCAAGGCAATCCACCACTTTCGCGCGGACGGAAGCGGTGCGCCGAGGTGGAATCCGGCGATCAGGAGCAGCAGCGGCAGCCATTGCGGGATGAAATAGCCGAGCAGATCAGGGCTGAAACTGAACGAATACTGATACAGGAACGTGGCGAATCCGGCGACCAGCACGACCCCGGCGACGCAACGCGCGGCTCGGCGGCGTCCGGCGAAAAGGAGCGCGAGAGGGACGACCGCGGCGGCGACCAGCGCGACGTCCTGCCCCAACTGCTGGGCCGACGCGGCAGCGTAAAGCGACAGGCTGGCCTCGCCGGTCGAGGAATACAGACCGGTCGCTCGCGGGTAGCCGAGCGCGTCGCACAAGTCGTGACCGAGGGAGAAAGCGCCCTTCATCACGCCCCAGAGGAGTCCGAGCAGGGCAACCAGCCGGACAGTGTCGCCGAAAGCGACCACGCGAGCCGGGGCTGAACCAGCAGCCAGCCGGGCGCGCAGGCCCAGCCCCAGCATCGCGAGCAGTTCGCGCCCTTCCGCGAGACGACCGGCTTCCCGCGCGTCCAGCAGGGTGCCGACCATCTCGTCCTCGCGGTCGGCGCGGTACCAGCGGGGAAGAATCCGCACTATCCGGCGGTATCGCAGCTCCGGCGCGGTCATCCCGCGGCCTCCGCAAACAACTGCCTGGCCCACCGAGGGGCGCTCATGCCCCACCCCCGAGCGCCCAGCCCCGCGCACGCAACACCGACTCCGCGGCAGCGGCGTTCGCGGCCAGCCGCCGGGTCTGCTCGGCCAAAGTGCGGCCGCCGAGGTCGGTCAGCCGGTAGTACCGGCGGAGCCGCCCCTGGTGGATCTCCTCCTTGTCCCGCTCCGCCCATCCGTCCGCGACCAGCCGGTCCAGCACGCCGTACAACGTGCCGACCCGCAGCCGGACCCGGTTTTCGGACAGTTTTTCGACGGCCTGGACGATGCCGTAGCCGTGCTTCGGCTCGTCGGCGAGCGCGGTGAGGATCAGGAAGACCTGCTCCGACATGCCTCGTTCGGTCACCCGTCCATATATATCACGTCGCGATACATACTGATGGCCGAAGCAAGGAACCTACTCGTCAGCGACCGCGGTCCCCTCCAGTTCGACCAGCAGCGTCGGGATCGCCAGCCGCGTCACGCCGAGCATCGTGGTCGACGGGGCGGCGCCGGCCGCGGCCAGACGGCCGGCGAGGACGCCGTAGTGCCGGAAAAGCAGGTCGACGTCGGTCGTGTAGACGTTGAGCCGGACCAGGTTCTCCAGCGACATGCCCGCTTCGGCGAGGACTGCCTCCAGGTTGTCGAGGCTCAGCGCCACCTGCTTCGCCATGTCCCCGGCGTGCTGGGGTTCGCCGTCAGCGTTCATCGCGGTCTGCCCCGAGCAGTACAGGGTCCGGACCGGTCCGGACACCAGTTCACCCTGGTGGTAACCCATCGCCGTCGACCACGCCCACGGGTTGACCGTCGTTCTCTCCACCATTCGCTCCTGTTCGCGTTTTCAGCAGTACGCGGAGCAGCCTCGCAAGCAATACGCGACATCCTGTGTCGTGTATTCGGTAGGGTTTTCGGCATGCGCGCCGACCGGTTGGTCTCGCTGGTCCTGCTGCTGCGCCAGCGCGGCCGGCTGTCCGCGGCCACCCTCGCCCGCGAACTCGAGGTGTCCACGCGCACCGTGTTGCGCGACATCGACGCGCTGTCCGCGGCGGGCGTCCCGGTCTACGCCGAGCGCGGACGGAACGGCGGTTTCGCGCTGCTGCCCGGATTTCAGACCGAACTCACCGGGTTGAACCACGACGAAGCGCTCGCTCTGCTGGTCGCCGGATCGCGGCGCGGCGCGCAGGCGTTCGGTCTCGGTTCGGCGCTCGCTTCGGCCATGCTCAAGGTGGTCGACGCACTGCCGGAAAGCCATCGGACCACGGCCGCGGGCGTGGCCGAGCGGTTGCTCATCGACCCCGAGATCGACCTCCTCTCGCGCCGCTCGGTCACCGAGGAGGCGCCCGACGCCGTGGTCGCCGAGATCCGGCGCGCGGTGTTCGCCGGACACCAGGTGCGCATCCGCTACCAGGCGGTCAGCCAAGCCCCGAAGTGGCGCACAGTGCACCCGATTGGACTGGTCACCGTGCGGGAGCTGGGATATTTGCTGGCGACCCGCGAAGGCGAGGACCGGACTTACCGGCTGTCCCGGGTGCTGGCCGCCGAGGAACTCGACGAACCCGCGCAGCGGCCGGATCGCGTGGACCTGGGCCGGGCCTGACAGGAACGCAGCACGCGGTTCCGGACCGGCGGCGACCAGATCGTCGCGCTAGTCCGAATTCGTCCGGAACGGCGGGAAGAATTGGCCCGCACCGCGCTCGCCATTCGCGCTGAAGAAATCAGGACGAACGGATGGTTACAGCTGGAGGCGGCTTTCCAGGATTCCCGGCACGCCGAATGGGCGCTGTGGCAGCTCGCCACAGCCGCGGAAGTCCTTGCGCCGCAAGCGTTGCGTACCGCCTTGCACCGGCGCGCCACGGCGATCGCCGCGACCTACGCCGGGCCCGCCTGAGCCCCCGACACCGGCACTGCCTGCACCTTCCGTAGTTGTGCGGATACCTACTCGCTGGTAAGTTACCCGCCAGTCGTGATCCACTTCATGGTTCAAAGGGGAGTCATGATCCGGAAACCCGTTCGTGCGCTGATCGCCGCCGCCGCTCTCGCGATCACGTCCGCCGTCGCGCTGCCCGCCGCGGCTTCGGCCGATTCCTTCTACAGCTACGACGGCAGCACGCCGCTCTCGTCGTACGCTCCGGGCACCGTCCTCAAGAGCCGGACGTTGAGCTATCACGTCTTCGGCTTCCCGACTCCAGTGCAGGCTACCCAGCTGCTCTACCGGACTACCGACGCACAGGGAAATCCCACCGCGAACGTCACCTCGGTCGTCCGCAATCCGTTGGGCGGCAACGGGAAAGCCATCTCGTACCAGTCCGCGTACGACTCGCTCGATCCCGCGGACGCACCGTCGCGCGCGATCGCGGGCGACGTCCGGCTCGGCGGCGTGCTGCCGAACGCCGAGTCGGTGCTCATCGCGCCGGCGCTCGCCCTCGGGTACAGCGTCGTCATCCCGGACACCGAAGGCCCGACCGCCGATTTCGCGGCCGGTCCGGAATACGGCAAGACCACTTTGGACTCGATTCGCGCCGCGACGCACGCGTCCGGGACCGGAATGACGGAGTCCACGAAATTCGGCCTTCTCGGCTATTCCGGCGGGGCGATCGCGACCGGCTGGGCGTCGGCGATCGCCGGGAGTTACGCGCCCGAGGTCGAGAAGAACCTCGTCGGGTTCGCCGAGGGCGGGGTGCTCGTCGACCCCGCGCACAACCTCAAATACGTCGGCGGCAGCCCGGTCTGGTCCGGCGTGATCCCGATGGCGCTGATCGGCGTCTCGCGCAGCTACGGCATCGACCTCAAGCCGTACGCCAGCGAGTACGGCCTCAAGGTGCTCGCCGAGCTCGAGCACGCGTCGATCGCCAACGCGCTCGGCCGCTACCCCGGGCTGACCTGGCAGAAGCTGGTCAAACCGGAGTACGCGAACCCGAATTCGGTGGCCCCGTACGTCGACGCGGTCAACAAGGTGAACATCGGCTCGGCGGCGACGCCCTCGATCCCCGGGTTCATCGGGCAGGCCAGCAACGGCGCGCTCGAAGGCACTGTCAGCAACGAACCGGGCATCGGCGGCGGAGACGGCGTGATGGTGGCCGGGGACGTCCGCGCGCTCGCGAATCAGTACTGCGACACCGGAAACACCTCGATCAAGTACACGCAGTACGACGCGCTCAGCCACGCCACCGCCCTCCCGGTGTGGGCGCCGACCGCGATCGCCTGGCTCAACGACCGGTTCGCGGGCAAGGCCGCGCCGTCCAGCTGCGGGCACATCGGGGCGGGGAACTCGCTGGCGCCGGAGCAGCACGCCGGGTCTTGAGAGGCTGATGCCGCAACGCCTGGGCGGGCCCGAAAGGGGCTTGCCCAGGCGTGCCCAGTGTGCATAGGGGCGTCGCGTTAGGGGTGCTCTCCTCCCGGGGGACTCGATACACACGAAGAATGACCAGTGATGTGCAGATCGAGCCCATCAGATATCCCTTCGGCTCAGCGGAGGGGGTCGACCTCGACCCGGCCTACACGGAGGCACGCGACGCGCCGGGGATGATCCGGATCAAGCTGCTCTACGGCGAGCCGGCGTGGCTGGCCACTCGCTACGACGACGTTCGCATGGTGTTCGGCGACCGGCGGTTCAGCCGGGCCATGGCCGCCGATGCCGACGTGCCGAGGATGACGCCGCACAAGCTCGACGGCGGGATCGTCATGATGGACCCGCCGGAACACAGCCGGCTGCGCAAGCTGGTGGCCCAAGCCTTCACCCAGAACCGGGTGCAGCGGTTGCGCGGGCGGGTCCGGCAGCTGGCTGAGGACCTCGTGGACGCGATGGCGGCCGGCGGCGCGCCGGCGGACCTGGTGGAGAATTTCTCGTTGCCGCTGCCGGTGTCGGTGATCTGCGAGCTGCTCGGGGTGCCCATGGCCGACTGGCCCAAGTTCCGGGTCTGGAGCGACGGGATCCTGTCCACGAGCGAGACCACTGCCGAGGAGTACGAGGCCAACGAGGCGGAACTCCAGGAGTACATGCGCGGGCTGATCGCCGCCCGGCGCGCGGAGCCCGCCGACGACCTGATGACCGCGCTGGTCGAGGCCCGCCACGAGCACGACCGGCTCTCCGAGGCGGAGCTGATCGATTTGTGCGACGGGCTTCTGGTGGCCGGCCACGAAACCTCCGCGTCCCTGATCGCCAGCTCGGTCTTCGTCCTCCTGGAGCGCCCCGAGCGGCTGGCCGAGCTGCGGGCCGATCTCAGCCTGTTGCCCGCCGCGGCCGAGGAACTCCTGCGGTTCGTCCCGCTGAGCCATTGGGAGGGCTTTCCCCGTTACGCGACGGAGGACGTCGAGGTGGGCGGTTCGCTGGTGCGCGCGGGGGAGCCCGTGGTGACCGACTTCGCCTCGGCCAACCGGGATCCCCGGCGGTTCGAAAATCCCGACGTGCTGCGCTTCGACCGGAAGGCGAACTCGCACCTGGCTTTCGGGCACGGCGTGCACCACTGCCTCGGCGCGAACCTCGCCAGGGTCGAACTCCAGGAAGGCCTCCGCGCGCTGCTGACCAAGCTGCCGGGGCTGCGGATCGCCGGAGAGATCGAGTGGAAGGTCGACATGCCGGTGCGCGGCCCGCGCCGGATGCCGATCGGCTGGTGATCGCTGCCCGTCCGCACTCGCTGAAAAGCCCCTGTCCGCTCAACGGCGGGCAGGGGCCTTCCCTTGGCAGCTAACGGATCAGCCGTCCGAATCGGCCGACGGGATGAACGCGCCCGGCACCTGGTCCGGGGCGAAGATCTTGTCCTCGCCCGGATACGGCTGGGTCCATCCGTGCACCTGGTACCACGTGAAGTGGTCCATCTGCGCGGGGTTGGCGTAGTCCGCCGTGGCGTTCGGGCCGGTCAGCTTCTGCTGGGACTGCCACTGCTGCCACTGCTGAGCCAGCTGCTGCTTGTCCGCGGGCACCGCCGCCGACGCCGCCGCAGTGGAGGCCGTCGGGACGTTGTCCGTGCCGCACGACGGCGGGGTCTTCAGGCCCGCGGTCAGCGACGTCTGGTTCGGCACCGCGGTGAACGGCGTGTTGTCCGGCTTCGGCGTGAACGCGGTCGCCATCGGGGTGGCCGCGCTGTCCTTCTGGTTCATCGGGTGGACCCCGAGGATCTGCTCGATGGTGCGGATCATGGTGATCTGCGAGTAGTACCGGCTGTCGGTCACGCCGCGCTGCGCGTACGGGCTGATGATCTGGACCGGGGCCCGGTGCCCGTCGACGTGGTCCAGCCCGGCCTGGGAGTCGTCCTCGACGACGAAGATCGCCGAGTCCTTCCAGTACTGGCTGTGCGAGATCTTGTCGACGATCTTGCCGACGGCCAGGTCGTTGTCGGCGACCTGCGCGGCCGGGCTCGGCGGCCCGCCGGTGTGGTCGCTCGACAGCCAGAACATGTTCAGGTCCGCCGGGCCGTTCTTCTCGAAGTCGTTCTTCCAGATCTCGTACCGGTACTGGTCCGGCACCGCGGTGTCGAACTTCGGGAAGCCCGGCACCGAAACGCTGTTCAGCGACGGGATCGGCGACGACGAGACCAGCGGGTACGCGGTCGGCTCTCCGGTCGCGGCCATGTTCTTCGAGTCGCAGTACAGGTTCTGCCAGCTCGCGTCCGCGGGCTTGGCCAGGAACTGGTGGAACTCGCCGAAGTCGCGCACGGTCTTGCCCGCCGCCTGCGCCCCGGTCCACAGGAAGCCGCTGCGCTGGTGGCCCAGCGCGTCGTCCTCGGTGTCGTAGCTGCGCTTGTACTCGCCTGCCGACGACTCGGTGTACTCCGGGTTGTCGGCCTGCATCAGCCAGTTGTGACCCTCGGCCGAGTTCGTGCCGATGTCGTAAGTGTTGTCGTACAAGCCGAACTGGGTGGCCAGCGCGTGCTGGTTCGGCGTGACCGCCTGGCCGAACTGCGCGAGCGCCGGGTCGCCGTTGCCCTTCTTCATGTCGCCGAAGAGCTGGTCGTACGTCCGGTTTTCCTTCACCAGCAGGAAAACGTGCTTGATCGTCGACGGGTCGCCGAGCCGACGGGGCACCGGGACCGGCTTGACGTCGCGGTTGCCCGTCTGCACCGAACCGGGCGTCCAGCCGTTCTGCTTGAACACCTGACGCGTCTGCGCCCAGGTCTGCCAGTCGGTCGGCAGGGTGAACCGCTGGAGGCTCGACGTGGTGTCGTGCGTGGCGTGCCCGGCCGCGGTGGTCGGGCGGCGGGCGTCGATGCCGCGGGTGTTGGCGACCAGGATGTTGTTGCCCGACGCTGAGATACCAGACGGGAAGTAGTCCGTCGGCAGCAGTCCGATGAAGGCGGCGGGGGCCTGCGGGAACCAGTAGCGGTAGACCGCGACCGCGTTGGCCCGGCCGAGGGTCACCAGGAGGTGGCCATCGTCGGTGAGCGCGATGTCGGTCGGCTCGTAGCCGACCTGCGCTTCCGGCCACGGCTGCGTCGCGATGGTCTGCACCACGACGTTGCGCTGGGCGTCGATCACCGAAACGCTGTCGCCGCCGGTGTTCGCCACGAACAGGGTGTTGTTCTTGGCGCGCAACGCGGTCGGGTGCAGGCCGACGTCGATGCTCTTGACCGGAGCGGACGGGTTCGCCAGGTCGATCACGCTGACCGTGCCGGTGGTCGCGGCCCCGGTCTTCGGGTCGGCGACGATGTCGGTGCCGTACGAGTTGATCGTGGTGTCACCCGGTTTGGCCGCGCGGCCGCCCTCGTTGCTGACGTAGATCCGGTTGCCGATCCGCACCAGTGCACGCGGTGCGTTGCCGACGGTCCAGCTCTGCTTGATCTGTCCGCTGGCCGCGTCGATCGCGACGACGCGGTTCTGGCCGTTCACCGCGGAGTACACAGTGGACCCGTCCGCGGAGAAGATCGCGCCCGCGGCAAGGGAATGCTTGGAACCGTCGGCCGGGATCGGGACCCACGTGGGGTTGGCGACGGTGCCGTCCGGGTTCACGGCGAACTTGCGGTAGCCGTCGATCTGGCCCAGCCACAGCGTTTTACCGTCCGGCGAGTACGACGGGCCTTCCTGGCCGACGTCGTTGCCCGGCAGCTGCAGGTCGGCCTTCTTGTCCTTGCCGACGAGCTGCTGGACCTTCCAGGACTTCAGATCGACGATGGTCAGCGCGATGCCGCCGTCGGTGGTCAGCGCGGCGAGGTGACTGCCGTCCGGGCTGACCGTCGAGGACATGATCTTGCCGTTCGGCAGGACCAGCCGCTCGCCGATCGGCTTGAGGTACTGGTCGCTGGAGATGGTCAGGCCGTTCTCGGTTTCCTGGCCGACCTGGTCGGTGCCGAACTGCTTGGTGGAGGCGAGGCCGATGCCCGAGCCCGTGGCGACGAGAGCGACCGCGGTCGCCCCGGCCGTGACGAAGCGCAGCCTGCGGGATTCTTTCTTCCCGCCACGCCTGCGACGGCGCGTTACTTGCATGTCCTCATCCCTTCGTGGAGGAGAGCAGCTCGACGTTGCCGTCGAACTGCCACAGCGGGTTCGGCTGGTCCCCCTGCGGGGTCCGCACCTGGAAGTAGCCGTTCACTTCCTTCGGTCCGTCGCCGTCGGCGACATACCGCCCGTCCGAGGTGACATCGAGCTGGTAGATCGCCTGCCCGGTCGCTGAGATACCAGGGAGATGCCAGGAGACGACGCAGCGCCAGTCGTTGCCCGGGCCTTCGGCCTCGACGAGACCACCGCCCTTGGTGCATTCCGTGCTGGCGGCGAGCTGCTCCTCCGTGACGTCCGGACGGTGCAGCTGCGCGGCCTGGATCCGGTAGAGATGCGCGAACTCTGTGGACAGCGACTGCTGCAGTTTCGCCTGGTCGATGCCCGAACCCGACGCCGGTGTCGCGACCGCGACGACTGCCACCGTGACGCCGATCAGCCCGGCCATCGGCAGCAAGCCCGCGGTTAGTACGCGACGACCCGCACCGTCGTATGTCAGATCGGTGAAGTCGCGTCTCACGAACAGCGCGTAGGCCAGCGCAGTCGAGACCGCTGCCCAGACCAGGCTCACTCCGACGCCGATCAGCAACGGCCCGAGCTGTACCGGGTCGGTGAAGAGGCCGTTCCACGAGATGAACGCGTACGTCGGCAGCGCGAGCCGCACGACGACCGGCAGCGGCAGCAGCTGCGCCACCGCCATGACGAGCGCGACCACCGCGGGCAGCAGCAAGCCCATCGGCGACCGTCCTAATGCGACAGAGCCGAGGAGGCCGATCCCCGCCAGGGCGAGGGTCGGGGCGAGCACGCAGACCCAGGCGAGCACGACCTTCACCGCCGCGTCGCCCGAGGACAGCAGGTGCCCGTCGAGTCCGGTGAGCGGCTGCCCGCCGACCGCGACGAGACCGCCGACCGTGCTGGACACCGCCAAACCGAGGACCAGCAACAGGATCACGGTGAGGCTGGCGAGTGCTTTCGAGACGAAAATCCGCCGGTACGACCGCATCGCCACCAGCAGGTGCCGCCAGGTGCCGAGCCGGTCTTCGGCGGCGAAGACGTCCCCGGCGACCAAGGAGGTCAGCAGCGGAAGCGCGTAGCTGCCGGCGAATCCGAGCAGGACGAGCGGCCCGGCCCAGCCGGTGGCGTTCATCAGGCGTCCGAACAGGGTGTCCACCGGGAGGTCGCTTTGCTGGCTGACCGCGGCGACGAACACCGCGGGCGCGAGCCAGCAGGCGAGCAGCAGCACGCGGATCCGCCACTGCGACAACAGCTTCACCAGTTCGAACCGGTAACCGCGGCCCAGTCCGACCGAGGCTTGCTGCTCGACAGGTGCGTCGAGGACGGTCATCGCTTCTCCCCCTGCTCCGTCAGCTCCAGGAACGCGGCCTCCAGCGGCGAGACGACCGGAGCCAGTTCCCGTACGCCGATGCCCTTGCCGACGACGCGCGTGACCAGGTCGTCCAGCGCGGGCACCAGGCCGCGCACCACCAGCACGTCGGCCTGTCCGCGCGGGGTCTGAGCGTCGTCGATCCGCAGCCCAGGCACGTTCGCGGCGATCTCGCGCGCGGCCTTCTGGTCCGACGTGACCAGGCGGTACGCCAGTTCGCGGTCCTCAGCGGACAGTTTCGCCAGCGGGCCAGTGAAAACGACGCGGCCGGCGGACAGGATGGTGACCTCCGAGCAGAGCGCTTCGAGGTCGTCCATCCGATGGCTCGACAGCACCACCGCGGTGCCCTCGTCGGCGAGCCGGGCGAGCACGCCGTGCACGTGTTTCTTGCCTGCCGGGTCGAGGCCGTTGGCGGGCTCGTCGAGGATCAGCAGCCGCGGTTTGGTCAGCAGCGCGGCGGCGAGGCCGAGGCGCTGGCGCATGCCGAGGGAGAAGCCGCGCGCCCGGTCGTCGGCGACGTCGGTGAGCCCGACCTGCGCGAGGAGGTCGTCGAGGTCGACGGTCTGGCCGCGCAGCGAGGCCAGCGCGGCGAGGTTCTGCCGCGCGGTGAGCGACGGGTACAGCCCCGGCCCGTCCACGAACCCGGAGATGCCGTCCGGGGTGGCGAGCGCGCGGCCGACCGGGCGGCCGAGGATCTCGAGTTCGCCCTCGTCCGCGACCGCGAGTCCGAGCAGCAGGCCGAGCAGCGTGGTCTTGCCCGCGCCGTTCGGGCCGACGAGCCCGTGGATCTCGCCGTGCGCGACGTCGAGATCGACACCGTCGAGCGCGAGCACGTCGCCGAAACACTTGGTGATCGCGCGGGCTCGCACCGCGTCGCTGGTTCCCATGAATCCCCACTTTCCGAAGCCGTGAGGAACTTAGGCACGACAAGTGACATGCGAACCCGCGCCAGGTTGAACGTTGGGGAAACCCCGTGCGGCCTAGCCGATTAACCGGACAAAAAGGATCAATCTTGCGCGGACAGCGCGTCCGAGATCTCCCGGACCAGCACATAGGACCGTTTCCGCTCCGCGTGGTCGTGGATCGGGGTGGTGATCATCAGCTCGTCCGCGCCGGTCTCGGCGATGACTGTGCGCAACGAATTCCGCAGTGCCGCCGGGGCTCCGGCGAGCACCGGACCGGGGCCGATCGCCGGATCGACAACCGCGTCTTCCGGCCGGGGCAACAAGATCCGCTCGCCGCGCGAACGGCTCAATGCCTTAGCCCGAATGGACCTGGCGAGCCATTCCGCGTGCTCCTCGGTCGCGGCGGCGACGACCGCGACACTGACCACAATGGACGGTTCGGCGATGAGGCCGGGGCGGAAGTTCTCGCGATAGCTTCGCGTCGCGGCAGCAGCTTCAGCGGGACGGAGATGGTAGGCGAACGCGTACGGCAGGCCTAGTTCGGCGGCGAGGTGAGCGCTTGCCGTGCTTGATCCGAGCAGCCAGACGTCCGGCACGTTTCCTTGTGCGGGAGTGGCGCGCAACGGCTGGTCGGTGTCGGCGAAATACTCCAGCAATTCCCTAACGCGGCTGGGAAAGCTTTCTGCCGGGCCGGGATTCAGCGCGTCCGCCACCCGTTGCGGACCGCCGAGCGCGCGGCCGAGCCCGAGGTCGATCCGGCCGGGGTTGAACGCGGCGAGCGTGCCGAACTGTTCGGCGACGACGAGCGGCGGGTGGTTGAGCAGCAGAACGCCGCCCGCGCCGACGCGGATCCTCTTCGTGGCATCCGCGATGCGGGCCGCTGCCACGGCAGGCGCGGCGCTCGCGACTCCACGCATGCTGTGGTGTTCGGGCAACCAGTAGCGGTGATATCCCAGTTCGTCGGCCAGTTCGGCCAGGTCGAGCGTGCGCTGCAGCGCCTCGCGCGCGGTCGACCCCGCGACGACCGACGATGTGTCCAGCACTGAAACCCGCACCCGGGCATCATCCCGGACCCGATGCGGGACGACAACCGGACCGTCCACGGTCTCAAGTGGACGGTCCAGCCGCGGCTTACGAGGTCTCCCGCACCGGCGCGGGCGCGTCCTCCTCTTCCTCCACCGCTTCGCTCAACTGCCAGCCGCCGCGGCGACGCAGCACCACGAGGTAGTACCCCAAGGCCAGCAACGCGATCGCCGCGGTGACGATGAGACTCGGCCGTCCGATCACCGGGTCAGTCGCGTTCACGTACAGCACGAACGCCAGCGCGACCAGCGCGACCACCGGCGCGATCGGGAAGCCGGGCATCCGGTACTTCGCCCCCGCCGTCGCTCCGGAGCGGCGGCCCAGGATGGCACCGAGGCACAGCGCCGCGTACACGACGACGATCGACGTGCTGGTCACGACGGTCAGGATCTGCGGGTCCACAAAGCACAGTGCGGCGGCGATGAATCCAGTCGCCAGCGTCGCGACCCACGGGGTGCCGAACTTCGGGTGCACCGCGGCGAGCGCGCGGTTCATCGCCTTCGGCCACGCGCGGTCGCGGCCGCTGCTGAACACCAGCCGGGAGCTGATCAGCACGATCGCGAGGACCGCGTTGATGATGGCGAGCGCGACCGCGAGGCTCAGCACGGTGTCGAGCGTGCTGCCGCCGCGGGACTGCACGAAGTACGACAACATGTTGGGAGAGCTGAACAACGTGCCGAGATCCGGTGCGCCCATCAGCACCGCGGTGACCGGGATCAGCTCGGCCAGCACGGTGACCCCGAGTCCCATGAGGACAGCGCGCGCCACCCCGCGTCCGGCGTCCTTGGTTTCCTCTCCGAAGTAGACAGCCGAGCCGTAGCCGTTGTAGGCGAAGATCGCGATCGCCGTCGCGATCATCACCGCGCTGATCGTCGCCGGGCCGCCGCCGGGGGCGACCGGATGCGCGAGCAGGTCGGTGAACGGACGGGCCGGCTTGACCAGCCCGAGCACCGCGACCACGGCCAGCGCCAGCAGCTCCACCGCGAGAAAGACGCCGGTGACCCAGGCGTTCAGCTTGATGTCGAACACCGCGACGACGGCGGCGAGCACGCAGGTCACCGACGCCACGACCGCGGGCGAGACGCCGGGCAGCACCACGCTCAGGTAGGTGCCGACGCCGAGCGCGATCACCGCGACGATCAGCACCTGCGTCACGATCATGATGCCCAGCACCATGAATCCGGGCAGTTTGCCCAGCGTGCGGGCAGCGATCGTGTACTCGCCGCCCGCGCTCGGGAAGGCCGAGCCCAGTTCGGCGTACACGAAGGCCATGAACACGCCGACCACGGCGGCGGCGAGGAAGGCGTAGAAGGCGCCCGATCCGGCGCCGGTGAGGACGCCCGGTGCGATGACGAACACCGAGGACGCCGGGCTGATCGCGGAAAGCGTGATCAGCAGCATGCCGAGGGTGCGCAACCCGCGGCGCAAGACGGGGGTGGACAACGCTGGCCTCCATCAAGTCGTTGCTCAAGTACGTTGTTTGAATGGAACTCAAATAACCAGCCGGGCGTTCAGCTAAGGCCCTCACGCCCGCTACGTCAAGACTTCGCCGGTCTCGATCCGGATCGGGGGTTGCGTTTTTCGAGATTTGTTCAAAGAATCAAGGCATGGCAAGACCGAGCAAGGCCCCCGAGCGGCGGGCGGAACTGGTGGCCGCGGCGCGGCACACGGTCGTCGAACGCGGCGTGCTGAACCTGAAGCTGCGCGACGTCGCGGACCACGCCGGCATGTCGCCGGGTTCCCTGTTGTACTACTACCCTTCCCTGAGCGACCTGCTCGAAGACGTGCAGCAGGAGGCTGTCGAACGCTTCTGCGTCGAGCGCGAAGCCGCCGTCGCCGCCGAGGCCGACCCGCGCGCCCGGCTGCGCGCGATGATCGGCAGCGGACTGCCCAACGGCAAGAACGACGAACTGTGCGTGCTGCTGTACGAACTGGGCACCATCGCCCGCCGCGAACCGGCCTACGCCGCGCGGCACATCGCCCTGTACGAACGCCAGGTGCGCGGTTACGTCGGCATCCTGGAAGCCGGTGCCGCGACCGGGATTTTCGACCTGACCGACGACCCGGTCACCATCGCCCGCAACCTCGTCACCCTCGAAGACGGCTACGGCCTGCACCTGACCCAAGCCGTCCCGCCGCTCGACCGATCCGTCGCCGAGACCGCGGTCTTGTCCTATGCCCGCGTTTCGACCCGATGCTCCCTGGAGGACCCCGCATGACCCGCGCCCGCGACCTAGGACTGGCCCTCGGCGGCAAGCCCGGCCCGCACAACGCGATCACTGATATCCCAGGCGTCGAGGTCGGATACACCACCCTGATCGAAGGAGATTCGGTGCGGACCGGGGTCACCGCGATCCTGCCGCGCGGCCGTTCCCAGTTCGATGTGCCGTGCTCCGCGGGCACCTTTTCGTTGAACGGCAACGGAGAAATGACCGGCCGCGCCTGGCTGGCCGAGACGGGTTCGCTGACGCTGCCGGTGCTGATCACCAGTACTCACTCCGTCGGGCAGTGTCACCGGGGAACGATCGACTGGGTAGTCCGCGAACGCCCGGACGCCGCGGCGGAGTGGCTGCTGCCGGTGGTCGCGGAGACGTGGGACGGGTACCTCAACGACGTCAACGCCCCGACCATCCGGACCGACCACGCAGTAGCCGCCATCGACGCGGCCACCACCGGCCCCATCGCGGAGGGCTCGGTAGGCGGCGGCACCGGCATGACCTGCTACGGCTTCAAGGGCGGGACCGGCACTTCGTCACGGGTTGTCGCGCATGGATCGGACAGCTACACCGTCGGAGCCCTGGTGCAGGCAAACTTCGGCAGCCGCCCGGAGCTGACGGTGGCCGGTTCGCATCTGGGCGCGGAACTCGCTGACGACAACCCCATGGCCGACACCAGCTGGCTCGCCCCTGCCGGTGCCGGTTCGGTGATCGTGGTGATCGGGACGGATGCGCCTCTGTTGCCTGGTCAGTGCACTGCGCTGGCCCGTCGCGTGCCGTTGGGGCTGGCACGTACCGGAACCACCGGGTCGCACTTCTCGGGCGATCTGTTCCTGGCGTTCAGCACAGCCAACGCGGGCGCGCTGACCAGCCATTTCCCCCGGCCGGACGACGAACCTTACGAGAGCATGCGATTCGTGCCGTGGGGTGCGATCGACCCGTTCTTCGAGGCGGTGGTGCAGGCGGTGGAAGAGGCGGTGTTGAACGCACTGGTGGCGAATGAGGAGATGACCGGGCATCGGGGGCACCGGGTTCCGGCGCTTCCGTTGGCGAGGTGGGGGGCTTAGAGCAGGCGCGGCGGGCTCGCCTGGGCGTTTGGCTGACGATGCGCCGCGTCCGGGCGAGCCGGGGCTTTCGTGTCGGGGAACCGTCCGCCGTCGAGGAAGCCTCGTGAGCGTCTGTCACGGTTCTCACCGGGGCGGGCGCTCACGAGGCCGACGCATAAGTCGCCGCGACGGACGCAAGGCTCGGATCAGAACGGCGAGGTCTCGTAGCCCTTTGGTATCTCCGGTCTTGTGCACGATGTACGCGGCGAGACCGAGCACTGCGACGAAGGCAGCCAGCGTGCACAGGGGGATGACCAGCAACAGCAAGGCAACTCCGCAACGGTGTACACCGACCCCGGTGCCGGTGTGCTGCTTCGAGTTGTCTGCGGTTGTCATGATTCACGGTTGGCCAGTAACCGGAACCGTGTAGGCCGGGCGCTACTCGGCGGCTGACAGGAAGTCAGCCTGCGCTGGTTGGTAGGCAGCGCTTCCGGTCTTCCCAAAAAGGGACCGTGAATCACGAGTCACCTTAGTCCTGCTTCCAAGCGAACGCACCCCTTGCCCCAACCGGCCAGGATCGTATATCTTTTGAGATATCTTCCTCTCCCGACGACATCCGGGCAGGTCAACCCCCATGAGTCCCGTATCGAGCACCACCCCGCCGGAGCGGCCGGGCAAGGTCATTGCGCTTCATCTGAACTACCCGTCCCGCGCGAAGCAACGCGGCAGGACCCCCGCGAAACCCTCCTACTTCGTCAAACCCGTCACCTCCATCAGCGCCTCCGGCACCCCGATCGAGCGCCCCGCGGGTACCGAACTCCTTGCCTTCGAGGGCGAGATCGCCTTGATCATCGGCAAGCAGGCCCGCCGCGTCAGTCCGGATGAGGGCTGGGGCTGCGTCGAGAGCGTCACCGCCGCCAACGACTTTGGCGTATACGATCTGCGGCACGCCGACGGTGGTTCCAACCTCCGCTCCAAGGGCGGCGACGGGTTCACCCCGCTCGGTCCGGCGACCATCCCGGCCGCGGAGGTCGACCCCAAAAATCTTCGCGTCCGCACCTGGGTCAACGGCAAGCTCGTCCAGGACGACACCACCGAGGACCTCATTTTCGACTTCGGCACCCTCGTCGCCGACCTCTCCCAGCTCAGCACGCTCGAGCCCGGCGACGTCATTCTCACCGGGACTCCGGCGGGATCGTCCGTGGTGCGGCCGGGCGACACGGTCGAGGTCGAGGTCAGCCATGGCGACCTGACGACCGGGCGGCTGGTCACGCCGGTCGTGGAGGGCACCACACCACTGCCGGAGTTCAGTGCTCAGCCCAAAATCGACGACAATCAGCGCGAACAGGCTTACGGCGACCGGGAATCCGCGGGGCTCCCGGCGGAATTCGTGCTCACCGAGGAACTCAAGACCAAGCTCACCAGCGTAGGCACGGCAACGCTTTCCGCCCAGCTGCGCAAGAACGGCTACAACCACGTCTCCATCGACGGCCTCGGCTCCACCCGTCCGGACACGAAACTCATCGGCCGCGCGAGGACGCTCCGCTACGTCCCGTTCCGCGAGGACCTCTTCAAATCCCACGGCGGCGGCTTCAACGCCCAGAAACGCGCCATCGATTCCCTCAACCCCGGCGACGTGCTGGTGATGGAAGCCCGCGGAGAAAAGGGAACCGGCACGATCGGCGACATCCTCGCGCTGCGTGCCCAGGTCCGCGGCGCGGCGGGCATCGTCACCGACGGCGGCGTTCGTGACCTGGCTGCGGTGGCAGCGCTGGACATTCCGACTTACCACTCCGGCCCGCATCCGGCCGTGCTCGGTCGCCGCCATGTTCCGTGGGACGTCGACATCACCATCGCGTGCGGCGGCGCGACCGTTCAGCCGGGCGACGTGATTGTCGGCGATTCCGACGGCGTCCTGGTGATTCCGCCGCACCTGGTGGAAAAGATCGCGGACGCGGCGATCGAGCAGGAACGCCAGGAAACGTTCATCGCGGAGCAGGTCGCGAACGGCGAAAGCGTCGACGGCCTCTACCCGATGAACGAGCACTGGAAGGCCAGGTACGCCCAGTGGCGCCCGTAGCAGGCGAGAGCAAATCCCAGCGCGCGTACCGCTGGATCAAGGACCGGATCGCGGACCGGACCTTCGGTCCCGGCTATCGCCTGGTGCTGGGGCAGATCGCCAAGGAACTGGACGTCAGCGTCGTCCCGGTGCGCGAGGCGATCCGGCTGCTCGAAGCCGAAGGGCTGGTCACGTTCGAGCGGAACGTCGGCGCGCAGGTGGTGATGGTCGACGAGACCGCCTACGAGCACACCATGCAAACGCTTGCCTTGGTGGAAGGTTTCGCCACCTCGCTGTCCGCGCCGAAACTGTCCACTGAGGACATCGAACGGGCGCGGGCGGTCA
This sequence comes from Amycolatopsis sp. VC5-11, assembly GCF_037034185.1. Classification (NCBI taxonomy): domain Bacteria; kingdom Bacillati; phylum Actinomycetota; class Actinomycetes; order Pseudonocardiales; family Pseudonocardiaceae; genus Amycolatopsis; species Amycolatopsis sp. VC5-11. The sequence goes on along the minus strand of NZ_JBAGKF010000010.1, from coordinate 105,014 downwards.
ACGAGCAGATGCGCCTGTCGCTGGAAAACTTCGAACCGCACCGGTTCACCGAGCTGAACCAAGAGTTCCACTCTGTCCTCTTTGAACCGTGCCCGAACCCGCACGTGCTCGACCTCGTGCACCGCGGCTGGCACCGGCTGGCGTCGCTGCGCGATTCGACGTTCAGCTTCGTCCCGGGCCGCGCGCACGAATCGGTCAAGGAACACGAACAACTGCTGGTGCTGATCGAGCAGAACGCCGACCCGCTGGAACTCGAACTGGCCGCGCGCCGGCACCGCACCGCAACCCTCGACGCCTACCTCGACCGGCGGGCCGCCCCGCCCGCCGAAGCTCCCTAGGAAGGACCCCACCCCATGAGGTTCCGCAGTACCCCGAACGCCATCACCGGCTCGATCGCGCCGCTGATGACCCCGTTCACCGCCGACGGCGCCGTCGACCACGACAGCCTGGCCAACCTGGTGAACTGGCAGCTCGCGTCCGGTTCGCACGGCGTCTCGATCGGCGGTTCCACCGGCGAGCCCGGCGCGATGACGCTGGCCGAGCGCGCGGAGACGATCCGCACGGTCGCCAAGGCGGTGGACGACAAGGTGCCGTTCATGCCCGGCACCGGTTCGGCGAAGCTCGACGAGACGCTGGAGCTGACCTCCGAAGCACGCGACGCGGGCATCGACGCCGCGCTGATCATCACCCCGTACTACGCGCGGCCCACCCAGGAAGCGCTCTACCGCTGGTACGCCACGGTCGCGAAGGAATTCCCGGACCTGCCGATCGTCGCCTACAACGTGCCGAGCCGGACGTCGGTCGACCTCGCGCCGGAGACGGTCGCGCGGCTGTTCCGCGATTTCGACAACTTCGTCGGGATCAAGGAGACCACCAAGGACTTCGAGCACTTCTCCCGCGTGCTTCACTTGTGCGGCAAGGAATTGCTCGTCTGGTCGGGCATCGAACTGCTGTGCCTTCCGCTGCTTTCCCTCGGCGGCACCGGGTTCGTCAGCGCCACCGCGAACATCGCCCCGGCCGCCAGCGCCGAGATGTACCGCGCGTGGACCGAGGGCGACTTCGACCGCGCCCGCGAGATCCACTACGGCCTGCACCCGCTGGTCGACCTGCTGTTCGTCGAGACCAACCCGGCGCCCGGCAAGTGGGTGCTGGAGCAGCGCGGCCTGATCAAGTCGGGCTTCGTGCGCCCGCCGCTGATCACCCCGACCGAACCGGGCATCGCCCGGATCACCGAACTGATGCGCCAGGGCGAGCAGTACCTCTCGCCCGTCGACGGCTTCACCGTGGAAGGAAAGTGACCATGACCGCGCACTACGTTCCGGAGAACCTGCCGGAGCACATCCGCCACTACATCGGCGGAGCGCCGGCCGACAGCGTCTCGGGCGAGACCTTCGAGGTGCTCGACCCGGTCACCAACAAGCCGTACATGACGGCTTCGGCGGGCAAGGCCGAGGACATCGACCTCGCCGTCGCCGCGGCGAAGGAGGCGTTCGACCACGGCCCGTGGCCGAAGATGCTGCCGCGCCAGCGCGCCCGGATCCTCAACAAGATCGCCGATCTCGTGGAGAGCCGCGACAAGCAGCTGGCCGAGCTGGAAACCTTCGACACCGGCCTGCCGATCAAGCAGGCGCTCGGCCAGGCGCAGCGCGCGGCGGAGAACTTCCGCTTCTTCGCCGACCTGATCGTCGCGCAGGCCGACGACACCTACAAGGTCCCCGGCAAGCAGGTCAACTACGTCAACCGCAAGCCGGTCGGCGTCGCCGGGCTGATCACGCCGTGGAACACGCCGTTCATGCTGGAGAGCTGGAAGCTCGCGCCGGCGCTGGCGTCCGGCTGCACCGTGGTGCTCAAGCCCGCCGAGTTCACGCCGCTGTCGGCGAGCCTGTGGGCGGACATCTTCCGCGAGGCGGGCGTGCCGGACGGGGTGTTCAACCTCGTCAACGGCCTCGGCGAGGAAGCGGGCGACGCGCTGGTCAAGCACCCGGACGTCCGGCTGATCTCGTTCACCGGCGAAACCACCACCGGCGAAACGATCTTCCGCAACTGCGCGCCCGGGCTCAAGGGCATGTCCATGGAGCTGGGCGGCAAGTCCCCGGCCGTCGTGTTCGCCGACGCGGACTTCGAGGCCGCGCTGGACTCCACGCTGTTCGGCGTCTTCTCGCTCAACGGCGAACGCTGCACGGCGGGCAGCCGGATCCTCGTCGAGCGCCCGATTTACGAGGAGTTCTGCGCCCGGTACGCCGAACGCGCCCGCAACATCGTGGTCGGCGACCCGCACGACCCGGCCACCGAGGTCGGCGCGCTCGTGCACCCGGAGCACTTCGACAAGGTGATGAGCTACATCGAAATCGGCAAGACGGAAGGGAAACTGCTCGCGGGCGGCGGCCGTCCGGAGGGCCTGGACACCGGCAACTACGTGGCCCCGACGGTGTTCGCCGACGTGAAGCCGGACGCGCGGATCTTCCAGGAGGAGATCTTCGGCCCGGTCGTGGCGATCACCCCGTTCGACACCGACGAAGAAGCTCTCGAGCTGGCCAACAACGTCAAGTACGGCCTGGCCGCCTACGTCTGGACCGCCGACCTGACCCGCGCGCACAACTTCGCGCAGAGCATCGACGCCGGCATGGTCTGGCTGAACTCGCACAACGTGCGCGACCTGCGCACGCCGTTCGGCGGGGTCAAGGCGTCCGGCCTCGGCCACGAAGGCGGCTACCGCTCGATCGACTTCTACACCGAACAGCAGGCCGTGCACATCACGCTCGGCGACGTGCACACGGCGCGCTTCGGGGCCGGGAAGGACAAGGCATGACCACGACCCCGCCGGACGTCATCCGCTGCGCCTACGCGGAATTGATCGTCAGCGACCTGAAAGCGTCGCGAGAGTTCTATGTGGACGTTCTCGGCCTCGTCGTGACATACGAGGACGACCAGGCGATATACCTGCGCGCGTTCGAGGAATACCTGCACCACTCGCTGATCCTGCGCAAGGGCGCGGAACCGGCGCTGGCCGTGCTCGCGTATCGCGTGCGCGGCGAGGGCGAGCTCGACGTCGCCGAGGCGTACTACCGGGAACTCGGCGTCGAGGTGCGCCGCGTCCCGGCGGGAACCACGCGCGGCATCGGCGAAGCGGTGCGCGTGGTGGACCCGCTCGGCTTCCCGATCGAGTTCTTCTACGAGGCCGAACACGTCGAGCGCTTCACCCAGCGCTACGACGTGCACGGCCCGGGCGCGCTGTCGCGGCTGGACCACTTCAACGTGAACACGCCGGACGTCCCGGCCGCGCGGAAGTACTACGAGGGCCTCGGCTTCCGGGTGTCGGAAGACATCGTGGACGACGAGGGCACCGTGTACGCGGCGTGGATGTTCCGCAAACCGACCGTGCACGACGTCGCGCTCACCGGCGGCGCGGGCCCTCGCCTGCACCACATCGCGTTCGCGACGCACGAGCGGCACCAGATCCTGCACATCTGCGACCACCTCGGCGCGGTGCGGAAATCGGACCAGATCGAGCGCGGTCCCGGCAGGCACGGCGTGTCGAACGCGTTCTATTTGTACGTGCGTGACCCGGACGGGCACCGGATCGAGATCTACACCCACGACTATTACACCGGCGACCCGGACAACCCGGTGATCAGCTGGGACGTGCACGACAACCAGCGCCGCGACTGGTGGGGCAATCCGGTGGTGCCGAGCTGGTACACCGAGGCCTCGCGGGTGCTCGACCTGGACGGGAAGCTCCAGCCGGTCGAGGAACGCACCGAGACGAAGGAAATGGACGTCACCATCGGCGCGGACGGGTTCTCCTACACCCGCGCCGACGGGGCCGACCAGGGTTTCAAACTGGGCGAACAGGTCTAAGGTGCGTCCCGTCCGGGGAAGGGGCGCCAGGTCCCTTCCCCGGGCACGCAGCGGTACCGGCACTTCGACGGAGAGGTGACATGATGACGGCTATCTTGCAGACGCCGACCACGGTCGCGCAGGACTTCACGGAGTTCCGGTCCGCTGTCCTGCGATCGTTCGTGCCGCTGCAGGTGAGCACCGAGCACCGCGACCGGTTCCACGGCAGGCTCCGCACGCACGAGGCGGGCGAGATCGCGCTCACCGAGATCACCGCGTCCCCGCACGCCGTCGAGCGGACGCCGGAACTCATCGCCCGCGCCGACCGGCCGTGCTACAAGCTGAGCGTCATGCTGGCCGGCACCGGCATTCTCACCCAGGACGGCCGCGAAGCCGTGCTGCGGCCCGGCGACGTCGCGCTGTACGACACGAACCGGCCGTACTCTCTCGTGTTCGAAGAGAATTTCCGGACGCTGGTGCTGATGTTCCCGCAGCAGCAGGTTGACCTGCCACGCGACCTCGTTGGTCAGCTCACCGCGGTGCGGATGTCCGGACGCGAGGGCGTCGGCAACGTCGTGGTGCCGTTCCTGGCGCAGCTGGGCGGGAATCTGGACGTGCTGACGAGCCCGGTGGGCGTGCGGTTGGCCCACAACGCGGTCGACCTGCTGACCACGATGCTGGCCACGGAACTCGACCTGGACCGCACGGCGGCCGACCCGCACCACGACCTGATGCGGCGGATCCGCAGTTACATCGACGCCAATCTTTCGCGGTCTGATCTCGGTCCGGCGCAGATCGCCGCGGAGCATTACATTTCGACGCGGCATCTGCACGGGTTGTTCCAGGAGCAGGGGACGACCGTCGCTGGGTGGATCCGGCAGCGGCGGCTGGAGCATTGCCGCCGGGATCTGCGGGATCCGTTGCTGGCGGCCCGTCCGGTGGCGGCAATCGCGGCGCGGTGGGGATTTGTCGACGCGGCGCACTTTTCGCGGGTGTTCCGGGCGGCCTTCGCACAGTCGCCAAGTGAGCTGCGCGCCCGCGGCTGACCCGGCTCCCACACCATCCACGGCGCTCCCGATCACCGGGGGCGCCGTTGCCGTTTCGCCTCGAAGCCGCTGGTATTGACCGCGAGCGTCCGGCAGTTGCCCGCCAGCGCACGAACGTTCGCTCCCGGGCCGGAGCGCGGCGAGCATGATGGGCATGTCCGACCCTTCCCCAGACGAATGGCGCACCTACGACGAGTTCGCCGCCGGGATCGACACCTACCGGCTGCCCAACGCGGACCTCACCGGGCAGGAGCTCACCGTCACGCTCGATGACGGCGCGAAGCTCGAGTTGCGGTTCCTCGACGGCGAACGGCTCACGCTCAACGGCATCGAGGACCCGTACGACGCGGTCGCCGTGCGTCCTGACGTCTTTTTCGTGAATCTGCCGCTGACGAGCGTCGAAGGCGAGGCCCTCACAATCGTCTACTCGACCACCACGCACCGCGCGATGACCATCCGGTCGGTGATCGGCGACGAGGACATCGAAGGCACGCCGCGGGTTTCGCAGACCTTCCACGCCGGCACCACCGACGGCGGCGAGCCGACGGGGGACGTGCCCGGGCCGTCGCGGGACCTCATCGGCAAGCGCAACGTCTACCGCTACAGCCCGAACCACCTGTACGAGCACGTTTACCTTTCCTCCGAACGCTACTGCTGGCAGTGCGTCGAGGGCGTGCAGCGCGGGCACGGCGACGTGGACATGTCGACTGTCTGGAAGTTCGCCGACGGCCTGTACCTGTTCTGCTTCCGGGAGTTCCGGATCGCGGTGGCCAGCGTGTGGCTGCACGACCTCGGCTACGACCTGCGCACCACCGGCGTTTTCCTCGGCATCACCGGCGACGGCCGGTCCGAGCACTCCCGCGCGGGCGGGCACATCTACCCGCTCGGCTCGATCAGCTACCCCGACGTCCAGCCCGTTTAAGGAGTTTCCCTGTGTCCAATTTGGACGTGATCACCGCGCACTACGAGGCGAGCGACCGCGGCGACCTCGACGGCATGCTCGCGCCGATCGGCCCCGAGACCACCTGGACCGAGGCCGCCGGATTCCCTTACGCGGGCACCTACACCGGGCCGGACGAGGTACGGCGCAACGTCTTCGAGGCAATCGCCCGCGACTGGGACGGCTACCAGTTCTCCCTGTCCGCGCTGCTGGACGCCGGTGATTCGATCGTCGGGCTCGGCACCTACACCGGCAAGAACCGCAAGTCCGGCAAGGCTTTCACCGCGCGCGTGGCGCACGTGTGGAAGTTCGACGGCGACAAGGTCGCGAGCTTCGAGCAGATCGTCGATTCCGCACCGGTCGCCGCGGCGACCGACTGAGCCTGCCGCGCCACGGCGGTGCCGGTCCTTCCCCCGGCACCGCCCCCGTTCTCTCTCCCCTCCCCCTCTGGTCACTGTGGACCGGAAAGCCGAGCCATGATGAGAAAGTTCCTGCCCGCGCTCGCGTCGGCCGTGCTCGTCACGCTGGTCGCGGCGGGCTGCGCGGGCACCGCCGATCCGAACGGACCGATCGTGGTCGGCTCGGTCAACGCGCTGAGCGGTCCCGCCACCTTCCCGGAATCCTCCCAGGCCGCCAAGGCCGTCTTCGACGCGGCGAACGCGGCGGGCGGCGTGCACGGGCGCAAGATCGAATACCACGCCATCGACGACAAGGGCGACCCCGCCGCCGCGGCGGCCGCGGCCCGCGAAATCGTGGGCGGCGACCAGGCGGTGGCGCTGGTCGGTTCGTCGAGCCTCATCGAATGCCAGATCAACGCCAAGTACTACCAGCAGGAAAGAGTCCTCTCCATCTCCGGCATCGGCGTCGACCCGTCGTGCTTCACCAGCCCGAACATCGGGCCGGCCAACGTCGGGCCGTTCCACGACATGACGCTGACCCTGCTGTACGGCTCCGAAGTGCTGCACCTGCAAGACATGTGCGCACTGCTGGAAATCGCCGGGAACACGTTGCCATACTACCGCGCGGCCATTGACGAATGGTCGAAAATCACCGGCAAGAAACTGAAGTACGTCGACGCGACCGTGCCGTACAACGGTTCCGACTACACGCCTTACATCGTGAAGGCGCGTGCCGCCGGGTGCAAGGCGGTGACGGTGAACCCGGTGGAGCCCGACTCGATCGGCCAGCTGAAAGCCGCGCAGGCACAAGGTTGGAAAGACGTGACCTGGCTGCTGCTCACGAGTGTCTACAGTGAACAGTACGCGAAAGCGGTTTCCGACGCGGGCAAGGGCGTCTACGTGCCCGCCGAGTTCTACCCGTTCACCGATCCGTCGAGCCCGCGCACCAAGGAGTGGCGGGATCTCATGACCCGCAACAACATTCCGCTGACCTCGTTCAGCCAGGGCGGCTATCTCGCGGCGAAGTACTTCCTGAAGGTGCTGGAAGGCATGCCGGGCGACATCACGCGGGAATCGGTGACGAAGGCGCTGCGCGAAATGAAGCCGATCTCCGATCCGATGGTCGGCACGCCGTACGTGTTCGGCCCCGGGCAGACGCACCACGACAACATCGCGGGCTGGCCGGTGAAGCTCGCGACGGGCACGAACCGGTGGGAGATCGCCGGTACCGACTGGCTGCGGATTCCGCGGCGCTGACCCGATCCGCTCTGGAAAGAGGAGACTGCAATGGTGCAGGGAGCGCTGGCCGGGCTCGCCGCCGGCGGGCTTTACGCGGTGCTGGCGGTGTGCCTGACGCTGATGTCGCGGCTGGTCCGGGTCGTCAACTTCGCGCAGGCGGCGACCGGCATGTTCGGCAGTTACGTCGGGGTGGCGCTGTCCGTCCACGGCGGACTGCCGGAGTGGCTGGCGGTGGTGCTCGGCGTGCTGCTGGGCGGAGTGCTGAGCGTGCTGATCGGCTGGGTCGTCTCGACGTGGCTCGCCGAAGCAGGCACCGGCACCCGCTCGGCGGTCACTGTCGCGGTGCTGCTGCTGTTGATCTCGTTGTCGTTCATCCTGTTCGGCAACAAACCGCAGCCGTTCCAGGCGTTGCTGGCCGGCCCGGCGTTCACCGTCGGCGGGGTGGTGATCAGCCAGGTGACGGTCGTGACCGTCGTGCTGGCGGTGGTGATCGCCTTCGCCGCGCGGCTGATCCTGACAAAGACGCCCGTTGGTATCTCACTGCGTGCTTTGTCGGAACGCCCGACGACAGCTGAGCTGTTAGGTATCCCCGCGAAACGTCTCAGTGCCGCCGTGTGGGGCGCCACCGGGCTGATCAGCACGGTCATCATCGTGATCGTCGCGCCGTCCCAATCGAACGATGCCACCTCGCTGTCCATGCTGGTCGTGCCCGCGGCCGCGGCGGCCCTGCTCGGCGGGTTCCGCAGGCTGGACCTCGCCGTCGTCGGCGGACTCGTTCTCGGCATGCTGCAGGGCGCGCTCGCGCAGGTCGACCAGCTTTCGGTAGTGCGGAATTTCGTCCCGTTCCTGGCCATCGTCGGCCTGCTCGTGTGGTCTCAGCGCAAGGAGGTGTGGGATGCAGCTCGCTGACCGGGGCGCAGTGTCCCGCTTCGGAACCCCACTGGTCGTCGCGGTGGTCGCGGTGCTGGTCGGAATCGGCCTGACCGTCGGTCTCAACGGCTACTTCGCCTACCTCGGCGTCAGCGTCGTCGTAGCCGCGATCGCCTTGCTCGGCTTAGGTGTCGTCACCGGCAGCGCCGGAATGATTTCCTTGTGCCAGCTGACCTTCGGCGCGATCGGCGCGTGGGTCGTCTCCGCGTTGAACAAAGCCGGTGCCCCCGGCGGCTTCTTCTTCTGGCTGCTGCTGGGCGGTCTCGCCGCCGGTGTCGTCGGCGTCCTCATCGGACTCCCGGCGCTGCGCCTGCGCGGGATCAACCTGGCGGTGGTGACGCTCGGCCTGGCCGCGGCCGCCGACGTCACCCTGGTGGAAATCCAGTTCCCCGGCACCACGGACGGCGTCTCGGTGGACCGTCCGTCCTTTGTGGCCGACGACAACGCGTACTTCCTCATGTGCATCATCGTCCTGATCGTCTGCGCCCTGCTCGTGCACTTCCTCCGGCGCGGTCCCTGGGGCAGCAGCTGGGCCGCGGTGGCGTTCTCCGAGCGCGGTACCGCGGCGGCAGGTGCCAGCGTTCGTACGGCCAAGCTGTCAGCCTTCGCGGTCAGCGCCACTCTGGGCGGCATCAGCGGCGGCCTGCTGACCGCACAGGTCGGGTTCGCGTTCCCGACCAGCTTCGCCCCGCTGCAATCGCTGGCGTTGTACGTGCTGGCAATCATGTCCGGTGCGCACCTGATTGATATGGCAGTGTTCGGTGCTGTCCTCTGGGTTGCCGTACCAGAGCTGTTGAAGCGGTGGGGAGTCCCGCAAGACTGGGGTTACGTGATCTTTGGTCTCCTGGGCATCCAGGCACTGGCCGGACGCGGCAACCTCGGCACCGCGATCCGCGAGCTGTGGCGGCGTCGATCGAGGGCCAGCGCTGGGGTTCAGATCACTGCGCTGGGCGAAGAACCTCCGCGGCTGCCGCCCGGCGAGCCGGTACTGGTGGTCCGGGGCCTGAGTGTCACCTTCGGACAAGTGAAGGCACTGTCCGGAGTGGACTTGGCCGTACCGAAGGGCGGAGTCCTAGGCGTCATCGGCCCGAACGGCGCGGGAAAGTCCACTTTGGTCGACGCCATCAGCGGCTTCCTACCGCAAGCGGAAGGAACCGTCGAACTGGCCGACCGTCCGCTCACCGGCAATCCGACGCAACGAGCCCGCTCCGGCCTGCGCCGAACCTTCCAGCAAGACCGAGTCCCCGCGGGCCTGACCATCGAGGCTTACGTCCGGTTCGTCGCCCGCCGACGCCCGGATGCCGCCGAAGTCGCTGCCGCGCTGGAGTTCTTCGGCTGCCCGCCGGCCGCGACGCCGCTGGACCGCGTCGACGTGGGCGCGCGCCGGCTGGTCGAAGTCGTCGGCCACCTCATGGCCAAGCCCCAGGTGCTGCTCCTCGACGAACCGGCGGCGGGTCTCCCGCACGAGGAACACGTCGCGTTCGGCGAACGCCTGCGGCAGGTCCCGGCCCGGTTCGGCGTCTCGGTGCTGATCATCGAACACGACCTGGACCTGGTCCGGTCGGTCTGCGACACGCTGACCGTGCTCGACTTCGGCGAGGTGCTGGCGAGCGGCCCGCAGGCAGAAGTGCTGGCGGATCCGGCGGTTCTGAAAGCCTACCTTGGCGAAACGGAGATGCTGTGAGCACGCTGCGAATCGAGAACCTGACCGTCGCGCGCGGTGCGGGCCCAGTCATCGCCGACGTCGGAATGACACTGGAACCGGGCAAGATCACCGCGTTGGTCGGCCCCAACGGAGCGGGCAAGACCAGTCTGCTGGAAGCCCTGTCCGGCGTGATCCCGGCGGCATCCGGAGCGATCCACATTGGACATACCGATGTCACGAAACATTCGCGGGTAGCCAGAGCGCGGCTCGGACTGGCGCACGTGGAACAGGGACGGGCGGTGTTCGCCAGCCTGACCGTCCTGGAAAACCTGCGCCTGACCGCCAAAACCCCGGCCGGCGTGGAAGAAGTCCTCGCCCTGTTCCCGGAACTGGAGAAACGCAAGAACTCGCCCGCCGCACTGCTGTCCGGCGGCGAGCAGCAGATGGTGGTGCTGGGCCGGGCCTTCGCCGCGAAACCGAAGTTCCTGCTCATCGACGAGATGTCGCTCGGCCTGGCCCCGGCCGTCTTCACCCGGCTTCTCCCGGCGGTCACCGAATTCGCCAACGCGGGCGCGGCGATCCTCCTGGTGGAACAGTTCACCCACCTGGCGCTGAAAGTCGCGCAGGAAGCCGTGGTCGTTTCGTCCGGCAGGGTCACCTACGCCGGGGAGTCGCAGCCCCTGCTGGACCAGCCGGACACGCTGCACCAGGCGTATCTGGGCACCAACTGACCCGGGGCGTGGGCGTTCCGCGGTGGGACGCCCACGCCCCGGCCGGTCAGCCTTCCCGGATGGTCATCTTGGCGATCCGGTCGCCCTCGACGGCGAAGACGAACTTCGACCGTCCGTTGGCGTGATTGCTGCGCCAATCCCCGACAACGGTGACGGTGCCGCCGGAGACCGTGACCTCCTCCGGGGTCAGGACGCCGCGCGAGCCGATGAACTCGACGTCGCTCCACCCCTTGATCTCGGCGCGCCCGGCGAACGACCGGCCCCAGTCGTCCACGACGCCCTTTTCGGTGAACGCGTCCAGGAACGCGGCGTCGTCGTGCCGGTTCACCGCGTCGACGAACGACGCCACCGGTTCCGGAATCTCCACTTCGGACATGGCGTTTCCCTTGCTGTCGTTGCTCAGCGGGTGGTGTAGCCGCCGTTGGCGAAGATAGTCTGCCCGGTGATCCACCAGCCGGACGTCGCGAGGAACGACACGATCGGGGCGATGTCCTCGATCTTCGTCAACTGCCCGCCCATCGCCTGCGACTTGTGGAATTCCACCCGTTCCGGGGTTTCCTGGCCGTAGAAGAACGGCGTGTCCATCGGGCCGGGCCCGACCGCGGTGACCGAGATCCCGCGCGGGGCGAATTCCTTGGCCGCGGCGCGGGTGAAGTGCTCGACCGGGCTCTTGCCGCCCGCGTAGGTCGAGTACCCGTCGGTGAACGCCGCGAGCAGGCTGGTCACGATCGTGATGATCTTGCCGCCGTCGGCGACGTTCTTGCCCGCTTCCTTGATGAAGAAGTAGGCCGCCTTCGAGTTGATGTCGAACATAGAGTCGTACTCGTCCTCGGTGGTCTCGGTGATCGGCTTGCGCAGCACCTTGCCCACCGTGTTGACCGCGACGTCGATCTTCCCGAGCGCGGCCTCCGCGTCGGCGAACAGCTTCTCCACGTTCGCCGGGACGGTGAGGTCGCCGGTGAGCACGACGCCCTTGCCGCCCGCCGCCTCGACCGCGGCGAGCGTCTCCTCCGCCTGCGGCCGGGTCGACTCGGAGTTGTAGTGGATCGCCACGTTCGCGCCGGCCTCGGCGGCCTGCCTGCTGATGAGCCCGCCCAGGTTCTTCGCCCCGGCGGCGACCAGGACGTTCTTGCCCTTGAGGGTGTGGTCGGTCATGAGGACCCCTCCATCTCTTTATCGCTGATATGTATCACTGTAGCAGTGCAATAGCGGCTACCATAGCGGTGTGACACAGATTGCGAACGCGGATACACGGACCCGGCTCCTGGACGCCGCCGCCGAACAGGTCGCCGCGACGCCGGGCGAGGACATCTCGCTGCGCGCGATCTGTGCCCAAGCCGGGGTGAAAATGCCGACGCTGTACCACTTCTTCGGCAGCAAACAGGGCCTGCTGGACGCGGTCGTCGAGCGCGGCTTCGACCTGTACCTCGCGGAGAAGGGCGCGCACGAGCCGTCCGGCGACCCGATCCAGGACCTGCGCGACGGCTGGGACGCCCACGTCGCGTTCGGAATCGCGAACCCCGGCTTCTACACGCTCATGTACGGCCAGGTGCACCCCGGCCACGCCCCCGAAGCGCAAGAACGCCCCAGCGCGATGCTGCGCGCCCTGACCAAGGCGGCGGCCGACCAGGGCCGCCTGACGGTCCCGCCGGACCAGGCGGCCGCGCACATCCTGGTGGCGAACATCGGCGTCACGCTGCGGCAGATCATCCTCGCCGAGGAAGACCGCCCGCTGTCCGTGGCGGTGCGGGAAGGCGCGATCGCCGCGATCACCGGCACCTCGGCGGCCGGGGACCGGTCCGCCGAAATCCACCGCGTGCTGGAGCACGCCGCGGCGAACCCGGAGATTCTGGGCGCGACGGAAACCCAGCTGCTCACGAAATGGCTGCGGACCCTGGCGGAATCAAGCTGACCCGGCCGTCGCGAACGGATGCGGCGTTGCCTGCGCTGAGGTACGTGAGGGGAACCCTGAGGGAATCTGATTCCGTCAGGGTTCCCCTCACGTACCTCAGTCGGGCAGCACGTCAGCGGTGCCGCCCAACCCCAGCGGCTCTACGACCCCATCCCGGCGCGCTCAAAGGCCAAGGTGGGCAAGTCGACCGCGTGCGCCCCGCCATCCGCGACCAGCACGGCCCCGGTGATGTACGAGGACTCCGACGAGCCCAGGAACCGCACGATGGAAGCGATTTCCTCCGGTTCGGCCGGACGCCGCAGCGGCACCTCGGCGGTCACCCGCCGGTACCCCTCGTCGTGCCCGCCGTCGAACCCGGCCGCCTCGGCGAACTGTTCCATCTCCCCGTCCGCCATCGGCGTCCGCACCCAGCCCGGGCACACCGCGTTGGCCCGCACCCCGCGCGGCCCGTAATCCCGAGCGATAGACCGGGTCAGCCCGATCAGCGCGTGCTTCGCCACCGTGTACCCGGCGACATTGGGCCCGGCGAACAACCCGGCCAGCGAAGAAACGATGACGACCTGCCCGCCGCTCTGCACGAGAGAAGGCAACGCAGCGCGGCAGAACACGAACGCACTGGACAAATTGGACCGGAGCGCGATCTCCCATTCCTCGTCGCCGGTGTCCACCACCGAAGACAGCCCGTGCCCGCCGGCATTGGCCACGATCACGTCCAGCCGCCCGAACTTTTCGACGATTTCCGCGATCGCCGCTTCCGCGTCCTCCCGGACGCTGGCGTCGCCGGCGATCACGTGCGCGCCAGTCTCCGCAGCGACCTTCTCCAGCGGCTCGCGCCGCCGGCCCAGAACCACGACCTGTGCGCCTTCGCCGGCGTACCGCCGAGCAACCGCAGCCCCAATGCCCGTCCCTCCGCCGGTAATCGCCACGACCCGCGTGTCTGCCATCGTCATTTCTCCCTTTCAAGCAGGAAACCCAGACCGAGCCGAATAGCCGAAGTCGGCGAGCAAGGCCTGTCCGTTCACCGTCCGCGCCCGCGCGGAAGCCAGATACACCACCTGCTGGGCGACCTCCCCGGCCGCCTGGACCGGGAACCCCGGTTCGTCCAGCAGGTCCCCCAGATCCCCTCGCGCCATCGGCGTGTCCACCACCGACGGGCACACGCAGTTGACCCGGACGCCGCCGAACTCGACCGACAACGCGCGCGTCAACGACACCACCGCGCCCTTCGACGCGCAGTAGGGCACCATCCCCGGCGCGCACACGAAGGCCGAATCGCTGGCCAGGAAGACGATCGAACTCCCGTCCCCCAGCCACGGCCGAGCGTGCTTCGCGACCAGGAACTGGCCCAGCACGTTCACCGCCATCACCGAGGTGAAGTCCGCCGCGCTGGTCTCGGAGAGCGGCCGTCCGACCGGTCCTGATATCCCAGCGCAGCCGACTACCACGTCAATCCCGCCGAACGACTCCGCCACGAGCCGCACGCCCGCGGCCACCTGGTCCTCGTCGGTGATGTCCGCCCGCGCCGCGACGACGTCCCCCGGCAGCGACGGCGGCCGGACCCGGTCGAGGATCCCGACCCGCGCGCCCTCGTCCAGGAACGCCCGCGCGCAGGCCAGCCCGATCCCGGACGCGGCTCCGGTGATCAGCACGGCCTTGCCGTCGAGGTCGAGTCGCATCCGGCAATCCTGCAGCAACGGCGCCCGCGGGGATTGGCAACGAGTGCATCCTTGTTGTCAGCGACCGCACGACCCCCGGGTCCCGGCTACCGCTGTCCCCGGGGCACCGCGAACACTGCGGCGAGGAGCGCGAAGGGACACCATGAGCAACGCACACCCGCACCCCCTTGACCCGCTGACCGCCGACGAGCTCGCCGCAGGCCGGGCCGTGCTGGAGGCACAGGGGCTGATCACCGAGACGACGCGGTTTCCGCAGGTCCTCCCGGTGGAGCCGGACAAGGCCGCCGTGCTGGCCGGCGCCCCGGCCGACCGCCGGATCCAGTTCACCCTGCTCGACACCGCGACCGGCGAATCGGCCGACGCGGTCGTGTCGGTGACCGCCGGTGAGCTGGTCAGCCACGAGAAGTGCGGCGAGGGCCAGCCCCCGTATCTCTTCGAGGAATACGACCTGGCCGAGGCCGTCACGAAGGCCTCCCCGGAATGGCGCGCGGCCATGGAGCGCCGCGGCCTCGGCGACCGCATCGAGCACGCGTTCTGCGCGCCGCTCGCCCCCGGCTATTTCGGCCGCGAGGACGAGACCGGCCGGGTCATCCGTTCGCTCACCTTCCTGCGCGAGGACGACACCGACAGCCCGTGGGCGCATCCGGTCGAGGGCCTGGTCGCGCACCTCAACCTGACCGAACAGCGCGTCCTGCGGGTCGAGGACGAGGGCGACACCCCGGTCCCGGAGGACTCCGGCCGGTATGGCCACCACCCCGCGCGCACGACCCTCAAGCCCATCGAGATCACCCAGCCGGAAGGCCCGAGCTTCCAGGTCGACGGCTCGCTCGTGACGTGGGAGGGCTGGCAGCTGCGCGTCGGGTTCAACGCGCGCGAGGGATTGACCCTGCACCAGCTGACCTTCCAGGACCGCTCGGTGCTGTACCGCGCGTCGGTGCCTGAGATGGTTGTTCCTTACGGTGATACGTCAATCGGCCGGTTCTGGATCAGCTACTTCGACGCCGGCGAATACCTGCTCGGCAAGAACGGCAACAGCCTGCGCCTCGGCTGCGACTGCCTCGGCGTGATCCACTACTTCGACGCCTTCCTCGCCGACGACCACGGCCAGCCGGTGCGCGTGCCTAACGCGATCTGCATGCACGAGGAGGACTACGGGATCCTCTGGAAGCACACCGATCTGGACGGCAAGGCCGAGGTCCGCCGTTCGCGCCGGCTGGTGATCTCGTCGATCTCCACCATCGGCAATTACGACTACGGCTTCTTTTGGTATCTCTACCTCGACGGCACCATCGAATGCGAAGCCAAGGCGACCGGCATCGTCTTCTCCGGCGCGGGCGAGCCGGGGTCCGCGAGTCCGCACGCGTCCGAGATCGCACCCGGCCTGTTCGCGCCGGTGCACCAGCACCTGTTCTGCGCGCGGCTCGACTTCGCCGTCGACGGCCAGCGCAACTCGGTGTACGAAGTGGACGCTGTCGGCATTCCGGTCGGCGAAAAGAACCCGTATGGCAACGCCTTCACCTGGAAAGCCACGGAATTGCGCACCGAAGAGGAAGCGAAGCGGCACGCGAACCCGGCGACCGCGCGGGTGTGGGAAGTCCGCAGCACCGAGCACACCAACCGGCTCGGCGCGCCGACCGCGTACCAGCTCGTGCCGCGACCGTCGGCAACCCTGATGGCGCAACCGGAATCGACGGTGTACCAGCGCGCGACGTTCGCCACGAACCACCTCTGGGTCACGCCTTACGCGCCTGACGAGCGTTTCCCGGCGGGCGATCGGCCCAACGCGCACCCGGGCGGAGCCGGTCTGCCCGCGTGGACGGCGGCCGACCGCTCCGTCAGCGACACCGACGTCGTGCTGTGGCACGTCTTCGGCCCCACGCACATCCCGCGTCCGGAGGACTGGCCGGTCATGCCGGTCGACTACTCCGGATTCATGGTGCGCCCCTACGGGTTCTGCGACCGGAACCCGGCACTCGACCTGCCCTCGGCCGCCCACGGCCACTGCGAACACTGAGGAAGGCTCCATGCCCGCGACCAATCTGTCCGACACCTCCACCTGGCTCCCGCTCGACGGGCTCGCCCCCGGCTTCGACGCCAACAAAGCGGCCACTGTGGACGATCTCGACAACCAGTCGTTCACTTTGGACTGTGCCGACGGCGGCACGTTCTCGATCAGCTTCACCGGCGACCGCGCGTCGTGGAACGAGGACGGCGCCACCGGCGAGACCGCTTCCGAGACGTTCCTCGTCGACGCCGGACTGTTCTACGTGCAGTTCCACCCTGGCGCGGAAACCTCGTACAGCCTGCTGCTGGACGTGCGCCAGGGCCGCGCGCTCGTCGTCACGAGCACGATCGGCGACGGACTTCCCCGCGTGACGCAACGGTTCCGTCCCGCGACCATCCAGGGCCGCGAGGCGCACGGCGAGGAAATCGCGCCCAGCACCGCGCTGATCGGCCGCCGCGTGCAGTGGGTCTACAGCGAAGAGCACGCGTACGAGCACGTTTACCTGACCCCGCACTGGTACACCTGGCAGTGCCTTTCCGGCCCGGAGCGCGGCCTCGCCGACACCGACGAGAACTCCGTCTACCAGGTCCGGCCCGGGATCTACGTGTTCACCTGGCGCGAGAAAGTCATCCCGTGCGCGTCGGTGACCGTGGCCGACCACCGGAACGTGCGGGAACTGCGGTCGCACGGTTCGCTGTTCGGACTGGGCGAGGACGGCAAGTCGCCGACGCACTTCACCTTCGGCGCGTACGGCAGGCTGCTCAGCAACACTGTTTATTCGCCGGACTACGACCCCGCTGGACAGTGACCCGTGGCGCCTGAACTGCTCCTCACCAACGCCACTGTGTACACAGTGGACGAAGATCGGCCGTGGGCGGCCTCGCTCGCGGTGGAGAACGGCCGGGTGAGCACGGCCGAGGCCGGTCCGGACACCGAGGTCGTCGATCTCGGCGGCGCGTTCGTGCTGCCGGGTTTCGTGGACGTGCACAGCCACCACGCCCTCGCCGGGCGGGAATTGTTCGAGCTGCGCCTGGAAAGCGGCGCGGGCCTGGCCGAAATCCTCGCCGCGGTCAGGGAATGGTCGGCCGGGCTCGGTCCGGACGAATGGGTCGTCGGCGGCGCCTGGCCGTCCACTTTGGCCCCTGAACTCGGTCACGAGTCCGTGCGGCGGGCACTGGACGAGGCGGCGGGCGGCCGTCCGGTGGTGCTGATCGAGGACAGCAGGCACAACCGGTGGGCGAGCAGCCGGGCGCTGGAACTGGCCGGGATCACCGCGGCCACTCCGGACCCGACCGGCGGGACGATCCACCGCGACCTCGACAGCGGCGCGCCGACCGGTCTGCTGATCGAGACCGCGGGCTTGGCGGTGGAGCGGGCGATGCGGGACACGCGCACGCTCACCGCCGAACAACACGCCGAAGCATCGCGGCGGGCGATCGCGATCCTGCACTCGTACGGCATCACCGCGTTCCAGGACGCCGGGGCCACCCTCGACATCCTCACCGCGCTGAAGACGCTGGACGACGCGGGCGAACTGGCCGCGTGGGTGGTGTCGTCGATGCTGGTCAACGACCCGATCTTCGGCGCGGACCCGATCGGCGAACCACTGCTCGACCGAGCCGCGGCGTACCGCAGCGAGCACCACCGGCCGGACTTCGTGAAGATCTTCCTCGACGGCACCCCGCCCGCGCACACCGCGGCGTTCCTCGAGCCGTACCTGCACCACGAGTGCTTCTGCGGCGACACCACGATGCCGCCGGAGGAACTCGCGAAGTGGCTGGACGTCGCCGTCTCGGCCGGGCTGTCGGCGAAGATCCACTGCGCGGGCGACGCTGCCGTCCGGGCCACTTTGGACGCTGCCGGAAACCTTCGCGCCCGCGGCGACTACACGACGAAAATCCAAGTGGCACACGGACAATTCATCCACCCGGACGACCTGGAGCGGTTCGCGACGCTCAACGTGTCGGCGGACATCTCACCGTTCCTCTGGGTGCCCGGCGTGATCCCGGACGCCATCGCCCAGGTGATCCCCGCCGAACGCGCGGCGCGCATGCAACCGAACCGGACGCTGCTGGACACCGGCGCACTCGTCGCCGGAGGTTCGGACTGGCCGGTGAGCGAATCCCCGAACGCCTGGGAAGGCATCGAGGGCCTGATCACGCGGCAGGACCCGTACGGCAAGCACCCGGGGAGCCTGTGGCCGGAGCAGGCGATCACGCTGGCCGAGGCGATCCAGGTGTTCACGCTGAACTCAGCCCGCGCGTGCGGACTGGACGACGTGACGGGGTCGCTGACGCCGGGGAAGTCGGCGGATTTCGTGGTGCTGGACCAGGATCCGTTCAAGACCCCGGCGAACGAACTGGCCGGGATCACGGTGCGGGAGACGTGGTTCGGGGGGAAGCGGGTTTACGCGCGGGACTAGGGCTGCGCAACGCAGGTCATCGGGAACGGACGGGTCCGGCGGAGAGCTTCGCCGCCGGGCCGCCGCGGCAGCGACCCGGCTCCCTCAGTTCCAGACGATCAGCTGCGTCTGATACCGGTAGACCCAATTCTCCCGCTCGCCGGCGCCGACCACCTTGAAGTAGACGACCCGGCCGCGGGTCTTGAGGCACACCTGCGTTCCGGGGACCGGGTCGATCTTCTCCCGCGATTGCGTGTCCGCCAAGTCGGAGCACTCCTGCTTCGATGGCGGCCGACTGCCGGTCCAGACCGCACCGCCGCCCGACGGATAGAGTGTGCCGTAGATGTCCTGGCTCATGCTGCCGCCCGCATTGTCCTTCGGCGGCAGCGATTCGAAATCCGGGTAGCTCGTCAACGCGAACTTTCCTTGCCACCGGATCTCCGAAGGGGCGGCCTCGCTCGGGTCGCTCGCCGACATCGGCGCGCTGCTCTTCTGCGGGGCCGATGGCGCGCGACTGGTCTCTGCCGGGCCGGGAGCCGGGTCCTTCTTTCCCATCTGCTGGGCGAGCAGCGTTCCGGCTACCCCCATCGCCGCGGCCAGCACCGTCGCCAATCCCGTGGTCCGCCAGAAATTGCGCGGATTGTTGACCGTCTCCGAGCGCGGACGGCCGTCCGCCTCGCGGCTGTCGCGTTGCCCCGCCATGAACTAACCCCTCCCCTGGGAACACCACTCTAGCGATGCCGCGGGTAACGATTTCCCAGGGGGTTAAGCACGTTTTCCTGATTCCAAACTCGGTTCTACAGATCAAATCACGTTAAATGACGTGGATTATTTCAGAATTCGCAACCGGAACCAGCATGGTGCTGTCCGTGCCTGGAACCGAACCGCCCGCCCCGGCCTGGACACCCGCCTCAGGCCAGCAGAAACTCCGCCACCCGCTCCCCCATCAGCACCGCGGGTGCGTTCGTGTTCCCGCTGATCACCCGCGGCAGCACCGAAGCGTCCGCGACCCTCAGCCCGGACACTCCGCGCACCGCCAGCGTCGGGTCCGTCACCGCCAGCTCGTCGGTCCCCATCCGGCACGTGCCCACCTGGTGGTGATACGTGATCGCCGTCCGCCGGACGTACTCCCGGATATCCGCCGGTCCCGGGTACAGCTCCCGCGCGCCCCACTCCTCGGCCAGTGCCGGGGCGCCTCCGATCAACCGGCACTGTTCCACCGACGCGACCAGGCTTTCGAAGTCCGCCGGGTGTGCCAGCGCGGCCAGGTCGATCAGCGGCATCTCGGCCGGATCCGTGCTGCGCAGCCGCAGCGTTCCCCGGCTTTGCGGCGTGATCATGCCCGCCATCAGCGAGAACCCGGTCGCCGGCCCGGTCATCCACGGTTCGTACATCGGCACGCTGAAGTGGATCGGCTGGGTGTCCGGCACCGCCAGGCCCGGGCGGCTGCGCCAGAACAGATGCGTCTGCGTCACCGAAAGCCCGGTCTGCGGCGGCGCGACCGCGCGCCGGTCGGTGGCGAAGATGACCGGCGACAGCAGGTGGTCGTGCAGGTTCTCGCCGACCCCTGGCAGATCCGCGACGACGTCCAAGCCCAGCGCGGCGACGTCGTCAGCCGGGCCGATTCCGCTGCGCAGCAGGATCGCCGGGGACGCGAGGGCGCCGGCGGCGAGCACGACCTGATCGGCGAACAGCGACTCCAGTTTGCCGTCGACCTCCGCCAGCACGCCGATGCAGCGGTCTCCCTCGAACAGCACGCGATGCACCAGCGCGCCAGTGTGGACGGTCATCTGGCCGGCGACCGGTTCGGCGTAGCAGAGCCAGGTGTTGCGCCGCCGTCCGCCGGACATGGTGACCTGCTGCACGGAAACGCCGTCGAGGGTGCCGCCGTTGTAATTGTCGTTGAACGGCAGGCCGATCTCCTGCGCTGCGTCCACAATGGACTGCTGGATCGGCTGCAGCGGATCGTGCTGTTCGAGGTCGAGCAGGTCGCGTTCGATCCGCTCGTACACCGGACGCACGTCGTCCCAGGTCCAGCCAGGCAGGCCCCAGCCGTCGTAGTCCGCCGCCGCGCCGCGGACCCAGATCATCGCGTTCAGCGAATGCGAGCCGCCGAGCACCTTGCCGCGCGGCAGGTGCAGCCTGCGGTTCCCGGCGTGCGGCTGCGGCACCGTGTAGTAGTCCCAGTCCTCGGCGGCGTGCCACAGTTCCCCCGCGCGCGACGGGTCGTGGATCGCCGCGTTCGTGTCCGGTCCGCCCGCCTCCAGCAGCGTCACCTTCGCGCCCGCGTCGACCAGCCGCCGGCACACCACCGAGCCCGCCGAACCCGCACCCACCACGATCACGTCCATGTCCTGATCCTGGCCGGTCCCCCGGCCGCGCCCGGAATTGTCTTCACTCGCCGACAACGGGCGTGCCCTCGCGGACAAGACCGCCCGCCCGCCGCGCGCCGATACTCGGGAGCGACCAGAAGACCGGGACTAGGGAGCACCATGGCGACACGCCTGTTCATCGACGGTCAATGGACCGAGGCCGGCGGGGAGCCCATCCCGACCCGCGATCCGGCCACCGGCACGGTTCTCGAAGACGTCGGGACGGCGACGCGGGCCGACGTCGACGCCGCGGTCGCCGCCGCGCGCCGCGCGCTGACCTCGCCGGAGTGGGCCGGGCTCGCGCCGGTGCAGCGCGCGAAACTGCTGTTCCGCCTCGCCGACCTCGTCGACGAGCACCACGAGGAACTCGCCGCGCTGGAAACCCGCGACCAGGGCCAGCCGATCGGCATCTCGCGCCAGGTGAGCGTCACCGGCGCGGCCGAGCACCTGCGGTACTTCGCCGGCTGGGTGACGAAAATCCAGGGCACCACGAACCCGGTTTCGTTCCCGGACACCCTGCACTACACGCGCCGCGAGCCGGTCGGCGTGAACGCGCTGATCACGCCGTGGAACTTCCCGCTGATGATCCTCGTGTGGAAGCTCGCGCCCGCGCTCGCCACCGGCAACACCGTGGTGATCAAGCCGAGCGAGGTCACGCCGCTGACCAGCATCCGGCTGGTACAGCTGGCGGAGCAGGCTGGTATCCCAGCGGGCGTCGTCAACCTGGTCACCGGCGACGGCCCGGTGGGCGCGCTGCTGAGTTCGCACCACGACGTCGACCACGTTTCCTACACCGGTTCCACCGCGGTCGGGAAGCTGATCACCGCGGCGAGCGCGGAGTCCAACCTCAAGCGGCTCACCCTCGAACTCGGCGGCAAGGCCCCGAGCATCATCGCCGCCGACGCCGACCTGGACGCCGCCGTCGCGGGCAACCTCGCCGGCGCGACGCTGAACACCGGGCAGGTCTGCGCGGCGTACACGCGGTTCTACGTCGACCGCAAGCGCGAACAGGAGTTCGTGGAGAAGATGGCCGCCGGGCTGGCGGGCCTGCAGGTCGGCCCCGGTTTGGAGGAGACGACCCAGGTCGGGCCGCTCGTGTCGGACAAGCACCGCAGGCACGTCGCGAACCTGGTGGCGACCGGCCGTTCCGAAGGCGCGGACCTGATCACCGGCGGCTCGGAAGTCGACCGCGACGGCTACTTCTACCAGCCGACGCTCTTCGCGGGCGTCACCGACTCGATGACGATCATGCGCGAGGAGATCTTCGGCCCGGTGCTGGCGGTCACGCCGTACGACGACCCGGACGAGCTGGTCGCGCGCGCGAACGACACGCAGTACGGCCTCGCCGCGACCGTGTGGACTCGCGACATCCGTACCGCGCAACGCTATGCGGACGGCATTCGCGCGGGCGCGGTGTTCGTGAACATGCCGCCGATCCCGGACATGGCCGCCCCGTGGGGCGGGTACAAGGCGTCGGGCTGGGGCCGCGAAATGGGCCCGTGGGCGCTGGACGCGTACACCGAGACGAAGGCCGTTTGGCTGCACTACGGCTACTGAACGCTTTCGGGGCTCGGCGGTCTGCCTCGGACTGCCGAGTCCCGTTCAGCGGGCCAGTTCGGCCAGCGACAGCAGCAAATGCGCCGACTCCGGGTACCAGATGTCCGAATGCGCCCCGGCTGGATTCCACCACCGCCCGCGCCGGAACCGCCACCCCGACTCGACATTGACGATCCGCCGGTCCATTTCGGACCGTGAGTACTCCGCCGATACCTTGTGCAGCACCGTGTTCGCGACCTCGTCGGCCGGAGCCTTCACCCCGACGTTCCCGATCCCGCGCACGCCCTCCGCCAACCGGTGCCACAACCCGGTCGCCCGGTCAAACCGCGACCGGGTCAGCACGACCGGCCCGTTGATCGGCGCGGCACGCAGCACCGGAGCGAACCGGCCGGTGAAGATGTCCGGCCGCGCCGCCATCTGGAACACCAGCAGAGTGTCCACAGTGTACGGATAACGCGGGTCAGCCCGATCCCACCCGAGAACCGGCGGACCGTCGCCCGCCGCGGCCTGCACCGCTTCCACGACGAACCGGCCGCCGAAGGAATGGCCGACACAATGCAGGTACTGTCCGGTGACGGTCCGCAAACTCGGCGCGCTGCCGGGCAATTGGCGTTCCGCGTTCAGATATCCGAGCAATTGGCCGAGCGCCTCCGCGGCCCGCCCGTCGGTGGTCATCGCATGCGCCCGGTCGCGGATCCGCCGGTACCCGGTCAGGAACGGGTTGCTCATCGACGGCCACCGCACCATGACGTAAAACCCTTGCCACGCACCGAGTCCTTCGTAAGACCCAGCCGCGTGCTGTTCCTCCAGCAGTCCGAAGAACTGCCGCGCCCGCCGGTCTGCCGTCTCCCGGTTGTTCTGCCAGCCGTGCACGAACACGACGATGTCGGTCGCCGTCGCCGGAACCTCCAGCCACCGGGCCAGAAAACGCGGCACCGCCTCGGCGGGCACCGGCTCGCCGGTTTCCGGATCCACGAAATCACCGCGCTCGTCGAGGTCCAGGATCACCGGTTCGGTCACGGTCGCCCTTCCTGCCACAGATGCACGTCGATCCCGCGGTACAGCGAAAACATCAGCCCGAGCGGATTGTGGTGTTCGTCGGCGAACGCACGCGCCAGCGAGCGCACGATGTCGCCCAGTTTCGCGCCCGTATCGATGAATTCGGTGAACAACCGCCGCGAATACTCGCACGCGAACGCGGGCGGCAGATCGATCTGCGGGCCGATCAGGCAGCGTCCGCCGTTGCCCAGCAACGCTTTGCCGAAGGCCGAGTAGAACGCCGACGTCACCTGTCCGCCCTGGCACGCCCCGACGTACACGAACGGCTTCGTCGGCAGCGGCGCTTCCTCCAGCCACGCGGTCAGATCGGTGCCGTAGATCCGTTCGCCGTCGCCGAGTTTCAGATACGGTTGTTCGATCAGGCCGCCGGAACCGCTTACCTTGCCGTGGCAGCCGAAATACGTGACGTGGTCGGCGAAATCGCGGCAGCGGAAATGCGCGGCGAGCGTTTTCTTGTCCGGTCGCAGCACGACTTCGGCGCGGCCGTGGAAGAAGTCGACCACCGGCGCGATGTAGGGCGTGTCCGGGAATTGCCGGTCCACGCCGTGGTCCACGTTGAGCCCGACGACCGGTTTGCCGCCGTCCACGGTGATCCGCGCGTCGAAGTCGTCGACCCGGGAGAAGGTGTGCTCCACGACGTGCCGGTAGCCCCAGAACCCGGCGAGCGACCAGTTCTCGTCGTCCGGGTACTCGTCCGGCCGCCGCGGCGAGGTGTACAGCATGCCCCACGGCACGATCAGGCTGTCCGATTCGATGCTGATCACGTTCTCGCCCTCGGCGAGCGCCAGTTCCAGCAGCGCCCGGATCCGCTGCAGCCCGCGATCCGGACCGGCGAACAGCAGCCGGTACATCAGATAGCCGGCGTCCGCGAGGGCGAAACCGGCGCGGCGCAACAGTTCCGGCCGTTGCGACAGGTCCCAGCCGTCGGCGAACGGGTGGCGGCGCGGCCCGCGCTCGGTCCGCTCGGCGAGGTCCACGACGTGCCGCTGCCAGGTTTCGCGGAGGATGTCGATCCGGGAGTTCAGCTCGCCGATGCTGTGCGCGATCCGGCCCTGGTACCCGCCGCCGCCGTCCTCCGGGAACGCGCTGCCCCACGCTTGCACGAGCAGCCCTGCCACCCCGGGGAACTCGAGGAACCGCAGGTTGACCGTCCGCGCGCGGTTGTACGGCGGCACCGCGACGCGGCTCAGCCCGGCGGTGTTGTCGACGGTCACCTCGGCGCTCAGCTGACGGGTCATGACAGCACCTCCACTGGCAGCGCGGCCGCGATTTCCAGGAGCAGCTGGGCGTCGTGCTCGCGGTAGATCCGGAACACCAGCCGCAGCGGCCCCGGCGCGACCGGGACGACGTCGAACTCCGCCGGCTCGCGCAGCCGGTCGCCGGTGATCCAGCCGACCCGCGACATCGGCTGGGCCGCCCCAGGCGCGGCGTCGAGCAGCACCCGGACGCGCACGACACCGGCCGGCGCACTCGCGGGTTCCTTGCGCCGCACCGAAACCGCGACCCGGACCGCCCTTCCGACGACGACCGGATCATCAGACCGGCATTCGACGGTCGCCTCCAGCAGGCCCGGTCCCGGCGGCGGGCCGTCGTCCGGCGGTGTCGCGTCCGGCGGCCGTCTGCCCGCCCAGAGCACCCGCCGGGAGGAGAACGGCGGCAGCCCCGAAACCTCGCCCGGCACCGGATACCCGGTCCGGCCGGTGCGCCAGGTAGCGGGCCGCGAATCCGCCCGGCGGGAATCGACGCGCCGGGAATCCACCCGACGCGAGTCGACGCGCCGGGAATCGACCCGGCGCGAGTCAACCCGGCGCGAGTCGACCCGCGCGCTGAGCACCGTGCCGTAAACCGACGCTTCCGGCCCTTCGAGCTGGATGTCCTCAACGGGCTTCGCGGCATCAGCAGTGACCGGCGGCGGCGACGCCACCGAAATCCGCTCCGAAAGAAACTCTTCCCCAGCCAGCGGTCCGTGCAGGCTGACCAGCCCGCTCTCCGCGTCGACGACGTCCACCAGCAACCGTAACCGGCCCAGCACCGCCTCGTTGCCCTGCGCGGTCGCCAACGCCACCGCCGAACCCAGCGCGTCCAGCGTGGCACTCAGGTTTCCGTTGCGGTACGCGGAAAGCGCGGCATCCACGGCAGCCCCCAGGCCCAGGTGCGGACCGACCGGCGCTTGGGCGAGATGCGCCGGATCATCGGTCAGCCGCACGGAAACGGTCTCCGCCTCCGACTGCACCGCGCCCTGCTGCGCCCACATCGCGACCAGCTGATGGTCCCGCTCGATCGCCAACCCCGACGGCACGAGCAAGCTCAGCGCGTACTCCCTGGTTTCCCCTGCCGCCCAGTGCCCGAGATCGAGCCCTTCCTCGCTGATTCGCTGCTGCGGCAAGGGTTTCTGCAACTCCCGCGGAGCCAGCTGGCTGACCCGGTACACCACGCACCCCGGCGAATCCCGCACGAACAGCCGCATCGGACCGCCGCCGGAGCCAGCCGTGACCGTCACCTTCACGGTCGTGCTGGAGGTGCGCGACGGCAGGTAACGGGGGTAGTGCACCACGACTTTCGGCTGCGCGGCGGAGACCGGTCGCGGCACCTCGAGGCCGCGCACCCGTCCCGCATGGTCCCGCAGCGCTGGCCACGCCCGGTTCGCCTGCTCCCAGTAGACCTGCGCGAGGTCGTGCTTCACCTGGCGCAAGTCAGGAAACCGGGTGGCAGCTGCGGGATTCTCGGCGGCCAGCCGCAGCAGCGTTTCCGCGACCACCGCGGTGAGCCGGCTCTGCGCGTCCTCGTCCAGGTTCAGCTCGCCGAGTCGAGCCCACGCGGCAGCGGCTTCGTCGAGGCTCGGCAGTTCCGTGTCACCTGGCACGAGCGAGGCGAGCGCCCGCACCGCGCCGATCCGAGCCGCCAAGCCCGACGCCGCGGGTACTTCGTCCAAAACCGCGGCGGCACCGACCCGATCACCCTGCCCGAGCCGGATCCGGGCAAGCCCGAACGCCGCCGCGACCATGGACCGGTCGCACACCCACACCGCTTCGTAGTAGCGCGCCGCGGCCGCCGCCAACCCTCGCAGTTCGGCGCAGAAACCCAGCGCCAGCAACGGTGCCAGCTCGCCCGGCACCAGCCGCGCGCACTCCCGGTACTGGTTCTCGGCGTCGTCCAGCGAGCCCGCGTCCAGCAGGATCGCAGCGCTGCGCCAGGCCGCCGAGACTTCCTCGGATGCGGTGAAGAGGGCCATGGGCAAGGCGGCCCGCACGTCGTCGTCCCGCAGGCGATCGTCGGCGCGCAACGGCGGTTCCGGCCCCCAGGCTTCCCACTCCGGAACCCCGAGCCCCGCCGCGGCGAGCTCGCGAGGTTCGGCGAACACCCGCGACACGACCGGGCGCGGCACACGCGTGCGCTGGCTGAGCAGCTGCCGCAGCACCCCGCGCAGCTGTTCGGCCATGTCGTAGGCGGTGGCGAACCGGTCCTCGTAACTTGCCGTGGCCCGGTCGATCAGCACCTGCAGCATTTCCCGGCCAAGACCGCCGTACGACCCGGAACACTCCCGCAGCAGCTCTTCCAGGGTGCGGCCGACCGAGTAGAGATCCGACCGGACGCTGATGCCCTCCCGGTCCAGCTCGGACCGCGGCGGCTGATAGCCCGGCGTGCCGACGATCGCGCTGTCCCGGTCGTTCTGCCGCCGCACCGAGCCGAGGTCGACGAGAGTGATCCGATCGCCGTCCTGCAGCACGTTGTCCGGTTTCACATCGACGTACAGCAATCCCCGAGCGTGCAGGTACCCGACCGCCTCGAGCAGCTGCAGCCCGTATGCGGCGACATGCTCCGGACGCAGCCGCTTCGCGCGCTGGAGGACCGACCGCAGCGAAATGCCGCGCACGTACTCCATCACCAGATACCCACTGGGCCTGCCGGTTTCCGGGTCCGGGTGTTCGACGTGCGCGAGGGTGCGGACGACGTTCGGATGGTCCAGTTCCAGCAACTGCGGGACGACGGCGGACTGCGCGGCGGCCAGCGCGCCGCCGCGGTCCCGTTCGCCGACCAGGGTTTTGAGCACCACGAACCGGCCGCCCTCGGCCTCGTCGCGGGCGAGGTAGATCCAGCTGAACCCGCCGTGCGCGATGCAGCCGAGCACCCGGTACCGGCCGGCGACGACCGTGCCCTGTTCCAGCGTCGGCAGGAAGGTGAACGGCGTGCCGCAGCGCACGCAGTAGCCGCGCACCCGGCCGGGCCGCCCGGCCTCGCCGCGGCCCACCGGATTGCCGCATTCCCCGCAGAACCGGTGCCGTTCCGGCAGCGCCGCGTCGGGCAGCACGGCGTCGAACGGGTCCGGCGGCGTCGCTTTCGGCAGCGAGACCCGGAGGTCCCCGGGCACGGGCCGGCTGCCGGTGCGGACGAGGAGTTCGTCGAGCCGGTCCTCGATCACCGAATCGTCGGTCACCCATTCGCGCAGCTGCGG
Source organism: Amycolatopsis sp. VC5-11 (assembly GCF_037034185.1). Classification (NCBI taxonomy): domain Bacteria; kingdom Bacillati; phylum Actinomycetota; class Actinomycetes; order Pseudonocardiales; family Pseudonocardiaceae; genus Amycolatopsis; species Amycolatopsis sp. VC5-11. The sequence goes on along the minus strand of NZ_JBAGKF010000010.1, from coordinate 76,813 downwards.
GAAGTACGCCAGCAGGGTGTCCGCCGGAACCAGCCGCACCGCGCTGTCGACCACCACGATGCCGAGCAGCCGCCCGGTGGTGCGGTCGAACGCGGGACAGCCGGACAGGTCCGGGTCGACGCCGCCCTCCAGCAGAGTGAGCGGCACCCGTTCGCCGTCGGCCGCACCGGTGGTGGCACGTACCCAAATGCCGTAGCCGAGGCGGAGCGGAAGACTGTGGATCCGGACTTCCCGCCCGGATCCGACCTTCCGCCGGAGCGTCGCGCCGCCGATCACCGGAGTGTCCAGTTCGAGCAGCGCCAGGTCGCCGCGCGCGCCCGCGAGCGGCGGGACCAGCCCGGCCAGCGCCGCGGAACCCGCCGACTCGACCCGGAAAACGGTTTCGTCGCGGGCCGCCCGGGAGCAGGTCAGCACGTACCGGCCGCCGATCAGCACGCCGGCGCCGAGGAGGCGGCCGTCGGCAGCGTGGATGCCCGTCTGCCCCGTATTCCACCCCAGATCAGCGGCCACGAGGTAAAACCTTACCCGGGAACGGCCTCCGGATCGTTCAGTTCGGGCAAAGCCGTCCGGTCACCCGGCGCGACGGGTCGCCCTCCCCGAATGGACGTATCGCGCGCGGCCCGAACCGTCGTCGCCCAGGAAGACCAGCGGCAGATAGATTCCGCCCTGCGCCTCGCGAAGGATCAGCGTGTCGCCTTCGAGAAAGACCAGTTCGGATTTGCTCGCGGCGCTCAGTTCCGCGGCTGTCCCTTTAGGACGTTGCTCCAGCCAGACCCGGCCGTCGTCGTCCTGGGAGACCACGAGATCGGCGACCGTGCTGGCGTAGGTGCCGAGATACCGGTCGGCGGCGAACGGCTCCGGCTCGGCGGGCGGACGGGGCGGCAGCGACACCTCGACACCGCCGAATTCCTTGAGCAGCGCCGGAACGAGGTCGGCGTACAGGCTCATCGCGTCGCCGCCGTTGGTCAGCAACGCCACGACGAGGTCGCTTTCCGGCACCAGCCGCAGGAACGCCGCCTGGCCGAAGGTGTTGCCGTCGTGGCCGTAAACCTGGCCGGTCGGGGTGTCGAACAGCTCCCAGCCGAGGCCCCAGGCGTCGCCCATGATGCCGAGCGGCGGAAGGCTGACCTGCCGCTGCAGCATGGCCGCGGTGCTCTCCGCGCTCAACACCCCAGCGCCGCCCGCAAGGTGCATGCGGCCGAACGCGAGCAAATCCGCCGCGGACATCGCGAGCGACGACCCCGCCGGTCCGTTGGACCGCAGCATCGACCAGAACGGCGCGGGCACGAGGTCCGCGCCCGGCTCGGGTTCGAGATGCCCGATCGCGGCGCGGAAGCGGATCGCGTCGAGGGCGTTCGGGCAGAACTGCTGGAGCTTCAGCGGGGCGGCGAGGTATTCGCGCAGGCAGTCCTCGTAATGCTTGCCGCGCAACACTTCCACCAGCCGTCCGAGGACGACGTACCCGGCGTTGTTGTAGGAGAACAACTCTCCGGGCGGGAACAGCTGGGCGACGCCGTCGAGGGTTTCGACGAACTTCTCCACCGCGTCGTCGCCGGGACCGGTGTCGGTGAAGAGATCGCCCTCGAACCCGGCGGTGTGGCTGAGCAACTGGCGCACGGTGATGGCCGCGTCGCCCAGTTTGAGGCCGGGGAGGTAGTTCCGGATGGGAGCGTCGAGATCGACCAGGCCCTCGTCTACGAGCTGCAGCACGAGAGTGGCGGTCCACACCTTGGTGATCGAACCGATTTGGAATACCGAATCAGCCGTGGCGGTGACGCCAGTGCCGAGATTCAGCACCCCGGCGGCCGCGGTGGCGGTCTCCTCGCCGACCGCGACCGCGATCACCGCGGCGGGGACTCGGTGGTGGTCCAGCAGCGCGGGAAGGTCCTGCTCCAGCCGTCTGCGGAGAGCGTCGAGCTTGTCCATCCCGGGAAGGTATCGCCGCGGCGGGAGCAAAAGTTCGTCTCAGGATGCGGAAAAATCCGCGCTCGACTGGAGCATCGGACTAACTGCTCAGACGAGCACCTCGCCTTCCCGCGCCACCACCCGGCCACCAGCGATCACCCACGACCGCACCGGCACCAGACCGTGTTGCCCGCGGCGCACGAACGACGCCGCCCGCCGCGTCGTCGAATCCTCATCCCTCCGGCAGCCATGCAAGCGAGGCGAAGCCGGAAGAACCACCGGCCAACCCCCTCAGACGAGCACCTCGCCCTCCCGCGCCACCACCCGGCCACCCGCGATCACCAACGACCGCACCGGCACCCGCATCAACGCGTCCGGCACGTTCTCCGCCGCCACCAACACCACATCCGCCCGGCAACCCGGCACCAGATCATGCCGCTCCCGGCCCACGAACGACGCCGCCCGCCGCGTCGCCAGCTCCACCGCCGCCGTCAGATCCTCATCCCTCCGCAAGCCGTGCAAGCGAGCGAAACCGAGCGCGATCTGCAGGATGTCGCCGTCGCCGTACGGGGACCACAGGTCGCGGATCCCGTCCGTGCCGAGGCCGACCGGGATCTCGCGCGCCGACAGTTCAGCCCACGGCAGCGGCGCCACCCGCACCGGCGCGACCGTCGCCAGCGAGATGCCTGCCTCGGCGATCCGGTCGAGCAGCGCCGCCTGCCGCGCCGGGGGAACCTCGCCGAGCGCGAAGCCGTGTGACACGGTGACCTTGCCCTGCAGCCCGGTGCGCACGGTCCGGTCCGCGATCAGCTCGTACTGGAACGCGCCCAGCTCACCGCCGTCGTGCAGGTGGATGTCGAGGCCGACGCCGCGGCGCTCGGCGATCTCGAACAGCCCGTCGAGCTGGCCGACCGGGTCGCGGTCGATGCCCGCCGGGTCGAGGCCGCCGATCCGCCCCGCGCCCGCCGCGGCGGCCTCGTCGAGCAGTTTGAGCACACCCGGCCGCCGCAGCACGCCGTCCTGCGGGAAGGCCACGATCTCGACCTCCACCGCGCCGCCCAGCCGTTCCGCGGCCTCCTGCACGATCTCGATCCCGCGCAGGCCGAGCCCCAGGTCGACGTCCACATGGCTGCGCGCCGCGGTGGTGCCGTGCCACAGGAATTCGCGCAGCACCGTCTCGGCGATTTCGACGCTCGGGATGCCGAGCGCGTCCCGTTCGGCCCGCTCGTGCGCGATGCGGCCTTCGGTGCTCGCGACGCCGCCGTAGGAGACCCACGGCTTGCCCCACCAGCTCTTGTCGACGTGGGCGTGCGAGTTGACGAACCCGGGCAGCGCGAGCAGCCCCGCGCCGTCGATCCGCTCGCCCTCGACCGGGGCGGAACCCGCGGGCCGGACGTCGGAGATGCGGTCGCCGTCGAGGACGAGGTCGGCCGGCTCGCCGCCCCACGGGCGCACGCCGGTCACAGTGAGAGAAGCCATGCTAATGGTATACCAAATTACCGAACAGCTGTCCCGTGAGCCTGGCCCTGACACTCCCAGGACCGAGGGGTACTGGCCGCGCCGCGCGACCGGCCGCACCATGGACGGCAGCCGCGACGGCACCGGCGCGGCGAGGAAAGAAGGGCGGAACATTGACCGACAACCTCCCCGGCGGGACGTTCACGTTGGCCGGGCGCACCGTCGCCCGCCTGGGATACGGCGCGATGCAGCTCGCCGGACCCGGCGTGTTCGGGCCGCCGAGCGACCGCGACGAGGCGCTCGCGGTCCTGCGCACGGCCGTCGAGCTGGGCGTGAACCACATCGACACGGCGGACTTCTACGGGCCGCACGTCACGAACGAACTGCTCCGCGAAGCGCTCGCGCCCTACGACGGGCTGCAGATCGTCACCAAGGTCGGCGCGGTGCGCGACGACCAGGGCGGCTGGATCCACGAGCGTTCGCCCGCGCAGCTGCGCGACCAGGTCGAGTCGAACCTGCGCAACCTCGGCGTCGAGGCGCTCGACGTGGTGAACCTGCGCGTCGGCGGCGGACCGGACGGCCACTCGCCGGTGCCGGGTTCGCTGGCCGAACCGTTCGGCGCGCTCGCCGAAATGCGCCAGGAAGGCAAGATCAAGGAACTCGGCGTGAGCGTGGTCGACGCCGAGCAGGTGGCCGAGGCGCAGTCGATCGCGCCGGTGGTCACCGTGCAGAACTGGTACAACGTGGCGCACCGCGGGGACGAGAAGCTGATCGAATCCCTTGCCGCCCAAGGGATTTCCTACGTTCCGTTCTGGCCACTCGGCGGGTTCAGCCCGCTGCAGTCCTCGACGCTGGACGACGTCGCCGCCCGGCTCGGCGCCAGCCCGAAGGCGGTCGCGCTGGCCTGGCTGCTGCACCAGTCGCCGAACATCCTGCTGATCCCCGGCACGTCGTCGGTCGCGCACCTGCGCGAGAACGTGGCGGCGGGCGAACTGGAACTGCCCGCGGACGCCTTGGCCGAATTGGACACCATCGCCGGATAACGGCGGATTCGGGGTGATGATTGTCAACCCGCGTCGACAATCATCGCCCCGAATCGCGGCGGAAAACTCCCCCGCAGCTCCCGGTGAACGGACCGCGAATTCTCCTCCGCGAACGAAATATTCACCGACGAACGACGGTACACCGGAATCCCCCGCGCGATTAGCGTGCTCGACGGCACTTTCCGCCACGCTAAGGAGAAAACGCGCCGATGAACGTCAAAACCGCCTGCGCCGCCATTCTCGCCGTCGCCGGGCTGATCGCCGCGCCTGCCACCGCCTCGGCCGCGCCAGCCGACTTGCCCAGCTACGACCAATGGCAGGCCGACGTGCGCGAAGCCGTCGATCCGGCCATTCCGTGGCTGACCGACCGGGTCGCGCAAGGCGGGTCCGGGCTGGCGATCGTGCTGGACATCGACAACACGTCGCTGGAAACCGAATACCACCCCGGCGAACCGAACCGGCCGGTGCTCGCGGTCGCGCAATGGGCAGGCGAGCACCACGTGTCCGTCCTCTTCGTGACGGCGCGGACCAGTTCTTCCTCGGCGCGCACGCAGCTGGGCAATGCGGGCTATCCGATCGACGCGATCTGCACCCGCAAATCCGGCGAGCACACCGCGGAAGGCAAGCAACGCTGCCGCGCGGACCTGACCGACCAGGGCTACACAATCACGGCGAACATCGGCAACCGGTCCACCGACCTCGAAGGCGGGGACTACGAAAAAGGCTTCAAACTCCCGGATTACGACGGCCAGCTTTCGTAACTCGCGAGCGGCGATCCCGGCGAGAACCGGGATCGCCGTTCACCGGCCCAGCCACTCCGCCAGCCCGACCTTCCCCCGCCACGCGCCTTCCGCGGGCACCAGGCTGTCCTTGCCCAGCACCGTCCCGAAGTACTTCGCGGCCGGGTCGGTCACCACCTCGCGCGGGTCCTTCCGCGCGGTCAGCACCCGCCGGATCCACTCGTCCATCGGCAGCACGTCCGGTCCGCCGATCTCGACGATCCCGCCGGCCGGCGGCTCGCCCGCGGCCCGCGCGACCGCCACCGCGACGTCCTCCGCCGCGATCGGCTGCGTGCCGCCGTCGGAGAGCCGCACCACGCCGTCGACCGTCGAGGTGTCCGCGATCGCGACCGCGAACTCCAGGAACTGCGTCGCGCGCACGATCGTGTAGTCCAGCCCGCTGTCCTGGATCAGCTTCTCCTGCGCGACCTTCGCCCGCAGATACCCGGAATCCGGCAGTTCGTCGGCACCCACGACGGACAGCGCGACGAAATGCCCCACCCCAGCTTCACTCGCCGCCTTGACCAGATTCCCGGTCGAACGCCGGAAGAACTCCATCACGTCGTCGTCCGCGAACGACGGCGAGTTCGACACGTCCACCAGCACGTCGGCACCCCGCAGCGCGCCGGACAGCCCCTCGCCGGTCAAGGCGTTCACGCCGGTGCTCGGCGCGGCGGCGACGACCTCGTGCCCCTCGAGCAGCCCCACGACCTGCGAGCCGATCCGCCCGGTTCCGCCGATGACGACGATCTTCATGCTCGTTCCCTCCGTTCCCGCCGCGGCGGCCGCCGCGAGCGTCGCCAGTCAGGACCGGACAGCGCGCCGAGTTGTGACACCCCGGCCCGCTAAGCTCGCGAATGCCCGCCGGAACAGGAAGGAACGCGCCGCCGATGGAGGAAATCGCCGAGGCCGCCTCGGTGTTCGCGCAGGTCCGGCCGCGGCTGTTCGGGATCGCCTACCGGATGCTCGGCAGCGTCGCCGACGCCGAGGACCTCTTGCAGGACGTCTGGCTGCGCTGGCAGACCTGCGACCGTTCGGCCGTCCGCAACCCGGGCGCGTTCCTCGCCACCACCACGACCCGGCTGGCCATCACCGCGAGCCAGACCGCGCGCGCCCGGCACGAAACCTACGTCGGCCCGTGGCTGCCCGAACCCGTCGATACCTCGGCAGACCCGCAGCTCGGCGCCGAGCGGGCCGCCGCGCTCGAGGTCGCCGTGCTGTTCCTGCTGGAAAAGCTCCCTGCGACGGAACGGGCGGCGTACGTGCTGCGCGAGGCGTTCGATTACCCGTACCAGCAGATCGCCGACATCGTGCAGACCACCGAGGTGAGCGCGCGCCAGCTGGTCAGCCGGGCGCGCAAGCACCTCGCCGCGGAACGCCGGGCGCCCGTCGAACCAGCGGAACAGCGGCGGCTGCTCACCGCGTTCGTGGACGCCGCGCGCTCCGGCGACCTGGCGACGCTGGAGAAACTGCTCGCCGAGGACGTCGTCAGCTACTCCGACGGCGGCGGTGCGGTCCGCGCGACGCGGATTCCAGTGGTCGGCGCGGCCACGGTGGCGAAGTACGTCCGCGCGTTCGCCGACCGGTTCTGGGCCGGCGCCGAGGTGCGCTGGAGCGAAGCCAACGGCCAGCCCGCGGCGGTGGTGAGCCACGGCGGAACCGTCACCGCGGTGCTCACCGCGACGGCGTCGGAGGAGGGCATCCACCGCGTGTTCTGGCTGATGAACCCGGCCAAGCTCGGGGCGTATCCCGCCTGAGCCCGGGGTACCCGGCGGGGATGAAGCGACCCGGCCCGGTGCGCTGGCTGCACTACGTCTACGGCGGGGTACTCCCCGAGGAGTACCGCGAGTGGGTGCTGTACGACGCGACCGCGAAGACCTGGGTGCTGCGCTTCGCGTTCCGGATCTTCGCCGAGGCGCTGCCCTGGCTGATCGCCGGCTACGTCGTCCTCACCCTGGTCACGCCGATGCCCGCCGGGATGATCGTCGCCGCGCTGCTGATCAGCCTGCTGCTGAGCCTGTTCCTCACCGTCACCAGCGCCGACGAACTCGCCGAGGTCCGGCTCACCAAGCACGGTTTTCCGCCCGGCACCGGGAAAGCGGTCCGCAAACGCCGCGGCGGTGCGTCGACCTGGCCGTGAGCCGGTCGCGTAACTGCAGGGTTACGCTTCCGCTGCGGACCTGGCCGCCAGCGCGATCGCCGACCCGGTGCGACGGGACATCCTGGCGCTCCTGCGACACCAGCGCCTGCCCGCCGGGGAAATCGCCGCGCGCTTCGCCATCAGCCGCCCCGCGGTGTCGCGGCATCTGCGTGTACTGCGGGAAAGCGGGCTGGTGCGCGACGAACTCGTGGGCAGGCAACGGTTTTACGCCCTCGACCTGCGAGGCTTCGCCGAACTCACCGCCTGGCTCACCCAGCTTCTCGCCCCGCCCGCCTGACAGCAGCGGCTCGACCGTCGCGACGACTGACTGTTTCGGCCACCGACGAATCCGGCGCCCGGAGGCTGGCGCTGCTGTTGGAGACCCCAGGCGCGGCAATGGAACGCCGAAGCCGGACTTCGCCGACTACCACCCGGCCAAGACGCCCTATTTCACCGAATTGGCCGGAAAACTTTCCTGACCATCCGTCAATATTCCACTTCGGACAGTCGGCGGCCGAACGAAATGTCCTTGAACGGCCAGGACTTCCTCGTTCGGCTGACAGCGGCGATCGGTGCGGAATCGCGCGACCGACTGCCGGATCCTCGGCGGCATATGGAGTACACTGCTGTACCAGTTACTTTCAGTAGTCCCGCGTGACGAGGTGTGGGCCGGTCCGGTGGGAGGTGCACGGTGGACGCGACACTGGGCAGCACGCTGGTCACCGAGGAGGACGAGGACGCGCGCACCGACGCCGAACTCCTCGCCGCCGTGCGCGCCGGAGATTGCCAGGCCGGCGGGGAATTGTTCCGGCGGCACGTCACGCTGATGCGCCGCGTCGCCGCCGGTTTGGTGCGCCAGCAAGCCGAACGCGACGATCTCGTCGCCGAAGCCTTCGCCCGCGTGCTCAGCACGGTCGCGGCGGGCGGCGGCCCGGAATCGAACGCGCCCGCGTATCTCGTGGCCACCATGCGAAATCTCTTCGCCCGGTGGAGCCGCCACGAAAACCGCATCGATCTCTACGCCACGGTTCCGGAACCCGTAACTCTGGACGGCGGCGCTGACGAACTCGCAGTCATGCGCTCCGAAGACCGGCTGGTGTGGTCGGCGTACCGAACCCTGCCCGGCCGCTGGCGCACGGTGTTGTGGCGGATGTCCGCCGAGGGCAACACCCCGGCGGAACTCGCGCCGGTGCTCGGCGTTTCCCCGAACGGCGTCGCGGTGCTCGCCCGCCGCGCCCGAGAGGGACTGCGGCAGGCGTACCTGCAAGTCCAGGTGCCGGACGCGGAATTGCCGCAGTGCCAAGAAGTCCGCCGCCGGATGGGCGCGTGGCTGCGCGGCACCCTGCCCGCCCGCCGGGCCGGAGTCCTCGCCGGACACCTCGCGGTGTGCGGGCAGTGCCACGCGGTCGCCGCCGAACTGGCCGAGGTCAACCGCGAACTGCCCCGGATGACCGGCTGCTGCGACCCGGCGATCCCGGAACCCCGCTAACCCCAGCCGCGCCAAGCAGCCCGCGAGGTGCGTGAGGGGAACCCTGACGGAATCTGATTCCCTCAGGGTTCCCCTCACGCACCTTCCGGCGCCCCGCTTGCCAGATTCTGCGTGATCAGGTTGACCATGAAGGCAAACCGGTCATGCCCGGCACCGGCCGTCAGCTCCGCCGCGTACCGCCGGGTGTGCGGGAACTTCTCCTCCGAGAGCCCGCTGAACCGCTCCATCAACTCCTCCTGGCTGAGCACCCACTCGCCGCCGTGCTGCTGCCGTTGCTGGACGAGCGACCGCTCCCAGGCGTACGCGGTGACGTAGAGCGTGAGCGAATCCAGCGCCCACGCGGCGGTCTGCGGTTCGATGCCGCCGGCCAGCAGGATCGCGAAAATCCCTTCGCTGACCCGCAGCGTTTCCAGGTGCGTCGGCACCATCGCCAGCGCGGCGCGGGAGACGCCGGGGTACTTCAGGTACAGGTCGCGGATCTGCCCGTAGACGTCCAGGACCTGCTGCCGCCACTTCGCCGGGTCCGGTTCGGGCAGGTCGATCTGCGCGCAGAGCCTGCCGATGAGCAGATCGTCGAGGTCCTCTTTGTTGACGATGTGCGCGTACAGCGAGGACGGTCCGGTGCCGAGCACGGCGGTGACCCGGCGGACGGTCAGCGCGTCGTAGCCCTCGGTGGCGACGACCTGCAGCGCGGCGTCGGTGATCCGGTCGACCGTGATGGGTTCTTTCCGCGGTTTCGGCGGGGCCTCGGCGGACGCGTGCCGGGCGGCGCGGCGCTCTCGGGGGGCAGCGGGCATGGCGTCACTATAGCTTGACACGAACTTAGTTCGTCATTTAGAACTTAGTTCGTGACTACTGAACTTAGTTCGTCAACGCGCGCCGAGCCGCTTCCGCTGGTCCAGGCGTGGCTCGTGCTGGCGGTCGTCGTGATCGCCGATCTGATGGACCTCATCGACACCAGCGTCGCCGCCCTCGCCGGCCCCTCGATCCGCGCTGACCTGGGCGGCGGGCCGATGACCCTGCAGTGGGTGCTGTCGGCCTACACCGCGGCGTTCGCGCTCGGCCTCGTGACGTCCGGCCGCCTCGGCGACCTGCTCGGCAGGCGCAGGCTGTTCCTGCTCGGCATGACCGGCTTCACCCTCGCGTCGCTGGCCTGCGGCCTCGCCCCCGGCCCCGGGTTCCTGATCGGGGCCCGCGTGTTCCAGGGCCTGTTCGGCGCGGCGATGATCCCGCAGGGCATCGCGCTGGTGAAGGTCGTCTTCCCGCCCGATCAGCTGCGCAAAGCCCTGATGCCGTTCGGCCCGATCATGGGCCTGGCCACCGTCGCCGGGCCGATCCTCGCCGGCTGGCTGCTGCACCTGAACCTGTTCGGCAGCGAATGGCGCTCGATTTTCCTGATCAACGTCCCGTTCGGCATCCTCGCCGGACTGCTCGCCCTGCGCGTGCTGCCGCGACACAGCGGCGAGGACCGCGGCGCCCGCCTCGACCTGTGCGGCGTCGGCCTGCTCACCGCCGCGTCAGCGCTGCTCATCGTCCCGCTCATCCAAGGCCGCGAACTCGGCTGGCCTGCTTGGACGTACGTGCTGATGGCCGCCGGTGTCGTCGCCTTCGTCCTCTTCGCCAGGTCGGAACGCCGCAGCAGCCACCCGGTCATCGCACCGTCCCTGTTCGCCAAGCGCGGTTTCGTGTTCGGACTGCTGATCACCGGCGGGTTTTACGCCTCGCTCAGCGGCTTCGTGCTCGTCGTGAACCTCTTGCTGCAGTCCGGTCTCGGCTGGACGCCGCTGCAATCCGGGTTCGCGCTGCTCCCCTGGGCCGCCGGCACCGCGATCGCGACCCTGTTGTCCGGCGCGGTGCTCGCCGCGAAACTCGGGCGCGCGTCCCTCCACTTAGGACTGGCCATCGCGGTTGTCGGCTTGCTCGCCCTGTGGTGGTCGATCGCGCACTGGGGCGCCGCCATCACCATCTGGCAGCTCGCCCCCGCCCTCTTCGTCACCGGCGCCGGTTCCGGGCTGTTGTTCATCCCGCTCTTCGATTTCATCCTCGGCGACGCGACGTCGGAAGAAGTCGGCAGCGGTTCCGGAATGCTCAACGCCGCCCAGCAATTCGCCGGAGCCATCGGTGTCGCCGCGCTCGGCACGGTCTTCTTCGCCCGCGTCGGACCTGCCGCCGCACCGTCCTGGATCCCTGCCGCTGAACTGGTTTTCGGCCTCTGCGCCGGTCTCTACCTCGTGGCGCTGGCCCTCGTCGGATTCCTCCCGAAACACACCGCCCACTGAAACGAGCGACGCAGTGTCGAAAACCGCCCTGATCACCGGAACCAGCCGCGCCGCCGGCCTCGGTTTCGCCATCGCCCGGCTTCTGGCCGGGCAGGACTACCACGTCGTCCTCACCGCCCGGGACCTCGCCCGCGCCGAATCCCTTGCCGCACAACTCCCGAACGCCACCGCATTACGGCTCGACCTCGCCGATCTCGCCACCATGACCGCCGCCGCCGACCAGGTGGCCGAAACCTTCGGCCACCTCGACGTATTGATCAACAATGCCAGCGACGTCGTCGATTTCGCGACGCTGTCCGCGCTCGACGTCGATCTGCCCGCCGTCCGATCCGCATTGAACATCGACGTGCTCGGCCCGTGGCAGCTGACGCAGCTGCTGCTTCCTTCGCTGAAAGCGGCTCCGGCCGCCCGGATCGTCAATGTTTCCAGCATTTCCGCGCTGCAGATCTCCACCGGGCTCGACCTCGGCGCGAGCCTCCGCGCGCCAGCGCATTCCTTCGCCAAGCACGCGCTGAACACCCTGACCGGCGTACTCGCCTCGGCGCTGCGGGACACCCCGATCCTCGTCAACGCCGTCGATCCGGGAGAAACCGCCACCCATCCCGAACGCGGCGACGAGGACACGGCCCGCCCGGCGAGCGAAAGCGCCCGCGGCGTGGTGTGGGCCGCGACGTTGCCGGCCGGTGCTCCCACCGGCGGCCTCTTCCGGGATCGCGAACTGGTGCTGTCGCTGCTGCCCGGCACAGAAAACACCGCGGGCCCGGACCGTGACCGGCCCGAGCCCGCGGCGGGAAAACCCTTAACGCGCCAGGATCAGTGACCCAGGTGCAGGCTGTCCAGGTGCACGTTGCTCGCGTGCGACTCGAGGCCGCCCGCCACGTCGTGCAGGTGGTTCTGGACCTCGTTGAGCACCGGCGCGGCGTGCGAGGCGTCCGGCAGCTCGCCGGTCGTCGCGTGCTGGGCACCGGTCTCGACGGCGTCCTGAACGGTGTTCGTGACGTGGTGCGCAGCCGCGTTGACGGCCGGCGCGTGCGCGGTCGCGCCCTCGATGGCGTGGGTCAGCGAACCCGCGTTCGGGGCGGCCGGCAGCGCCGGAGCGTGCGGCAGCTCGCCGACGCCCGGGACCGACGGGGCGGCCGGCAGCGCGCCGACACCCGGAACCTGCGGCAGCTCGCCCGCGCCCGGCACGGCCGGAAGCGAACCGACACCCGGGACCTGCGGCAGCGAACCGACACCGGGCACCTGCGGCAGCTCGCCCGCACCCGGCACCGCCGGGACGGCCGGGAGACCCGGAACCGCGCCGGTCGCGTGGTCCAGCGTGCCGGACAGGTCGCCGGCCTGGGTCAGGTCGCCGGTCGCCTGGGTCAGGTCCGCGCGGAGGCTGTCCTCGTGGACGCCGACCGGGGTCGAGCCGATCGCCTCGTTGACGGTGCCCAGCAGGTGCGAGCCGCCCTGGCGGACGTCCTCGACGATGCCGCTGACCGGGCCGCCGACGACCGGGAGCTTGCCGGACTCGGCCACGACGGCCTTCCAGGTCAGCGCGTCGCCGAGGTGGTTGGTGGTCGCGTCCACCGCGGAGCCGACGAGCTTGCCGTCGAAGACGTGCTCGCCCACCGCGTTGACGGTGTTCTGCGTGTCGATCGCGGCGGCGTCGACGATCGGGCCGACGACCGGCACCGAGTGGGTCGCCTCGGCGACGTGGTCCAGCACGCCGGAGACCGCGCCCAGCGCGCCGTGGGTGACGGTGTTCAGGCCGGTCGCGTCCGCGACGTTGCTGACGCCCTCGAAGACCGGGCTGAGGTTCGGCAGGGCGCCGGCGAGACCGCCGAGGCCGTCGCCGACCTGGTGCGCCACCGGCTCGGCGGCGGAGTTCGCCTGGTCGAAGGCACCGCCCAGGTCAGCGGACGGAACGCTCGGCGCGGCGGGCACGCCCGGCACGGCCGGGATGCTCGGCGCGGCCGGGACGCCCGGCGCCGCGGGGACGGCCGGGACGGCGGGAGCGGCGGGCAGCGGGGCGCTGTCCATGACCAGCGGCATGATGTCCTGCACGTCCGAGGGGTTCAGCTCGCCCAGACCGGCGCCGTTCAGCACCCCCTGCGGGTCGGCCTTGTACTCCGCCAGCGACTGCGGGTCGTTCAGCAGGTTCAGCGCGAATTCGTGCAGCGTCTGCACCGGGCCCATAGTTTGTATTCTCCTGTGGTGACAACGGATCGGGGTGGGGTGTCCGAGAAACGGACGAGCCGGCCCCAGAGCCGGCTCCTTTTCCGAACATAGGACGCCGCCGAATGCCCGCCATCGGGGGGTCACCCGGGTTAGCCGGGGCACCCACTAGGGACTTCGCCGCTCCCCCGATTAGGGGCATTAGGGGATTCGGCGCGTCCGCGCTGGTCACAGGGCTGCCGTCGTGCCACCCCGCCGGGCGCCGCCCACCCCACCGATCGGGGGACGGACGCGGGTCGCCCGAAGAGGTTCGCCAGGACCACCCATTGGTGTGACACCTACAGGGCTTTTCGCGCCGGGACGGGCGTGGCGGGAAAGCCGAAACGGCGGGAGACCGGGTTTGCCCGGCCCTCCCGCCGTTTCGGAGGTTTCGCGGAAGTTCGGCACGGAATCCGCGTTAGATGCCGTTTGCGGAGGTTGATCACGCTCCGATTAAGGGGATTAGGTGCGGAATCTGCCGCAACAGTGCGGCTGACTCCGGCTCAGGCAGTGGCGACCCGTACCGAGTCCGGCGTCTCCAGCTCCCGCAGCAGTTCCTCCTGCCGCTTCCGGTAGGACGCCACGTTCGCCAGCTTGATCTCCTCGTACCCGCGCACCGCGTCCGGCAGCGCGGCCAGCTCGACCAGCCGGGAGTCGCCCCGGTCGGCCACCTCGAGCGCGCGCGTCAGGGCCTGCCGGTACTCCCCGATCAGCGCCCGCTCGACCCGCCGGACCTCGGCGCGGCCGAACGGGTCCAGCTTCGTCCCGCGAAGCTTGCGCATGGCCCGCAGCGCCGCGAACGCCGGCCGGAAGCTGCGGCCGCCGAGGCTGATCTTGCGGTTCATGCCCAGCGCGCGCAGCACCGGCGGGTGCAGCCGGTGCGCGAACCGGGTGCCGACGCCGAACTGGGCTTCGATTTCCGCGGTCAGCTGCGGGTCCAGCGACAGCCGCGCCACCTCGTACTCGTCCTTGTAGGCCATGAGCTTGTAGAGATTGCGCGCGACTGCCTCGGTGACCGAAGCACTGGCGCGGGTGCGGACCCGCTCGACGAACTCCGCGTACTCCCGCGCGTAGCGCTCGTCCTGGTAGGCGATGAGGTCCGGGATCCGCAGGTCGAGCACCCGGGCGAGTTCGCCGTCGGCCCGCACCAGCGCGCGCACCCGGCGGACCGCTTCCGCGTCGACCGCGGCCGGGGCCGGGTCCTCCGCCGACGGCGAGAGTTCCGCGTTGAGCGCGTCCGGGTCGGCGACCAGCTGCCTGCCGCGCCGGAACGCCTGCAGGTTCGTCTCCACCGCGGTTCCGTTGATCTTGATGGCCTGTTCCAGGCTCTCCGCGGTGACCGCGAGCGAGCCGGTCTGGTACGCCGCGCCGAGCTGGAGGATGTTGGCGAACTGGTCGTCGCCGAAGATCTGCTCGGCGAGGCCGCGCGCGTCGAGGTAGTGCCCGGCGGCGGTCGCGTCGCCGAGCGCGCCGCGGATGCTCGACTGGTCCGGGTAGGAAACTTCCTTGTCCACCACCATTCGCCCGGTCGGAACCTCCGAAGTGGACACCACGGCGACCGTCCGCTCGGCGTCGGCCACGCCGAGGTACGCCGGGTCGGCGGCGACCAGCGCGTCGCACGCGAGGTAGAGGTCGCACTCCCCGTTGGCGAGCTTCGGGGCCTGCTCGACCGCGCCGGCGGAGATCTTCACGTCCGAGACGACCGCGCCGCCCTTCTGCGCGAGGCCGGTCTGGTCGAGGGTGCGCACCTGCTTGCCGTCGAGAACCCCGGCGACGCCGAGGATCTGCGCGACGGTGACCACGCCGGTGCCGCCGATGCCGGTGATCCGCACGGCGACGTCGGACCGGGTTTTCTCCGGTTCCGCCACGGCGTCCGCGCCGATCGGGGCGAGATGCCGCCGCTTGACCTCGCCGGTCGGGACGACGGTCAGGAACGACGGGCAGTCGCCGTCGAGGCACGAGTAGTCGACGTTGCACGAAGCCTGGTGGATCTGGGTTTTACGGCCGAACTCCGTCTCGACCGGCTGCACCGAAAGGCAATTCGACTTCACCCCGCAGTCGCCGCAGCCTTCGCAGACGCGTTCGTTGATGAACACCTTGCGCGCGGGCGTTTCCTGCTTCCCGCGACGGCGCTTGCGCCGCTTCTCCGCCGCGCACTCCTGCTCGTGAATCAACACCGTGACCCCGCGGTGCGCCGCGAGTTCTTCTTGCGTGCGAAGAAGTTCCGACCGATCGCGCACCTCGACCCCGCGCGGCAGTTTGCGCTTCCGCAGCCGCCGCGGCGCGTCCGAGGTGATGACGACCTTCGCCGCGCCCTCGGTCAGCAGCAGCGCCGCCACCTTCTCCACGGACAGCCCGCCGACCGCGTCCTGACCGCCGGTCATCGCGACCGCGGAGTTGTACAGCAGCTTGTAGGTGATGTCGACGCCCGCCGCCACCGCCGCGCGCACGGCGAGGCTGCCGGAGTGCATGAACGTGCCGTCGCCGATGTTCTGCATCAGGTGCGGCGTCTCGACGAAGGGGGCCATGCCGATCCACTGCGCGCCCTCGCCGCCCATCTGAGTCAGGCCGACGACCTCGCCGACCTGCTCCGGCTCCATGAACAAAGCCATGGTGTGGCACCCGATTCCGGCGCCGACGAGCGTGCCGTCCGGGACCTTGGTGGACGAGTTGTGCGGGCAGCCGGAGCAGAAGTACGGCGTGCGGGCCAGCAGCGGCACCGAAATCCGCTCGCGGCGACGCCGTTGTTTCCACGCCGCAACGGGTTCCGCGTCCGGCAGGCGCTTGGCCAGGCCGCTCGCGATGCGGTCCGGGTCCAGTTCGCCGAGTTCGGTGAACAGCACCTGACCGTGCTGGTCAGACTTGCCGTACACGCGCGGCGCGCCGGTGCGGCCGTAGAGGATCTCCTTGATCGCCGGTTCGACCAGCGCGCGCTTCTCCTCGATCACCAGGATTTCGTCGAGGCCCTCGGCGAATTCCTTGATGATGCCCGGTTCGACCGGGTACACGACGCCGAGTTTCAGCAGCCGGATGCCGTAACGGGACAGCTCGGACTCGTCGAGGCCGAGCATCCGCAGCGCCTGCCGAAGGTCCAAATAGGACTTCCCGGCGGTGACGATGCCGACCCGATCGTTCCGTCCGGATCGGACGATCCGGTTGATTCCGCTGGCCCGCACGTATTCCATCGCAAGCGGCAGGCGCACGCGGTGCAGGCTGTGCTCGAGCGTGATCAGCTCCGGCCCGAGGAGACGGCTGTTCGGCTGGTGCTTGTACGCGCCCTCCGGCATCTCCGGCGCGGTCCATTCCGAATCGACCAGCGCGGTGCCGCCGGAGTCGGCGACGTTCGCGACGATCTTCATCGAGGACCACAGCCCGCTCGCGCGGGAAAGTTCGACGGCGTGCCTGCCGTGCTCCAGCACGTCCTGCGAATCGGCCGGGAAGAACACCGGCATCGCGAGGTCGGCGAGCGCGTGCTCGGACGCACACGGGATGGTCGAGGATTTCGCGTTGGGGTCGTCGCCGACCAGCGCGACCGCGCCCCCGCGCGGATCGGTGCCGGCGAGGTTCGCGTGCCGCAGCGCGTCCGTGGCGCGGTCGAGGCCCGGGGCCTTGCCGTACCACATGCCGACCACGCCGTCGGGGCGCATCGTGCCTGCTCGGGCGGCCAGCTGGCTGCCCATGACCGCGGTCGCGCCGAGTTCCTCGTTCACGCCCGGCTTGTGCACGATGTTGTGCTCGGCCAGCAGACCCGCCCGCCGTGCCAGCTCGAGGTCGAACCCGCCGAGCGGCGAACCCTGGTACCCAGACACGAAGGCCGCCGAGTCCGCGCCGTTCAGCCGGTCCAGCCGGATCCGGTCGAGCAGGACGCGCACCAGCGCCTGCACCCCGGTCAAGTAGACAGTGCCCGCTTCGCGCACGTACCGGTCTTCCAACGTGAAGGCGTTCATCCGCACTTCCCTTCCGCACGCCATCAAGCCCACGGGCACCCGCCGTTGGGACGTGAGCCACCTCACCTCACGCTCGGACCCCGGCGCAACGTGCCCGGCCACTGTAGTGGCAAGGACGCAAAGGATGACGCGCGAGAGGGCGGATCGGGCAGATCTGTTGCGTACGATGCCGCTCATGGCCGAAGAACTGCTGGACGCGACCGACCACGAGATCATCGCGTTGCTCCGCGAGGACGCCCGGCGCACGTTCTCGGACATCGCCGGGCGGGTGTCGCTCTCCACCGCGGCGGTGAAGCGGCGCGTCGACCGGCTCCGCGAGAAGGGCGTGATCACCGGCTTCACCGTGCAGGTCGACCACGCGAAGCTCGGCTGGGGCATCGAGGCGTTCGCGCAGCTGCGGTTCTTCGGCAGCACGAACGTCGCGGAGATCGTCGAGACCACCACCCGGATCCCGGAGGCGCAGGCGGTGTTCACCATCGCCGGCGACCCAGACGCGGTCGTGTGGCTGCGCAGCCGCGACATGGCGCATCTGCAGGCCACGATCGACGAGCTGCGGCGCAGCCACCGGATCACCAGTACGCGTACTTTGATCGTGCTCGACTCTTGGGTGCGCGGTGAGGAGCGGCCGGAGTGACGTTGGCTCCCGCCTGGCTAGCGCTTGCCGATCGTCCCGGTCGGCAGCACCGTGCGGCCGAAGGTGGTGTTGGTGACGACCGCGAACGAGCCGTACCAGGCGACCACCGCGGTGGCGAGCCCGAGCCAGCCGCCGATCTTGCCCGCGCCTTCCGCGCCGCCCAATTCGCCGATGGTGAGGAAAAGGAAGGTCAGGAACAACAGGACGAACACGCCGATCAGGACGGCGTTCGTGCGCAGCGACGCGATCATCATGTAGCCGGTGAAAATGGTGAACACCAACAGGAACATCCCGGTCGCGGTCGCCGCGTCGGCGGGCGGGATCTTCGCCGCGAACTGCCAGACGTAGAAGGCGAAAGCCAGCCAGAACGCGCCGAAAGTGCCGAACGCGGTCGCGCCGAAGGTGTTGTTCTTGCGGAATTCCCACATCCCGGCGAGCAGCTGGGCCAGCCCGCCGTAGAAGAGGGCCAGCGGCAGGACGACCGGTTCGACGGTCTTGGGGATGAGACCGGCGTTCACCGCGCTCAGGACGAAAGTGGTAGCGGCGAAACCGGCCAGGCCCAGCGGTCCCGGATCGGCGATCCCGGCGGTGGCGGGTGAGGTCGGGCGAGCAGCGGTCTCACTCATCGGATCCTCGATTCTGCTTTGCGGCAGGATCTTCACATCTGACACCGGGCGCAACAGACTTGTCCACTGTCCACAAGGTCCCTCTTTCGAGTGGCAATTCAGGGATATCGCCGCGGGAATCGGTGAATGGGGTTTGTTTCGGACTTAGTGTCTTTTATCGCGCATTCTTCGTTAACTCGACCATCCATTGTGGATCTCGCCGGGGCGGCCTTGTGGTGGCCGGGGGTGCGCGGCCGAGTAGTGTCACCCGGTGACAGAAGCGCCCGCGGGAGGGGGAGGCATGCCTGCAGATCCGGTCGGCGAGTCTGGCGAGGCGCGGCCCCGGCGGGGGCGGCCTCGAGGGACGAGCGCGCGGCAGCTCGAGGAGATCGCGCTGCGGCTGTTCACTGAGCAGGGGTTTCACGAGACCACGGTGGATCAGATCGCGGCTGCGGCCGGGGTGAGCCGGCGGACGTTCTTCCGGTACTACGACGCCAAGTCGGACGTCTTGTGGAACGAGTTCGACTCCGAGGTGGACACGATCCGGGAGTTGCTTGCTGAGGCTCCGGAGGATGTGCCCGTGCTGGAGGCTGTGCGGCGGGCAGTGTTGGCGGCTAATCATTACCGGGCTGAGGATGTGCCCGAGCTGCGGATGCGGATGAATTTGCTTAGTACTGTGGCTGAGTTGGCGGCTAGTGCTACTCGGCATTATGACGCTTGGGAGCGGGCCGTTATCGGGTTTGTGGCTCGGCGGACTGGGCAGGCTGAGGATTCGTTGTATCCGCTGGCGGTGGGGCGGGCGGTGCTGGCTACGTGCCGGGCGGCTTATGAGCGGTGGTCGGCTCGGGCGGATGCTGATTTGACGTTGTATTTGGATGCCGGGTTGCGGGCGTTGGCGGCTGGGTTTGCTGATGAGGTGTTGGTTGGGGAGCCTGGGTCTGGTTGACGGGCTCGGCTCGTCGCCTGGCGGCGACCTTGCCGTGGCGGTTGCGTGGGGCACCCCGAAGCTTGATTGTGCTGACGGTCTGAGGGTGCTTGTCAAGGCGGGAAAGATGCCTTGACAAGCACCCTCAGACCGCAGGAGAGCTTCGTATCGGGGTGCGGGGGTGGTGTGGGTGCACTTCGAGTTGAGTGCATCGGTGACGGTTTCGTTGGGGTGGGGGCTTGCGCCCCAATGCCACTTTGGGTGCATGTGGCGCACCCAAAGTGGCGTTCGGTGCATGCGACGCACCCAAAGTGGCGTTCGGTGCATGCGACGCACCCAATGCCGCATTGGGGCGCATCCCGAGCGGGCGCGGCGGGCGGGCGCGGGGCGAGCGGGCGGGCGGGCCGTGAAGGGCTCCTTGAGGGAATCCAAGTCCGTGAAGGAGCCCTTCACGGACCGTCGGCGGGGCGTGAGGGGAACCCTGAAGGAATCAGCGGCTGTGAGGGTGGCCCTCACGTACGGTCCAGCAACACGGCCAGTGCGGCGGGGGCGGCTGCGGCACCGCTTAGCGGACGCCAGCGGGCACCGGCTTCACGGGCGAAGCGTTCGGCTTCCTCGCAATCCTCTGCGGGGGCCAGGATCAGCAGCTCTTCGCACGCGCGAGCGGCAGGCAGCGGGTCCTGGTCATCCGTGGCCCGGCAATCCGACAGCAAGAGAACCGTTTTCCTTGCTGCGCGCGAGGTAGCCAGTTGCTCATTCGCCTTCCGTAAAGCTGCGGCCAATGCGGTGACTCCGTGTCCTCGCAACGACAACACCGACTCCACCACCGCGGACTTCGATCGGGAGGATCGCAGCGGGCGGATCACCTCAGCGTTCCGCGCGAAGGACACCACCGCGTGTTCAACTGGAGCCCGCCACGAACAGGCTGCTGCGGTGAGGGCTGCTGCGGCCAGTCGCGCGCCGGTCATTGAGCCGCTGGTGTCGATTACCAGGCATAGGGCCAATTCTGGGCGGGCCCAGCGGCGCGACACTAGGTCGTCCAGTGCTGGGACCCGGCCGACTGCGGCTGCGTCTACTAGTGCGGGCAAGGAGCGGTCCAGGTCTAGTTCGCCGCCTCGGTCGGCTCGGTCGCGGCGTAGTTTTCCTACGCCTCGGCCTCGTGCGACGCCGCGGCGGGCGACGTCGATCATTAGTCTGCGGGCCAGATCTCGTGCTGCTGCGCGCAGGGACTCGTCGGTGGCCTTGCTCATTTCGACCAGCAAGGCCATTGCTTCGTCTGCATCCTCGCGGAAGACCGTGCTGAACGCTTCCTCGTCCAGGACGCCTACCTCGGGCGAGATTTCCGCGAAACGGCCGTTCCGGGAGAGTTCAGAGCGCGGGGTGGTGCTGCTCCGCGCTGAGCCTGGCCGGGGTGGGCGTTGGTGTTGCTGTGGGCCCGCCGGTGGCGGGCTTAGGCTTCCCCCGGCGGGTCGCCGCCTTCGGAATCCTGCGGCGGGGATTCCTCGCCGAAAACCGCTACATACAGTTCGTCGATCACCGATTCCGCGGTGCGTCCGCTGGATTCGTGCAGGCCGATTCGGCCGGACAACGCAGCCAGTGCGGCATCGTGGCCGATTCGCCAATCTGTGGTCGACGCGTTGCGGATGCGGGCTAGGGAAACTGCCAGTCGCACTACGTCGATGGCGCCGCGTACTGAGGAACCGACCCTGACATCGGCGTGGTTGCGCGTGCGGCGTACCAGGTCTACGACTCGGTCGCGCCATTCAGCAGGGACCGCGGGGCTGCGGCGGGCTACGATGTCGCTTTCTTCGTCTTGGGTTTGATAGCCCATCACGATCCGGCAGACCCGGTCGTAAATAGCCGACGAAATACGCGCGGTGCCGACGGCGTCGAACGGGTTCATCGCGGCTACCAAACGGAATCCGTCCGCCGCGCGTACTCGGCCCAGGCGTGGCACGTGCAGTTCGGCTTCGGACATGACCGTGATCAGGACGTTGAGGGTTTCCTCAGGGATCCGGTTGACTTCCTCGACGTACAGCAGGCCGCCGGTGCGCAGGGCCTCGATGAGCGGACCGTCCACAAAGGTCTCGGGCACGTAGCCTTCGGCCAGCACTCGCGAAGGGTCAAACTGACCGACTAGGCGCGCGGGCGTTAGTTCGGCATTGCCTTCGACGAATACAAACGGTGAACCGCCTGCTTCCGCGACAGCGCGCAGCAGGGTGGTTTTGCCGGTGCCGGGCGGGCCTTCGAGCACGACGTGCGCGCCGCAATCCAAACCGGCCAGCAGGAGTTCGATTTCTCGGCGGCGGCCGACCACGTCCGCGGTCAGGAGGGGGACCGCGGACTGCGGACCGGAAACCGGCCCGCAGTCCGCCGACAAAGCCGTCACGGTGCGTCGTGGACCAGGACGCCGCGCACGTTCCGGCCCTCCAGCAGATCGTCGTACCCCTGGTTGACCTCTTCCAGCGTGTACGTGCGGGTGATGATCTCGTCCAGCTTCAGATCCCCGCTCTGGTACAGCCCGAGGATCTTCGGGATGTCCACGGTCGGGTTGCAGTCGCCGAACAGGCTGCCCTTCACCGTCTTCTTGAACAGCGTCAGGATCGAACCGGGCAGGTTGACGTTGTTCACCGACAGCTTGTTCAGCCCGGTCAGCACGATCGTGCCGCCCTTGCCGGTGGCGTTGAACGCGCCGGTCACGATCTCCTCGGTGACGATGCCCGCGGTGACGATCGTCTTGTCCGCACCGTTGCCGTTGGTGAACGACTGCGCCAGCTCAGCCGCCTCCTCCGGCGTCGCGACCGCGTGCGTCGCGCCGAGTTCCATCGCCTTTTCGCGCTTGTTCTCCAGCGGGTCCAGCGCGATCACGTTCTTCGCGCCGGCGTAGCGCGCGCCCTGCACCGCGTTGATGCCGATGCCGCCGACGCCCGACACGATCACCGTCTCGCCGGGACGCACGTTGGCCGCGTTGACCGCCGAGCCCCATCCGGTCGGGACGCCGCAGCCGACGAGCACCGCCTTGTCGAGCGGGAGGTCGTCGTCGACCTTCACGACCGAGTTCTGGTGGATGGTCGAGTACTGGCTGAACGTGCCGAGCATGCACATCGCGCCGTACTGCTTGACCGGCCCGGGGCCGCTGAACGGGAACCGCTCGCCGGGCAGGTAGCCCTCGAGGATCGTGGCGCCCATGTCGCAGATCGCCTGCTGCCCGGTGGAACACCAGCGGCACACGCCGCAGTTGGGGATGAACGAGCACACCACGTGGTCGCCCGGCTTGACGCGGGTGACGCCGGGGCCGACGTCCTCGATGATGCCCGCGCCCTCGTGCCCGAGCACCATCGGCAGCCGGGCCTCCAGGTCGCCGTGCGCGATGTGCACGTCCGAGTGGCACAGCCCGGCGTGGGTGTACCGGATCAGCACCTCGCCCTCGCCGGGGCCTTCGAGGTCGAGCTCGACCACCTCGATCGGCTTGCCCACCTCGTAGACGACCGCAGCTTTCGTCTTCATCGGGAACTCCTTTGTTCGAGCGGGCGGATCACAGCGCGATGTTCACGGACTTGGTTTGCGTGTAGAGGTCGAGCGCGGCCGCGCCCAGTTCCCGGCCCCAGCCGGACTGTTTGTAGCCGCCGAACGGCATCGCCGTGTCGAAGCCGTTGTACTGGTTGACCCACACCGAGCCTGCCTTCAGTTCCTTCGCAGTACGGTGCGCCTTCGCGACGTCGCGTGTCCAGACCCCGGCGGCGAGTCCGTACTCGCTGTTGTTGGCCGCGGCGGCCACGCCCTGTTCGGCGTTGAACGGCATGGCCGCCACGACCGGGCCGAAGATCTCTTCCCGGACGATGCTGAATTCCGGTTTCACGTCAACGAAAACGGTCGGCTCGATGAAGTATCCGGTGTCGCCCCAGCGTTTTCCGCCGGTGAGCGCGCGGGCCCCGTCGGCGAGCCCTTCGCCGAGGTAGCGCGAGACGCGGTCGAACTGCTCCTGGGAAACCATCGGGCCCAGCTGGGTTTCCGGGTCGAGGCCCGGCCCGATCTTCACCTGGCTCGCCGCCTGCGCGACTGCCTGGGTGAACTCCTCGAAGATCGTGTCCTCCACGTACAGCCGCGTCCCGGCGACGCAGCACTGGCCGTGGTTGAACATCCACGCGTTGACCGAACCGGGTACCGCGAGGTCGAGATCGGCGTCGGCGAACACCACGTTCGGGCTCTTCCCGCCCAGCTCCAGCGAAACCTTTTTCAGGTTTCCGCTCGCCGCCTGGACGATCTTCTTGCCCACCTCGGTCGAACCGGTGAAAGCGACCTTGTCGACGCCGTCGTGCGCGGCCAGCGCGGCCCCGGCGTCGCCGAACCCGGTGACGATGTTGACCACGCCGGGCGGGAATCCGGCTTCCTCGAACAGGGTGCCCAGCAGCAGCGCGGTCAGCGGCGTCTGCTCGGCGGGCTTGAGCACCACGGTGTTGCCCGCGGCGAGCGCCGGCGCGATCTTCCACGCGGCCATCAGCAGCGGGAAGTTCCACGGGATGATCTGCCCGCACACGCCGACCGGCTCGCGCAGCGTGTAGGCGTGGAACTGCGCGTCCGGCGCGAACGGCATCGACACGTTCACCGTGCTGCCTTCGATCTTGGTCGCCCAGCCCGCGTAGTAGCGGAAGACGTCGGCGGCCCAGCCGGTGTCCACGGCGGTCGCGATCGCCGCGGACTTGCCGTTGTCGAGCGCTTCCAGCTGGCCGAAGATGTCCGCCCGCTCGGACAGCAGATCGCCGATCCGCCAGATCAGCCTTTCGCGCTCGTTCGGCTTCATGGCGGCCCACGGGCCCTCGTCGAACGCCTTGCGCGCGGCGGCGACGGCGCGGTTGACGTCCTCGGCCTCGCCGTGGGCGACCTCGGCGATCTTCTCCCCGGTGGCCGGGTCGTAGGTCGGGAACGTGCGGCCCGACGCGGCCGGGACCCAGCGCCCGCCGATCAAGAGCTCCAGCGGGCCGGACACGAACTCCCGGACCTGGGTGTGCAGGGGGAATTCCACCGTTGCGGTCACCTGGCGCCTCCTCACTTCGTTGTGACGGAGGTCATCGTCACCCGGCGGACCGGGGGCGAAGTGTTACAGAAGTGGACAGTCGTCGGTCACGCCCAGCGCCTGCATGCGGCGGTAGAGCGTGGTGCGGCTGATGCCGAGTTCGCGGGCCGCGCGCAGCTTGTTGCCCTCGCTGGCGCGCAACGCCGTGACGATCGCGTTCCGTTCGGCGAGCTCGCGCCCGCCGAGCTGCCTCGTGCGGGAACTGCCGCGGCACGCGGGTGGCAACTGGGCGAGGTCGATCACCCCCGTGTACGGAAGGCGGGACACCTCGCGCAGCACCGCGCGCAGCTCGTGCAGGTTGCCCGGCCACGGATGCGTCCGCAGCGCGGCCAGCGCGGTACCGGTGAAGTGCGGTTTCCGGTCGGGATATTCATCGCGGAGCATCGCCGCGGCGATCGTGGGCAGGTCGTCGAGGCGTTCGCGCAGCGGGGCGAGGGCGACGGTTTCCGCGCATCTCGCCGCGATCGCCGCTACGGCTGGGGACATTGCGTCGGAGGGGACGGAAGTGAGCAGCAACCGGGCCGATCCCGGGTTGTCGAGCGCCTCGCCGACCAACGGAAGCAAGCTTTCCGGCAGCAGATGCACGTCGTCCAGGACGACGGCGGTGCGCGGCTGCGCGACGAGGTCGGTGAATCTTGTTGCCCAGTCTCGTGGTTCCTCGCGCAGCGCGGCCGCGGCGTGCAGGACGACCGGATCGTCCACGCCGGCTCGCGCGCGGGCTTCGGTCGTCCGGCCGGTGCCGGGTTCGCCCGCGATGAGGACCGAGCGCGCGGTTTTTGCCGGTGCGGGGACGGGTTTCCGGGTGCTGCTGCTGGTGCTCCGCGCGATCCGGAAAACGGCGCCGTCTGTCGAACCCTCCACGCGTTCGGCTACGACCGAAAGACTGATTCCGTCACCCACATCGAGGCGAGTGTCGAATACTCCGCGTTCCGGCACTTGCGGCAGCAACGTGCGCAAGAGGGTCGGATCGGCCGGGCGAAGGTGTTCGATGCAGGTTTCGTTGGCGAACACGAGATCGCCGCCGAGCACCGCGACCGGGACGCTGCGATGGTGCGTGGCCTGCTGGAACGCCAGGAACAGCCGCCGTTCGCAGGCGCGGGCGCTCTCCAGGACGAGCTGTTCGATGTCGCCGACGACGCGTTTCACCAGCGGCCCGAACAGCGGATTGCCGCTGTCGCTTTCGCCGGTGATGTCGAGGACGCCTTCGATCCGGCCGGTGAGCGGATGCCGGATCGGATGGCCGTAGCAGCTGAACCGCTTCAACGCGTCGGCGTAGTGCTCCTGGCCGTGGATTTCCACCGCCTGGCGCGATTCGTGCGGCGTGCCGAGCGCGTTCGTGCCGACGCGGCCCTCGCTGAGCTGCGAACCGTGCAGCACGCCGAGTTCTTCCAGCTGGTGCTGCAGGCCGCGGTCGCCGAACCAGCGGAAGACGAGGCGGCAGTCGCGGTCGGCGAGCAGAATGGAGAACCGGGTGCCGGTGAGCTGCTCGACGAGCTGGTCCAGCACCGGACGGGCGGCGGTCATCAGCCTGCTGCGCGGATCGACCTCGCCGATCGAAATCGCGCCCCGGTCCAGCTCCGGCTCGACGCCGAACAGCCGGGACCGACGCCACGAATCGGCGATCGGCGGCCGCAGGACAGCGGAGCCCTGCGACGGTATCCCTCCGAGCGACACTGCTCCTCCCGACTACCGGACGGCGACGTAGCGGTTCGTGTGACAGTACCTTCGCGGATCGACAAGTTCCAGACGTGCGTTCTTCCGTTCCCCGGTGTGTCCTTTGTGGACACTGGTAGGATCGGGTGAGTGGCGCGCCGTTTTCTGATGCTTTTCGTCGTGGTGTTCAGCTGGGCCGAATGGGAACACTGGCGCTCCTCGCGCCGCGGAATGGGCGACCGCCCCGGAACGTCGGGCACCGGCGAGGCAGTGGTCGCGCTCGGCTACCGCAACCGCGGGTCGCGGGCCAATTTCGTGAATCGCTGGCGAGTGCGAGCGGCAGTACGTTCGCAGGCACCAGGCCCGTCGAGGTTGGTGCTATGCGGCGGAGCCGTCGGCGGCACGGAGACCGAAGCCGCACTGATGGCCCGGTACGCCCGGGAGTACGGCTACCGTGGCGAGCTAGTGCTCGAAACCGAGAGCCGGTCGACGTGGGAGAACGTACTGGGTGCGGTGCCGTTGATCGAGGACGCGGACCGGATCAAGATCGTCTCGAATTCTTTGCATGCGGAGAAGGCGCGGCATTACCTGCGACGGCACCGGCCGGACCTGGCGGAGCGACTGGTTCCCGCGCGGGATTACCGGTTCGGGGAGTGGCTGACGGTGAAGCCGGTGCTGGCGGTGATGGGGAAACGGAATTTGCGGCGGCTGCGGGGGTGAGCCGGGGTTCGCTCGGGTGGCGCGCTGGCAAACACCGGCCGGAGACATCTTGCGGTGCGTTGGCGGCCGGGGCGTGCTTGCCACGCACTGGCGCCGCGAGCCAGCGAGATCTCACCCTGCACCGACCATGCAAGCACTGAGGCCAAGTGCGAGCCGGAGACGTCTCGCCGCGCAAAGGCATGGCGAGCACCGCGAGCGAACCCCTGCCCTTCCCCGCCGCAGTCGACCTCACCTCCCCGAACGGCGCGAATTCAGGTCTCGTCCGCGGCAATCCCGGCAAGAACCGTCATCACCTCTCAAGAACTCCCGGCCAGGTGCGCGTTGATCTTGTCCACCAACCTTTCCAGCCCGGCCCGCTCGTCCCGGTCGAGCGGGGCGAAGACCAGCTCCTCAGCCTCGGCCAGCACCGCGTCGAGGCCGGTGACCAGGTCGATTCCGGCCGGGGTCGCGTAGACGCGCTTGCGTCCTCCCTCGGTGCGGCGTTCGACCAGCCCGCGGCGTTCGAGGCCCTTCAGCAGCAGCGAGACGTTCGCGGGCGTCGTGTAACTCATCTCCGCGACATCTCGCTGGATGACCCCGGGCTGCCGCTCCAGGTAGCCGAGTACCAGGGCTTGCTCGAAGGTCAGGTCGCGCGTGCGGCTCCATTCCTCGATTCGCTTGCGCTGCGCCCAGCGAATCGACCGGAAAAGGTCTCCTGACGTCGATCCCGGCTGGTTTTCCGAAGCGACAGTTAAGTGCTTAACTCCACCAGTCGACTGGACGAGCGGCAGGAAGAGGTCGTCGACGATCGACCGGATCCGGGCGGGGCGGAGCGGGGCTAGGTTCAGCAGCAGGTCGTGCCGCATCAGCTGGAAGGGCATTTCCAGCACCGCGCCGGGGAGGCGCGTCAGGTCGATCTCGCCGCGGGCGTGGGCGCGCGTGTACATGTCTCGCGAGAGCAGCCGGTCGCCGATGATCCGGTCCCGGACCTGGCCGGGGCTGGCGCCGGTGCTGGCCGACAGTCCGGAGATGGCCGCGGCGGCTGCGATGGCGAAGAATCCGGCCAGCGCTTCGCTCGCCGAGGTCAGGTACCCGAGCAGATCGCCGCGCAAGCTTCCGGTGTCGGGAACGGTGATGGGGTGGTCGTCGCGGTGCCGGCGCATCGCGGCCAGCACCAGTTCGTCTTTGTTGGCCCACCGCCGATAGAGCACGGCCTCGCTCGTGCGGGCGCGGACGGCCACCGACTCCATGGTCAGCCGCGAGTAACCGGTCTCGACCAGTTCGTCCCATCCGGCCGCGAGCAACGCGGATTCCAGCTGCTCGCCATGCCGGCGGCGCACGGTTTCAGGGGCCACTCAGCCCACGATAGAAAGGTTTGTCTTTCTTAGCAAGTTTCCCTACGCTTGCGAACAGAAGTTCTTCGGAGCCAGGGGGTTGAAAATGCCGCAAGCACACCTGTCCACGCCGGAAGTGCCGGTCCTGATCGTCGGCGCGGGCCCGACGGGGCTGACGCTGGCCTGCGAACTCGCCCGGCGCGGCGTCGCGTTCCGGCTGGTCGAAGCGTCCCCCGGCCTCCGCCCTGGCTCGCGCGCCAAGGGCCTGCAGCCGCGCAGCCTCGAGGTGTTCGACGACCTCGGCGTCATCGACCGCATCCTCGCCAACGGCCGGTCGGCGATGCCGATCCTGCTCACCGACCCCGACGGCCGGACGAGCGGCGGCCCGGCCTTCGAGGAGCGGCCCGACGTTCCGTACCCCGCCTCGGTCCTCACCCCGCAGTGGCGGGTCGAGGAAACCCTCGGCCTGCGGCTGGCCGAATTCGGCGGCACGGTCGAATTCGGCACCGCGCTCGAGAGTTTCGAGCAATCCGCCGACGCCGTGACGGCAGTGCTGCGCTCCGGCGACCAGACCGAAACCGTCCGTGCACAGTGGCTGGTCGGCTGCGACGGCGGCCGCGGCGTCGTGCGCAAACAAGCCGGAATCGCCTTCGAAGGCGAGACGGACGAGCGGATCCGGATGATCGTCGCCGACCTGGCCGTCGACGGCCTCGACCGCGACGCCTGGCACATGTGGCGCTGTGACGAAGGTTTCGTCAGCCTCTGCCCGCTGCCTTCCACCCACCTGTTCCAGTACCAAGCGCCCATCCTCGGCGACACCGGCCTCAACCTCGCCACCCTCCAAACGATCTTCGACCGGCGAAGCGGCCGCACCGACATCCGGCTGCAAGAACCGGAGTGGACGTCGGTCTGGCGCTCCAACACCCGGCTGGCCGACCGCTACCGCGAGGGCCGCGTCTTCCTCGCCGGCGACGCCGCGCACGTGCACTCCCCCGCGGGCGGCCAGGGCATGAACACCGGCATCCAAGA
Source organism: Amycolatopsis sp. VC5-11 (assembly GCF_037034185.1). Classification (NCBI taxonomy): domain Bacteria; kingdom Bacillati; phylum Actinomycetota; class Actinomycetes; order Pseudonocardiales; family Pseudonocardiaceae; genus Amycolatopsis; species Amycolatopsis sp. VC5-11. The sequence continues at coordinate 47,621 of NZ_JBAGKF010000010.1, read as the reverse complement.
CGCCCGCAACCTGGGCTGGAAGCTCGCCTCCGGAGTGCCGGAGCTGCTGGACACCTACGAGGCCGAACGCCGCCCGATCGCCGCCGGAGTGCTGCGGCTGTCGACCGCACGCCTGGCCGAAGCGGCCGAGCAGAAGCGCATCCCCATCCGCAGCGACCGGGACACGACCCAGCTCAGCGTCAACTACCGCGGCTCGGTCCTGGCGCGCGACGACCGCGACGAGTCCGCCCAGCTCCGGGCAGGCGACCGCGCCCCCGACGCCCCCGGCCTCACCACCACGACCGGCAAATGCCGCCTGTTCGACCTCACCCGCGGCGGCCAGTTCACCCTGCTGAACTTCGGCCCCCGATTCGACTCCCCCGTCCGCACCTTCCACGTAGTCGCCGAGCCCGCCGCCGACGACGAGATCGCCGATTCCGCCGGCCACCTCGCCCGCGCGTACTTCCCGGCCGACCGCACCCTGGTCCTGCTCCGCCCCGACGGCTATATCGGCCTGATCTCCGACGCGGGCGACCTCACCGCGGTCCCGGAGCACCTGCTCTAGCCTCTTCCCATGTCCGACCCCGACGAACTGGCCGCGACGCTGTACGGCGCGGTCAGCCTGATCGCCCGCAGGCTGCGCCAGAGCCAGGTCACGGCCGAACTGTCCCTGCCGGAACGCTCCGCCCTGTCCCGCCTGGACCGCGACGGCCCGGCCACCACCGCCGCACTGGCCCGCGCCGAGCAGATCACCCCGCAGGCGATGAGCTCGACCATCAGCGGCCTGTCCGTCCGCGGCTTCGTCACCCGCAGCGCCGACCCGGCGGACGGACGGCAGGTGATCGTCTCGCTGACTCCCGAGGGCAGCGAGGTGCTGCGGGCCCGGCGGGACGCCCGGATGCGCCAGTTCGCGGCTTCGCTCGGCTCGGAGTTTTCGCCGCAGGAGCTGGCGGTGCTGAAGGAGGCGGCCCCGTTGCTGGAGCGGCTGGGGCAGACGTTCTGAACCGCAGTCCGTCCACTGTGGAACTCGGATGCGCGTCCTCCGCTTCCTGGTATCCTGGCCGACGGACAGCAGACTCGATCAAGAGGATTTCTATCGTGGCAGGTGAAGACGACATCTCCGGGTGAGCCCGGGGCACGGGCCAGTACGGCACCGGCCCCTCGCTGATCCCTGCGCGGCCGCGAGCCGCGCGTGGAGGTTCCCGTGCCGGTCGGGCGACGTACGCCACTGGACCCACGGGCTGCGAGGCAACCCGAAGGCGCGAGCCGATCGGGGAAGCCCAGGCGCAAGCCGGGCAGCAGGTCGCGAACGGCCCCACCCATGTCGTCCACTACCACCACCAGCAGGGGCACCTCCCTGCCGATCCACCGCGAGGCCGCACCATGTCCGATCTTCGTATCGTCCTGTCCGGGATCTCCTTCTCCTGGCCCGACGACACTCTCGTCTTCGACCAGCTCTCCGCCACGTTCCCGGCAGGCCGCACGGGGCTCGTCGCGCCCAACGGGGCCGGGAAGTCCACTCTCCTGAAGCTCATCGCCGGGCAGCTCAAGCCGGCCGCGGGCAGCGTCACCGTCGACGGGGTGCTCGGGTATCTCCCGCAGGACCTGCCGCTCACCGCGGATCGCACGGTCGCTGAGGTGCTGGGCATCGACGCGATCCTGAAAGCCATCACGGCCGTCGAGGGCGGCGACGCGGCCGAGGAGCACTTCACCACCATAGGCGCGGACTGGGACATCGAGGACCGGACCCGCGCGCAGCTGGACCGGCTCGGGCTGGGCGATCTCGCGCTCGACCGGCTGCTCGGCACGCTCAGCGGCGGGCAGGTCGTCTCGCTCGGCCTCGCCGCGCAACTGCTGCGCAGCCCGGACGTCCTGCTGCTCGACGAGCCCACCAACAACCTCGACCACACCGCCCGCCAGCAGCTCTACGACGTGCTTTCCGACTGGTCCGGCTGCCTGCTCGTGGTCAGCCACGACCGTGCGCTGCTCGACCGGATGGACCGGATCGCCGAGCTCGGCGCGGACGAAATCCGGTTCTACGGCGGCAATTTCACCGAATACGAACAAGCCGTGCAGGCCGAACGCGAGGTCGCGGAAAAGAATATCCGCAACGCCGAGCAAGAGGTCAAACGCGAGAAACGCGAAATGCAGCAAGCCAGGGAACGCGCGGACAAACGGGCCAGCAACGCGAAGCGCAATCTGTCCAGCGCCGGTCTGCCGAAGATTTTCGCGGGCACGATGAAGCGCAACGCGCAGGAGTCCGCGGCGAGGGCGGACGGTACGCACGCGGCGCGGGTCAGCGCGGCGAAAGCCAAGCTCGACCAGGCTGAACGGTCGTTGCGAGAAGAGCAGAAGATCAGCCTGGAGCTGCCCAAAACGGCGGTTCCGGCTGGACGGACGTTGTTCGACGGCAAGCATCTTCGCGTGCGCGGGCTGTTCGCGGGCGACGGTGCGGATCTGTCCGTCCGCGGTCCGGAAAGGATCGCGCTGACCGGACCGAACGGCGTGGGCAAGTCGACGTTGCTGCGCCTGATGCAGGGCGAGCTCGCCCCGGACGCGGGCGAGATCAGCCGGGTGGACGGGCGCATCGCGTATCTGTCGCAGCGGCTCGATTTGCTGGATTCCGAACGCACGGTCGCGGAGAACCTCGCTGCCGCCGCACCGGAAATGCTGCCCGCGGACCGGATGAATCTGCTGGCGCGCTTCCTGTTCCGCGGCGCGCGGGCGCATCTGCCGGTCGGGGTGCTGTCCGGCGGGGAACGGCTGCGCGCGACGCTCGCGTGCGTCCTCTTCGCCGAGCCCGCCCCGCAGTTGCTGCTGCTCGACGAGCCGACGAACAACCTCGACCTGGTCAGCGCCGGCCAGCTGGAAAGCGCGCTCAACGCCTACCAGGGCGCGTTCGTCGTGGTCAGCCACGACGAACGGTTCCTGGCCGAGATCGGCGTCGGCCGCTGGCTGCGGCTGGACGACGGGCAGCTCCGGGAAACGGCCGGGATCACGGGATGACCGCCCTGCGCGCGCACGAGATCGTGCGGGTGCTCGGGGAACGGCGCGTGCTCGACGGAGTGTCGGTCACCGCCGCCCCCGGCCGCCGGATCGGGGTGATCGGCGAGAACGGCACCGGGAAATCGACGCTGCTGAGGGTGCTCGCGGGCGTGGACGCGCCGGATCGCGGCGAGGTCGAGCGGCCGCCGGATCTGGGCTTCCTGCACCAGGAAATGCCGTTCGATCCGGACGAGACGGTCGCGGACGTCCTCGGGCAGGCCCTCGCCGCGGCCCGCGAAGTGCTGGCCGGACTCGACCGGGTCGCGGCGCGGCTCGCCGAGGAACCCGAAGACGCCGCGCTCCTGGCCGAGTACGCCGAATTGCTTGACCTGGCACAGCAACACGAGGCATGGGACGCGGACCGGCGCGCCGAGGTCGTGCTCACCGGGCTCGGGCTCGCCGACATCGACCGACAGCGCACGCTCGGCTCGTTGTCCGGCGGTCAGCGTGGCCGGCTCGCGCTGGCGGACCTGCTGGTGCGCCGTCCGTCGGCGGTGCTGCTCGACGAGCCGACCAACCACCTCGACTCCGAAGCCGCCGCGTTTCTCGAGGCCCAGCTGCGGGAACTGCCCGGCACGGTGGTGTTCGCCAGTCACGACCGGGCGTTCCTCGACGCGGTGTGCACCGACATCCTCGACCTCGACCCGGCTCCGGACGGCCCGGTGCGCCACGGCGGCACCTACACCGAGTACCTCGGCTGGAAACGCGCCGAACGCGAGCGCTGGGAACGGCAGTACCTCGAGGAGCAGGAAGAACTGGAGGAACTGCGCGACGCGCTCGGGGTCACCGCGCATCGGGTCGCGCCGGGCCGGCTCGCGCCGGACAACGAGAAAATGGGCCTCGGCCGCCGGTCCGGCCGGGTGCAGAACCAGATCTCGCGCCGGTTCCGGGCCACCACGCGAAGACTGGACGAGCGGGAACGCGCCCAGCTTCCGGCACCACCGCCACCGCTCCGGTTCCGCCCGCGTGCGCTGGCGGTCGAGAATCCGCAAGAAACCCTTGCCACACTGGACAATGTGCACCTGCCGGAGAGGCTTTCCGTATCCCGCCTGGAGATCCGGCCGGACACTCGGCTGCTGGTCACCGGCCCGAACGGCGCGGGGAAGTCAACGCTGCTTCTGCTGCTCGCCGGAGAACTCGATGCGGAAGGCGTCACCCGCGAACCCGGCACAACCACCGGAATCCTCAGCCAGGACACCACTTTCGTCCGGCCACAACGGACCGCCCGCGCCACGTACCTCGCGAAGCTAGGTCCCGAACGCGTCGCGGAAGTCCCGCTGAATTCGTTGGGACTGCTGACCCATCGCGAAGCTTCCCGCCCGGTCGGCGAACTGTCCGTCGGGCAGCGCCGCCGCCTCGCGCTCGCGCTGCTCATCGCCGACCCGCCGCACCTGCTGCTGCTCGACGAGCCGACCAACCACCTATCCCCCACGCTGTGCGACGAACTGGAGGACGCCCTCGGCACCAGCCCGGGCGCGATCGTCGCCGCCACGCACGACCGGCGGCTGCGCGAAAGCTGGACCGGGCACGTCCTCCGCATCGGACCCGACCACCGCGCCGCGCCGTTAGAGTGATCCGCGCCGGAAGGCCCGGGCACCGACCACCCCGCGGAATATCCGCCCGCGAAGGGAACGACCGATGATGCACGAAGCCCTACGCCGCCACGTCGAGTCCGGATTCATCCCGGGCGCGGTAGCCCTCGTCGCGCGCGGCGACGACGTCCAGGTCACCGCGATGGGACATCTCGACGTCGAGCGCACCGCGCCGATGACCCGCGACACCATCTTCCGCATCGCCTCCATCACCAAGCCGATCGTCGCGGCAGCCGTGCTGATGCTGGTCGAGGACGGCCGGTTCGGTCTGGACACCCCGGTCGCCGAATGGCTGCCCGAACTGGCCGCCCCGACGGTCGTGCGGACGCCGCGAAGCCCGGTCGACGACGTCGTGCCCGCCGAACGGCAGATCACCGTCCGCGACCTGCTGACCTTCCGCGCCGGTTACGGTTTCCCGTCGGACTTCTCGCTCCCGCAGGTCCAGGAGCTGCGCACGGTGCAGACCGACGGCCGCGAGGTCCGGCTGCGCCCGGAACCCGACGAGTGGCTCGCCCGGCTGGCGCGCATCCCGCTACTGCACCAGCCCGGCGCGGCCTGACTGTACGACACCTGCGCCGACCTGCAAGGCATCCTGATCGCCCGCGCGTCCGGCCAGTCGCTGCCGGACTTCCTCGCCGAGCGGGTGTTCGAGCCGCTCGGCATGGTCGACACCGCGTTCGAGGTCCCCACCGCCAAACGGGACCGGTTCGCCAGCTACTACCGCTCGGGAGAGAACGGCCTCGAACTGGCCGACGCGCCGGACGGCCAGTGGCGCGAGGTGCCGCCGTTCCCGGCCGGCTCCGGCGGACTCGCCGGGACCGCGGACGATTGGCACCGCTTTGCCCGGATGCTCCTTTCCGGGGGAAACGGCCTGCTGTCGAAGGAATCCGTCCGGCAGATGACGGCCAACCAGCTGACCGCGGAACAGATCGCGGCCAACCCGCTCTTCCTCGAAGGCCAGGGCTGGGGCTTCGGCGGCGCGGTCGACGTCGCGCCGACGCGGCCGTGGCAGGTCCCGGGCCGCTACGGCTGGGTCGGCGGCACCGGAACCAGCGCTTACCTGACGCCGTCGACGAGTTCGGTGGCGATCCTGCTCACCCAGCGCGGGGTGGACGGACCCGGTGGCATACCGCACATGCAGGACTTTTGGCAGGCAAATAGCCTCTGACCTGCATAACAGCCCCTAAATTGACGGCTCTGTGCAGCGCAGGCCGTCAGGCTGCCAGCGGAGGTTCTTCCGCGTCAGGACGACGGTTGAACAGGTTGTTCACGGCTGCTCATGCCCGGTCGTGACTCGACGCCATCAAGTGCGTGTAGGTATTGAGTGTGAACCCTTCGTCGTGGTGGCCGAGGTAGGCCGCGAACTCCTTGATGCTCGCTCCCCGGGCCAACATCGCCGAAGCGATCAGATGCCGGAGCGCGTGCATACCGTCCTGGCGTTCCCCGTAGGTCAAGCCAACCCCAGCTATCCGCCTGCTTCAACAGGCCGAGAGCTACGTACCGGGCACTATCGCACCTGCCACACGGGCGTGGTCGCAGGCCGGGAGGCCGAAGAGTTAAGCCGCCTGGGAAATGAAACGGAGGCCATGCGCACACTCGAACGTGCATTTACGGCTTTTGATTTCGCACACCCATGCACAGAGCGGCTTTGAACAACGGTCTCGACTTACCTATGACTCTAGCATCGCGACGCTCCAGCTATCTAGCCTCGACGGACCCGACTGCGCTGCGCATTCGCGCGAATGATTACGACAGGGCGCAAGCGCCGGTGGATGGCGCGATTGATTCCACCATCCGCTCTGAAAGCAGTTTGTCGCTGCAGAGTCTGCTCGCCCTCTCGTCGAAGCCGACGGCAGCGAAGGTGAGCAGCTCGGGAAATTCGATCCGCGATTAGGTCCGGTCCGGCTTACATTGATAGCCAACTACTCCGGCCGAGTTTCGAAAGTCAGCCCTGCAAGGTATTCCGCACTGCCCGCCTCAATCGGTTTCGCTACAATGTCGGGAACATCGTAGTGATGGCTCTCTTTAATAGCTACGCGACACTGTGCCCTTCTTCGGTTCAACGGTCCCTTTCGAACTTAGCCGCAGAACTCGGCGTGACCGGCTTGGAGCAACCGGGTTCGCGCCAGGAGACGTGCCGGTGCGGTCAGCCGAGGGCGTTGAGGGTGAGGTTGAGCGCGTCCACCAGGTTCCGGTGACTGCCGGGGCACATGGTCGCTTCTTCGCTGCCGTTGTTGCCGGTGCTGGTGAAGGCGAGGATGCGGCCGTTTCGGGTGAGGTCGTAGACGGTGAGCGGGGTACTGCGGATACGGTTGGCGCCCCGCTGAATGGCGGCGTAGAGCTTGTGCACGCCTGCGCGTTCGGCCCGGGTCAGGTGGCGGATCTGGTCGGCTTGACCAGAGTCTTCCGAAAGCGGGTCAGCGTTGCTGCCGTCGAGGTAGGACATCGGCACCCGCAGTCGACTGATCCTGGCCGGCGCGTAGTCGGGCAGGGTGCCGACCAGGCTCGTCGCCAATTCGCGCACCGGGATCGGGTCGAGCTGGATGGAGCGATGGTCAGTAATCAGCCGGACGGCGCTATCGCCTGAGGAAGCGACGAAAACCGCGCCGTTGTCGTCGGGACGGTGGACGAACGCGGTCCAGGCGTACAACTCCTTCTCTGGTGCGGCGAGCAGTTCCAGCGTGGCCCGGAACGACGGAGTCAGCCGTCCGTCCGGTGTGGCCAGCCGTAATGCCTCGAACCGGGATAGCGTGCGCTGCTCCAGCTCGCGGGCGAAGTCCGCGGGCGTGTAGGTGGTGTCCGGATCGATCACGGCGGGGAGCGTGCCCCCGCTGAGGTGGCTCCAGGCAACGAAGAACGCCGACCGCGGGATGCGCACCGGCTTGTCGAGGATCGTCATCGGCGTGTTTCAGCCGCCAATGGTCGGAGGAGTCGGCGGGAGTCCGGTGCGGAAGTCACGCAACCGGCCGTCCTCGTCGTCGGTGATGTCGAACGCGGAATCGTCTTCCAGCCCGTACTTGCGCTGGTGCTCCTTGTCCTCTTCGCCCTTGCCCTTGCCGCCCCCGGCACCCATGCCGCCCATTCCGGCCGATCCTTTGGCCCCGGCCGCGCCGCGAATCCCGGCGCCGGCTGCGGATGAGGTTCTCCCCGCCGCGCCCTCGGCCGCACCACCGGTACCTGATCCGGCGCCCAGCCGACCTGCGGCGCTTCCCCCTCGACCACTGGAACCGCCGGTCTCGGAGGCTCCACCGCTCCCGGAGAATCCGCCGGTCGGACCGAATCCGCCAGCCAGCCCCGGCGTCCACGAGCTCCCGCCGCCGGTGCCGCCGCCGGTGCCGCCGCCCGGGATCGAGGGCGAGGGAACCCAGCCCGAGCCCGGACCGGTGGTCCGAGTGGCGTCCGGCGGCGTCCACCCTGCTGCCGTCGTGCCGTCGCCCGGCCCAGTCCCCACCGGATGGCTCGGCGGCTGGTAGGTCGGCAGGTGGCTGCCCGAACCTGATGGAGGAGGGATGCTGCCGGGGTAGCTCGGGGTGAACGTGCTCGACGGCCCGCCGGTCTCCGAAGGCCCGCCTGTGCGCGACGGCCCGAAACCTGAGCGGGAGCGGCCGTCGGGTCCGTGCCCGTCGTCCGGACCGCCCGTCTTGTGTTTGTCGGGCTCGGATACGGTCACGTCGCCGTCGAACCCGCTCAGCTGGCCGTAGTCGCTCTTGAGCCCTTGCCCGCTGGTCTGGGCGTGCTGGGTGTAGCCGTGGTACTTGTCGAGGTTGTCCTGAGCCGTCTTGTTGTACTGGTTGATCTGGTCTTCGGTGTCGGTGTTCCACCAGGTCGCCTCGTCCCAGAGGTTCTTGTGCGGCGGAGCACCCGGCATCGGCTGCAAACTCTGCTTCATGGAGTCGAACCCGTGCGCGAGATCGGTCAGGTTCTGCCCATTGCCGGTGTAGGTCTGCGCGGCGGCCGTGGTGGCGTCGGCGAACGGGTTGATCCGCGCCTGCGCGGCGTCCGCACCGCCCCCGGTCCACGCAGACTCCAGGCCCGCGCTCAACTGCTGCACCCAGGCACCGGCCTGGTCATGCTTGCCCGCCAGGCCCGTGGCCTGCTGCGCGCCCTGATGCCAGCTCTGGGCGCCCTGGCTGGCCAGGATCTTCGCCACCAGCTCCGGCGCCGGAACGGCTTGGTCACCAAGGTTCCCGTGGTAGAGATCGCCGAACCAATGGCCCACGTCGCTGGCCCGATCCCCGACCCAGTCCGCGGCGTCTTCGATCGCCCCGCCCACGGCTTTCGCCGCGTCACCAAGCATCTCGAAAAACCCCATCACGCACCCGCCTTGCGCTTCAGGTTCGAGACCACCATGTCCGCCACGCGCGCCGACAACTCACACGGATCAGCCCCGCTGGCCCTCTTGGCATCGCTGGGAGTCAGTGAAGCATCGACCGTCAACTCGTCCGAGATGCCCACACTCACCTGGCAGAAGCCAGTTTGAGTGCCCGAGCTGAACGTCGAATTCGCGACAGCCGGAAACCCTTGAATGGGCGACAGCTCCCGCCAGACCTTGGCCTGTGGTTTCGTGTTCTGGTACAGGCCGCTGAGCCCGTCGTGCGGCTGCGTCACGTAGAAAACCGACAGCCCTGCACCCGAGTCGAGGTTGTTCCATTTGCACTCGGGACCAATTCCGCCAAGGGTGTCCGGTTTGCCTTGCGGCACCGTGCCGAAGATCTGGCTGAGCTGGTCAGAGGTCAGCGCCTCCTGGCAGGGCTGCCCGGACAGCACCGACGCGGGCAGCGGATGCTCGACCTTCGGCGCACCGCTGTGCGGCAACGCCACATCAGCCGCGGACGAGGACGTCGACGCGGTAGTCGCCGGAGCAGCCGCCGGACCACCAGAGCATCCGGCAGCAACCGACACAACCGCAGCCGCGCCCAGTACAGACATGAGCGTTCGGCCAGTCCTCACGCGAACCCCCCTTCCTGCTTACCTGCGTTCTTGACGTCGGTCGCTGCCTGCTCATCCGACGACTCGGTGATCCCGAGCGCCTTCTCCAGCCGCTTCACCAGCTCGTCGGCATAGGCGAACTCCTGGTCGACCTGGTCCCTGCCCGTGACGAACGCGCCCTTCGGTTCGCCCTCGTTGACCAGGAGTTTGGTGTAGCCGTTGCTGGTCGGCTCGTCCGCCGGAGACGTCAGCCGGGTCAGCTCATTCGCCTCAGGGCGCATGTCGCGGAAGTGTTCTCGGACGGTCTTGGCCAGCGTGAGCATCGCCGCTGCGTCGTCGCGGCTCATCGTGAATCCCTGGCCGCTGGGCGCACCGCCCATCGCGGCACCGGCCGCGTCCCCAGCGCTGAACGCATCGCCGATGTTGAAGTACAGCCCGTCGAGCCACCCCGGTTGCTGTCCAGGTTGCGACACTGCGCCCACCCCTCGTATGACCTGCGCCCGCCCAAGGACAGTTCTCCGATCCATGGGCAACTTGCCTAGAATCACCGTAGTGGACCCGTCACGCAGGGGTGACCGGTTCACCGAAAAAGGGCGTGCGTCACTCTGGAGACGGGTCCCTAAGCAGCAACTCGGCGTGACGGCGCGTCATGGCCTCGTACTCGACCCACGCACGGGAATTGGCCGGACCACCAGCCGCCAGCATCTCGTCATGCGCGAGTCCCTGCGCGGCCAGCACGTCAGCCGCCTGGCCCATCGTCTGCCGGAGCCACACCGCCTTCTCTCGCATATCGGCCGGATACGGCGCGCCGCACTCGATTTCCGCGCCGTCGCCGGTATCGCTCGGGCGGCCCATTTCTCCACGCTAACGCCTGCCGAAACGGCGGGGCGCGCAGAACGTCGACCATCACCGGACAGAACAGCCAGCGCCGCAGCCCGCAGACGACGGCGCGATCAAACTCAGCACGCCCGACCAGGAAACCGTCACCGTCCGAACCCACGACGAAGAACGGACCCCGCTGCGTTGTCCTCGGCGCTGGACGAAGCCCTCGCGCGTGCGTCCGCGACCGTCGTTGTCGATCTCACCAAGGTCAGCTACTTCAGCATGGAATCCGCCTGGGCCCTGCTCAGCAAAGCCGCCGCAGCCACCAAGTCCGGACTGGTGCTGCCCCCGCGGTCGCCACCAAACTGACCACGCTGGGTCTGAGCGACGCGCTCAAGGACGGCCTGCATCCGCGTTACCGGCACGGCTGACAGGCCACGATCCGCGACGCTTCGCCCTGTTGTTGCAGGGTCAAGCGCCCGAACTGGGAACCGGCCTCGGCGTGTGGGGTGTCGTCGGTCAGCGCGTCGAACGTCAGACGGCACGCGTCCACCAAACGAAGCACGCCGAGGAAACCGCGTCCGGCGTCGGATAGGCGATTTTCTCAACCAAGAAGTTCACCATGCTGCCCGGCGCGCGGGGCAGAATCCGCGCCACCAAGGTCTGATGCTGCTGGTCCAAGACGGCTTGTTCCTGCCGTTTCTCCTCAGCCACCGAGACCCCCAACATGACCGCCCCGCCCGCGACCGTCGCCGCGCGAGCCCCAGCGCGACCAGGGTTTGCTCGCGCCGTTCCCGCAGCCTCAACACCGCCGCAGCCGCCAAGGCCAGCGCCGATACTGCCCACAGCACCGGCCACCGCAACCCCCGCGAAACCCGCGCTCACCGCTTCTCACGAGCCGCTGAGCGCTCCCCGTGCGCCGCAGATCGAAAACCGTTCCTCCGCCCATACCGACCACACGGCGCCGAATGGCCCATTGGATCAACCGGACAACCCACCTACGGAGGCGGCGGGATGACGAACGGCGATCAGCCGCGGGTAGGCCGCACTGTCGCTCCGCACAGGGCAAGAAATCCTCATCTTGAGCCCTCGCAGCGACCGGGCGACCCGCAACTCCCAGGCCGTCACAGGTACGGATCAGCCCGGACTCAACCAGAACTAACCGGACTAAAACCGCAGGTCAGACGGATAATTCTGCAGCAACGCCCTGGCCAGCGCCTTGAAGTGCCAAAAGCAGGACGCTTGGCAGGAGGCCGCCGCGCCGGAGTGATCCGCGGCGGGGCGGGCACGGTACTGTGGCCCGCGGGCACGAGGCAACGCGACGAGGGGTCAGACGTGGGCATCTTCGACAAGATCCGCGGCGAGTTCATCGACATCATCGAGTGGACCGACGACAGCCGGGACACCATCGTGTGGCGCTTCCCGCGCTACGACAACGAGATCAAGATGGGCGCCAAGCTCACCGTGCGCGAGTCGCAGGCCGCGGTGTTCGTCAACGAGGGCCAGGTCGCCGACGCCTATCCGCCGGGCATGTACACGCTGCAGACGCAGAACATGCCGATCATGTCCACCCTCAAGGGCTGGAAGTACGGCTTCAACTCGCCGTTCAAGGCCGAGGTGTACTTCGTCAACACCCGGCAGTTCACCGACCTCAAATGGGGCACGCAGAACCCGGTCATCCTGCGCGACGCCGAGTTCGGCATGGTCCGGCTGCGCGCGTTCGGCGGCTACGCGGTCCGCGTGGTCGAGCCGGTCGCGCTGCTGAAGGAACTGGCGGGCACCGACCCGCAGTTCCGCACCGAAGAGGTGTCGGACTACCTGCGCAGCATGGTCATCAGCAAGCTCGGGCCCGCGATCGCCGCGGCCCAGGTGCCGATGCTCGACCTGGTCACCCAGCAGGACCAGATCGCGGGCAAGATCGCGAACGCGCTGAACCTCGAACTGCGCGAGGTCGGCATCGAGATCTCGAAGTTCATGATCGAGAACATCTCGGTCCCGCCCGAGGTCGAGGCCGCGATGGACAAGCGGACCCAGATGGGGGTCGTCGGCGACCTCGACCAGTACACGAAGTTCCAGTCCGCGAACGCGATCGAGGCGGCGGCGAACAACCAGGGCGGCGCGGGCGAGGGACTGGGCATCGGCCTCGGCATGGCGCTCGGCCAGCGCGCGGCCGGACCGCAGCAGCAGCCCGCCCCGCAGCAGTACCAGCAACAGGCTCCCCAGCAGTACCAGCAGGCCCCGCAGCAGCCGCAGTACCAGCAGCAGGCCCCGCCGCAGATGCCGCCGCCGCTGCCGCAGAGCGAGCAGTGGTTCGTCGGCGCGAACGGCCAGCAGCTCGGCCCGTTCGACCGCGCGGGCCTCGGCCAGCAGATCTCCTCGGGCACGCTCGCCCGGGACACCCTGGTGTGGAAGGCAGGCATGGCGCAGTGGACCCCGGCCGCGCAGGTGCCGGAGGTGTCGGCGCTGTTCGGCGCGGCCCCGCCGCCGCTGCCGCCGTCCTGAGCCGCGCCGACCATCTGGGGGACCCATGACTGACCCGCGCTTCCAGCAGGAAGGCGTGGCCAACACGACCTATCCGTGCGGCGGTTGCGGCGCGCGGCTGGAGTTCGCGCCGGGCACGACCGCGATGCAGTGCCCGTACTGCGGGTTCCGGCAGGAGATCGCCGCCGGGGAGCGGCAGATCCGCGAGATCCCGTTCGCCGAGCTGGCGAACCTCGCGCGCAAGCCAGTCGGGTCGATCGGCAAGTACGTCTTCGTGTGCCAGCGATGCGCGGCGAGGACGGAAACCAACGAGACCGCCAGCATGTGCCAGTTCTGCGGCGCGCCGCTGGTGATCGACCCGGGCGCGTCCGGCCAGCTGGTGCCCGAAGGCGTGCTGCCGTTCGCGTTCGACCGGCCCGCGGTGAGCACGCATCTGAAGAAGTGGACGTCTTCGCGCTGGTTCGCGCCGACCGCGCTGAAGAAGGTCACCACGGCGGAGTCCACGAAGAGCACGTACATCCCGCACTGGACGTATGACTCGCAGACCGTGTCCGTGTACACCGGCGCGCGCGGCGAGTACTACTACGTCACCGAGACGTACTACGACAACGGCGAGCGCAAGACGCGCCAAGTGCGGCATACCCGCTGGTACCCGGCGCGCGGGCAGGTCGCGCGGAACTTCGACGACGTCCTGGTGCCGGCGAGCACCCAGCTGCCGCTGCCGGAACTGGACAAGCTCGCGCCGTGGCCGCTGCTCGATTCCGCGCCGTACCAGCCGCAGTTCCTCTCCGGGCACTTCGCGCTGCGGTACGACGTCGAACCGGAGAACGGCTTCGAAGAGGCGAAGAACCGGATGGCCCCGATCATCGCCGACGACTGCAAGTACGACATCGGCGGCGACACGCAGCGGCTGAACTCGGTCGACACGCAGCACAACAACGTCACCTTCAAGCTGATGCTGCTGCCGGTGTGGGTCGCGACCTACGTGTACGCCGGGAAGAACTGGCAGATCCTCGTCAACGGCCGCACCGGCGAGATCCACGGCCAGCGTCCGTGGAGCAAGGTGAAGATCGCCATCGCGGCGGTGCTCGCGCTGATCGTGATCGCGGTGATCGTCTACTTGATCGCGACGAAGGGCCACAGCACCGGCACCACGCACCATTCCGTTACGCACCACTGAGTTTTCGAAGGAAGTGATGTGCCGTGCTGATGGGCATGGTTCTCGGCGACCGCCGCTCCCGCGTTTCGCGGGAGCACGCGGGTTCGCCGCTGTCTTGACCGGCGGGAATCCTCGCCTGCTCTCTGCGAAGCGTCGACGGCTGACTGGCCCTTCGACCCTTCCCGGGAGCATTCATGTCCACCGTCACGTGGACCGAAAACGAAACCACCCGCACCGCCCGTTGGCATTCCGGAAACGGAACTCCGCCGCCGGGCCGCATTGTCGTCGTCGATGACCGGCTGAGCGCTGCCGCCGCACTGCGTTTCGCACGCGCTGGCACCGGAATGCTGTGGCGCGGCGATTTCCCCAACGCACGACAGCTCGTGCGCGCCATGGACCGGCGGCTCCCGCAGCGCGCGGGATCTTTCGCCGAGGTGCGCGCCGCTCGGGCTGAACGCGCAGCACTGCTCGGAAATGTCCTGGTCTCCGTGGAAGCCGACCATTCGCTTCGGCTCCGCCGGGCCCCCGACATCCAAGCCGCCTGCGAGCACGCGTTCGGCGGTTTACCCGGCACGCTGCTTTCGTTACGTGAGCTGCTCGGCGCCCTGAGCGCTTATCAATGGCATCAGAAAGGCATCCATATCAACGCATTAGGCGCGCGGTTGTATCCGTCGTACAGCGTGTTCGCACCGACACGGAGCGAATACCTCGACCTCGTCGCGCAGGAACCGTTGCCGGGCAAGGGGTCTCCGGTCGTCTTCGATCTCGGCACCGGTACCGGCGTGCTCGCCGCCATCCTCGCCCGGCGGGGTGCCGCCGAAGTGGTCGCGACCGATCTCAACCCGCGCGCCGTGCGCTGCGCGCGGGACAACCTGCGCCGGCTCGGCCTGTCCGATCGGGTCCAGGTCCTCGAAACCGACCTGTGGCCCTCCGACCGGCGCGCTGACCTGGTCGTCTGCAATCCGCCCTGGCTGCCCGGAAACCCGGCCTCGGCGCTGGAACTCGGGATCTACGACGCCTCGTCCGCCATGCTGCACCGGTTTCTCGACGGCCTGCCCGAGCATCTGACGCCGCGTGGCGAAGGCTGGCTGATCCTGTCGGACCTCGCCGAACACCTCGGTCTGCGGACCCGTGCCGAACTGCTCGACCGGATCTCCGCCGCTGGTCTCAAGGTCGTGGGACGCCGCGAAACCACGCCACGGCACCGACGCACCACGGACAGTGCCGATCCGCTGCACGCGGCGCGTTCCCGGGAACGCACGATCCTGTGGCGGTTGACCATGTCCAGAGCGTGACCCGGCGTTTCCACGCTGGACTACACCAATCGAATATCCTCGCCGAAGACACGGGGAGGGACGATGCCCGTACCGGGTTTTGCCGTACCGCGGCGGGAATTCGTGCGGACGCTGCTGCACCGCGGCAGCCCGCCGGAACGGCCGGACGCAGGCGGGGATCTCGCCGAGGTCGGCGACGCGACGCTGGCGCGCGCCGCGCGGTACTGGGTCGTCGTCCCGGTCGCCTACCGGATCGCCGCGTTCGTGAAGGTGTTCATCGGCTTCGCCGCGGCCAACGGCAGCACCGGGTTGTTCCCGGTGCTGCCCGCGGCCGCGCTGGGCGTCGCCGCGAACGCCGGGTTCCTGTGGTGGCTGCTGCGCTCCGGCGGCCTGCCCGCGCGGCGCACGCGGCGGGTGCTCACCGTCGACCTCGCCGCGGGGCTGGCGCTGAATCTGCTGATCGCGGTGCTGGCCCCGGACGCGGTGCAGCCGTTCGCGATCGATGTCACCTGGACGTGGCTGGTCGGCTCGGTCGCGATGTGGGCCGGGACGTCCGGGCTGCCCGCGGCAGTGCTGCTGCTCGCCGCGGCGGTGCCGGTACGCGTCCTGCTGACCGTGGCGGGCGGGCTGCGGCTGGACGATCCGCTCGCGCTCAGCCGGTCGATCGGCTGCCTGGTCGCGCTGGCGGTGTCGATCGTGGTGGCGTGCGGGATCCTGGTGCTGCTGGGCGTCGGCACCAGGTTCGCCCTGGACATCGGCCTGCGCCGCGGTCAGGAGGCCGAACGCAGGCGCACCCAGCGGCTGCTGCACGACAGCGTGCTGCAGACCCTGGAAGCGCTCGCCATCGCTCCGTCCGACGACGCCGACCACGCCGCCGAACGGCTGGCCCAGCTGCGCTCGGTCGCGCACGCCGAGGCAGCCGAACTCCGCCGGAGCATCATCGAGCCGATCGAACCGCGCAAGGGGCGCAGCTTCGTGGTCGAACTGGCCGACGTCGCCGCCGAGATGGCCCGCGAAGGCCTGCGCACCCAGCTCGTAGCCGCCGACTTCGCCGACGACGACCGCCTTTCCGCTGACCGGCGCACGGCGATGTGCGAAGCGGTGCGGGAAGCCCTGCGCAACACCGTGAAACACGCCGGGACGAGCCGCGTCGTACTCCGGGTGGAGGAACGCGACGGCGGGACCGCGGTGGTCGCACGGGACCAGGGCCGCGGCTTCGATGTGCGCGAACGGGGTCCGGGGTTCGGCATCCAGCAGTCGATCGAAGCCCGGCTGGCGGAGGTCGGAGGCACCGGACGGGTGGAATCGACGCCGGGCAACGGCACCCGGGTCACGCTGTGGGTGCCGCACTGACGCGGCGGATTCTACCTCGCTCCCGGGGAAGCGTTGCGCTTTCCGGAGCTGGCTGCTCCATTTGCTGAATATTCAATTCAGCGCGCCCGCTTGGTGTCACCAATTGCGGACAAACACCCTCCCGCGCATGCACCCCGTTCGTAGGTTCACATTCCCGCTCCGCGACGCTGATAATGGACGGTCCTGCACCTTCGGGCCAAGCAGCGGGAGCGCCTGCATGGACACGCCGGACGAGGCACGCACGAATCGGATCGAGCGGAATCGCCGGATGCTCGAATCCTGGCGGGCCGGCGCGTCGATCACCGAGATCGCCAGGGAACACGGCCTGTCCCTGAGCTGGACCGGACGGCTGCTGCGGCAGGAAGGCGCGGTACTGCCGGAAATCCGCCAGGGCGTGCGCCGCGAACTCGACGTGCCGAGGATAGTCCGGGAATACGAATCCGGCTCGACCATTCAGAGCATCGCGGACGCGCATCAGGCGTCCTATGGCACGATCCGTCGCTTGCTGCTGCGGGAAAAGGTGACGATCCGCCCACATGGCGGCCAGAACGCTCTCGATCGGCGCAAGCCCGATACCCCACGTCACTGATCCTTCCCCCCGGGGGGTGGGTGATTCCTGACGCTTTTCATTTCATTCGCCATCCGGACCGGGTAAGGAGGAATAATGGGGGGTGTGGAATGACTGAAGCGCGGCCAGGGGCGGTGACGTCCGACAGACCGGTGCGGGCGCCGGTCCAGCTCCCGCCCGCGCCGTCCGTGCTGCTCGGCCGCGCCGCGGAACTGGACCGGCTGGACGAAATCCGGCTCCGCTCCGACCCCGCCCCGTCCGTCGTCGTGCTCACCGGTGTCGGCGGGATCGGCAAAACGGCGCTCGCCCTGCACTGGCTGCACACCCACCGCGCCCAGTTCCCGGACGGCATCCTCTGCGCGCGATTTTCCGCCGAGGGCACCGAAACCGCGGAATCCGCGAGCGGCGTACTGCACGGTTTCCTTGCCGCACTGGGCATTCCCGCCGACGACATACCGGCCTCGCTCGCTCAGCGGGCCGCCGAATTCCGCGCGGTGACCGCGGATCGCCGGTTCGCCGTGCTGCTCGACGACGTCGTGCACAGCGCCGACGCCCGCGCCGTACTGCCGTCCAGCGCGCACGCGTTCGTGCTCGTCACCAGCCGGTCGCAGCTGACCAGTCTCGCACTGGACGGCGCGGAAATCCTTCCGCTGAGCCCACTTCCGGACAGACCGGCCCGCGAGGTGCTCGTCCGCCGGGCCGGGCAACGGCAGATCAGCCAGGAGGACGCGGAAAACCTGCTGACCGCGTGCGCCGGTCTCCCGCTGGCCCTCACCATCACCGGAGCGAGGCTGCGCGTCCGGCCAAGACGCAACCCGCATCAGGAAGCGCGCCGCGGACGTGCTCGACGCCTAGGCGGTTCTACTGATCTGGCAACGGTTTTCGACGCCTCGTACGCCGCGCTCGACGACTCGGCGGCCCGGCTCTACCGAACCTGCGGCATCCTGCCCGGCCCGCATCACGCCGTCGACGCGCTCGCCGACACGCTGCAGAGCTCGCCCGCCCATCTGGACGACGCCGTCGACGAGCTGATCGAAGCCAACCTCCTCCACGAGTTGGAGGACGAAACCGTGGCACAGCACGACGTCGTCCGCCACGACGCCCGCGTGCGCGCCGAACGCCAGGACGCCGAGGCCGACCGGCACTATCTCGTCCGCCGCTACATCCGCTGGTACCGCGACCAAACCGTCACCGCGAGCGCGCTCATCCACCCGTTCCGCCCGACCTTCGCGGCCGAAACCGTTGCGGCGACGGCATCTTTCGCCGACCGCGACCAGGCGGTGACCTGGTGGCGCCGCGACCGGCCGGTCATCAACGCCGTCGCGAAAGCCGCCACGGCACACGGGTGGGACGAGGAACTGTGGCAACTCGCCGAAGCGTCGTGGGGATTCTTCCTGCACTACCGGGATTACGAACCGTTTCTGGAATTGTGCATGGCGGGGATCGAGGCGGCTCGGCGATGTCAGCTGCCGCTGGTGGAAGCCCGGATGCACAGCCAGGCCGGTTTTGTCTGCGACCAGCTCGGCCACTACGACGAAGCCGCCGCGCACAATGCCGTGACTCTCGAGATCGGCGAACGAGAGCAGCACGGCCCGACCCAGGCCTCCGCGCTGGCGCGGCTCGCCAGGAACGCGCGAAGACAGCAAGATTGGGAAGGCGCGCTTGAGCTGTACGAGCGCAGCGCCCGAAAACACGCCGAGGTCGGTCTTCCCCGCGGCGTCGGCCAGGCCCGCTATCGGCGTGGCGAAGTCCTGATCAAGCTGGGGCGCGACGAGGAAGCACTGCGCGAGCTGACCGAAGCCACCGCCATCCTTGCCGAAGAAGGCGACGCCATCCAGCACGCGCGCGCGGTCATCCCGCTCGCCGCGGTCCACGCCCGGCGGGGCGACTACCGCCGGGCGCGCACCGAACTCCTGAAGGCACTCGAAGGCGTCACACGCCTCCAGTCACCGCATTTCCAGGCCGAGGTCCTCACCGCGCTCGCCGACCTCGAACGCGGTCACGGCGACGAGGCAAGCGCCCAGCGCCATCTCGACGAGGCCCGCCGCCTCAGCGGAGATTCCGCCGAGCCGCCGCACTGACCACGCCACGCCGCCCGGCCAGCACACCGCCGCCGCGATCGCTCCCGGCCAATCCGCCCGCAGGTCGTCAGCCTCGCTTCTCGTCGCGGCCCGAGTACTGCACCGGACCACGACGTCCGCCCCGGCCGAGCACCGCGGCCCGGCGCGATCGACATCGGCGACCAGCACCGGCAGCGCGCGACGCCCCGGCAACGCGAGCCGCACGCGCGCGACGCCGGCGGTCACGCGTCCCACCCGGGCAGCGGCCGGGGCATCGCGGGCAACGGCGGATACGCCAGCGTGGCCGGTTCGGACAACTCCAGCAGGCGGTACATCGCCGACCGCAAGATCCCCGCCGAACAGTCGAGCCTCGTGCTCGCGACCGGAAGCACCTCTGCGGCCAGCCGCGGAGCCACCGCGATCGCGGCTTCTTCCTGGGCTTCGAGCGGTGCGTCCAGGTCCAGCGGTTTCGCGTGCGCCCGCACAACGTCCGCGACGCTCCCGGCCTGCGGCCGCCCGTCCGGCAGCGACGCGAGCGTCACCGGCTTGCCGATGGCCGCCGCGTAACCCGTGGTCGAGCCGTGGTCGCCGATCACCCAGTCAGCCGCAATCATCGTCGCCTGCCATCCCTGCTCGGGCGGGATCACCCGCAATCCGCGGCATCCGGCGAGCCAGGCCGCGACCTGCCGCCGCCCATGCACCGCCCAGACGTTTGGATGCAAAACCGCCGCCACCGCGTAACGGTCGTCCGGCAGCGCGTTCGCGATCGCTTCGTACATCTTCGGGACGCGGCCGAACGCCGAGTCAGTGAACCAGGTCGAACTCAGCACCACCAGCCGCCGCGAGCCGACGCCCAGCGCGCGCCGGTATCGCTCCCGGTGCCCGCTCGCCGCCCGCATCCCGTCCAGGCAGATATCCCCGGCCACGACGGCCGCGGGCACCGCCTCTGGACACCGCTCGCGCAGTACTTCCACCTCTGCTTCAGTACCGAGGCCGAGCACCGCCGGAAGCACTCGCCCGCGAAACGTGAGCAACTCGCGGTCCAGCTCGGTCGTTTCGAACGTCGCACCGCCTGCCTTCCGGCTGAACCGACGGCCGGGGACCTGCCCGACTCCGTGTCCGACCAGCATCAGCGGTCCGCGCACCTGGTCGAGATTCCGGTGACTGGCCGCCAGCACCAGATCGAACCGGTGCGCCACCGCCTGCTCCCACGGCAGCAGGAGCCCGTGCTGCGCCCGCACGTACTCCTCGACCCCGGCCCATCGGTCGGTGCTGTGCGGAACGGTGAACATCACCTGCACGCGCAAGTCCCGTTCGAGCAGCGAGAGCAGTTCGACCAGCCGCGTCCCCGCCGTCACGGTCGGAACGACCGCCAGCACGGTCCGGCACCCCGGCCGCGTCACCCGCGACGCGGCGTCGAGACCGATCGGACCGCGTACCCACACGTCGTGCGCCATCTTCATCCCCTCCGTCCGGAAACCGACGAACCGAGGCTGCGGCGCGGTCCTGACCGGGGACTTCCCGCCGCTGGACACAAAGCGGACCGAAACCGGACAAGACAATTCCCCGGATGATCCTTATCCCGAAAGCGGTCGCCGATCCCGCGGATCAATGCGAAACTAGGCAATCGACGAGGGAGGGGCGTCGAATGGACTTCGCCTACGGAATTCTCGGGCAGACTGCGGTGCGGATGCACGGGAAGATGAGCGAGCAGTGGGGCCAGCGGCAAACCCGGAATATTCTCGGAATCCTGCTCACCCGGCCGGGCCAGCGTTTTTCCCAGGACGCCCTCATCTCGTGGCTCTGGGACGACGACCTGCCCGGAAACCCGCAAGAAGCCCTGTACAAGGCGGTGCACCGGCTGCGCCCCGCCCTCGACGAAGCGGACGTGCACGCCACGGTCGCGCGGTCCGGAGACGGTTACCTGATCGACCTCGACGAGGGTCTGGTGGATGTCGCCGTCTTTCGGAAAACAATGCGGAAAGCACACGCCGCGGCGAGTTCCGGCGATCATGAAGCGGCTTACGAATCAGCCGAAGCCGCTCTTTCCTTATGGCGTGATGAACCGCTGCCGGAGCTCCGCACCGAACGCGCGGACAATTGGCGCGAGGACCGAATAAAGTCCATGTTGCTTCCCGCGCGAGAATTCCTGACGAGCCAATTGCTGACGCTCGGCCGTCCCGACGAGGCCGCGGGGCGGATGCAGGATCTGGCCCCCGAACACGCCAGCCGCCTGGCTTTCGTCAAGCTCCAGCTCCAGATCTACTACGCGCTCGGGCAGTCCGAGCAGGCCCAGGCCCACTACCTCGACGCACACCGGCGATTCCGCGACGCCGCCGACGACACCGCCACGGCCATGCTGCGCGCCTTCCACGACGAGCTCCGCGACCGCCACGAAAACCCGCCGGTCACCCCGGTACGCCGGGCCGCGCCGCCGTCCCATCCGCTCCCCCGCGACCTCCGCGGGTTCATCAGCCGCACCCGCCCACTGGACACGCTGGACCAGTGGCTCCGACCGGGCTCGCCGACCCGCTCGCCCGCCGTCGTGCTCAGCGGCCCGCCCGGAATCGGAAAGACAAGCCTCGCCGTCCACTGGGCACACCGCGCCGCGGACTGGTTCCCCGGCGGGACGATCTACCTCGACCTGCACGGCTTCGGCCCGGCACCGCGCCTCGAACCGACAGACATCGTCGACCGGCTCCTGCAGGAACTCAGCTACCCCGTCGACCACGTGGTAGACGCGACCGCCCGCGCCGCGGTCCTGCGTCAGCAGCTCACTGACCGGTCCATCCTGGTCATCCTTGACGACGCGGAGAATTCCGAACACGTCGACCAGCTGCTGAACGTGCTGTCCGAATGCTCGGTGATCATCACCTCGCGCCGCAGGCTCGGCGCACTCACCCGGCGACACGAACTCGCGGCCTTGAGCCTCGACCGCCTCGACGACCGCGATTCCCTGGAACTGTTCGTCCGCCGCCTGAACGGCCGAGGCGAACGAGAACCCGACGCGGCCCGCCGAATCGCCCACCTCTGCGACGGTTTGCCACTCGCGCTCACCTTGATTGCCGAGAGCGCCGCTCGCCGTCCGGGATTGAGCCTCAGCACTATGCTCGACCAGCTGCGCGATCCGGAGATGCTGCTGAGCATCGGCGACGACGGCGATGACCAAAGTCTGCGCACGGCGTTTTCCTCGTCGTACCACACGCTCGAACCGCCGAGCCAAGCTGTTTTCCGGCTCTTCGGCCACCATCCCGGTGCGGAGATCCACGTGGACACCTTGCTGTCCGCGGCCGGACGTCCCGCCGCGGAAACCCGGCGGGCGCTCGAGACTCTGGTCGCGTTGCACCTGATCGACCAGCCCGGCGATACGGACCGGTACCGGATCGTCTCGATCTTCCACCGTTACGCGCAGACGCTGAGCGCGCAGAACGACGACCCGCAACCGTTGCGTCGCTTGCTCTCGCACTACTGCAGCACCGCAGACAACGCGCACCGGATGGCACACCCGCACCGCGACCGGCCGCCGCGGCTCGACCCGGAGCCGGACATCCGCCCGACGCAGTTCGACACGCCGACCGCCGCGCACCGCTGGTTCCTCCGCGAACGCACCAACCTCACCGCACTCGCCGCGCTCGCCGAGAAGCACCGGCTCTTCGACTACGCCTGCGTGCTTCCGCATCTCATGCACGACACGTTCGTCGTCTACGGCTTCTACGACGAGATGACCACCGGCCTGGCCATCGCGGCCCGCGCCGCGCGCGCGAACCACGACTCTCACGCGGAAGGGTCGACCCTCAACGATCTGGGGGAGCTGCACCTCACGCTGAGCAACCACCAAGCGGCCGAGGAAGCACTTGCCCGGGCGCTGGAACTGGCCATTGACGACGAATCACCCATCGCGAAGCTGACGATCACCATCAACCTGGCCCGCCTCCACCGGCAAACCGGCCGCCACACGGAAGCGATCGCGCTGTTCCGCCGCTGCATAACGCACGCGCAGCGCAACGGCGACCCGGTCCGCGAGGCCAAGGCGGAGCAGTACCTCGGCGAAACCCTCGCCGAACTCGACCAGTACGAGCGGGCGCTGCCGCACTATCACCGCGCCCTTCACCTGCGAGCGCTCACCGGCGACGTGTCCGGCCAAGCCGCTACGTACACCACGCTGGCCGAACTCCACCTCGGCCAGGAGGAATTCGCGGTCGCCCGCCGGCATTGCGCGCTGGCGCAAGCCCAGATCACCGGCGACCTCACCGCCGGGATGCGGCTGCGCACCGTGCAGGCCCGGCTCGCCGCTGCGGAACGAGACGACCGAGCCGCGCTGCGGTTGTCGCAGGAAGCGGTCGAGCTGGCGGAGCGGGCGCACAACGCGACCGGCCAGGCCCGGGCGCTGGAGGCGTTCGCCGAGATCCTCTACTCACGCGGGAACCGCGAGGACGCGGTCGACGCCTGGACTCGCGCCGACGCCTTCTACCGCGGCCGCGGCAAGGACGCCAAGGCCGACCGCGTCGAGGAGCGACTGGCGACAGCCCGGGATCCGCACCGGATTCCGCAGGCCAGGGACGGCGAGAGCGACGGGGAAAGCACCGTGGCCATGCCTTCGCCGCGCCGATCCGTAACCCGCCGCGGCTGAAAAGCCGGGGCGCCGAAACGGTTCACTCGTCCGTACGGCAAGATCAGTCTTCTGAGGTTGTCTGCATTTGCCGACATACTTTGGGTGACCCCTGAAGATCGTTCGCAGAGGATTCCAGGTAGCCTAGCCGTAACGATATCCATGTTACGAGAAACATGAAAAGTCTACCTAGTTCGCCGAGGAGATTCGTTGCAGTCGCTCGTCTCAGCTGTGATCGCCGCTGCACCATTGGCCGTGATGGTAATCGGGGCCATCAAGGGTTGGTGGCGTTGTTGAACAGCTGCTAAATACGGAGCTGGCGTTGCGATTAATCTGTCTTCCGCAGCCGCAACGCCAGCGCCGGACAAGCCGCAGCAGCCCTTCGGGCCTCGGCTAGCAGCGATTCGGGCACCGATTCCCCGCGTACTACCGGGTAACCCCATTCGTCCACTGTGATCAGTTCCGGCAGGACGTCCGCGCACAAACCGTGTGCGCGGCAGGCGATCGGGTCCACAGTCAGGCGGTTCATGCCGCACCTGCCATCATCCGGCACGAGCCGATCGTGAGGTGTGCGTGGACGTCGGCGGCGAAGACTCGTAGTGCGCTCGCGGCCAGGCGGACGGCTCCGTCCGGGTGGGCGCACGCACCGCGTCCATTGAGGAGCGGGAGGCGGCGGGCCAGGCGGCCGGTTGCGTCCCTTCCGGACAGCAGGTCGGTGAAATCCGCGGCGATGGCCGGTAATCCGAACATGCAGGGGCCGCATTGGCGGGCTGATTCTCCGGCCAGGGCAAAGAGAATATTCCGAGTCAGCTCCAGGCCGCAGTTCGGTTCCGGGAGCAGGTGCAGCGAGGACAAGCCCGGTTCGCGGCCGAGCGGCAACGGGTCGGCCAAGGCGCGAGGCATCCAGGTGCCGCCGTAGCCGCCGATCAGGACTGCTTGTGCGGTAACGGATCCGCCTGCGCGGGCGAGGATTGCGGAGATCGGGGTGTCGGCCGGGACTTCCAGTACGCCGGGGCTGGCGACGGCTCCGGTGACGGTCACCAGGTCTGTGTGGACAGAGCGGTCCGCGCCAGGTCGGGCGACGAGCGCGAAGCGGGCCAGGGTTTCGACGTTCTGGACTAGCGTCGGGCGTCCGCGCAGGCCGCGTTCGGTTGGGCGGGGGGATTTGCCGGTCGGGCGGGCGTCGCCGGTGGCCAGGAAATGCACTAGCGCGGTTTCTTCGCTGGCGACGTATCGGGGCGGGACTGCGACGACCTTCACCGGAACTGCGTCGCGACGTTCGGCCAGAGCTGCCATTACGCTTCGGTTTTCTCCGTGCAGGCAAAGATAAGCCTCGGTAGCGCCGACAGCGTGAGCGGCGACCTGGATACCGTCCAGTACCAGGTGTGGCGCAAGCTCCAGGAGAGCGCGATCCTTGCTGCTGAAGGGATCACTCTCGCAGCCGTTGGCGACCACAATGGACCGTCCTGGTGCGACAGAGCGCAGTTTCGCCGCGGCGGGGAAGCCAGCGCCGCCTCGGCCGCGGATACCGGCGGTGTCGATTGCGTGGATCAAGGCGTCGCGGTCCAAGGCTGGGAGTCCACCATGGACGGACAGGTGGGCGGCAAGATTATTACGGTGCAACGGAAGTAGCACGAGTCACCTCTGGAGGGGAGAGAGGCGGCGGGCCTCGGTGTCGGGGCTGGTGCTGCCGAACCGCACGCTCACGGCCGCCAAAACGGCTATCAGGCACACGATGTCGAGCGCGATGAGCAGCGGGCGGGCGCTGTCGGAAGCGATCAGGCCGACGCTGTGCGCGAGCGCGACTGGCCAGCACAGGTAGGCGAGCCAGTGCACGGCGCGCCACACCCGCGGCGCGATACGAGTCCGCAGGAGACTCGTCACGACAATGGCGAGCAGCAGATCCACTGCTACCGCGCCGATGCCGATCCAGAACGGTTCGTAGCCCGAGACGAACGGGACGACAACGGAGAGCCAGCTGAGGTCCACGTAACCGTCGACGACCGCGAAGACGATGTGCGCGCCCAAAAAGACGAGGCTGGCCAGGGCGAGGTTTCGGTGCAGGTCGGCGAGGGCGAAGCGGGGCCAGCGACGGGTCGCGAATCGTCCGGAGTTGAGGAAACCGAGCACCACCACGGCCGTCGAGAACACCAGCGAGACAATTCCAGTGGCACGGCTGAAGTACCAGAGCGCGGAACTCACGACGCACGCTCCCGGCGATCCCCCGGCCAACCGGCGGTAGTCCGGACGGCGCCACGCGAACTCACCAGTCGCGCGGGCAGCCCACGCGACCTCAGCCAGTCCAACGCGGCGACGCCCAACACGACCGACGCCGTGCTCGCGGTGTTGGCGTCCACACAGGACTGTGCCGCTACCGATACCGTCCGCCAGCACGGATCCGCCGATTCGCCGGTGCGCGGGTCGACGATGTGGTGCACCACGCGACCGCCGCGTCGCCAGGTCCGCCGGGCGACGCCGGAGGTCGCCAGGCCGCCGCTGGTGAGCGTGATCGTCGTGTCCGGATAGTCGATCGAGTCGGTGTGGTCGTCGCCGATCGCTATCTTCCAGCCGCCTGCCGGAGCGTGACCCGCCACCGCGATGTCGCCGCCGAGGTTCACCAGCACGCCGCAGCCAGTGCGGCGGGCGATTTCGGCGGAGGTTCGGTCCGCGGCGAACGCTTTCGCGGTCGCGCCCAGGTCCAGCATCACGCCGCGCGGCAGCACGACGATCCGGCGGGCCGGTTCGAACAGCACCCAATGCGAACCCGGCGCGGGGACCGGCGCCGCGGCGGGACCGTCGGTGATCTCGGCGAAATCCCGGTCGTAGCCGAGTGCCGCCATCGACCCGCCCACCGTCGGATCGACCAAGCCACCGCTCAGCCACGCGGCCCGCAACGCAACTGACAGCGCGTCGGCCAGCAGCGGGCTCACCGCCACTTCCCGGCCCGCGGCGCGGTGGAGGGCCGAAATTTCCGAATCCGTCCGGAATCGGCTGCATGCCCGATCGAGTTCGGCGAGCCGCGTCCGCAGCAGCTCAGTCGCCGGGCCGAGCGCGGCCTCCTCGGTGACGAGCACCCGCGCCGTCGTGCCGAGCGCGGGAAACGCCGCCGAGTACGGCCCGGTCACGACGCACCCGAGCCGGTGTGCGCGTGCCCGGAGCCGGATCCGGGATCCTGCGCGGGCGCCTGCAACTGGTCCTGGTCCGAGGTGCTCGACCCCGTCCCGTTGCCGGTCGAGGTGGTGCTGCTGGTCGAACCGGCCGCCGTCAGCCCGTATCCGATCCCGCCTGCCGCCGCGACTCCGAGCACCGCCGCGACCGCCGTGACCAGCGCAGTCCGGTGCCGGACGCGTGCCCGTTCCGCTTGCCTTCTCGTGATGTCCGGGTCCATGCCGGGTGTCCTCTCCGGTGGTGGGAACACCCAGTCTCAGCCGCGAATCTATGAGCCCGCTGGGAGCGACCTGTCAGTTTGCTGCCAGTCACTACACTCCGCGCATGAGCACGGTCCTCGCGTGGGCGACGCTGGCGGTGTGGGCCGGGCTCGCGTTGTGCCACAGCTGGTTCTGGCGCACCGACCAGCGACTGCCCGAGCCGGTCCGGCCGGAACGCTGGCCGTCCGTCGCCATCGTGGTACCAGCCCGCGACGAGGCCGAACTGCTTCCAGAAACCCTGCCCACGCTGCTCCGCCAGAGCTATCCCGGCGACGCGCGAGTGATTCTCGTAGACGACGGCAGCAGCGGCGGCACCGCGGAAGTCGCCCGCGCACTGACTGTCCCCAATGGACTCCCGCTCACCGTCACCAGCCCCGGCGAACCACCGGACGGCTGGACCGGGAAACTCTGGGCCGTCGCACACGGCGTCCGCGAGGCAGGAGACGTCGACTTCCTCCTCCTGACCGACGCCGACATCGCACACGCTCCCGATTCGCTGGAAACTCTCGTCGCGACCAGCGGCCGGGATCTGGTGTCGCAAATGGCCGTTCTGCGCACCGCGACGTTCTGGGAGCGGCTGATCGTGCCCGCTTTCGTCTACTTCTTCGCGATGCTCTACCCCTTCCGCCGCGTGAACTCCGCGCGCTGGCGCACCGCCGCCGCGGCCGGCGGTTGCGTCCTCGTCCGCTGCTCAGTGCTCGAACGCGCCGGCGGAATCGCCGCGATCCGCGGTGCGGTCATCGACGACGTCGCACTCGCCCGTGCCGTCGCGTCCGCGGGCGGCCGGATTTGGCTGGGTTACGCGACGAAGGTCTGGAGCGTCCGGCCGTACCCGCGGCTCGCGGACCTGTGGCAGATGGTCGCCCGCAGCGCCTACACCCAGCTCCGGCATTCGCCGCTGCTGCTGGCCGGGACGGTCGTCGGGATGATCGCCGTTTTCCTCGCCCCGCCTGCACTCGCCCTGACCGGCTCGTGGCAGGCCGCCGTCGCCTGGCTGCTGATGGCGGCGACGTTCGTCCCCGTCGCCCGGTACTACCGGCAGCCGCTGGCCGCGGGGCTGTTGCTGCCGTTCACTGCCGCGCTGTACACGCTTATGACGATCGACTCCGCCCGTCGCCGGACTGGGTGGAAGGGCCGGACTTACTGAACACTGCCGCGCTCATCAGCGGGATATGGCATCCTCACGGCATGATGTCGACCCGAAGGGGCAATGCCTCGTAGGACGCCCGGCGCGCTGCGCGCCGACCAGCCCGAGGCCCGCGATCTGTGGTCCGAACGTGTTTCCCCAGCACTCGACCGGTACCGGAGCTTCCTTCGCCAGCCTGGCCGCTGGCTGTATCTTCCGCTGTCCGATTGCTCGTGCTGCGATCCAGTCGACGCCCGCGACGACCTGGACGCCGCCCTGCGAGTCCTCCCCCGCCGCGACCGTGCGGAACTGCGCCGGATCCTCGCTCCCCTCGACGACGACTTCCGGCGGCGAACCCTGCCCGACCCGGCAGCTTGGTCCCTCAGCCTCTGGCACGCCTCCGCGTGGTGGCGCCGGCGGCTGTACGAACGGTGACCTGCGCGAATCCCCGGGAGAGCGAGTTCACACCACCCGGGGATGCACGTTCATACATCGTCGTGCATAATCATTCCTATGTCCAAGGTGCTCACTTCCCTTCCCGTCGGCGAGCGGGTCGGCATCGCGTTCTCCGGCGGCCTCGACACGTCCGTGGCGGTGGCGTGGATGCGCGACAAGGGTGCGGTTCCGTGCACCTACACCGCCGACATCGGCCAGTACGACGAACCCGACATCGCGTCCGTCCCCGGCCGTGCGCACGCCTACGGGGCGGAGCTCGCGCGGCTGGTCGACTGCAAGGAAGCCCTCGTCGAAGAGGGGCTCGCCGCGCTGACCTGCGGCGCCTTCCACATCCGCACCGGCGGCCGGGCCTACTTCAACACCACCCCGCTCGGCCGCGCGGTCACCGGCACCCTGCTGGTGCGCGCGATGCTCGAGGACAACGTCCAGATCTGGGGCGACGGCTCCACCTACAAGGGCAACGACATCGAGCGGTTCTACCGCTACGGCCTGCTGGCCAACCCGGGCCTGCGGATCTACAAGCCGTGGCTCGACGCCGCGTTCGTCGGCGAGCTCGGCGGCCGCAAGGAGATGTCGGAGTGGCTGCAGGCGCACAACCTGCCCTACCGCGACAGCACCGAGAAGGCCTACTCCACCGACGCCAACATCTGGGGCGCCACGCACGAGGCGAAGTCGCTGGAGCACCTCGACACCGGCATCGAGATCGTCGAGCCGATCATGGGCGTGCGGTTCTGGGACCCGGAAGTCGAGATCGCGACCGAGGACGTCACCATCGGCTTCGAGCAGGGCCGTCCGGTGAGCATCAACGGCAAGGAGTTCGGCACCTCGGTCGAGCTGGTCCTTGAGGCCAACGCGATCGGCGGGCGGCACGGGCTCGGCATGTCCGACCAGATCGAGAACCGGATCATCGAGGCCAAGAGCCGCGGCATCTACGAGGCCCCGGGCATGGCGCTGCTGCACGCGGCGTACGAGCGGCTGGTCAACGCGGTGCACAACGAAGACACCATCGCCAGCTACCACAACGAAGGCCGCCGTCTCGGCAGGCTGATGTACGAGGGCCGCTGGCTCGACCCGCAGGCAATGATGCTGCGCGAATCGCTGCAGCGCTGGGTCGGCACCGCGATCACCGGCGAGGTCACGCTGCGGCTGCGGCGCGGCGAGGACTACTCGATCCTCGACACGTCCGGCCCGGCGTTCAGCTACCACCCGGACAAGCTGTCGATGGAGCGCACCGAGGACTCCGCGTTCGGCCCGGTCGACCGGATCGGCCAGCTGACCATGCGGAACCTCGACATCGCCGACTCGCGCGCCAAGCTGGAGCAGTACGCGAGCCTCGGCATGGTCGGCGGCACCTCGCACCCGAAGCTGATCGGCGCCGCGCAGGCGGCCTCGACCGGCCTGATCGGCGCGATGCCCGAGGGCGGGGCCGAGACGATCGCGTCCCGCGGCCGGGCCGACGACGTCGAGCTGCTCGACCGCGCCGCGATGGAGTCCGGCACGGACTGAGGCTTTTCTCCCGCGGATGCCCGCGTCGGCGTACCGGCGCGGGCATCCGCTCTCTATACCAGCGTCCGCACCCCGCGAACGTCTCTATATTCGGGCGGTAGCTCCCGGCTACCGTGGCGGCGTGACCCCGATTTTTCAGCTCTCCGCCGACCACGTCACGGCTGAGGCAGCGCTCGACCCGATCGCCGCGACCCTGGACGGCGTGACCACCGACGCGACCGCGCTCACCGACCTCACCCCGGACGGTTTCGCGGCCCGCGCCGACCTGGCCCGGCGCACGCTCGCCGCTCTCGCGACGCTGACCCCCGAGTCCCGCGCGGACCGGATCGCGTCCGCGCACCTGCGAAACAGCCTCGAGGCCGAACTGGCCTGGCACGAGCTGGACGAGCCGTTTCGCCAGGTACAGGCGCATTTCGGCACGCTGAACTCGATCGCCGATTCGGTCCGGCTGCTGCCGCGCCGCGACGCGGATGACTGGCACGTCGTCGCGGTCCGGATGACTGGCGTCGAAACGATGCTCGCCGGCTGGCAGAAGACACTGCAGGCGGGTCTCGACCGCGGTCTGCGCGCGGCCCGTCGCCAGGCGCTGGAAACGGCAGCGCAAGCCGAGCGGTATGCCGGTGTCCACAATGCACTCGTCGAGGAGTACGGCGACGGACCGCAGGCTGCCGAGCTGCGCGCCGGTGCCGACGCCGCCCACCGCGGTTATGCGGCGCTCGCCCGGTTCCTGCGCGAGGATTACGCCCCGCACGCCACCGAAACCGACGGTGTCGGCGCGGAACGCTATGCCGTCGCGGCACGGCTTTCCCTTGGTGCGGACCTGGATCTCGCCGAGGCTTACGAATGGGGCTGGGCGGAACTTCAGCACATCGAAACGGAAATCGCCGCCGAGGTGGCGAAAATCCAGCCCGGCGCGAGCGTCGCGGAAGTGTTGGCGCTGCTGGACAAAGAGTGCGCGGTGGACGGTGAAGAGTCCTATTTGGACTGGCTGCGTGCGGCGCACGACCGGGCGCTGGAAGCGGCGAGCGAGCACTTCGACATCCCGGAACCGTTGCGCGCCTTGGACGTCGTGCTCGCGTACGGCTCCGCGTCGGGTTCGCCGTACTACACCGGACCCGCTGAGGACGGCACCCGGCCCGGCCGCACGTGGTGGCCGCTGGGCGGGCGGAAACGCTTCGCGACCTGGTCCGAGCTGACGACGGTGTTCCACGAAGGCGTTCCCGGACACCATCTGCAGATCGGCGTCGCGGGCCTGGCCGGGGACTCGGTGAGCCGCTACGCGCGCGTCCATTCAGTGAGCGGGCACGCGGAAGGCTGGGCGCTGTACGCCGAACGCCTCGCCGACGAACTGGGCTGGTTCTCCGAACGCGGCACCCGGCTCGGCATGCTCGCCGGTTCGGCGCTGCGGGCCGCGCGCGTCGTGATCGACCTCGGCTCGCACCTCGATCTGCCGCTGCCGGACGGTTCCCGCTGGGACTTCGACACCGCGTGCCGGTTCCTGCACGAGCGCGGATTGGCCGCCGAACACCGGGTGCACGCCGAAATCGTGCGCTACCTCGGCTGGCCGGGCCAGGCGATCTCATACAAGATCGGCGAACGCGCTTGGCTGCGGGCGCGGGCCGAAGCCGCCGCCAAACCCGGGTTCACGTTGCGCCAGTGGCACGAGGACGCGCTGGCCGTCGGCCCGGTCGGGCTCGCGGCGCTGCAGGACGCGCTGCGTTAAGCCTTCGCCTCGCACTCCGCGCACATCCCCCACCACGTGACCTCCGCCTGGTCCACCCGGAAACCGGGCACCGGACCGGGTTCGAGGCACGGCGCGGCTCCGATCGCGCAGGGCACGTCCTGGATCCGGCCGCAGCCGCGGCAGACCAGGTGGTGGTGGTTGTCGTGGGTTTCGAGTTCGAACCGCGCGGGCGAGCCCGCCGGTTCGAGCGGGCGCAGCAGCCGGGCGCCGACGAGGTCGTCGAGCACGTTGTAGAGGCCCTGCCTGGACAACGCGCCGACGGCCCCGTCGGCGTCGAGCACCGTCGCGATTTCCGCGGCCGTGACGTGCGGGGTCCGCGCGACCGCGGCCAGCACCGCACGCCGCTGCGGCGTGTTGCGCAGACCCTTGTCGCGCAACCGCGTCCCGAACTCGTCCATGGCCCGGATCGTACCCCCAGACTTGACCGAATCAATTCTGGCGTGCACTGGCTCACAGTCCCAGAGTTGACCCGTTCTTACATTTGACTGGATCAACTTTAGGGACTACAAAGGAGGCGTGCTCACGACCTCCGCACCCATTCCGTCCAGCGCCGACGCCGGAACCCGGCTCCGGCGCGCCGGCCTGCGCGTGACGACCGCCCGGCTGGTCGTGCTGGAAGTGCTGGCCGAAAACCCGCACGTCACCGTCGCGGAACTGCTGCCGCTGGTCCGCGAACGGCTGTCGATGGCGTCCACGAGGGGCGTCCACGACGTGCTGACCACCGGCGTCACCGCCGGTCTCGTCCACCGCTTCGACCACGTCGGCGTCGCGCAACGCTACGAGCTTTCCGGCTTCGACCACCGGCACCTGCTGTGCCGCCAATGCGGCCGGCTGGAGGCGATCCCCGGCGCGCCGACGGAATCCGCTGAGGAAGCGGTGTCCGGCCTGTGCTCGCGCTGCGATCCGGCTGAGTAAGACTCAGCGGAACGCGGCGATGCTGCGGGCCGCCCAGTCGGCGAAGGACCGCGGCGCGCGGCCGAGAATCCGTTCGACGTCCGGGCTCACGCGCAGTTCGGCCGGAGTCGGCGAGCTGAGGATGTCCAAGGTGTCGTCGGCGAGTTCGCCCGGCATGCTCTGCATCATGCCCGCCTTGGCCTCGGCACGGGTCAACTCCCGGAACCGCACCGGCTTGCCCAGCGCGGCGGCCAGCGCCTCCGTTTGCTGACGCGGCGTGATCACCGCCGGCCCGGTCAGCTCGTACACACCGCCGACGTGCCGGTCGTCGCGCAGGCAAGCCGCGGCGACCTCGCCGATGTCCGCCGGGTCGATGATCGGCACCCCGGTGTCGCCGAACGGCGCGGCGACAATTCCTTGCGTGCGAACGGATTCCGCCCACCACAGCGCGTTGGAGGCGAACCCGCCCGGCCGCAGGAGCACCCAGTCCAGCCCCGATTCGCGCACGACGTCCTCGAGTTCGCGCATCGCGATCCGCGTTGTGCCGAACGGCCTGGTCGCCACGCCAAGGGTCGACAGCAGGACAACCCGGCGCACCCCAGCGTCCGCGGCCTTCACGACGAGATCGGCGGGGTTCGCGCCGACCGCGTGCAGATCGCCGGACAGCAAGAGGAACAACGCTTTCGCCCCGGTCAGCGCGGGTTCGAGACTGGCCGGATCCGCCAGGTCGGCCACCACGTGCCGGACCCCTTCCGGCACCCCGGCGGCCCGCCGCGATACCGCTGTCACTCGCTCGCCCGCGTCGGCGAGCGCCCGCACCAACGGCCGGCCGATGTTTCCGGTCGCCCCGGTCACCACGATCATGAACAGCTCCCTTCGTAGGCCGCCGACGCTAGGCCGATCCGCTTACTCTTCGTAAGGACATACCTTTCGGTAAGCTCGATACGTGGCAGGAAGCGCGCAGTTCACCCCGGCCGTCCCGACGCCGCGTTATGAGGTGTTTCACACCGACTGCCCCGCGCGTGCCGTGATCGACCACGTGACCAGCCGGTGGGGCATCTGGATCCTGATCTCGTTGCGGGACAAGGAACTCCGGTTCTTCGAACTGCGCGAAAGCATCCGGGGCATCAGCGAGAAGATGCTCGCCCAGTCCCTGCGCGCACTGGTCGAGGACGGCCTCGTCTGGCGGCACGTCGAGCCGACCACCCCGCCTCAGGTCACCTACGGCCTGACCGAGTTCGGCCAGGACCTCGGCGAACCCCTGGACGACCTGTTCGACCGGATCACCCGGCGGCTGGACGCCCGGTAACCGCCCTGGTCAGGCCCCGCATTACCTCAGAGGTAATTTACATACAGACTGCATGTATGTATCTTCGCCAGCATGAGCGCATACGAAGACCTGGGCACTGCCCGGCACGTCAACCTCCCCCAAGGCGAACTCCGGTACTTCGAGCGCGGACACGGCCGTCCGGTCGTTTTCGTGCACGGCGTACTCACCAATGCCCTGCTGTGGCGCAAGGTCGTCCCGGCCGTCGCGGACGCCGGATTCCGGTGCCTGGCCCCGGATCTCCCGCTGGGCGCGCACCCGGTCCCGATGCGCTCGGACGCCGACCTCAGCGCCGCCGGCCTCGCCACCCTCCTGGGAGACTTCCTCACCGCACTGGACCTGGAAGACGTCATCCTGGTCGCCAACGACACCGGCGGCGCCATCACGCAATTGCTGCTCGCGCGGTATCCGGAACGGGTCAGCCGGGTCGTGCTGACGCCGTCGGACAGCTTCGAGTACTTCTTCCCGCCGATCTTCCAGCCGCTGCCGGTGCTCGCCCGCGTGCCGGGTTCGATGGCGGTGCTCGGCCAGTTGCTGCGGATCAAGGCGCTGTACCGGCTGCCGCTGCTGTTCGGCTGGGTCACGAAACGCCCGCTGCCGCCGGACGTCGCCGACGAGTATCTCGGCAAACTGCGGAAATCCCCTGGTCTGCGAAGGGATTTGCGCAAGTTCCTGCGCACCGTCGACTCGAAGCACACCCTCGCCGCGGCGGAGAAACTGCGCCAGTTCAAGCGTCCGGTACTGCTGGTCTGGCCGCCGGAGGAGAAGCTGTTCCCGATCAGCCTCGCGCACCGCCTGGCGGAGGTGCTGCCGGACGCGGAACTGGTCGAAGTCGCGGACTCCTACACCTTCGTCTCGGAGGATCAGCCGGACGCACTGGCCGGGCACATCACGCGCTTCGCCGCCGCCATGGCAGATTAGGTGCGTGCGACGTACCCAGCAAGAACGCTCCGACGCGACGCGAGCCGCACTGATCAAGGCCGCCCGAGACCTCTTCGGCGCACGCGGCTACCACGACGTGCCGGCCGAAGAAATCACGCGCACGGCAGGCGTCACGCGGGGCGCGCTGTACCACCACTTCGGCGACAAACAGGGCCTGTTCCGGGCCGTCGTCGAAGTACTGGAACGCGAACTCACCGTCGAGGTCTCGGACGTCCTTGACGGTGCGCCGGATCCGCTTTCGGGTCTTTCAGCCGCGCTGGGGGTGTTCCTGGATGCTTGCCTGCGCCCCGATGTCCGGCGAATCTCGCTGACCGACGCCCCGGCGGTGCTGGGATGGGACGCCTGGCGCGATCTGGAGGCCGAGTACGGCTTGGGGCTGGTCGCGGAGCACCTGACGGCTGCGCGGGATGCCGGGTTGATTGTGGATACGCCGGTGGATGCTTTGGCACAGCTGGTCTTGGCGGCGGTGATGGAGGCGGCGAGGATGATCGCGCACGCCGACGACCCGGGGCGGGTGCGGGGGGATGTGCAGCAGGTGTTCGCTGGGTGGTTGAGCGGGTTGTTGGTTCCTAGGTGAGGAGCCGGGCGGTGTATCCGTGTGCTGCCAAGCTCTCGAACGCTCGCTCAACCTGATCCGGAAGGTCTTGAGGTATCGCGAATCCTCGCTGGGCATAGAGGCTTATCCGCTGCGTGTCGCCGACCAGCATGGTGATGACCCGGTCCACGTCGCCGATGCTCCGGACGTATTCGTCCAGCGGTAATGACTGGGAGGCGCAGAGAACGTCGATGTCAGGCCAGAGCTTCTTGCACGTCGCGTATGCCCGCCGCTGCTGGTAGGGGCGCGAGATCAGCGTGACAGACTTGATCTCTATCTCGTGTGCTGCCAGCAGCTCACGGCTTCGCGTGATGTTGTCTCCGGTGTTGCGGGCCGTGGGCTCGACGAGGATCGCGCCGTCGGGAACGCCCAGTTCCAACGCGCGCTCCCGGTAGTGCACGGCTTCGCCGCGAGGGAATCGCTCCACGGTTGTCGGCGCATTGGCTCCGGTGAAGACGATCCGAGGAAAGCTGCCCTGGTGGTACAGCTCCGCTGTGTAAGTAGCGACACCGAGGTCGTGGCTGCCCAGGCCGATCCCGACGTCCGTCGGCCGGAGTTCGTGGTGCAGGTCGTGGTAATCCCAGAGCGTTTGGACGTCGGTGCGGAGGTGCTCCGGCACGGTGGTCGAGCGCTCAGGCATGCGAGGACTCCGGAGTCAGTCGGGGATCTTGAAGGTATAGGACCAGGAGAACCTGCTCGCCGCGTGGACGCCGCGCGCGAACTCCACGACCCGGCCCTTGGCCGTGAATGTACGGCGTTCCAAGACCATCACCGGTTCTCCCGCGGGGAGTTCCAGCGTCTCGATCTCGACGGGCGTGGGCATGCGCGAGCAGACGGTCTCGCTGATCGTGTCGGGTTCGAGCCCCTGCAGGGTGAGGACCAGGAAGCCTCCGCCTCGCCCCGCCGGCCCCGGCGTCTCGTCGACGAGGCGAGTGCCTTCGACGTCTTCCGGACGGTAGTAGCTGGAGAGGATGTGCGTCGGATGGCCCGCATCTTTGACCAGGCGCGCACGCTCATAAACGGGCGAGCCGACCTCGATGCCCAAGGCTTCGGCGATCTCCGCATCAGCTTCGATCCGGGCGACGGTCTGCGTCTGATCGGCGGGCTTCCATTCGCGACCGGACGCCTCGCGGTCAGCGACGAACGCGACCGTTTCGCCGTACTTCCACTTGCTCTTGGCGTAGCGATCAGCACCGAGACGCTTCATCGGCGGACGCGCGCGAACGACAGTGCCGCGGCGCCGGACCGGCGTGACCAGCCCCTCAGCCTCGAGGACACTTACGGCTTTGCGCACTGTGTTGACGTTGACGCCGTGCTCCTGAGCCAGTTCCTCCTGCTTCGGCAGCGTCGAGTCCGGTGCGTATTCGCCTCGCTGGATCGCGTCGCGCAGGCTCGCGGCCAGGTCACGGTACCCAATGCCCACGTCATCCTCCTCCGTGCGGCGATAACGCTAGCGGTATCAGAACGTCCTGGCCCGTCAGCCTAGATAGAAGTAGTTCTATTGACAACCTAGTCGACCGCGCGCCTAATAGAACTACTTCTACTCCAGAGCCTCGCCTCGCAGGCTCCAGCAACCAAACGTGCCAGCGGAAGGGCATGGACCATGGCGAACAAAGCTGAACCCGCGACACTGCACGACGCGCACTCCGCTGCGACAGCCCGGCGTCCAGCATCCAACGCGACCCGTGCGACTTGGGCGGCCTTCCATCTCGCGAACGCGCGGATGTATCAAACTGTCGCGGACTACGACCGCTGGCATCACCACGAAGCGCTCTACTGGGCCGGTTACGAGGAGCGTCAGGCTGCCCGGCTTTCCCCGCCGCCCGAGGAAGGCCGGAATTAATCCATAGGAGACTTCACCGTCCGCGGACAGCTGCAGCTCAAAGCCGGATCGACTTCTGGTTCATGAACTCTTCAATCCCCGACGGCCCCAGTTCCCGCCCCATCCCCGAGCGTTTGATCCCGCCGAACGGCAAATCCGCTTGCGACCCACCGGATTTGTTGAAATACACCATCCCCGCCTCCAGCCGATCCGCGGCACGGCGCAATCGAGCCGGATCAGTGCCGAACACAGCCGCTCCCAAACCGAAGGGCGAGTCATTGGCGATCTCGATGGCATGATCATCCGATTCAGCACGGAACAGGATCGCCACCGGGCCGAAGATCTCCTCCCGGTATGCGTTCATCTCCGGCGTGACATCAGTCAGGACAGTCGCCTCCAAATACGCGCCCTCGCCACGACGACCGCCAGTCCGCAAGGTCGCGCCCTGCTCCACCGCGCGGGCGACCTGAGCGGCGACCTCGTCCGCTGCGGCGACGGAAGCCAGCGGAGGCAGCTTCGCGGACGGGTCGGCGGGATCCCCGGGGACGTAATAGTCCGCGACCCGCTTAGTGAACCGGTCCACGAATTCGTCATAAAGGTCAGACTGGACAATAATCCGCTTAGGCGCGTTACAGGACTGCCCGCAGTTACGCATCCGCGCGGTCGCGACAGCGCGCACCGTTTCGTCCAGATCCGCGGTGTCGAGCACCAGCAACGGATCCGCGCCGCCTAATTCCAGCACGCATCGCTTCAGGTTCCGGCCCGCCTCGGCCGCCACCGAGATACCGGCTTGTTCGCTGCCGGTCAGGGAAACGCCTTGAATCCGTGGGTCAGCAAGAATCATCGGGACCTGGCGGCTGGACGCGAAGGTGTTCACGTACACATCGTCCGGTACGCCTGCTTCCTGCAGGATTTTCTCGATCGCGAGCGCCGAACGCGGGCAAATCGACGCGTGCTTGAGCAGGATCGTATTGCCCAGAACCAGATTCGGCGCGACAAACCGGGCGACCTGGTAGCACGGGAAATTCCACGGCATCACGCCCAGCAGCGCACCGATCGGTTCCTTGCGGATCACCGCGGAACCGCCGCGGATCGGGAGCGGCTGGTCGGCGATCAGGTCCGGGCCTCGTTCCGCGTAGTAGCGGAAGATGTCCACGACGATCCCGACCTCGCCGCGCCCCTCGTTGATCCGCTTGCCCATCTCCAAGGTCATGATCGCGGCCAGCTCGTCGGCGCGCTGCTCGAACAGGTCCGCGGCGCGCGCGACGATCGCTGCTCGTTCCGCGACCGGACGCGCCCGCCAGCTGCGATATCCGCGGTCGACGCGCTCGATCGCCGCGCGAACCTCCGCATCGGTCGCGTTCTCGATTTCCTCGATCAGCTGGCCCGTGGCCGGGTCGGTCACCGTGTACATCGCGGTCTCCCTGCGGTCGGCATCCTCGCCGACATTCTATTGCATACAGTATCCCGTGTATAGATGACACAGGGTAGTCGATCCTTGACCGAGCGCGGGCGGCCGGGTATGGTCTAGACCACAAATCTCCCCACCCCTCCGCCCGCGCACCACCCCACCGCGGGCTCGTCGGTCGTGCCGTGGCTCGTCCGGCCGCCCTCCGGCGCGGGAGCGGGCCCGGCTTCGAAGGAGCCACCATGCCCCGCAAACGCAAACTGCTCGCCGCGCTCGGCGGCGCGGTCCTCGCCCCGGTGCTGATGCTGATCGGCCCCGGCATCGCCAGCGCGCACGGCTACGTCAACTCCCCGCCGAGCAGGCAGGCCCAGTGCGCGGACGGAACAGTGTCCTGCGGCGACATCAAATGGGAACCGCAAAGCGTCGAGGGCCCGAAGGGGCTGCACAGCTGCAGCGGCGGCAACGAGCGGTTCGCCGACCTCGACGACGACAGCAAGGGCTGGAAGGTCACCCCGGTCGGCAGCCAGGTGACCTTCAACTGGGTGTTCACCGCGCGGCACGCCACCCTCGACTACGAGTACTTCATCGGCGACACGATGGTCGCGAGCTTCGACGGCGGCGGCCACGCACCGGGGGAAACCGTGTCGCACCAGGTCGACCTGAGCGGCTACACCGGCCAGCAGAAGGTGCTCGCGGTGTGGAACATCGCGGACACCGGCAACGCGTTCTACGCCTGCATCGACCTGAACGTTTCCTGACCGCGCGGAATGCCGGGCAGCCAGGCGGAATCCCCGCTCCGGCTGCCCGGCGCTTCATCCGGCGAACGCCTCGGCGACGGCGAGGCTGTCTTCGTAAACGTGGTACCGCGTGATCAGCCCGCCGCTGACGGTCACGTGCACCGCCAAACCGGTCGTGAAACGTTTGCCGGTCAACCTGACCGTTTGGGCGCTCGTCCCGAAGAACACCGCGTCCGTGCCGTCGACCAGGATCCGATCGAACCGGACGGCGCTTTCCTCTGGCACACAAGAACTTCCGAGCGTCCGGAAGTGGTCCGCGATGTCCGCGCGCGAGGAACGGGGACGGATCCACGGCACCACGGGATGCGCTGGTTCCGGCCAGCTCAACCGCCAGTCGACCGGTTCCGCGAAAAGCTCCGCGATCCGGTCCGGGTCGCCCTGCTCGATCCGCCGCAGGAATTCCTCCACGACCGCCCGGGCGTCCGAGAACGAGGGCCGCGGCGGTTCGGCGAACTGGCAGTCGCGCCGGATACGACCGTCCTCGCCAAGTTCGAGCACGATGGAGCCGTTCCAGGCGACCTCCCCGCCTGCCGCCGGGACCATATAGGTGCTGAACCGGACCATGCCGTGATGGCCGACTGCGTCTTCGGCGGGCCGGAACACAAATCCCGCCCCGCCAACGAATTCCTCGAAAGCCTCGCTGACCCGGCGCTCAAGCTCCTGATGGCCCCGAAACTCCGCGGACTCGGTGAACTGCACCCCGTCCTCGGCCCACAACGAAGCGATCGCCACGCGCCGGGCGGCCGGGTCGGGCTCGTTCCACACTGCGACATAACGCCTGGCGAACTCGCCGGCGTCCATCTCCTGATCCATGCCCGGACGCTAACCGCGCCCCACTGACATCTTGTGTCAGCGGAACGAGGCTTCCGCGCTCCGCTTGCCGACCAGGAACCACAGCATCGGCCCGAGGAAAGGCGCGCAGAACGCGAAGACCACCCACACGAACTTCATCCCGGCGCCGAGCGGACTGCCGAGCACGCTCACCAGCGCGCCGATGAACAGCAAGACCGGGAACGCCACCAGCACCGCGATCCCGGCGATGGCGGCGAACTGCAGGCCGGTATGGACGGTGTCGGCCAGGACGGCGGTCATCAGACGATTCCTCTCTCACGACGGGCGGAAACCCATTGTGCGAGCGGAACCGCTCGGCCCGGATCGGCTTGACGGCTCGATCCGGGTACCGCTTAAGTCGTACTCGGGTCCACTATGGACGTCAGGCTCCGAACAGCTCGAGCAAAGCCGCCGGTGCGTCCGGGCGGAAACAGCTGTCGAGGCTTTGCGCCGACTCCGCCGCCGATTTCGCGCTGCGCGGGAACAACGCGGCCTCGTACTCGGCGAGCGCGCGTTCGACGTCGTCCGGGTGCCGGGCGAGGGCGAGTCCCAGCTCAGCGCCGTCCAGCATGGCGAGGTTCGCGCCCTCTCCGGCGAACGGCGACATCACGTGGGCGGCGTCGCCGAGCAGCGTGACGCCGGGCACTCGCGACCACGA
Organism: Amycolatopsis sp. VC5-11; assembly: GCF_037034185.1. Lineage (NCBI taxonomy): Bacteria > Bacillati > Actinomycetota > Actinomycetes > Pseudonocardiales > Pseudonocardiaceae > Amycolatopsis > Amycolatopsis sp. VC5-11. The sequence goes on along the minus strand of NZ_JBAGKF010000010.1, from coordinate 6,216 downwards.
ATGCTCGACCGGGAGCGCGTGGATCAGCCGGGGGGTCAGCTCGCCGTCCGCCTCCTCGACCAGGGCACGGAGCCGGTCGGACCAGCCGTCGAAGTGGCTCAGCACGGCGGCCTTGGCGGCGACGTGATCGGTGAAGTCGATGGACGCGGTCCAGGTCTCCGGGACGCGCACGGCAGCGTAGACGTGCAGGCTGCCGTCCGGTTCGCGGTGCGCGAGGAAGCCTTTGTCCTCGCCGAGCGCGAAACTCATGCCGCCGCCGAGGAGCGCTGCCGCGTCCGGGTGCCGGGAGTCGGCGTCGAGGAGGTCGATCTCGACGAACGAGATCCCGGTGTACGCCGGTTTTTCCGGTGAGACCAGCGGGCGGATCCGCGACCAGGCGCCGTCGGCTCCGACGAGGACGTCCGTGGTGAGAGATGTGCCGTCAGCGAAAGTGAGGCGATGCCGCCCGCCGGACAACGGTTCCGCGGCGGTGACCTTCATGCCCCAGCGGACGGTGCCCTCGGGCAGCGAGTTGAGGAGGAGGTCGCGCAGGACCCCGCGGTCGATCTCCGGCCGCTCGCCGCTGCCGTCGTCCTCTTCGGCGAAGAGTAGTGCGGCGGTGCGGTCGTAGACGCGGGCTTCCTGCCCGCCGGAGTGGATCAGGGTGCGGAATTCGTCGTGCAGACCAGCGGCGCGGAGAGCGACCTGGCCGGAGTCTTCGTGGATGTCGAGCATGCCGCCCTGCGCGCGGGCGGACGGGGAGGCGTCGAGGTCGAGGACGGTGGCTTCGATGCCGTGGACGTGCAGGACGCGGGCGAGGCTGAGACCGCCGAGGCCGGCGCCGACGATGGTGATGGTCATGGGTTGCTCCTTTTCTCTGTGGTTGGCTCTCAGCTTAACGAACATGTTCGTTACGAACAAGTTCGCTACCGGGTGACGCCGGTCAACCCCCGGCCCCGATGGGTGGCTGTGGACGATTCGCGCGTCCGGGCTCGCGGCGAATGGACAACGATTCGCCAGACAGCGCAACCTGATCGAGATCCGCCTGGTTTACCAAGCGGTCACTCGATTGGTGGCGATCCAGATCACCTGAGGGGGCCGGAACATTCGGGCGGTTGGAGCGTTGTACAGGGTGTCGGTACGGAGGTGCCCCCGGGCCTCACCTTCTGCCTTCCAGGAATACCGGTCCGGCCGGAGCCTGGTCGTGCCACTCGCCGCGAGGCGGCCCCCGTACCGGCGCAGAACCACCCGCTCCGCGTGACTGCTCCCCCCAGACGCGGAACGGGATCCGGTGCTCCTGCTCCCGCCGGCCGGTAACCCCCAGCCGGTCCGGACGGAGAGCGGGAGCACACCCCCGGCCGCGGGAATGTTCTTGGCCCGCAAGGGGTTGTATTGGGTGTGGGGGAGCAAGCTTTGCCCACTGGATGAGTCCGGGTTCGACTGCGGGTTCGCAGATGAGTCCGGGGGAGCTGAGTTCAACCGCAGGTCCGCAGCTGAGTTCGGATGAGCCGAGCTCGGCCGCAGATGCACATCGGCAGTCCGGACGAGCCGGGCTACGCCGGTCGCCGATGTGCCGGGCAGTCCGGTTGAGACCGTCCGAACCGAACACGCCGTTTTCCAAGCCACCCCGTCCGCTGCGGCATCTCTCCCCAGTGCCCCGCGCGGACGGGGACCCCGCGCCCCCGCTCCGGCTCCCGCAAGCCGGACGCGCGGGGCGCCCAAACCACCTCGCTCGCCGCGCCACCCCCTCCCCCACGGTCGCGCGAGCGGGGACATGCATCCGCCCGGCCGCCGGATCCCGACCGGATCGGCCGGGCGGGTGCCCCTCGTAGCGCCCACCCGCCCTGCAGCGCGGGCAGCCGTCGCGGCGTTCGTTGAGCGACGCATCGCGGGCACGGGCACGCGCTCCCACACCGAATGGCGCATCACGGCACAGCATGCACACCCACACCGGGCGACGCCCCCTGCGCAGGCCCACGCCCCCACACCGGGCAACGCATCCCAGCCTAGGAAACGCACTCTTTACCGAGCGACACATCACGACACAGGCGCGCACGTCCACACCCAGTGACGCGCCCCAGCACAGGTGAACTCACCTGTCGCCAAGCGCTCGGCTCAGCCGATCCATTCGCGGGCGTCGCGGAGCAATCCGAGCATCCCTGAGACCAGCCGCATCTGGTCTACCGTTCTGATGTCGGCTTCGAGCAGCTTCGGAGAGCACACCAGGACAGCGACGGATTGCGCGCGGGAGAGAGCGACGTTCAACCGGTTACGGGACAACAAGAAATCAAGGCCTCGCGGCAAGTCTACCGCCGACGAGGAGGTCATTGTCGTCACCACAACGGGTGCTTCTTGACCCTGGAACCGGTCCACTGTGCCGACTCGGACGTCGGCGAAGCCGGCGTCGGAGAGTGCGCGCGTCACGACTCGCGCCTGCAAGTTGTACGGGGCTACGACAAGGAAATCGGCGTCCGTGAGCGGTCGGCCTTCCCACGAACGGCCGTGCAGGGACTTGATCACCGCGACCACTTGCTCGGCTTCTTCGACCGAACGCGTGGTGTTCCCGCGATGCTCGACCGATGCCAGATAGAGACCTGACGGGAAGCCGTCGACCGAACGTTCCGCGCTGGGATGCGAGTGCAGCAGACCCGCGTACGACAGGTTGGAAACCGGGGCGCAGACCGCGGGATGCATGCGGCGCGTCAGGTCCAGGAAATAGCCCAGTTCCGGCGGGATGATGTCCGCCTCGCCGATCAGGTGGCCGAGCGCCGACGCCTCCGCACCGGCCGGGTGCGTGCCTTGCACGACTTGCGGCAACTGTTGCGGATCCCCCAGCAGCACCAGGTTTTTCGCGCACATCGACACCGCCAGTGCGTCCGCGAGGGCGAACTGACCGGCTTCGTCGATGACGAGGACGTCGAAGGGTTCCTCGCGCACGGCGGCGTTGGCGAAGGTCCACGCCGTGCCGCCGACCAGGTGGCCGGTGTCGTGTTCTTCACGCCAGCGTACCAGCGCGGTATTGCTTTTCGGCTGTTCCCAAGGCAATGCCGGGTCCGGCGTCCGCTTCGCGCGCTTGGCGCAGGCCATCTCCGGCGCGTTTTCCATGGCCGCCGAGAGCACGTTCTCGACCGCTTTGTGGCTGTTCGACGTGACGCCGACGGTCCGGCCCGAACGCACCAGATGCGCGATGAGTTTCCCGGCCAGGTAAGTCTTTCCGGCTCCGGGCGGGCCCTGGACGGCGAGTACGGAACCGTCGAGCTGGTCGACTGCGGTGATCACCGTGGCGACCAGATCTTCGCCTGGTTCGGGCAGTCCGCCGCGCAACCGGGGGATGCGGCGCAGCAGGTCGACGCCGGGGTGTGACGGCAGCGCAGGCAGAGTTTCCCCTACCAGCCGGGCGAGATCGGCTACCGCCTCGTCCTTCGGCGACGGGCGGACCGGGCTGCCGGGCAGGACTGCTGCGGGGAGGTCGTTGGACGTCCGGTCCGGAGCGCTGCTCTCTTCGAGCGTCACTTCGACGGCCGTCGCGGACACGACTTTCGCGTCGCGCGCATCGGTGCCGTAGCGCAAGCGCACGTCGTCACCAGGCGCGTACGGATGCGGACGGTCCGGGTCGCACCTCACGACCAGCGTGCGTTTCGCGGTGCGCAACCGGCCGGACGGCGGCACCCACTCGCCCGCGGTCACCGACACCGGGACCGCGCAGGTGGTGTCCACTTCGAGATCGCTGATCGGTGCGGCCAGCTGGCGGAAGAACTCCCACCACGCCGGGTTCGTCTCGCGGCGGTGGTAGCCGACGGAGGCGGCCAGCAGCGCGCGGGCGTGGTCGTCGGGGGTGAAATCGGCGGGGTCGTCGGGGACGCCGTCCAGGAGCGGGTCGACCAGCGCGGCCATCGCGGCGGCGCGTTCGGCTCGGCGCTGGGCGGCTTCCTCTTCTTCGGTGCGGCGGAGCAGAGCGTCCACTTCGGACTCGGGGTCCGGCTCGGCGAGGGCGATTCCGGCTTCGGTGCGCACGCGGTGCAGGAATTCGTGCAGGCGCAAGGTGGAAACGCAGTCGTACTCGTTGTAGTCCGCGATGCCGCGCAGCACTTCTTCGGCCTGCTCGGTGTTTCCCGCCGACGAGAGCGTCAGGTAATCCTCGTACGCCTCGATGCTCGACGCCGCCGTTTTTACCTCGCCAGCACGGGCTTCCGGCATGTACAGTGGTTCTAAATACTTGATCGAATACGACCGCTGTCCTACCCGCAAAGCCTTGCGTACCACGGCATACAGGTCGATCATCGCGCCGCTGCGCAGCAGCTCGTCCACAGCTTCCTCCCGCGTGCCGTGGACGGCGGCGAGCCGCTTGATCGCCGTGACCTCGTATGGCGCGTAGTGGTAGACGTGCGCGTCGGGGTGTTCTGCGAGCCGTGCGGTGGCGAAGTCGACGAACTCCTCGAACGCTCGTTTCTCCTGCGCGCGCGAGTGTGCCCAGAACGGGGTGAAGCGCTCGTCCGGGGTGACCGCGCCGAAGAGGTACTCCAGGCCGGTGCCAGCCAGGGCGTACGGGTCGCCTTCCATGTCGAAGAAGACGTCGCCGGGGCTGGCTTCGGGCAGTTCGGCGAGCGCATCCGTAGAGATGATTTCGTAGGCCAGCTCTCCGGTTTCATCCTGGCGGACCTGGATCGCGGCCTGCGCGCGCAACGAGGCGAACGTGCCCTCGGACATGTCGCGCGGACGGTCGGCGGGGTCGGCGCCGGCGAGCGCGTCGATGGTGCCGAGCCCGGCGGTCACCAGCTTGCGCCGCTGCTCGCTGCGCATCCCGGCGACCAGCGACAGGTCGCGGTCGGCCTCGCGCGCGGACGAGCAGTGGTCGGCGAACGCGCATCCGGTGCACGCCGGACGTTCGTCTGCCCAGATCCGGTCCGGCAGCTGCGGCGGGCGGTCCTCCAGCCGGTCGCGGAGGCGGTCCACGAGCGGGAGGAAGTCGTCGACGCGCAGGCTGCGAGTGCTGCCGTCGCCCAGCAGGAGGTGCATCTCCGGCCCGGCGGGCCAGCCGCCGCGACGCAGTGCGTCGGCGTACGCGGTGAGCTGCACAACCGCCGACGGCTTGGCGTGCCGGGCGAGCTTCGTGTCGTAGACCTCGTAGCGGCCCTGGTCGTCGCGCAGAAGGAAGTCGGCGCGGCCGGAGAACTCGCCGTCGTGGAACACCGCCTGGTAGACGACCGGCGCGCCCGCGCGCAACGCTTCCTCGGTGGCCTTCGCCGCGACGACCGGATCGTGTTCCTCGATCTCGACGACCTGCGTCCGCTCGCTGCGCAGCCGTCCGAGCGTGGCCGCCTCGTGCGCCCGCCCGTGCTTCACCGCCAGCCGATCGGGTGTCGAAGTGGGCCGCGGCGCGCCGGGTATCCCCGCCGCCAATGCCTGCTTGAGGATGCTCCGGTGCTCGCATTCGAGCAGGTCAGCGAGATCAGACGGCGTGTACATCGCCCGGCAGTCTGTCACGGCCGAGGAAGGGCTCCGGCGAGGCGGGTGCCGACACGCCGCCCGGAATTGTCGGTGGTGGGTGGGATGATCTTGGAGTGGGCGGGAACGGGTGTGATGGGAGGTGCGTGCCGCCCCGCCAGCCACGGCGGGGCGACGCGCGGTCCGCTACGGCATCGGGCGGCTGAGCAACCGCTCGAGCCAGGACTCACGAGCCGCGACCACGCGTGGGCCAGGGCAAAGTCTGGTGCGAAGCCGTGGAACGCGCCGCCTCGCCGGCCGTAGCGAGGCGGCGCGCGATCCCGCTACGGCATCGGACGGCTGAGCAACCGCTCGAGCCACGACTCACGAGCCGCGACGCACGCGTGGGCCAACGCGGAGTCTGGGGCGAGGTCGTAGAAGCCGTGGAACGCGCCGCCCCAGACGTGGAGTTCTGCGTTGCCTCCTGATGCCCAGATCGCGGTTGCGAAGGCGACGTCCTCGTCTCGGAAGACTTCCGCCGCGCCGACGTCGATGAAGGTCGGCGGGAGACCGCTCAGGTCGGTTGCTCGGGCGGGTGCTGCGTAGGGCGAGACGTCGGCGGTTCCGCGGCGGTCGCCCAAGACGGCTGTCCACGCGGTCAGGTTGCTGGTCCGGTCCCAGACGCCGGTGCCGTCGTACTGGCGGGACGACGCCGTCTCGTTGCGGTCGTCGATCATCGGGCATTGCAGCAGCAGGCCGAGCAGCGCTGGGACGCCTCGGTCGCGGGCCAGCAGCGCGGTGCCGGCGGCTAGT
>NZ_JBAGKF010000009.1:0-333677 GCF_037034185.1 Amycolatopsis sp. VC5-11 | reverse complement strand
CTGATAGGTCTGGGCCCCGGTCGAGAACCCGAAATGGGTTTTCCCGGGGCCCAGACTCATGTTCACGGACAAGTACGAGGCCCGGAACCCCACCAGGGGAACCGGGCCTTCGTCATGCCCAAGCTATTTCTTCGGAGTCTCCCGAAGGCTGCCGCTGGATCACGCCGCGGCGCGCGCAGGACTGGGCTTCAAGACTCCAGGGAGCGTGCGAGGGGAACGCATCCCGCGGAAGCGAGCAACTAGTTGGCCCCATTCAGCAGCGCAGGCAGTGGCGGCACGAGGCAACGAGACCCAGTCAGCACGGCAGACAACGGAGCAACTAGTCCTGGGCGAGCTTCGCCCGCGTTGTGCGCTCACCACGGACGTGGCGGCTCCCAGCACCGCCGGCGGGGAAGCGATGCGACACGCAGAGAAACGTCGAGCACCGCCGGCAAAGCGGCGCGGTGAGGGAAGGTGTCCGCATCAGGGAGCAATGGGCGGCACTAGGCGATGAGATCGAGGCAGCAAGACCGGCAACGGAAGGCCCGTCCTGGGCCGGGCTTCGTCTCCGCAGCCGATTCGACGGCATTCCGGCCCGGGTACCGATAGCCACTCCGCAGCGGCATGGCCCGGTGTCGGTCACTGCTCGGCAGCGACACAGCCCGGTGCCGCTAACTGCTCCGCGGCAACGCGACTCGGTGCCGCTCACTACTCTGCGGCGACGCGATTCGGTGCAGCTAACTGTTCTGCGGCGACACGGCCCGGAGCTGCTCACTGCTCCGCGGCGACGCGGCCCGGTCCCGATCACTGCTCCGCAGCAACGCAGCCCCGCCCCGGTAACCACTCCGACCCCCGGGCAGCAAAAAGGGTGCCGGAGCAAGAAGCTCCGGCACCCTTCTCTGTCGAACCGTTCAGCCGAACCAGCCCTCAACCTTGCCCAACCCAAGCCGGGCAGTGAGGGGCTACTTCAGGGCCGAGCCCTTCTGCCAGTCGGTCCAGGACTTGGACCAGTCGCCGTACAGGTCCCACACCGGGAGTTGCGGGCCGCCTGAGTTGGTGACTTCTACGACGTCTCCCAGGCCGAAGTTGTTGAAGAACCACTCCGCGTTCGCGGCGTTCAGGTTGATGCAGCCGTGCGAGACGTTGGAGCTGCCCTGTTGCCCGACGCTGTTCGGGTTCTCGTGGACGAACTCTCCGTCGTTCGAGATGCGTTCGGAGAACTTCTCGTTCGAGCGGTACGCCTTCGGGTCCGGCGGGCACACGCCGTACGTGCAGGAGTCCATCGTGTAGTTCGCCTGCTTGTCCGAGATGACGTGCGGGCCGAGGTGGGTGGGGGTCGCGTCCTTGCCCATCGAGATCGGCATCGACTTCACCATCGAACCGTTGTGGAAGATCTGCATCTGTTCGCTGTTGCCGTCGGCTTTCGCGATCCACGAATCGTGCACCTTGTACGTTTCGGTGCGATCGTCCGCTCCGTACACGCCATTTCCGAAATCGACGCCGTAAATCTTCGCGGTCACCGTCAGCGTGGTGCCCGGCTTCCAGTATTCCTTCGGCCGGTAGTGGACGTTCTTGTCGTCGATCCAGTACCAGCTGCCGTCCTGCTTCGGCGACGACTCGACCGTGAGCGCCTTCTCCACCGCGGCCTTGTTCTTCACCGCGACGCCGAAGCTGAACACGATCGGCTGGCCGACGCCGACACCCGCGCTCTTCACCGCGTTCGGGGCCGGGATCAGGTTCGCGTTCGCCTGCTTCTTCGGCGACAGCGTGGTCACCTGGCCCTGCTGTTCGACGGATTTCCCGTCCGCGCCTTGGGCATGCGCCTTCACCTGGTACGTGCCGCCGTAGCCGAGGACCTCGGTGGTCGTCCAGCTGAGCTTGTCCGGAGAGAACTCGCCCGCGACGGCTTTGCCCTTGGAGCTCGTGACCGTGACGTCCGTGAGCTTCCCGTTCGCCGCCTTCACGACGATCGGCGTGCTCGGGCTGATCCCGGACGCGTTGGCCGGTTCGATCGACACCGAAGCCGGTGTCGCGGTCTGGCTCGACCCGCCCGGCGCACCGGGCGTGCCAGCGTTGCTGCCGCCGTCCCCGGAGGAACAGGCGGAAAGCAGCACGGTCGCCGCAAGAATTCCGGCGAGCGGAAAAAATGTCTTCTTCGGGAACATTATGTCTCTTTTGTGAGGGTCCAGGACCGGCAGGTTCAACTGCAAAACTACGCGATCGGAAAGACGCCCCGACCGGCGGATCGGTGCATTAGGGTGACGCGGATCACGTTCGCGAATTCCGCGTCGCGGATCAGGGACGCAGCAATCCGGGCGCGCCGTACAAGCCGGGGCCGTCGACGGTCAGTTCCTTCAAGTGGTCTCGCGCGGCGTGGTAGGCCTGCGACGCCAGGTCGTCGGTGCGCGAGAAGTCCAGCGGGCTCACCTGGACCGGTGCCGGGCCCGGCAGGTAGACCACCGGCACCGTCCGGGCGGCGACCGGCGCTTCCAGCACGGCCTGGTTGCGCATGCTGATCATCGCGGTGAACATCATCACCTCGGCGAACGTCCGGGGCGCGCCGGGCATTTTGCCGGGGAACGCGCAGTCCAGGACGACCAGCGACTTCGCGCCCATGCGCAACGCCTGCCGCATCGGGACGTTGGCGACCAGGCCGCCGTCGTAGAGGAGACGGTCCTCGTACGGCACCGGCGGGTAGATGCCGGGGATCGCGCAGCTCGCCAGGAGCGGTGCTTGCAGCGGACCGGAGGTGAGCAGGACCGGTTCGGCGGTGTCGACGTCGGTGGTGACGACGCCCAGCGGCATCGCCAGATCCTCGAACCGGCGGCCGGCGCCGAGGTGGTCGTCGATGATCCTGGCGAGGCCGGTGTTCGGGAACAGGTGGGTTTTGCTGTGCCGGAGCGTCCGGACCTGGCTGAGCACGCCGCCGGGGAAAGCCTCGGCCTTCGTCATGTGCGCCCAGATGTCGCGGAGCCGCCGGAGCCGGTCGTCGCCGGCCAACGCGAGCACCGCGGCGTTCAGCGAGCCGACGGACGTGCCGACCGCCAGATCCGGCGTGATGCCCGCTTCGTCGAGGGCTTGCAGCATGCCCACCTGCAGCGCGCCGAGGCTGCCGCCCCCGCCGAGGACGAACGCGACCGGCTTCGGGAGGTCAAGTGCCTGCATACGGTCGAATCTAATCAGCCGGACGGCTCCCGGGCGGGTGACTTCGAGTGACCTCGGTCAATTGCCGGTGCGGGCGGGCTCTTCCGGCTGCTCGTCCGGCGAAGCGGCGGAACCGGTGATGCCCAGTGCCTTGCGTTTCTTCATGCGCAGCAAGAAGAAAACCAGCACCCCGATCACCAGCGCGGCCACCACGAGGAACCCGGTGTTCATCGCGCTCTCGACCTGCTTCGCCGCCTCGCCCAGCGCCGCGCCGAGGCTGATGTGCACGAGCGACCAGCAGAACGCGCCGGCGGCGGTCGCCGGGAGGAACTTGCGGAACGGCAGGTTCGACGCTCCCGCGGCGGCCGGCGTCAGGGTGCGCAGCACCGGCAGGAACCGCGCGAAGAACACCGCCCACGCGCCCCGGCGTTCGAGGACGCCGGTGGCCTTGTCCCAGGCGTCCAGCCCGTATTTGCGGATGAGCTTCGTCTCCCGCAGCCGCGGCCCGAACTTCCGGCCGAGGGCGTACCCGATCGAATCGCCCAGCGCCGCGCAGACGGTGACGACCGCCCACAGCGTCAGGAAGCGGGGCACGGACGTCGCCGTGGTCGCCGCGATCAGCAGGCCCGATTCGCCCGGGGCGATGAAGCCGAGGCCGATCGTGCACTCGGCCAGCACGAGCCCGCCTGCCGCCGCGACGAGACCCGGTTGGGGGAGTGCTTGCAACCAGTCGAGGATGTCCGTTACTAAAGCCACACCATCACTTTACTGATTCTTGGGAATAGCGTGCCACGTTCAGGGGACGCGGAGACGAATAAGGGGCCCCGGTGCGTAACCGGGGCCCCTCGTCGGTACGGGTTCAGCGGGACAGCAGGCTGCTGGCTTCTTGCGCCGCCGGTCCTTCGGCGGTCAGGTGGGCGAGGTTCTCCGGGAGCGCCTCGCCGCGGTGCGCCTTGGTCTGGGCGTAGAGCCGTCCGGCGCGGTAGGACGAGCGGACCAGGGGACCGGCCATCACGCCGGGGAAGCCGATCGCCTCGGCGGTCTTGGCGTGCTCCACGAATTCCTCCGGCTTGACCCAGCGGTCGACCGGGTGGTGCCGTGGGGAAGGCCGCAGGTACTGGGTGATGGTGATGATCTCGCAGCCCGCGTCGAAGAGGTCCTGCAGCGCGACGCTGACCTCCTCGGGGGTTTCGCCCATGCCGAGGATCAGGTTCGACTTCGTCACCAAACCGGCCGCGCGGGCCTGGGTGATGACGTCCAGGGAGCGCGCGTAGCGGAAGCCGGGGCGGATCCGCTTGAAGATCCGCGGCACCGTCTCCACGTTGTGCGCCAAAACCTCGGGCCGTGACCCGAACACCTCAGCCAGCTGGTCGGGTTCGGCGTTGAAGTCCGGGATCAGCAGCTCGACACCGGTGCCCGGGTTCAGCGCGTGGATCTGACGCACCGTCTCCGCGTACAGCCACGCACCACCGTCCTCGAGATCGTCCCGGGCGACCCCGGTGATCGTCGAGTACCGCAGCCCCATGGCCTGCACCGACTCCGCGACCTTCCGCGGCTCCGTCCGGTCCAACGCAGCAGGCTTGCCCGTGTCGATCTGACAGAAGTCACAGCGCCGGGTGCACTGGTCCCCGCCGATCAAGAACGTGGCCTCCCGGTCTTCCCAGCATTCGTAAATATTGGGACAACCCGCTTCTTCGCAGACGGTATGGAGGCCTTCGCGGCGCACGAGCCCCTTGAGTTCGGTGAACTCCGGACCCATCCGCACCCGCGTCTTGATCCACGACGGCTTCTTCTCGATCGGCGTCTCGCTGTTGCGCACCTCAAGCCGCAACAACTTCCGCCCCTCCGGTGCAGCAGTCACGATCCCCACCCTACGCCGAGGTTTTCCTGTGAACGGGACCCAATCCAGCCCGTGGACGGCCGCGAACGCACAGGGTTCTCCCAGAAGCTCTGCGGATTCGCCCGGACCGGCCGGGCACGCTCGCCAGCATGACAGCGATCGAAGTACGCGGGCTCACGAAACGGTACGGGCCCGACACCGTGGTGGACGACCTGTCGTTCAGCGTCGAGCCCGGGCAGGTCACCGGGTTCCTCGGGCCGAACGGGGCGGGCAAGTCCACGACGCTGAAGATGATCACCGGTCTCGCCGCCCCGACGCGCGGGTCGGTGACGATCGGCGGACGGCGCTACCGGGACCTCGCAGTGCCGCTCACGGAGGTCGGCGCGCTGCTCGACGCGGGTGCCGTGCACGGGGCCCGCAAGGCGCGCGACCACCTTCTCGCGCTCGCGGCGAGCAACCGGCTGCCGCGGAGCCGGGTCGACGACGTGCTCGCGCGCACCGGTCTGGAGAGCGTGGCCGGGCGGAGGGCAGGCGGGTTTTCGCTCGGGATGCGGCAGCGGCTCGGCATCGCGGCCGCGCTGCTCGGCGACCCCCGGGTGCTGATTTTCGACGAACCGGTGAACGGCCTCGACCCCGAGGGCATCCGCTGGATCCGGGACTTCATGCGCTCGCTTGCCCGCGACGGCCGCGCGGTGCTGGTGTCCAGCCATCTCATGAGCGAGATGGCGCAGACCGCCGACCGGCTGATCGTCATCGGCAGGGGCAAGCTGCTCGCCGATACCGCCACCGCCGAACTGGCCGGTCAGGCGGGTTCGGTGCTCGTCCGCGCCGCCGATCCGGACGGGTTCGCCCGCCATCTGCTCGCCGCCGGAGCCACCGTGCGGGACAGCGCTGGAGACGCGCTGGTCGTCTCCGGCCTGACCAGCGACGAGATCGGAAAACTGGCCGCGTACCACGGGGTCGCGCTCGGGGAGCTCACGCCGCAGCGGGTTTCGCTCGAGGACGCGTTCCTCGCGCTCACCGAGGACAGCATCGAGTACCAGGGGGTTGCCGCGTGATCGTCTCCGGCACGCTCAGGTCGGAGTGGATCAAGCTCCGCAGCCTGCGTTCCACCTGGTACACCGTGGCCAGCCTGTTCGCCGCCGGGCTCGGCATCACCGCGCTCGCGACCGCTTCGGCGGGCGCCGAGTACGCCAAGGCGACGGCCGCGGAACGCGCGGCCTGGGATCCGACGGCTCTCAGCTTGAAGTCCTTCATCGTCGCGCAGCTGATCATCGGGGTGCTGGGTGTCCTGGTCGTCACGTCGGAATACGCGACCGGGCTGATCCAGACATCGCTCACGGCGACGCCGCGGCGGTCCCGGCTGCTCGCGGCGAAGGTGGTGCTCGCCGCCGCGGTCGCCGTCGTGGCCGGGCAGGTGCTGATGTTCGCTGCTTTCCTGATCGGACAAGGGTTTCTCGCCGCACAGCAGTTGCCGCACGTGAGTCTCGGCGACGCTGGCGTGCTCGGTGCCGTGGTGGGCGGCGGGCTGTACCTCGCCGCGATCGCGTTGCTCGCGGTCGGTCTCGGCACGCTGATCCGGGCGACCGCGGGTGCGCTGGCCGCGCTGGTCGGGATCGTGCTGCTGGTGCCTGCGGTCGCCGACCTTTTCCCGTCCTGGATGCAGTGGCTGTTCACGTTCTGGCCGTCCAAGGGCGCGGCGGCGATTTTCTCCGGCAAGGTCGATCCGGCGTACCCGGATCCATGGCTCAACCTCGCCGGTCTGTACGTCGGCGTGGCCGTGGTGCTGGCCGTCGCGTTCGCGGCGTTCCGCAGGCGGGACGTGTGACCGTGGTCTCCGTACGCTGGCGTTCATGGCAGGGATGACGCCCGCTCGGCTGCTGGTGGTCGACGACGAGGCCACCGTGCGGCAGTTGTTGTCGGCGGCGTTGCGGTTCGCCGGTTTCGAGGTGAGGTCCGCGGCGACGGCGGGCGAGGCAGTCACCTCCGCTGCGGAAGAGCCGCCTGACCTGGTGCTGCTCGACGTGATGCTGCCGGACGCGGACGGTTTCGAGGTCGCCCGGCGTTTGCGCGAACGGCATCGGCCCGGCCGCGGCGGACCGGTGCCGGTGCTCTTCCTCACCGCCCGCGACCGGCAGGCGGACAAGGTCGCCGGCCTGTCGCTGGGCGCCGACGACTACGTCACCAAACCGTTCGACCTGGAGGAGCTCATCGCGCGGATCCACGCGATCCTCCGGCGCACGCAAGGACACCAGGCGGTGGTGACGGTGGGCGAGCTGGTGCTCGACGCGGAAGGCCATCAGGTGACGCGGGCCGGGCAGCCGGTCCGCGTCTCGGCCACCGAATTCCGGCTGTTGCGGTATCTGATGGAGAACGCCGGACGCGTGGTGTCGAAGGCGCAGATCCTCGACCGGGTGTGGCAGTACGACTTCGGCGGCGACGCCAGCATCGTCGACACCTACATCTCCTATCTGCGGCGCAAGGTCGACACCGGCGAGCCCAAGCTGATCCACACCGTGCACGGCGTCGGTTACGTGATGCGGGAACCGCGGCGGTGAGGCATCCGCTGCGCCGGATGTCGTTGCGCACCCGGCTCCTGCTGATCACAGCGGGTCTCTTGCTGGCCGGGCTGACGCTGATCAGCGCCGTCGTCTCGGACCGTCTGGAGCGCTACCAGCTCGACCGGATCGACACGCAGTTGCGCGGTTTCACCGAGCTGATCGCGCGCGTGCCGTCCGGCGTGCTGCCCGCGGGCGACCCCCGGACGTCGGCGCTGGACCCGGCGCTGGACCTGATCGGCGCCCCGTACGTGGTCTATCTGGGCGCGAACGGCGCGGTGACCGGCGGCATCCATTCTTCACGGCTGGCGGCGGAAACCCTGCCCTCGCCCGAGGAACTGCGATCGGTACCGGTGCACGGCCCGCCTGCCGACCTGCGGGCCGCGAACGGTTCGGAGCGCTGGCGCGCGGTCGCGGCACCGGCACCGGGCGGGACGGTGATCGCGGCGGCTCCGCTCGCCGAGGCGGACGCCCTGATCTCCCGGTTGCGGATCAGCAGCGTGGTCACCGGATCCGTGCTGCTCGTGCTGCTGACCGGGGCCGGCTGGTTCGCGCTGCGCGGCGGGCTGCGTCCGTTGCGCCGGATCGAGCACACCGCGGCGGCGATCGCGGGCGGCGACCTCAGCCGCCGGGTGCCCGGGATCGCCGCGCCGGGAACGGAAATCGGCCGCTTGGCGGGGTCGCTCAACACCATGCTCGGACAGCTGGAGCGAGCCTTCGCCGACCGGACCGCTTCCGAGGCGCGGATGCGAACCTTCGTCGCGGACGTCAGCCACGAACTGCGCACGCCGCTTTTCGGGATCAAGGGCACCGCCGAGCTGTACCGGATGGGTGCGCTCCCGGAACAGTCCGATGTGGACGAAGCCATGCACCGGGTCGACCGGGAAGCGGTCCGGCTGGCCGCGCTCACCGAGGACCTGCTTTTGCTTGCCCAGCTTGACGAAGCTCCGGAAGCGCAGCTCGACCGAGCGCCGATGGACTTGCGCACGCTGGCTGGCGACGCCCGGCACGCGTTGCGCGCGCTCGACCCGTCACGGCCGATCGAACTGACCGGACCTGGCGGCGAGGGCGGGCCTGGACCGGCTCCGGTGAACGCCGACGAGGCGCGGCTGCGGCAGGTGGTCACGAACCTCGTCGGCAACGCTGTCGCGCACACTCCGCCGGGCACCGCGGTCCGCATCGGGGTCGGGACTGTGGGCGGTCGGGCGGTGCTGGAGGTTGCCGACGAAGGACCGGGAATGACTGCGGCGCAAGCAGAACGCGTCTTCGACCGGTTCTATCGCGCGGACCGTTCGCGAGCGAGGACACCGGGTGCGGACGCGGGTCTGGGGCTCGCGATCGCCCGGTCGCTGACGCGGGCGCACGATGGCGAGATCGAGCTGGAGACCGCGGTCGGCGAGGGGGCGTGTTTCCGGATTGTGTTGCCGCTGCTGGAGTTCAGTGCGGATCGGGAGTGACGCCGGTCAGCTCGGCAGTCAGTTCCCACAGCCTGGTCCCGGCTTCCGGATTCCGGGCCGGGGCAAGGGTGCGCACCTTCGTCGGACGGCCGCGGACCGCGAAAACCGGTCCGATGTAGTCGCCGCCTTCGACGTCGGGGGCCGTCGCGGCGTACAGCTGCGGCAGTGCGCCGTGCTCGACGCGTTGGGCCAGCAGCATTCCGCCGAGCTTGCCGATTTCCCGGAGTGCGGTGCGCAGCACGGGATTCCGGTACGAGCTCGCCATGTTCGTGGTCAGGCCGGTCGCGCTGTAGCCGGGATGCGCGAGCACGCTGCGCACGGTGGAATCCGCCGCGCGGAGGCGTCGGTCCAGTTCGATGCCGAAGGTTTGGTTCGACAGCTTCGCCTGGCCGTACGCAGCGGCAGCGCGGTACGGGCGGCGTTCGGCGTTCGGGTCGTCCAGGTGCAGGTGCGCGCCGAGGGCGGCGACGCTGGACAGCGTGACGACGCGGCCAGCTGGTGCGCCGCGCAGGGCGGGCATCAGCAGCCACGTCAGCGCGGCGTGCCCGAGGTGGTTCGTGCCGAATTGGAGTTCGAAACCGTCCGCGGTGCGGCCTTGTGCGGTGGCCATGACCCCGGCGTTGTTCATCAGCACGTCCAGTGCGTCGCCGGTGAGTTCGCGCACGGCCGCGGCGGCTTTCCGGACGGACGCCAGGTCGGCGAGGTCCAGGCGCACGAGTTCGGGTTTGGCTCCGGAAGCCGCGCCGCGAACTCGCTCGAGTGCGGTTTCGCCGCGTTCCGGCGAGCGGCAGCCGAGCAGCACGCGGGCGCCGTGCGCGGCGAGGACTTCCGCCGAACGCAGGCCGAGGCCGGAATTCGCTCCGGTGATCAGGACGGTCCGGCCGCTCTGGTCGGGGATCCGGGCCTCGGTCCAGCGTTCGTTCATCGGGCCAGCTAACTACACGTCACGCACTCGGCGCGAGCAGGCGCATCAGATGCCCGACCGGGCCGCGCCTGCGGACCGGGCCGGTGTCGCCGGCGCGGATCAGCGCGTCGAGCGTCCGCCCGACCTTGACGATCTCTTCGGCGGGCTCGTCCGGTTCGGCGAGGCCGGCGGTGAGCGCCAGCATGTACAGTTCGGTGCGGTGCAGCGGTTCCAGCGCGGGGCAGCGCTCCAGCGCGCCGTCCAGTGCCGCACGAAGGTCTTCGTGGTCGTGCTGCGCCTGCCGCCACGCGCGGGTGACGGCGTCGACCTGGTCGCCGGGAAGATCTGCCTCGTCGGGATCGGCGAACTCGGCGCGCAGGTAGCCGCTGAGCAACTGCGTCCACTTGTACTGCAGTGCCAGCAACAGGTTCTCTTCGGTGCCGAACTCGTCGGCGGCACCCGGGATTTCGGCCAGCGACAGCGGTGCCTGCGGCGCGCGCCTCGCCTGGCGGACAGCGGCATCGAGGATCTCTCGCCGCCGGTAGAAGTCGGTCCAGCTCATGGTGTGGCTCCCCTTCCGTGACCCGGGTCATACTGCCGGTCTGCGGCATACTTCCGGTACGGACCTGACGCAGCCAACATACCACGGGTATGGTCCGTCGGGTCCCGGCGTAAGGTTGTGAGCGTGCCGACAATGAGGTCCCGACGACTCGACTACTCCGAGTCGACCCGATCCGCCCTGGTCGACAGCGCGGTCGAACTGTTCACGAAACGCGGATACGCGGGCACCTCGCTCGACGAGGTGGCCAAGCGCGCCCGCGTCACGAAAGGCGCGCTGTACCACCATTTCAGCGGGAAGCAGGCGCTCTTCGAGGCCGCCTTCGAGCAGGTCGAAAGCCTGGTCTACGACCGGCTGCAGAAGATCATGACTGGCGACGGCGAGCCGTGGGATCGCGCGATGGGCGGGCTGCAGGCGTTCATCCGCAGCTGCCTCGACCCCTCGTACCAGCGGATCGCCATCCACGAGGGGCCGGTCGTGATGGGCTGGGAACGCTGGCGCGAGGCCGAGGAACAGTCGAGCTTCGGGCTCGTGCGGTCCGGGCTCCAGCTGCTCGTCGACGCGGGCGAGGTGGAGCCGGTGCCGGTCGACCTCACCGCGCGGCTGCTGTTCGGCGCGCTGTCGAGCGCGGCCACCGAGATCGCGGGCGCGGCCGACCCGAAGAAGGTCGGAGCCGAGATCGAGGACGTCATCACGCGGATGCTGTCGAGGCTGCGCCGCCCCGCGGGTCACGAAGAACGGCCCGCCGCGGGCTGACCGATCCGCCATTAGGCTGGCGGACATGGACTTGAGGATCTTCACCGAACCCCAGCAGGGGGCGAGCTACGACGACCTGCTGCGGGTCGCGCGGACCACCGAAGCCGCGGGCTACGACGCCTTCTTCCGCAGCGACCACTACCTCAAGATGGGCAGCGCGGACGGCCTTCCCGGGCCGACCGACGCGTGGATCACCCTCGCCGGCCTCGCCCGCGAGACCGAGCGCGTCCGGCTCGGCACGCTCGTCACCGCGGCCACCTTCCGTCACCCCGGCCCGCTCGCGATCTCGGTCGCGCAGGTGGACCAGATGTCCGGCGGGCGCGTGGAATTCGGCCTCGGCACCGGCTGGTACGACGACGAGCACACCGCCTACGGCCTCACCCTGCCGCCGCTCAAGGAGCGCTTCGACCGCTACGCCGAGCAGCTCGCGGTGATCACCGGCCTGTGGAAGACCCCGGTCGGCGAGACCTTCTCCTACTCCGGCGACTACTACACGCTCGCCGACTCGCCCGCGCTGCCGAACCCCGCGCAGTCGCCCGCGCCGCCGGTGATCATCGGCGGGGGCGGCAAGAAGCGCACCCCGGCGCTGGCCGCGCAGTACGCCGACGAGTTCAACCTGCCGTTCGTGGACGCCGAAACCGCGCTCGCGCAGTTCCAGCGGGTGGACGCGGCGGCGGAGGCGATCGGCCGCGACCCCAAGGAGATCCTGCGTTCGGTCGCGCTCGTGCTCGCGGCGGGCCGGGACGAAGCCGAGGTCGCGC
Organism: Amycolatopsis sp. VC5-11; assembly: GCF_037034185.1. NCBI lineage: Bacteria > Bacillati > Actinomycetota > Actinomycetes > Pseudonocardiales > Pseudonocardiaceae > Amycolatopsis > Amycolatopsis sp. VC5-11. The sequence continues at coordinate 321,719 of NZ_JBAGKF010000009.1, read as the reverse complement.
GCCGCGCGTCCGCGATCGGCCGGGAGACGGACGAACTGCGGGCCAACGGGCTGGCCGGGACCGCGGCGGAGATCGTCGACCGGATCGGGCAGTGGCGCGAGAAGACCGGGATCACCCGGCTGTACCTGCAGGTGCTCGACCTTTCCGACCTCGACCACATCGAGTTCGTGGCCTCCGAGGTCGCACCGCAGCTGGACTGACGCGAAAAGGGGCCTCCCCCGGGAGGCCCCTTTGTCGTGGAGAAGGTCAGTTCTGCAGGGCGAAGGTGACGCCGGGGGCCTTCGGAGCCTCCGGGCGCGGCAGCCAGCGGTCGTCGCTCACCGGCAGTTCGCCTTCGAGCGCGGCCAGCACCAGCTCCTTCGCCACCGGCAGCACCTCGGCGACCGGGACGTCGCGCTGCAGTTCCCAGGACAGCGACGTGGTGCCCGCGTCGCGGATGCCGCACGGCACGATGTTGTCGAACGCGGCCAGGTCGGCGTTGCAGTTCAGCTCGAAGCCGTGCATGGTCACGCCGCGCTGGACGCGGATGCCGATCGCGGCGATCTTGCGTTCGATGCCGCGTTCGTCGGCCGGGATCCACACGCCGCTGCGGCCCTCGACGCGGCCGGTGCGCACGCCGAACCGGTCGCATACCGCGATCAGCGCTTCTTCCAGCCTGCGCACGTAGTGCATGACGTCGATCGGATCGGCGAGCTTCAGGATCGGGTAGCCGACCAGCTGGCCGGGGCCGTGCCAGGTGATCTTGCCGCCGCGGTCGACGTCGATCACCGGGGTGCCGTCGGCGGGCCGGTCCTCGGGTTCGGTGCGCTTGCCCGCGGTGTAGACCGACGGGTGCTCCAGCAGCAGCATGGTGTCCGGCCCGGTTTCGTCCGCCCGCGCGGCGAGGATCTCCCGCTGCAGGTCCCAGGCCTCGGTGTAGTCGATCGTCCCGATCTCGCGCACGACGAGGGGCTCGGTGGCGATGCGGCAGCTTGCGCTCGAAGAACTCACCCGTCGAGGCTACGCCTTTCGCGCACCGGAAAGGGGACCAGCCGGAGTGCGGTCGCTGACACCAGTCCGACGCCGAGCACCGCGAGCACGGCCCCGATCGTGTCGGTGACCCAGTGCACGCCGAGCACGATCCGGCAGGCCGCGGCCAGCACGGTCGCGGCGGCGGACAGCCAGATCGCCCACCGCACGGCCCGCGGCCGGAGCCAGGCGCACAGCAGGACCACGACCAGGCTGGTCGTCGCCACCGAGACGACGTGGCCGCTGGGATAGCTCAGATCCGGGTACACCCGCGGGCGCTGCCGCTGGAACACCGGCTTGAACGCCAGGCTGGTCAGCCGGCACAGCACCAGCACTACGGCGAGCCGCACGCACAGCGAGAGCTGCGACCGGTCCCGCAGCACGACCGCCAGCAGCACCACGCCGAGCACGTACGGCAGCACCGGGCCGAGGACGTTCGTCACCACGCCCGCGATCTGACCGGCCGGGTGAGTGTCCTGCCCGCGCAAGGCCGTGGCGACCTCGACGTCGAGCTGCAGCGGCTGCCGGTCTACCAGGAAGCCGAGCCAGAGGAACGCGGCGAACAGCACCACTCCAGTGACGATCCACCGGACGCGCGGCATCGTCACGTCGCCGCGGCGAGCGCGCTGTCGACGGTGCGGTGCCGGAATTCGTACCCGCTCGCCTCGAGCTTCCGCGGCACTGCGCGCTGCCCGAACAGCGCCATCTCTTCGGCGGCCTGGCCGAGGGCGATCTTCATCGCGATTTCCGGCACCCACCACGGCGCGGGCCGGTGCACCGCGTGGCCGAGGGCCTTGGTGAACTCAGCGTTGGAGACGGGAATCGGGCCGGTGAGATTGACCGGGCCGGACAGCGTCTCGTGCTCCAGGATGTGCACGAGGGCACCGATTTCGTCGTCCAGCGCGATCCACGGCATGAACTGGCGGCCGTCGCCGAGCCGTCCGCCGAGTGCGAAACGGAATAGCGGGCGCAGCACGTCGAGCAGGCCGCCGCTGCGGGCCAGCACGAGACCCGTGCGGACCGAGACCACGCGGGCGCCGGCCGCCGCGGCGGTCGCGTCCTCCCACTCGACGCACATCTCGGCGAGAAAACCGTTGCCCGGCTTGGTGTCCTCATCGACCACAGTGGACCCGGTGTTGCCGTAGTAGCCGACGGCGGAGGCGTTCACCAGCACCCCGATGCCGTGCTCCGCCACCGCTTCGGCGAGCACTTCGGTCGGCTCCACCCGGCTGTCGAGCAGCTGCTGTTTGCGCATTCCGCTCCAGCGGCCGGGCAGCAGCGGGGCACCGCACAGGTTCACCACCGCGTCGATGCCGTCGAACGCGCCGTCGTCGATCCGTCCCGACGGCGGGTCCCAGCCGCGCTCGTCTTCCGCCCGCGCGGTCCGCCGCACCAGCCGGCGCACCTCGTGCCCGGATTCGCGCAGCCGTCCGGTCAATGCGGTGCCGATAAGGCCGCCGGAGCCCGCGATGAGTACCCGCATGTCTCTGATCGTGTCCTATCGGCCCGGTTCGCGCACACCCGGGCGGAGCTGACCGGCGACGTCGGCGGCGGCGGTCAGCAGCACCAGCGCGGGGATCGCGGCGGTCGGCTTGAGCCGGTAGCTGCCGCGGCGGTCCTGCTCGACGAGCCCGGCCGCGGTGAGCGCCTTGAGATGGTGGTAGAGCCGCCCCGGCGAGCTGAGTTCCGCGGCTTCCTGCAGCGCGGCCCCGGTTTGCGCGCCGTCGCGGGCGAGCAGCCGGACGAGCGCGATCCGGTCGGTGTTCGCCAGCGCGGCGAGCACCTCGGCGCGCGGCCCGTCCGGCAGCGACAGGACCGCCGGGGTCGTGAGCCGGATTTCCCAGCGCAGCTCGGGATCGGTCAATTCACCCTGATAGCCCACGATCCCCGGCGGACCGTCCTGGACGGGTTCGGCGGGCCGCCCCTCCAATGCGGCCATCCGGCGTTCGAGCGCCGCGACACGCTCGGCGAGGTCTTCGGTCATGCCGGTCAGTGTCCCAGCGCACGCTCCAAAGCCGCGAAGGTGTCCGGGCGGAACAGCGCGCCGACGCACAACTGCTGCAGCACTCCGCCGTACTGGAGATCCTCCGGCGTGGAGTTCTTGATGAAGACCGTGCAGGTGCCGGGACGGCGGTCCGGCCACAGCAGATCGAACCCGAGCACGAGGAAGCCGGGAAGGTTTCCGCCCTTGTACAGCACGGCTTTCGTGCCCGACGGCTCGTGTCCCGCGAACTGTTCGCCGAGGACTCGCTGCGCGAGAACGGCCGCGCGATCGCGGTTCGCGGCGATCTCGTGGTGCAGCCGGAACAACTGCTCGGCGCTGCCCTGTCCGGTCGAGGCCGACCACGCCATGATCGCTTCGACGGAGGGCGGCTTTTCGGCGACCCGGGGGAGCACCTGGGCACGGAACGACGGATCGCACGCGAACCGGTTCGACAGCGCGTCTCCCGCCGCGCGGCGGAGCACGACCGGGCTGCCTGGCGGCGGGCAGTACTCGGGGAAAAACAGCAGCAACGTTTCGCCGCCGAACATCCGCACGTCCGGCATCCGCCAGCCGCCGCGGGCTGCCGCCGCACGCAAAGCCCGGTCGCCGAGCCGGGCGCGCAGGTAGTCCGCCGCGGCATTGTCGCTGCAGAGGATCATCGTTTCCGCGATGCTCCGCAGCGGCACGCGCTGGTCCGGGTTCTTCGCGACGCCGTACTCGTCGCACGGGATTCCCAGATAGGTCAGCGCGGTGTGGTGGTCGCCCTTGCCGACCTCGCCGTCGCCGATGTACGGATGCCGGGCGTCCCAGTCGCCGACGCGCACCTGCTCGTCCGGATCGAGCCGTCCTTCGGCGACCGCGGTCGTGTAGGCGAGCAGATGGACCACCTTGATCGCGGACGCGACGACGAGCGACCGGTCCGCGAGATGGCTGAACCGGCGGCCGGCGCCGTCGGAGAAAACCGCTGACACGTCGTCGCGGTGGACCGCGAGCCGGGCGAGCCAGCCTTCGGGAGTGGATTGGTCCGGGGGATCGGCCAGCGCGACCGAGGGCAGGACGAACGTGGCGGCCCCCGCTGCTGCGACCGACGTGAGCAAGCTTCGTCGAGTGAGCATGCCGAGCAGCCTACTCCGGTATTCCGGAATTCCGGATTAGCCGAAAGTAGGAGAAGCGGCGAAGGCCCCCGCACTCGGGCGAGTGCGGGGGCCTTCGGCCGGAGAACTACCGGATCAGAGACCCAGCTCGTCCTCGAAGTTGCCCTCTTCCAGCCGCTGCTTGATCGTGGTCAGGAAGCGGCCGGCGTCCGCGCCGTCGACCAGGCGGTGGTCGTAGGTCAGCGGCAGGTACGCCATCGAGCGGACCGCGATGGTGTCGTTGCCCTCGGCGTCGCTCACCACGACCGGGCGCTTCACCACGGCGCCGGTGCCGAGCATGCCGGACTGCGGCTGCACGATGATCGGCGTGTCGAACAGCGCCCCGTTGGAGCCGATGTTCGTGACGGTGAAGGTGCCGCCGATCAGCTCGTCCGGCTTGATCTTGTTGGCCCGGGCCCGCGCCGCCAGGTCGGCGATGCGGTGCGCGAGACCGGCGAGGCTCAGCTCGCCCGCGTCGTGGATCACGACCGAGAGCAGGCCGCGCTCGGTGTCCACCGCGATGCCCAGGTGCACGGCGCCGTGGTAGGTGATCTCCTTCGTGTCCTCGTTGTAGGACGCGTTGACGTTCGGGTGCTGCTTGAGCGCCTCGACGGTCGCCTTGGCGAAGAACGGCAGGAACGTGAGGTTGACGCCCTCGCGCTCCTTGAACGCCGCCTTCGCGCGCTGGCGCAGCTTGGCGATCTTGGTGACGTCCACCTCGTGCACCTGCGTGAGCTGCGCGGAAACCTGCAGCGACTCGCGGGTCTTGGTGGCGGTGATCTGCCGGATCCGGCTGGCCTTCTGCACGGTGCCGCGCAGGGCGGCGACCTCCGGCGACACCGCGGCGGCGCGCGGCGCGGACGGAGCGGCGGCGGCCGGGGCGGCTGCCGGAGCGGAAGCAGCCGGGGCCGGAGCCGCCTTCTGCTTCGCCTCGGCCGCGGCGAGCACGTCCTGCTTGCGAATGCGGCCGCCGACTCCGCTGCCGGTCAGCGACGCGAGGTCGATGCCGTGCTCGGAGGCGAGCTTGCGCACCAGCGGCGTGACGTACGGGCCGTCGGCGGATTCCGCCGGGGCCTGGGCGGCCGGAGCGGGCTTGCTCTCCTGCGCCGGAGCCGGGGCCGGAGCGGCAGGCGCCGGAGCCGGAGCCGCCGGGGCCGGGGCGGGCTTGCTTTCCTGGACCGGGGCCGGGGCGGGCTCGGGTTCCGGAGCCGGAGCGGGCTTGCTCTCCTGCGCGGGCGCGGCGGCCGGGGCGGCGCTCGCGTCGCCGATGACCGCGAGCACTCCGCCGACCTCGACGGTCTCGTCCTCGCCCGCGCGGATCTCCAGCACGGTGCCGGCGACCGGCGACGGGACCTCGGTGTCGACCTTGTCGGTGGAGATCTCGAGCAGCGGCTCGTCGACCTCGACCGACTCGCCGACCTGCTTCAGCCAGCGGGTGACGGTGCCCTCGGTGACGCTCTCGCCCAGTTCGGGCAGCTTCACCTCGGTGCCCGAACCGCCCGCGGCCGGAGCGGTGTCCGGCTGCGACGGCGCGGATTCGGCCGGGGCGGATTCGGCCTGGGCAGGGGCTTCCTGCTGCTGCGGCGCGGGCTCCGGTTCCGGCTCGGCCTGCTGGGCCGGGGCGGAGGACTCGGGCACGCCGCCGGTGCCGTCGTCGATCACCGCCAGCTCGCCGCCGACCTCGACGGTGTCGTCTTCCTTGGCGCTGATCTTCACGACCGTGCCTGCCACCGGCGACGGTACTTCGGTGTCGACCTTGTCGGTCGAGATCTCGAGCAACGGCTCGTCGACCTCGACGGTGTCGCCCTCCTGCTTCAACCACCGGGTGACGGTTCCCTCGGTGACGCTCTCGCCGAGCTCCGGCAGCGTGACGGAGTAGGCCATTGTTCGCTGGCTCCCTTGATCGCTAAGACGTGGTCTGGATTGTGCTGGTTGCGCGTCAGCTGTGCACGTGCAGCGGCTTGCCCGCGAGGGCGAGGAACGCTTCGCCGAGTGCCTCGGTCTGCGTGGGGTGCGCGTGGATCAGCGGGGCGACGTCCTCCGGGAACGCCTCCCAGCTGTAGATCAGCTGCGCTTCGCCGATCAGCTCGCCGACCCGGTCGCCCACCATGTGCACGCCGACGACGGGGCCGTCCGGGGCCTTCACCAGCTTCACGCCGCCGGAGGTCTTGAGGATCTGGCTCTTGCCGTTGCCGCCGAGGTCGTAGGTGAACGTGGTGACGTCCGAACCGTACTTCTCCTTGGCCTGGGCCTCGGTGAGCCCGACCGAGGCGACCTCGGGGTGCGAGTAGGTGACGCGCGGGATGCCGCGCTCGTCGATGGCGCGCGGGTTCAGCCCGGCGATCTCCTCGGCCACGAAGATGCCCTGCTGGAAGCCGCGGTGCGCGAGCTGGAGGCCCGGCACGATGTCGCCGACCGCGTAGACGTTCGGCAGGTTGGTGCGCAGCCGGTCGTCGGTGAGCACGAAGCCGCGGTCGATCTGGACGCCCGCCTCCTCGTAGCCGTGCCCGGCCGAGTTCGGGCCGCGGCCGACGGCGACCAGCAGCAGGTCGGCCTCCAGCGTTTCGCCGGACTCCAGCGACACGCTGACGCCGTTGTCGTCCTGCTTCGCGCCGGTGAACCGGACGCCGGTCTTGAAGGCGATCTTGCGGCGGCGGAACGCGCGCTCGAGCTGCTTGGAGGCGTACTCGTCCTCGTTCGGGACCAGCCGCGGGAGCGCCTCGACCACGGTGACGTCGACCCCGAAGGAAGCCCACACGCTGGCGAACTCCACGCCGATCACGCCGCCGCCGAGCACGACGACCTTCTTCGGCACGTAGTCCAGCGTCAGCGCCTGCTCGCTCGCGATGATGCGGCCGCCGAGCTCCAGGCCGGGCAGGGTGCGCGAGTACGAACCGGTGGCGAGGATGACGTTCTTGCCGGTGTAGCGCGTGCCGTCGACCTCGACGGTGGTGCCGCCGACGAACCGGCCGGTGCCCTCGACGAGGTTCACCTTGTGCGCCTTGGCCAGGCCCTGGAGGCCCTTGTACAGCCGGGAGACGATCCCGTCCTTGTACTTGTTCACCCCCGCGATGTCGATGCCCTCGAACACGGCCTTGACGCCGAAGGTCTCGGCGTCGCGGGCCTCGTCGGCGACCTCGGCGGCGTGCAGCAGGGCCTTGGTCGGGATGCAGCCCCGGTGGAGGCAGGTCCCGCCCAGCTTGTCCTTCTCGATCAGCGTGACGGAAAGGCCCAGCTCGGCCGCGCGGAAGGCCGCGGCGTAGCCGCCCGATCCGCCTCCCAGGATCACGAGGTCGGCGGAGGTGTCGCTCACTTCAATAACTCCTCGGCAGCGATAGGGGTGGAGCTTCGGTCGCCGCGGCACCCGGTATAACCGCGCGCGCGACAACAGCCATCTTGTCACTACGCCGATCGGCGTTGCGACCTAGCCGGGCCAAGGCGGTGCTGCGACACCGGCCACACACGAACCCGGGAATAATGAAGTCCGGACTCTCGCCGGAAGAAAGGTGGTCGAAGTGGGGATCTTCGACTCGTTGCGCCGCCGCGGCAGACGCGGCGCGGGCACGGGAGCGGGCCGCTCCGGGGGCTCGAGCGATACCCGTTACCTGGAGGAATGGGCTGCTGCGCGTCGTGGGGTGGAGGCGTATGTCGAGCCGCCGACCACGGTGACTGACACCACTGTGGTGCTTGTCGCCCATGACGGGGAATGGACCCGCCGGCGTATTGGGAGCTTCGACGCGGCGCAGCGGTTCGGGCATAAGCACACGATTCCGGTGTATGAGGCTGCGCGGGTTGGTTATCCGAAGCGGATGCGGGAGTACACGGAGAGGCAGAAGCGGCGGCCTGGTGGTTGAGGTTGGGCTGTTGTCGGTGACTTCTCGTCGCCTGGCGGCGACATCGGGCGTTGGTTGCGTGGGGCACCCCGAAGTTTGATTGTGCTGACGGTTCGGGGGTGCTTGTCAAGGCGGGAAAGATGCCTTGACAAGCACCCCCGAACCGCAGGGGAGCTTCGTATCGGGGTGCGGGGGAGGGCTGGGTGCCTCGCTCGTTGGGTGCATCGGCTGCGGGTCGGCTTGGTGCCTCGATAGTGGGTGCATCGGATGCGGTGAGCGGTTGGTGCATCGATGTCGGCTGCGGGAGCCGGGCTGGGTGTCTCGTTTGTTGGGTGCATCGGCTGCGGTTGGATGGGTGGTAGCGCCCCAATGTGGCATTGGGTGCGTTAGATGCACCGAATGCCGCATTGGGTGCGTCGCGGTCCGTGAAGGGCTCCTTGAGGGAATCTAGGTCCGTGAAGGAGCCCTTCACGGACCGGTGGCTGGTCGTGAGGGGAACCCTGGGGGAATCTGGGTTCGTGAGGGTGGCCCTCACGGGCTTCGGCGGGTGGGTGAGTCAAGCGCTTGCTTCCAGAAGCCGGTGGTGGTGTTCCAGCAGTGCGCGAAATGATGCGTGCGCGGTGCTGCCGTAGGTGAGGTCCACTTCGACTGCTCGCCAGTTGTCACCGGTGTGGGTGAGCAGGATTGTCGCGGGGTCGGAGACGATCACGACGGATCCGTCGGCGCGCAAGTCTCGGGCGGGCAGTAGGCGGGGGAACACTACGTCCGCGGGTAAGCCGTCCGTGAGTGTCAGGAACTCGCGGTAGTCGTCGGGCAGGCGGAGGCCGAGGCGTTGTTCGGCGGCGGCTAGATCGGCGGGTGGCGTCGGGGCGGGGGCGCGTTGTCCGCGCAGGCGGAGGATCGCTGCGAGCAGTTCAGGGAGGCTGGCTGGGCCGGTCGGGTGGCGTTCGCGCAGGGCGGCGATCAGTGCGCCTGCGCATTGGTCCGGCCATTCGGAACCGAGGGCGAGTGGATCTGCGCCGTTGATTAGTTGGGTAGTGAGTGAGCGGGTGGCGGCGAGGGTTGCGACGTCTGGGGTGGGGTGGTTTTCCACGAGGGTGGCCCATGCGTCGAGGTCGGCGGCGGCGAGTGCGTCGCGTATCGGGTCGGGGCGCTTGGGGGCGAGCGCGGAGACTGCGCCTGCGACTGGTGAGCCGTCGAAGAGACCGTCCAAATCGGACACTCGGCGGGTGAGGAAGGCTTGGTGGGCTTGTTCTTCTGCGTCCAGGTCTAGCGGGGCGAGGGCGTCTGCCCATTGTGGACGGTCGCCGCGGGCCTCGAAGAGCATTGCCCAGGCGCGGGCGTGCACGGCGTCGTCGGCGAGTGCGGACGTTGGGCGGCCGGTTACCGCGTGCCATTGCGTGACAAGGCGGTCGGAGGCGTCGGTCGCGCCTGCGGTTGCCAGGAGGAGTGCGGCGTGGCCGATCCTGCGGTCAGCGGCGGCCTCGTCGGCGGTGAGCACGTCGCGGACGGCGGTTTCGAGGTAGTCGTCGCGCTGCATGTCGCGAGCGTGCCACACGGCCGCGGACACGACGGAGGCCCCGCACCGGCGTGGGTGCGGGGCCTCCGGGTCAAACAGGTCGATCAGCCCTGGTCGGCGATGTCCGCCAGCACCGCGGCGATGGTGCGGACCGGGATGCCGGTGCCGCCCTTGCCGGTGTAGCCCCACGGGCCGCCGGAGTTGAAGGCCGGGCCTGCGACGTCGAGGTGCGCCCACGGCAGGTCGGCGGGCACGAACTCGCGCAGGAACACGCCCGCGACGAGCATGCCTGCCCAGCGCTGGCCGGTGACGTTCGCGATGTCCGCCAGGCGCGAGTCCAGGTCGGCGCGCAGTTCGTCGGGCAGCGGCATGGCCCAGCCGCCCTCGCCGGTGGCCTGCATGATGCCCGCGACGCGGTCGCGGAACTCGTCCGAGCCCATCACGCCGGAGATCCGGTTGCCCAGCGCGACCACCTGCGCGCCGGTCAGCGTGGCGGTCTCGATCAGGTAGTCCGGGTTCTCCTCGGCCGCCCGCACGATCGCGTCGGCCAGCACGAGGCGTCCCTCGGCGTCGGTGTTGAGCACCTCGACGGTCTTGCCGCCGTACATGGTCAGCACGTCGCCGGGACGGTAGGACGTGGCCGAGGGCAGGTTCTCGGCCAGCGGGATGTGCGCGGTGACCTCGAGCGGGTACTTCAGCTTCGCGGCCAGCACGACCGACGCGAGCACGGCGGCCGCGCCCGACATGTCGGAGGTCATGTGGTCCATGTTCGCGGCGGGCTTCAGCGAGATGCCGCCCGAGTCGAAGGTGATGCCCTTGCCGACCAGCGCGACCTTCTTGCGCGCCTTGGCCGGCTTCCAGCTGACCCGCAGCAGGCGCGGCGGCCGCGACGAACCGCCGCCCACGCCGAGGATGCCGCCGAAGCCCTTGCGCTTGAGGGCCTTCTCGTCGAGCACCTCGAAGTCGAGGCCGTTCTCGTCGGCGAGCTTCTTCGCGCGGTCGGCGAAGGAAGCCGGGAACAGGTCGTTCGGCGGGGTGTTGATCAGGTCGCGGGCGATGATCACCGACTCGGCGATGAACCCGGCCGCCTTCAGCGTGGCCTTGTGCTCGCGCGCGGTGCCCTCGGCCGGGCTGACCAGGTCGGCCTTCGCCAGCGGGCCCTCGCCCTTCTCCGAGCGGTACTCGGTGAAGACGTACGCGCCCAGCGCGATGCCTTCGGTGGCGGCGTGCAGGTCGAGCGCCGACAGCGTGACGAACGCGCGCTCGGTGCCGTTCAGCGCGCGGGCCGCGGCGCCGGCCGCGCGGCGCACCTGCTCGGCGGTGATTACGCCGTCCTGCGGCTTGCCGAGGCCGACCGCCAGCACGACGCCCGCGGGCAGCTTGCCCAGCGTCGGCAGCTTCACGATCTCCTCGGCCTTGCCGGTCGCGCCGAGCGTGCCCAGCACCTCGGCGAGCTTGCCGTCGAACGCCGCGTCGGCGACCTCCGCGCCGGCGGCGAGCTCGAGGCCGCCCTCGCCCTGGAGAGTGCCGATCACGACGACGTCGGCGCGGGTCTTGCCCAATGCCGCACCCGTGTTCTCGGAGAGGGCAAGCTTCGGCACGGTCACTTCTGGCTCCTCGCGACGTCGCGGTGGCGCCGGGCGATCTGCCCGGTCGATCGTGAGCCATGCTAATGACAAAGCCATCCGGACGGGGGAAGGGGGATCGCGGTGCGGCTCGCGGGAGCACTCCTGGTGACGCTGGCGGCAGGCGCCGCCGGGGCCGGGTTTTGGGTGCTCGGCGGGGTTTTGCTCGCCGCGCTGATCGCGGTCGCGGCTTCCCGGCTGCCCGCGCTCGGCGATGATCCGGCCGCCCGGATCGCCGGCGGATTATCCCGGCTGGCCCAGATCGTCGTGCTCGCGCAGGCCTTCGGCGCGTACGTGTTCCCAGTGCAGCCCGGATACGCCGCCGCTGCGCTCGTGGTGTTCGTCGCGGCGGCGGACTTCGCCGGGCTGCGGCTGCCGGACCTGCTGGTCAAGTGGGTGCTCGGGGTGCTGCTGGCCGCCGCGGCGGTGCTCGTGGCGATGTGCCTGGCGGTCGCTCCGGTTGCGCAAACGGGCGGAATCGGCACGCCGCCGGTGGCCGGGATCGTGGTCGCGGCGTTGTTCCTGCTGCCGTTCCTCGTTCCGGAACCAGGGGAGCGGAGCACCGGACGTGCGCTCGTGCTGAGTCTGGTCGCGGTGGCGGTCACGGCGGTGACCCTGCTGCAGCTGGGTCCGGTCCGGCTCGGACTGTCCGGGACCGCGATGCGGGATCTGCTCTCCGCGGCGGACGCCGGACAGTTCCAGCCGTTGCTCACGGTGATCGCAGTGCTGGCGACTCTTCCCTCGGCATTCACGACTTTCGTCGGTGCTCGACAGCGGTTTGCGCCGTCTGGCGGGGCTCCGGTCGCGATAGCCGCGGTGCTGGCAGCGGTAGCCGCGGCGTTCGTTCCGCTGCCGGCGGTACTGCTCGTGGCGGGCCTCGGCGCGGTGGCGGAACTGCTGCTGCGGGTGCGGGTTCGCCGCTACCGTGGCGTCCATGACTGAGCACCGCTGGGCGCCGGGACAGACAGTCGTCGAACGTTTCGTCCGCCCGGACGGCAGCATCGGCCAGCATCATCCGCTGCGCGTGCTCTCCGACGACGGCGAGACGCTGCTCGGCTGGCTCCCGGTCGGCACGCCGATCGTCGGCAGCAGGCTCGCGGACGGCCGCTCATTGCGGGAAGCGCCGCTGGAACAACGGTTCCGCGAGCCGCGCGTATGCGTGCCGGACATCTGGCACGGCTCCTCGACGCTGCGGCTGATCCCCGAGCGGGCGTGGTCGTCGGTGTGGTGGTTTTTCGAGCCGGACGGCCGGTTCCGCGACTGGTACGTGAACCTCGAACTGCCGCGCGGGCGCACCGAAACCGGCCCGGACCGGATCGACGGCGTCCTCGACCTGGTCGTGACGCCGGGCGCGGGCTGGGAATGGAAGGACGAGGACGAAGCGGAGGCGGCCCTCGACGCGGGGCGGTTGACCATCGCCGACCTCGACCAGCTGCGCGCGGAAGGCGAACGGATGGGCGCGCTGGCCGAGCGGGGCGCGTACCCGTTCGACGGCACGCACACCGATTTCCGCCCGGACCCGGACTGGCCCGCTCCGGCGCTGCCCGCCGGGCCGTGCTGACCGCTGCCGCTTACTGGGCCAGCAGGACCAGCGCGATGAACAGCACGATGTTGACGACGAGCAGGATCACCACGGATTTGGTCGGCAGGTTCTTGGTGATCACCTTGCCGTGCAGGTTCTTCCACCAGTAGATGCCGAATCCGGCGACGACCAGTCCGAGGAAGAAGCCGAACCCGCTCGAAAGCAGGCCCCAGCCGACCATCCCGAGCAGTCCCGCGCCGAAGGTCAGCAGGGCGGCGGCGCCGAAGGTCTTGACGTCCGGCCCGGCCCCGGGCCCGGTTTGGCGTGCTGGTTGAGTGCTCACGCCGACCATCGTAGTGGGGTGACGCTGCGAGCGCGGGACAGTGCGGCGAGTAAAACCACAGGACTTCCGACTAACGTGCTTCCGACCAAGCGCTATCGTTTACGCATGACCACAGCGACGCAGTTCACCCACGTTCCGAACCCGAGCCCCGCGAGTCCTGAACGCGTCGCCGAGGTACTTGCCAAGCCGGGGTTCGGCACGCATTTCACCGACCACATGGTCACCGTGCGCTACAGCACCGAAAAGGGCTGGCACGACGCCAAGGTCGGGCCGTACGAACCGTTCACCCTCGACCCGGCCACGTCCGTGCTGCACTACGGGCAGGCGATCTTCGAGGGCCTCAAGGCCTACCGCCAGCCGGACGGCACGATCGCCGCGTTCCGGCCGGACGCCAACGCGCAGCGGTTCCGCGATTCCGCCGAGCGGCTCGCGATGCCGCAGCTGCCGGTGGAGACCTTCGTCGACGCGCTGCGCGAGCTGATCGCCGTCGACGAGCGCTGGGTGCCGACCCGCCAGGGCGACTCCCTGTACCTGCGCCCGTTCATGATCTCCACCTCGGCCGGTCTCGGCGTGAACAGCCCGGCCGACGAGTACGTCTTCGCGGTGATCGCCTCGCCGGCCGGCTCGTACTTCAGCGGCGGCGTCAAGCCGGTCAGCGTGTGGCTGTCCACCGAGTACGTGCGCGCGGCCCCCGGCGGCACCGGCGCGGCGAAGTGCGCCGGCAACTACGCGGCGTCCTTCGTGGCGCAGGCGCAGGCCGTCGAAAAGGGCTGCGACCAGGTGGTGTGGCTGGACGCGGTCGAGCGCCGCTGGGTCGAGGAGATGGGCGGGATGAACCTGTTCTTCGTCTTCGGCTCGGGCGACGACGTCCGCGTGGTCACCCCGGAGCTCACCGGTTCGCTGCTGCCGGGCGTCACCCGGAAGTCGTTGCTGCAGCTGGCGAAGGACGCCGGGCACAAGGTCGAGGAGCGCCGGATCTCCACCGACGAATGGGAGAAGGCGGCCGCCTCGGGCGAGCTGACCGAGGTGTTCGCCTGCGGCACGGCGGCGGTCATCACGCCGGTCGGCCACGTGAAGCACGGCGGCGGCGAGTTCTCGATCTCCGGCGGGCAGCCGGGCCCGGTCACCATGGCCCTGCGCGAGCAGCTCGTCGGCATCCAGGAAGGCACCCGCCCGGCCCCGTCCGGCTGGATGACCCCGCTCACCTGACGTTCCAGCTGTCCGTGAAGGGCTCCTTGCGGGAATCGGATTCCCGCAAGGAGCCCTTCACGGCTTTCAGGACGTGAGCGGGCCGGAGACGCCGGATTGCTCGTGCGTGGTCATCTCGGCGAGCACGCGGCTGGCCATCATCAGCAGCGGCAACGCGGTGACCGCGCCGGTGCCTTCGCCGAGGCGGACGTCGAGGTCGAGCAGCGCCCCGAGGTCGAGGTGCTCCAGCGCGAGCGCGTGCGCGGGTTCGCCAGTGAGCTGCCCGGACATCCACCAGCGGCGCGCGCCGGGCGCGAGTTCTTCGGCGACGAGCGCGGCGGAGCAGACCACGAGCCCGTCGAGCACCACCGGCGTGCGGCGAACCGCTGCCTGCGCGAGAAAGCCCGTCATCGCGGCGATATCGGCCCCCGAGGACGTCCGCAGCAGCGCGAGCGGGTCGGCCAGCACCGCGCGGGCCCGGCGCAGCGCGTCGCGGACCGCGGCGGCCTTGCGCATCCAGGTGTTGTCGTCGATGCCCGAACCCCGGCCGACCACGGCGACCGGTTCGCTGCCGGTCAGCGCCGCGACCAGCACCGACGCCGGGGTGCTGTTGCCGATCCCCAGGTCGCCCGCGATCAGCAGGTCCGCACCGCCGTCGACCTCCGCGTCGGCGATCTTGCGGCCGGCTTCGACCGCGGCGCGCACCTCGGCGTCGGTGAGCGCGTCCTCGACGTCGATCGAGCCGGAACCGCGGCGCACCTTGAACTCGCCGATCGACCGCATCGCGGATTCCTCGGTGTCCACGGCCATGTCGACCACGCGCACGCCCGCACCCGCCGCCGCGGCGAGCACGTTGATCGCCGCGCCGCCGGTCAGCATGGTCCCGACGAGCTGCGACGTGACCTCCCGCGGATACGCCGAGACGCCCTTCTTCGCGATGCCGTGATCGCCGGCGAACACGACGACGCGGGGGCGGGTGAACGGCCGCGGCGGCGCCTGGCCCTGGCACGAAGCGATCCAGACGCCGAGCTCTTCCAGCCTGCCGAGCGAGCCCGCCGGTTTGACGAGCTTGTCGTGCAGCGCGATCGCGCCCGACCGGGCCAGGTCGCTCGGCGGTTCGATCTCGCCGAACTCGATGCCCGTTTCGCCGGTGTCCACAGCCAGGTTTCCTTTCGCCGCTGGGCGTCCCGGCGCCCAACCTACCGCCGCGCGAGCAGGGCCCTTAGGGTCGGTCGGCGTGCGGGAATCGACGGCGGCCGGGGTCGTGCTGGCGAGTGGTGCGGGGACCCGGGTCGGGGCCGCGCTGAACAAGGTCTACCTGCCGGTCGCGGGCAGGCGGGTGGTGGCGTGGTCGCTGGACGCGTTCGCCGCGGCGCCCGGGATCGGTGTGCTGGTGCTGGTGATCCGGCCCGAGGACGCGCCGCTGGCCGAGGAAGTGCTGGCCGGGACGAGCGCTCCGGTGGAGATCGTGACCGGCGGCCCGACGCGGCAGGCTTCCGAACTGAACGCGCTGCGCCATCTCGCGCCGCGGATCGCCGACGGGACAGTGGATTCCGTGCTGCTGCACGACGGGGCCCGGCCGTTGGTGACGCCGGAGCTGATCGCTGCGGTGCTGGAGCGGACCAGGGAAGACGGGGGAGCGGTGCCGGGACTGGCCGCGGACGACGTGGTCTCGATGGCCGGGCCGGACACAGTCGCGGGCCCGCTGCCCGGCGCGATCCGGGTGCAGACCCCGCAGGGCTTCCGGGCGCGACCGCTGCTCGCGGCGTACGAACAGGCCGCCGAGGAAGGGTTTCTGGGCACCGACACGGCTTCGTGCATGGAGCGGTTCTCCGCGCTGCCGGTGCGGTGGGTGCCCGGCAGCGCGGAGAACGTGAAGATCACCTATCCGCACGACCTCGCGGTGGCGGAGCGGTTCCTGCTGCGCTGATCAGGGGGAAACGGTGAGCGCCGGGTCGGTGACCACGACGTCGCCCAGCGCCTCGTCGATCGCCGTGAGCAGCTCCGGCTCGAGCTTCACGCCGGCGGCCTTGACGTTGTCGTGCACCTGCTCCGGCCGCGAGGCCCCGATGATCGCCGACGCGACGTTCGGGTTCTGCAGCACCCACGCGACGGCCAGCTGCGCCATCGACAGCCCGGCGTCGGCCGCCAGCGGCTCCAGCTTCGCGACCGCGGCGAGGGTCTTCTCGTCGAGGAAGCGCTTGACCATGTTCGCGCCGCCGTTCTCGTCGGTCGCGCGCGAACCGGCGGGAAGCGGCTGGCCCACCTTGTACTTGCCGGTCAGCACGCCCTGCGCCACCGGCGACCAGACGATCTGGCTCAGGCCCTCGCGCTCGGAAGCGGGCACGACCTGCGATTCGATGACGCGCCACAGCATCGAGTACTGCGGCTGGTTCGACACGAACGGGATCTTCAGCTCGCGGGCGAGCGCCGCGCCGCGGGAGATCTGCTCGGCGTTCCACTCCGAGACGCCGATGTAGAGCGCCTTGCCCTGGCGGACCAGGTCGGCGAACGCCTGCATCGTCTCTTCCAGCGGCACCGTGCGGTCGAACCGGTGCGCCTGGTACAGGTCGACGTAGTCGGTGCCGAGCCGCTTGAGCGACGCGTTGGCCGACTCGAGGATGTGCTTGCGCGAGAGACCCTTGTCGTTCGGGCCCTTCGGACCGGTCGGCCAGAAGACCTTGGTGAAGATCTCCAGGCTCTCCCGGCGCTGCCCCTTCAGCCCGCGCCCGAGCACCGACTCCGCGGCGGTGTTGGCGTAGACGTCAGCCGTGTCGAAGGTCGTGATGCCCGCGTCGAGCGCCGCCTTGATGCAGGCTTGCGCCTGGTCCTCCTCGACCTGGGACCCGTGGGTCAGCCAGTTGCCGTAGGAGATCTCACTGATGTTGAGGCCGCTGCGGCCGAGACGTCGAAACTCCATGCCGACAGCGTAAACGTTTCGTTCGCGAGGCTAACGACCTGTGTGCCGCACGGCTCAGTTCGGGATCGGGTCCCCGGCCTTGAGCCGCGGCTTCGGCACGCGCAGCTTGCGGATCTGGCTCGCCCGGACGAACGCGTACCAGCCGACGCCGCGGGTGGCGGTCGCCGGTTCCTTCGGGAAGCGCTCGCGGACCAGCTTCGAGATCTTGCGGCCGTTCACGAAGCCCTCGATGGCCATGACCAGCAGCATCGCCATG
This sequence comes from Amycolatopsis sp. VC5-11, assembly GCF_037034185.1. NCBI lineage: Bacteria > Bacillati > Actinomycetota > Actinomycetes > Pseudonocardiales > Pseudonocardiaceae > Amycolatopsis > Amycolatopsis sp. VC5-11. Next base: position 304,388 of record NZ_JBAGKF010000009.1, on the reverse strand, counting down.
CAGACCAGGGTGATGTACTGCTGCACCGCCGGCGCCGGGACCAGCAGCGCGAGGAACACCAGGATCGCCAGCGGCATGAACAGGCCGAGGATGTTGCGCCGGGAGTCGACCAGGTCGCGCACGTACGCCTTGACCGGGCCCTTGTCGCGCGGCGGCAGGTACTTGTCGTCGCCCGACATCATCCGCTCGCGGCGCACGCGGGCGGCTTCCTTGCGGTCTTCCTTGCTGACCGGGTTGGCCTTGCGCAGCTCCTTGTTGCGCTTCATCGCTTCGCGCATGGAGGTGGGCGGCGCCGCGACCGGCCCGCGCCTGCGTCCCTCGGCCTCGCGGCGCTTGGGCGTCGCCTTGCCCTTTCCCGGCGTGTACGACTTGCTCGTGACCGGGGAATCGTCAGCGGCGGCCTCGGCCGCGGAGTCTTCGGCGGCGGGGTCAGTGGTGCTTCGGCGCAGGAACCTCACCTCACCAGGGTATTGCAGGCGTCACGGCTTTGTTCACCAGGTCGTTCCATATGCGACGATGGAGGGGAACAGATCGGGCGAGTCCCGTGTTGTGCCTAGGACACGAGATGTACCCGCAGCGAGTTCGACCAAGAGGGAGTGCCATGACGACCGCTGAGCAGACCGGTGCGGCTGCGGCCGAGACCGCCGAGGAGACCCACGGCGTGACGTTGACCGACGCCGCGGCCGCCAAGGCGAAGGCGCTGCTCGAACAGGAGGGCCGCGACGACATGCACCTGCGCATCGCCGTGCAGCCCGGCGGCTGTGCTGGCTTGCGCTACCAGCTGTTCTTCGACGAGCGCACGCTCGACGGCGACCTGTTCCGCGACTTCGACGGCCTCCAGGTCGCCGTGGACCGGATGAGCGCGCCTTACGTGTCCGAGGCCGTGATCGACTTCGTCGACACCATCGAGAAGCAGGGCTTCACGATCGACAACCCGAACGCCACGGGTTCCTGCGCCTGCGGCGACAGCTTCCACTGAGCCCAGAGCCGGAAAACGGGCCCCGCGCGATCCGCGCTGGGGCCCGTTCTCGTTTCCGGCGTTCCCGGCCGGCTCAGACGTAGGCGTCGAGATCGGCGACCTGCGCGTGGCAGGCGTCGTCGACCGTCCACGGCCGCGCGGCCCTCGGGCGCGGCAGCCGGGCCTGGTCGGCGGGCTGTTCGGGCTGCAGCGTGGACGGCAGGTGGGCGCAGTCGGCGATCAGGTCGCCGAGGGTTTCCGGTTCGGTCGCGAGGTTCACTCCAGCCACGCTATTCAGCCGGACTTGAACGGGAAACGAGTACCGGCCGGTAGTGTCGGAACGTGGCGCGGAAACTACCCGGAAGGGTCATGACCAGCGGGTAACTTGCGTCAGGGCGCGAAAACGACAGCTCATCCACCCCGTGAGGAGAACCGGTGGCAGACAAGCCCAGGATCGCCGTGTCCGGCAGCATCGCTACGGACCATCTGATGCACTTCCCGGGGAGGTTCGCCGAGCAGCTCGTCGCCGAGCAATTGCACCGGGTGTCGCTGAGCTTCCTCGCCGACGACCTCGTCGTGCGCCGCGGCGGCATCGGCGCGAACATCGCGTTCGGCCTCGGAGTGCTCGGCGTCGAGCCGGTGCTCGTCGGCGCCGTCGGCCAGGACTGGGCGGACTACCAGTCGTGGCTGCAGCGCCACGGCGTGGACACCTCGGGCGTGCTGGTTTCCGAGGTCGCGCACACCGCGCGGTTCGTGTGCACCACGGACGAGGACATGTGCCAGATCGCGACGTTCTACGCGGGCGCGATGGCGGAGTCCCGCAACATCGAGATGGGACCGATTTCGGATCGCGTCGGCGGGCTGGGGCTGGTGCTGATCAGCCCGGACGATCCCGAGGGGATGGTCCGGCACGCGCAGGAGTGCCGTCAGCGGGGGTACACGTTCGCGGTCGATCCCTCACAGCAGCTGGCCCGGATGGACGGGGCGCAGGTGCGGTCGTTCGTGGAGGGGGCCAAGTACCTGTTCAGCAACGACTACGAGTGGGAGTTGCTGCTGCAGAAGACCGGCTGGACCGAGGCCGACGTGCTGGAGCGGGTCGGGCTGCGGATCACCACGCTGGGGGAGAAGGGCGTGGAGATCGTCGGGCGGGACGGGACTGCGTTGCAGATCGGAGCGGTGCCGGAGCGGGGGAAGGCTGATCCCACTGGGGTGGGGGATGGGTTCCGGGCTGGGTTTCTCGCTGCGATCGATGGCGGGTTGAGTTTGGAGCGGGCGGCGCAGTTGGGGTGTTTGATCGCTGTGCTGGTGCTGGAGACTGTGGGGACGCAGGAGTGGCGGCTGGAGCGGGGCGAGGCGTTGACTCGGCTGCGGGAGGCGTTCGGGCCTGAGGCTGCTGAGGAGATTGCGGCGGTTTTGCCTGCTTGAGTCTCGGTCCGCCTCGTCGCCTGGCGGCGACATTGGCCCGTTGGTTGCGTGGGGCACCCCGAAGCTTGATTGTGCTGACGGTCGGTGGGTGCTTGTCAAGGCGGGAAAGATGCCTTGACAAGCACCCACCGACCGCAGATGCGCTTCGTATCGGGGTGCGGGGGAGGTGTGGGTGCCTCGATGGTTGGGTGCATCGGCTGCGGGTGGGGCTGGGTGCCTCGCTCGTTGGGTGCGCCGGTGCGGTTTTAGGGCCGTGAAGGGCTCCTTGAGGGAATTAGATTCCCTCAAGGAGCCCTTCACGGACTTTGCTAGAGCTTGACTGGGTAGGCCGGTTCCGGGATTTCCGGCTTGATGCGGTGTTCCACGAAGATGCCGTGCCACAGCATGAAGACCAGCAGGGCCCAGAGCTGGCGGCTGCGGTCCAGCTGGCCTTCCTTGTGTTCGTCCAGCAGGCGCAGCACTGCGGTTTTGTCCAGCAGCTCGTCGGTCTTCGAGTCGTTGATGATGCCGCGGGCCCAGTCGTACATCTCGTTGCGCAGCCACAGGCGGATGGGGACCGGGAAGCCCAGTTTCTTCCGGTTCAAAACGTGGCCGGGGATGATCTTCGCGAGGGCCTGGCGCAGTGCGTACTTGGTGGTGCCGTGCGCGAGTTTCTGGTCGAGCGGGATCGAAGCGGCGACCTTGAACACCTCGGCGTCCAGGAACGGCACGCGCAGCTCCAGCGAGTTCGCCATCGTCACCTTGTCCGCCTTGACCAGGATGTCGCCGCGCAGCCAGGTGTACAGGTCCACGTGCTGCATGCGGGCCACCGGGTCCCAGCCTCGGGACACGTCGTACCAGGGGGCGGTGACGTCCTTGAAGCCGACGCCTTCCTGGTACGTCCGCAGCACGGCGCGCAGCTGCTCGTCGCGGAAGTTGCGGGCGTTGCCGTAGTAGCGGTCTTCCAAGGGGAGCGCGCCGCGGCGCAGCAGGTCCTTGCCTCGGGTGCCCTCCGGGATCTTCGTGGACACCTTGCCCAGCAGTTTTCGCACGCTGCCGGGGATTTTCTCGAACGGGGCCAGCGAGATCGGCTCGCCGTAGATCGTGTAGCCGCCGAACAGTTCGTCCGCGCCTTCGCCGGACAGCACCGCCTTCACGTGCTTGCGGGCCTCGCGCGCGATGAACCACAGCGGGACCAGCGCCGGGTCCGCGACCGGGTCGTCCAGGTACCAGACGATGAGCGGCAGCGCTTCCATCATCTCGTCCGCCGACACCGTGCGGACCACGTGCTTCACGCCGATCGCGGCGGCCGATTCCGCGGCCACGTCCACCTCGGAGTAGCCCTCGCGCTCGAAGCCGGTGGTGAACGCGATGAGGTTCGGGTTGTGCTCCTTGGCGAGCGTCGCGGTCGCGGTGGAGTCGATGCCGCCGGAGAGGAACGCGCCGACCGTCACGTCCGGGTCCGAGATCATGTGCTTGCCGACCGAGTCGCGCATCACATCGGCGATGCGCTCGTACAGCGCCTCGGCCTCGGCGGGGCCGTTCACCGGCTTCGCGGCGAACTTCGGGTGGAAGTAGCGGGTGAACTCGGGCTTCCCGCCCGGCGAGAGCCGGAACGAGGTGCCGGACTCGACGCGGCGGATCGCGGTGTGCAGCGACTCCGGCTCCGGCACGTACTGCAGCACCAGGTAGTGCTGCAGGGCCTTGCGGTCCAGCTCCTGCGCGACGCCGAGCGTGTCCGACAGCTCCAGCAGGCTCTTCTTCTCGCTCGAGAACGCGGTGCCCTTCGGGCCCTCGCTGTAGTAGAGCGGCTTGATCCCGAACGGGTCGCGCGCGCCGAAAACGGTCTTTTCCGCCGAATCCCAGATCAGGAACGCGAACATGCCGCGCAGCTTTTCGACCGCTTTGTCCCCGAGGTAGTGATATGCCGCGACGATCGCCTCGCCGTCGCCTTCAGTGGCGAATTTCGCACCGAATTTTTCGGCGAGCTCGTCGCGCAGCTCGCGGTAGTTGTAGATCTCGCCGTTGAAGTTCAGCGTGTAGCGGCCGGGGGCCTCCGGCGGACCCCACACCAGCGGCTGGTGCGCGTGGTCGACGTCGATGAAGGCGAGCCGGTTGAAGCCGTACACGACCTCGGCATCGGCCCAGGTGTCCTGCTCGTCGGGGCCGCGGTGACGCTGGCAGCGCATCGCCGCGCCGACGCTCGCACGGGCCGCCGCGGCGTCGTTTTCGGTCGCGCAGATCAGTCCAAGCAGGCCGCACACGTGTACTCACACACCTCAGGGTCGGGCCGGTCCGGGGAAGGGCCCAGTATGCCGGTGCGGGGCGACTCGCCCGGAAAGCGGGTGACGCGTGGCGCAACTGGTCACCCCTTGGTCAGCGGGAGCGGCCAACTCGGCTAGGCTCCGCCTGTCACGAAGATCGGTCGAAGAAGGCCCGGTGTGAGAGGGCCTGTTGGGTGAAAGGGCAGGGCGCAGTGGGAAAACCAGAGCGCACCCCGGTGGGTAAGCGGGTCGGGCGTGTCGCCGCGCTGGCCGTGCTGGTGGCGCTGACCGCGACGGGCTGCTCGGGAGACGAGATCCTCCGCTTCGGCTGGCCCAAGGGCGTCACGCCGCAGGCCGACCAGATGCGCACCCTCTGGACGTGGACGGTCGTCGCCGCGCTCGTCGTCGGCGCGATCGTGTGGGCCCTGATCTTCTGGACCGCGATCTTCCACCGCAAGAAGAAGGGCGCGGCCGCCGAAGGTCCCGAGGACCTCCCGCGGCAGTTCCAGTACAACATCCCGCTGGAGATCTTCACGGTCGTCCTGCCGACGATCATGGTCTGCGTGCTGTTCTTCTTCACGGCGACGACCGAGAGCAAGGTCCTCGACAAGAAGCCGAACCCGGACGTCGTGGTCGACGTGATCGCCTTCCAGTGGAACTGGGAGTTCAAGTACGAGGGCGACGCCGCCAAGCGCGCCGACGGCACCCAGGTGAGCACCGTCGGCTCCTCCGGCGAGATCCCGCTGCTCGTGCTGCCGACGAACAAGACCATCGAGTACCGGCTCCGTTCGACGGACGTCATCCACTCGTTCTGGGTCCCGGAGTTCAACTTCAAGCGCGACGTGATGCCGGACCCGGAGAAGAACAACCAGGACAGCTCGTTCCAGAACTCGATCGACCGCGAAGGCTCGTTCGTCGGCCGCTGCGCCGAGCTGTGCGGGACGTACCATTCGGTGATGAACTTCGAGGTGCGCGCCTTGTCCCCGGACAAGTTCGACCAGTACCTCAAGCTGCGCACCGAGACGAACCCGAAGACCGGCAAGCCGAACACCGCGTCTGAGGCGCTGGCTTCGATGAACTGCGGCGAGCTGTGCAGCCCGTACGCGGTGACGACGAAGCCGTTCAACACCGACCGCACCGCGCGCACCGCGTCCAACTGACGGCGAACCAGAAGGAGCAGGGGACCAATCCCATGAAGGTCGAAGCCCGGATTTTCTACATGGTGGCGGGGTTTGCCGTCCTCATGACCGCCGTCTACTGGGTCATGACCGCGCTCTTCACCACCGACCAGAAGGCTGAGCCGGTCGGCATCGTCGCGCTGTTCCTGACCGGCGGCCTCGCGTTCCTCGCCGGCAGCTACATGCAGTTCGTGTCCCGCCGGATCGAAGAGCGCCCGGAGGACCGCGAGGACGCCGAGATCAGCGACGGCGCCGGCGAGCTGGGCTTCTTCAGCCCGGGCAGCTACTGGCCGGTCGCGCTGGCCGCGGCAGCCGGGCTGGCCGGCCTCGCCCTCGCGTTCTTCCACATCTGGCTGCTCGTGATGGCGATCGTGGCGCTGCTCATCGCCGTGGGCGGCCTGGTGTTCGAGTACCACACCGGTCCCGAGCACGACTGAGTTCTTCCGCTTCACCGCGACGCCCGGCTGGGAATCCCCGGCCGGGCGTTTCGCGTATCCGGCTTCACGCGCTGCGGAGCCAGCGCCGCGGCGAGCACCGCCAGCATGCCCAGGCCCTCCGGCCAGGTGAGCCGGTGCCCGAACGCCAGCATGTCCACCACGACCGCGACCACCGGGTACAGGTAGGACAGCAGCGCGACCGTCGTGGTCGGCAGCTTGCCGATGCTGGCGTACATCAGCACGTACATCACCGCGGTGTGGACAGTGCCCAGGAGCAGCAGCCACAGCAGTCCCGGAGCCGAACTCGGCAGCGGCGTGAACATCAGCGCGGGGGCGAGCACGATCGCGCCGACCGTCAGCTGCACCGCCGCGAGCAGATGCGGCCGGATGTGCTTGAGCTGCTTCGCGATGAAGGACGCACCGGCGTAGAGCAGCGCCGCGCCGAGCGCGAGCGCGATTCCGGCGAATCGCACGGGTTGTCCGTCATCTCCTTGTGCGGAAAGGGAAATCACCACCACTCCGGCGAACGCGATGCCCGCCCGCGCGAGGTGCGAACGGCCGACCTTCTCGCCGAGGAACACCGCCGCCATTCCGACCAGGATCAGCGGCTGGGTGTGGTAGACGACCGTGCTGACGCCGATGGACGACAGCGAGTAGGACGCGAACAGCAGCACCCAGTTGCCGACCAGCAGCAGCCCGCCGGCGATCGCGAGCAGCAGGTCGCGGCGGGTCGGCCGCCAGTCGCGGAACCAGCCCCTGGCGAGGGACCACACGACCAGCAGGACGCCGCCGACGAGGCAGCGGGCGAACGCCACCGCCGGTGCGGCAGCGCCGCTTTCGAGCACGACCGCGCCGATCGTGCCGGACAACGCCATCGCCGCGGACCACTGCAGGACCGGGCGGGATTCGGGGTTCTTCATGCGACCCAGATTCGTCTCCGCGGCGGCGCTCAACCAGTGTCAGAGATGACAATGACCGCAAAACTTGTGACATGCTGGGCCGCATGGACGTGCAACGGGTCGCCGTGCTGCTCGCGGACCGGGTTTCGCCGTTCGAGCTGGGGGTCGCGTGCGAGGTGTTCGGCACCGACCGCAGTGCGGACGGCATGCCCGGCTGGGACTTCGGCGTGTGCTCGCCGGGCGGCGCGGACGTGGCCAGCTGGTCCGGCTTCGGCCTGGCCGGACTGCGCGATCTCGACTTCGCGGCGTCGGCGGATTTGGTGATTGTGCCCACGCAAACGCCGCGGACCGCGCCGCCGCCGGAGCCGCTGCTGGACGCCTTGCGCGCCGCCCGGGAACGCGGAGCGTGGGTGGCCGGGTTCTGCGCGGGAGTTTTTTCCCTCGGCTACGCGGGCCTCTTGGACGGCCGTCGCTGCACCGTGCACTGGATCTACGAACCGGAATTCCGCCGCCTGTTCCCCGCCGCGGAAGTGGACCCGCAAGCTCTCTACGCGGACGACGACGGCGTGTTCACCAGCGCCGGGACGGTCGCGGCGGTGGACCTCTGCCTGCACCTGGTGCGCCGCCTGCGCGGAGTCACGGCGGCGACGGCGCTGGCCCGGCGAATGGTGGCCGCTCCGCACCGCGCGGGTGGGCAGGCGCAGTTCGTGCAGGCCCCGGTGCCCGCGACGGCCGCCCCGGACGACGCGGTGGTCGCCGAAGCGCTCGAATGGGTGGAACGACGGTTGGATCAGCCGTTCACGGTCGCGGAATTGGCGCGCCGCAGCGGATTGGGGGAGCGGACGTTCCTGCGCCGGTTCTCGGCCGCGACCGGGACGACGCCGCACCGCTGGCTGACCGAACGCCGCCTCGACCGGGCGCAGGCGCTGCTGGAGGAGGGCTCGCTTTCGGTGGAGGACATCGCGGTGGCTTGCGGATACGCGTCGGCGGCGGCGTTGCGGCACCAGTTTTCGCGGTTGCGCGCTACTACGCCGAGCGCTTACCGGACCGCCTTCCGTTCGTGAGCCTTGCTCCGGCTCGCCGCGATCCTGCTGTGGCATTGGGCTCATGTGACGCACCGAACGCCGCATTGGGGTGCGCGCCCCGAACGACTCGCTGAAAACGACGAACGCCGCACCGGGCGCGGAAAAGCGCCCGATGCGGCGTCCAGCCGATGCGAACGGTCAGCGCTCAGCCGAGGAGAACGCGATCCACCGGTCCAGCAGCGCCGCTGCCGCGCCGTTGTCGATGGCCTGGCGTGCTCGGTCCAGTCCGGCCGCCAAGTCGTCCTCGAGCGAATCGGAGAAGCCCGCGAAGGCGGCCAGCGCGGCGGCGGCGTTCAGCACTACCGCGTCGCGCACCGGGCCGGTCTTGCCGCTGACCAGTTCCCGGACTACCTCCGCGTTCGCCGCGGCGTCGCCGCCGCGCAGGTCCTCCGCCGTGGCGCGCGGGATGCCGAGCGTCTGCGGGTCGAAGGTGCGTTCCGTCACCGTGCCGCCGGAGACCACCAGCACCGAGGTCGTCGTGGTGGTGGTGATCTCGTCCAGCCCGTCGTCGCCGCGGGCCACCAGCACCGACATCCCGCGCTGGGCGAAAATCTCCGCCAGGGCACGGGTTTTGTCCGCGTACGCGCAGCCGATCAGCGCGCTCTGCGGCTGCGCCGGGTTGGTGAGCGGGCCGAGCAGGTTGAACGTGGTCGGCACGCCCAGTTCGCGCCGCGGCGGGCCGGTGTGCCGGAACGCCGGGTGGAACGCCGGGGCGAAGCAGAACCCGATGCCGATCTCCTCGAGCGACGCGAGCACCGCTTCCGGCGGCAGGTCGATCTTCACGCCGAGGGTTTCCAGCACGTCGGCCGCGCCGGACTTCGACGACGCGCTCCGGTTGCCGTGCTTGGCCACCGGCGCGCCCGCCGCCGCCGTGACGATCGTCGCCATCGTGGAGATGTTCACCGAGTTCGACCGGTCGCCGCCGGTGCCGACGATGTCCACCGCGGGACGGCTCAGCGTGATCCGCCGGGCGTGCGCCAGCATCGCGTCGGCCATGCCGGCGATCTCCGCGGGCGTTTCGCCCTTGGCGCGCAGCGCGACCGCGAAGCCGCCGATCTGCGCCTGCCCGGCGCTGCCGGACATGATCTGGTCCATCGCCCACGCCGTGTCCTCCGCGGACAGGTCCTCGCCGGCGATGAGCCGGGTCAGCAGCGCGGGCCAGGTGTGCGGGGTGGCGCCCACCGGGCTCAGCCGCCGTTGACGGCGGGGACCCGCCCGGCGCGCAGCACGCCGGCGACGGTTTCCGCCGCGGTCAGCGGGTCGAGGGGGTGCACCAGCACGGCGTCGGCCAGCGCCCAGGTGGCGAGCCATCGGTCGTCCCGGCGGCGGACGGCCACCACGATCGGCGGGCAGTCGTCGATCTCGTGCTTGAGCTGGCGGGTCAGGCCGATGCCGCCGGTCGGCTGCGCCTCGCCGTCGAGGATCGCGAGGTCGACCGAGCCCGCGTCCATCTCGGCGAGCACGTCGGCGATGCCGGCCGCCTCGACCCACTCGACGCGGCCGAGGTCGGCCGCCGGGCGCCTGCCGACGGCGTTCATGATCGCCTCGCGGACCTCGGCCTTGTGGCTGAACACCAGGATCCGCTGGGACTGCTCGCTCATTGAGCACGCCTCCGTCTCGTCACGGGTGGAACAGCCGCGATCGTATCGGCCGAGACGCATCTCACGCGGACGCGGTGGGCGAGTCACCCGGTTGCCGCGCCTCCCAGCCCGGGGCGTCGCCGCCGAGCCGCTGCGCCAGACCGGCCATCCGGGACCGTTCCTGGGCGCAGTGCAGGGCGTCCAGGACCTGCACCCGCCGGGCGTGCGCCAGCACCCGGTCGCCGTCGCGGCTTTGTTCGCGCAGGTCGTAGCCGTCCTGCGCGAGAATCGCCGCCGCCTCGTCGATCCGGTCCGCCGGGAGGACGAGGTGATGGACGAGCACCGCGGGCGCTTCACTTGCCCAGCCGGGTGAATCGGCGAGCACCGCGGAATCCGCGACGGCCGGATCGAACGCCGAAACGACGGTCCGCAGACCGGGCGCGTCCGGGTCGAGAACCGCTTTCCCCGGCTTTCTCACCAGGTCACGGAGCTTCTCCAGCCAACTCACGAGTAGCTCCTTCCGCCGCTGGTCCGCGTCTCGCGCGCGGGTGTGACGCGAAGCTCCCACGACCCGCCGCAGACCCGGCGGGCGGGGTGCGGTCGCGAGAGGACATAATGCGATCCGTGACAACGGCAGCTCCCACCATCAGCCAGCGGGTCCACTCGCTGAACCGGCCGAACATGGTCAGTGTCGGCACCGTCGTGTGGCTGTCCAGCGAACTGATGTTCTTCGCCGGACTGTTCGCCATGTTCTTCACCGTCAAGGCGCAGAACCCGGCCGGGGCGTCCTGGCCGCCGCCGTTGCACGGCGAGGAGTTCCACCTCAACGTCGCGTACGCGATCCCGTTCACGGTGATCCTCGTGCTGTCGTCGCTGACCTGCCAGTTCGGCGTGTTCGCCGCGGAGCGGGGCGACGTCTACGGCCTGCGGCGCTGGTACATCGTGACGCTGATCATGGGCGCGATCTTCGTGTTCGGGCAGGCGAACGAGTACCACAACCTGGTCGAGGAAGGGCTCACGATCCCGTCCGGCCCGTTCGGCACGGTGTTCTACCTCGCGACCGGTTTCCACGGCCTGCACGTGATCGGCGGGCTCATCGCCTTCGTGTTCCTGCTGGTCCGCACGAAGCTCAGCAAGTTCACTCCGGCGCAGGCCACCTCGGCGATCGTCGTGTCGTACTACTGGCACTTCGTCGACATCGTGTGGGTAGGCCTCTTCGCGGTGATCTACATCCTTCCCTGATCTCCGCACCGCCCACCACAAAACGGCCTGAACTGACAGCAAGGGTTGCCGCAAGATGACCACCAGCACCAAATCCTCGGAGCGCCGGTTCCGCGCGCGCTCGAAGATGCGCAGGCGCCTCGCGGGCGTGCTCGCACTCGGCGTCGCCCTGGTGGGGGCCGGCGCCCTGTACGCCGTGTTCGCCCCGGAACCGCAGACCGCGCAGGCGCAGGGCGACCCGGCGCTGCTGCGCCAGGGCGAGCAGGTCTACAACAACACCTGCATCGAGTGCCACGGCGCGAACCTCGAGGGCGTCAAGGACCGCGGTCCGAGCCTCATCGGCATCGGCGACGCGGCCGTCTACTTCCAGACTTCCTCCGGCCGGATGCCCGCGGCGCGCCAGGAGGCGCAGATCGCCCGCAAGCCGCCGAAGCTGACCCCGAGCGAGATCGACGCGGTCGGCGCCTACGTGCAGGCGCACGGCGGCGGCGCGCAGCGTCCGGAGGAGCGCGGCGAGGCGCTGCGCGGCAACGACCCGGCGCGCGGCGGCGAGCTGTTCCGCCTTAACTGCGCCTCGTGCCACAACTTCACCGGCCGCGGGGGCGCGCTGTCGGCGGGCAAGTACGCGCCGCCGCTCGACCCGGCCACCGAGGAGCAGATCTACGACGCGATGCTCACCGGGCCGCAGAACATGCCGAAGTTCTCCGACCGCCAGCTCAGCGCCGAGGAGAAGAAGGACATCATCGCCTACGTCAAGTCGGTGTCCGACGGCAACAACGACCCGGGCGGCAACGGTCTCGGCGGGGTCGGCCCCGCCTCCGAAGGCGTCATCGCCTTCGTCGTCGGAATCGCCGCGCTCGTCGGCATTACGCTGTGGATTGGATCGAAGGCATGAGTGCCGAAGGGCCCAAGCCGCCCTCGGAGGCGGAGCTGGCTGAGATGGACCGCGACGAGCTGCTCAAGCTCGGCGGTCAGCTGGACGGCGTCGAAATCGTCGAGTACCCGGAGCCGTGGCCGGTCGAGGGCACCCGCGCGGAGCGTCGCGCGCAGCGCCTCGTCGCGTTCTGGTTCGCCCTGTCGGCGCTCGCCGGCCTGGCGTTCGTGGTCGTGATGGCCTGGCCGAAGTGGTGGGAGTACAAGGACCCGAGCGACCCCAGCGGGCACTCGACCTACAGCCTCTACACCCCGGCGCTCGGCGTCACGCTCGGTCTCGCGGTGCTGGCGCTCGGCATCGGCGTGATCCTCTACACCAAGAAGTTCGTCCCGCACGAGGTCTCGGTGCAGCAGCGCAGCGACGGCCCGTCCGCGGAGGTCGACCGGGCCACCATCCTGGCCCACCTCGCCGACGCCGGGACCCGCAACGGCATCGCCCGCCGGTCGCTGATCAAGCGCACCGCGGGCGCGGGTGCGGGCGCGCTCGGCCTCGCGGTGGCGGCGCTGCCGATCGCGTCCTTCATCAAGAGCCCGTGGACGGACTCCGACAACCGGGACGGCCTCTGGCACACCGGCTGGCTGCCGAACTTCCCCGGCGAGAAGGTCTACCTGCGCCGCAACACCGGCAACCTCGAAGCCGACGTCAAGGAAGGCGTCGCGCTGGTCAAGGCCGAGGACCTGGACGCGGGCGCGATGGAGACGGTCTTCCCCTACCGCGAGTCGGAAAAGGGCGACGAGAAGAAGCTGTCCGAGGCGCTGATGCGGGTCGACAACCCGGTCATGCTCATCCGGCTGCGCCCGACCGACGCCGCGCGCGTGGTCAAGCGCAAGGGCCAGGAGGACTTCAACTTCGGCGACTACTACGCGTACACGAAGATCTGCAGCCACGTCGGCTGCCCGACCTCCTTGTACGAACAGCGCACGAACCGCATCCTCTGCCCGTGCCACCAGTCGCAGTTCGACGCCCTGCACTACGCGAAGCCGATCTTCGGCCCGGCGACCCGTCCGCTCGCCCAGCTTCCGATCACGGTTGACGAAGAGGGATACTTGATCGCGAAGGGCGATTTCATCGAGGCCATCGGACCGGCCTTCTGGGAGCGTAAGTCATGAGTTCACTCACCACGCCGACCAAGGGCACGAGCGCACTCCAGAAGCACCTGGGCGAGGCCGCGGACAACGCGGACCAGCGGTACAAGCTGGCCAAGGGCCTGCGGCACCAGATGAACAAGGTGTTCCCGACCCACTGGTCCTTCCTGCTGGGCGAGATCGCGCTGTACAGCTTCATCGTCATCCTGCTGTCCGGGGTGTACCTGACGCTGTTCTTCGACCCCTCCATGCAGGAGGTCACGTATCACGGCAGCTTCACGAACATGCAGGGCATGCAAATGTCCCAGGCGTTCCGCACCACGCTGGACATCTCGTTCGACGTGCGCGGCGGCCTGTTCGTGCGGCAGCTGCACCACTGGGCGGCGCTGATCTTCGTCGCGTCGATGATGGTGCACATGCTCCGGATCTTCTTCACCGGCGCGTTCCGCAAGCCCCGTGAAGCGAACTGGGTCATCGGCGGCCTGCTGCTGATCCTGGGCATGTTCGAGGGCTTCTTCGGCTACTCGCTCCCGGACGACCTGCTGTCCGGCACCGGTATCCGCGCGACCCTGTCCGGCATCGTGCTGTCGGTGCCGGTGATCGGCACCTGGATCCACTGGGCGCTGTTCGGCGGGGAGTTCCCCGGCGACCAGATCATCCCGCGGCTCTACACGCTGCACATCCTGCTGATCCCGGGCATCATGCTGGCCCTGATCGGCGCGCACCTCGCGCTGGTCTGGTACCAGAAGCACACGCAGTTCCCGGGCGTGCGGCGCAAGGAGACCAACGTCGTCGGCGTGCGGATCATGCCGTACTTCGCCCTCAAGGGCGGCGCGTTCTTCACCCTGGTCGTCGGCGTGCTGGCGCTGATGTCCGGCCTGTTCCAGATCAACCCGGTGTGGAACTTCGGGCCGTACAACCCGTCGATGGTGTCCGCGGGATCCCAGCCGGACTTCTACATGGCCTGGGCGGACGGCATCCTCCGGATCTGGCCCGCGTGGGAGCTCTACCTGGGCAACTACACGGTCCCGGCGGTGTTCTTCGCCGGCGGTATCGGGATGCCGGTGCTGTTCGCGATCCTGCTGACGTATCCGTTCCTGGAACGGAAGCTGACGAAGGACAACGCGCACCACAACCTGCTCCAGCGGCCGCGCGACGCACCGGTCCGCACCTCGCTGGGCATGATGGCGCTCGGGTTCTTCGCGATGCTCGAACTGTCCGGCTTCAACGACATCATCGCCGACCAGTTCGACATCTCGCTGAACGCGACGACGTGGGCCGGGCGCATCGGCGTGCTGATCGTGCCGCCGATCGCGTACTACGTCACCTACCGGATCTGCCTCGGCCTGCAGCGGTCCGACCGGGAAGTGCTGGAGCACGGCGTCGAGACCGGCATCATCAAGCGGCTCCCGCACGGCGAGTTCATCGAGATCCACCAGCCGCTGGCCGGCACGGACAGCCACGGCCACGCCATCCCGCTCGAGTACCAGGGCGCGGCGGTGCCGAAGAAGATGAACAAGCTCGGCACCGCGGGCACCGCTGTCCCGGGTTCGATCTGGACGCCGGACCCGGCGGAGGAGTCGAAGGCGCTCGAGCGCGCTCGCGGCAACGGCCACGGGAACGGACACGGGAAGCGCGAGGGCACCGAGGAGTCGACCGAGGTCGGTTCCGGGCACTGAGTCCCGCAGAACGCCGGAAGGCCCCTTCCTCATCGAGAGGGAGGGGCCTTCTCGTGTTTCAGAGCTGGATGCGGGCGACGATCTCGTCGTCGTCCATTTCGCCGGTCGGCCGGAAGCCCAGCTGCTGGTAGAAGGGGCCGGGGCTGTGCTTGCCCGGCATCCAGCTGACCGTGACGAATTCGGCGTCGCGGCGGCGCGCTTCGGCCAGCACCGCCTCGACGGCGAACCGTCCGTAGCCCTTTTTCTGGTGTTTGGCGGCGATGTTCAGCCGCCACAGGTAGTGGCGGTAGTAGTCGGTCGGGTTGTCCGGGTCGAACGCGGCCATGACGAAGCCGACGAGTTTCTTCCCGGCGTAGATCAGCCTCGGCCAGGCGATTTCGTGCTGGACATAGGCTTCGGCGAGCGAGCAGGCGACCGGAGCGACGTAGTCGCGTTGATGCTTCGCCACTTTGAGATCGCAGGCGTCTTCCACGTTGTCGACCGTGACTTCGACCAGTCTCGGGGTCGTCATGCGAATTACGGTAGCGCTGCCGCCGGGGTTCAGAGCTGGATGCGGGCCACGACCTCGCCCTCGTGCTGCTGGCCGGTGGGCTGGAATCCCAGCCGCAGATAAAACGGCTCCGGACTGTGCTCGCCGGGCACCCACAGCACTGTCGCCGATTCTTGTCCGCGGCGACGCGCTTCGGCCAGTACCGCTTCGACGGCGAACTTCCCGTAGCCCTTTTTCTGGTGCTCGGCCGAGATGTTCAGCCGCCAGATGCCGCAGCGGAAGTAGTCGATCGGACAGCCCGGATCGAAGGCGGCCATGACGAAGCCGACGAGATCGTCGCCGGCGTAGACCAGCCTCGGCCACGCGACGCCCGGCTGGGTGTAGGCCTCTGCCAGCGAACGGGCGACCGGGGCCACGTAGCGCTCCTGGTGCGGCGCCACCGACAGATCGCAGGCCGCGCCCACGTTGTCGGTGGTGACCTCGGCCAGCCGCAGTGTTGTCATGCCCCGGACGTTAGCCCGGGGGTACGACAATTCTCAGGCTCCTTCGACGCCGATCTCGAACGCGGAGTCGGTGTCGGCGCGGGAGTAGGAGCGGAACGCGATGTGGGTGACGGTGTCGAGGACGCCGCGGACCTTGCCGATGCGGCCGGGGATCAGGTCGGCGAGGTCTTCGTGGGCCTGCACGCGCACGGTGGCGATGAGGTCGACGTCCCCGGCGCACGAGTAGACCTCGGACACCTGGTCGAGGTCCGCGATCGCCTGCGCGGCCTGCGGGATTTCCTCGGCCTCTACGTTGATCAGCACGATCGCCGTGATCACAGCGTTCCTCCC
Source organism: Amycolatopsis sp. VC5-11 (assembly GCF_037034185.1). Taxonomy (NCBI): domain Bacteria; kingdom Bacillati; phylum Actinomycetota; class Actinomycetes; order Pseudonocardiales; family Pseudonocardiaceae; genus Amycolatopsis; species Amycolatopsis sp. VC5-11. Next base: position 288,341 of record NZ_JBAGKF010000009.1, on the reverse strand, counting down.
ACTTCCTGGCGGTAACCGACGTGCGCGATCGTAGCCGGGAACACGCCCGCGCATGGTGCGGCGGGGCTTCTCAGCCCGCGACGTGTTCGAGTGACCGGGCGTCGGCGACCCGGGCGAGCCAGGATTGCCATCCGGCGACAGCGGCGGGCTCGGCCCACGGCCGGGTGGTGCGGACGAGCCGGGTCCCCGGCCGGGCGAGCCAGCGCAGCAGGATCCCGACCTCCTCGCCGGGAGCACCACGCAGCGGACCGTCGCCGGGCAGCACGGTTTCCCCGGCGGCGACGAGGGATTCGACCACCGGCATCGGCGGCACCCCACGGCGGGCGACTCCCGCGGAGGCGAGCCTGCCGTAGCGGATGACGGACAGTTCCCAGCCGCCATTGCCGTCCGGGGCCGCCGCGATGAGTTCCGCGACCGACGCGAGCGCGGCCTGCCGGTGCGCGCGGCCGACGGCGCGGACCAGCCCGGCCAGTTCGTCGCGGTGGCGCGCGGCCTGTTCGTAATGCCTTCGCTCGGCCATCTCCTCCAGCCGCGCCGCCGCCAGGTGCAGGGGACGGCCGTCATGACCGGCGATGAGCCCGCGAGCAGCTTCGACAGCGGGGGAGTAGTCGGCGACGGTCTGTCTGCCCGCGCACGGGGCTCCGCAACGGCCGAGTTCCGCCAGGACACACGGTGTGCCGGACGCGGCGGTGGCGGAGATGCGTTGGGTGCAGGTGCGCAACCCGGAAGCGTCGGCGAGAGTCTCGGCGGCCGTGCGCGCGTCGGCTTGGCTGCGGAACGGCCCGAGCGTGCCCGCGCGCGGCAGACGGACCACGGAAAGCCGCGGGAAAGCCTCGTCGGTGAGGCTGATCCACCAGCCGTGGTGCGGGTTTTTCGAACGCCGGTTGTAGGCGGGCCGGTGCGCGGCGATCAGCCGCAGTTCGCGGATCTCGGCTTCGAGGGAATGCGCGCACTCGATGGCGTCCACCCGCTCCGCCAGCGCGACCATTTCCCGGATCCGGCCCCGGCTCTCGGAACCGGTGAAATACGTGCGCACGCGCCGTCTCAGGTCGCGCGCGGTGCCTACGTACAGGACTTCGTCGCGCGGACCCTTGAAGAGGTACACGCCGGGCCGCGACGGGAGGTCGGCAGCGAGGTTTCGCTTGCGCCGCTGGGCTGGCGTGACGTCTGGGAGGTAGTCGATCAGCTCCTCGACGGTGTGCACGCCGAGGTTGCCGACGCGCTCCAGCAACGCGTGCAGGACGTCGGTGGTGGCGCGGGCGTCGTCGAGCGCGCGGTGCGTCGGCCGGGTGCGCGCGCCGAGCAGCATGGACAGCGACGACAACCGGTAGCTGCGCGCTTCTTCTCTCGGGATGACGCGGCGCGCCAGCTTCACCGTGCAGACGACGGTGGGACGCGGCCAGACGTAGCCGTGTCCTTCGCAAGCGGCCTTCATGAAGCTGGTGTCGAAGCCGGAGTTGTGCGCGACCAGCACGGTGCCCGCGATGAACTCCAGGAACGCGGGCAGCACGCGTTCGATCCGCGGCGCGTCGTAGACCATCGCCTGCGTGATCCCGGTCAGCTCGACGATCTGCGGCGGAATCGGCGTGCCCGGGTTGACCAGCGTCGCGAACTCGCCCAGCACCTGGCCGGCGCGGACCTTGACCGCGCCGATCTCGGTGATCCCGTCCGGCCCCGGTTTGGTGCCGGTGGTCTCGAGGTCGAACACGACGAACGTGGTGTCCCGCAGCGGGGTGCCGAGCTCGTCGAACGCCAGCTGAGCCTGGTCCGGCCTCGGTCGGGTCTCCATGATCGCGCACAGTAGGGCCGACCACCGACAATCTTCGCGCGCGCCGCCCGTGGCCCGATGGTGACCAGCGGAACGGGCCGGTGCGGCGCGGGATCCGGCGGCGGGGCCTACCCTGGACCAATGCACCCTCAGCCCGTCGAACCGGAAGAAGCCGCGGAGGCCGTCGGCCCCTCGGCGGTTCCGGCGCGGGCGGGAGAGGACGCCGAGGCCGCCGAACCGGGGACGTGTCCGGAACCGGCGACGTGGACGAGCCTGCCGGAGGCGGTGCGCGAGCGGATCGCCGAACTGGCCGCGGCCGCGGTCGCGAAACTGCCGGTCGCCGACGTGCCGCGGCAGCTGCGGCCGGTCGCGAAATTCGCCCCCGCCAAGCGCGCGAAGCTTGGCGGCACCGCGCTGCTCACGGCGTTAGGGGATTCGGCGCAGTTCCGGACCGCGGTCCTGGAATGGCTGCGCGAGCACCGGACCGACGCGCTGGACCCGAACGTTTCGGACTCCGTCTCGGCCGCTGCCGCCGCCGTGCTGCTCGGCGAATCCGGCGCGGCCGGACGCGTGCGGCTGGTCGCGAAGAACGCCGAGGAAACCGCGCTGCGCGCTGAGCGGGACGCGGCGCTGGCCCGGAACCAGCGGCTGGAAGTCGAAATCGCCGAGCTGCGCGCCGAGTTGGAAGAGGCGCGCGGAGCGGTCGAGAGCGCGCGCGGCGAACGCGAGGCCGAGGTCGAGAAGCTGCTGCGCCGGCTGCGCGAGCAGGGCGTGCTGCTGCGGCAGGCCAAGGACGCGGCCGAGGCGGCGCGCGCCGAACTGGCCGACGGGGGCGCGACGCGGGAACGCGAGATCGAGATGCTGAACGTGCAACTCGACCGGGAACGTCGCCGGGTCGCCGCGGAACGCACTCGCGCCGAACGGGCGGTCGCGGACGCGGAGATGGCCCGCCAGTCGGCGCGCGAAGCCAGGGAGGCCGACGAGGTCCGGCTGGCATTGCTGGTGGACACGATCGACGGCGCGGTGCACGGCCTGCGCCGCGAACTGGCTTTGGGCGACCGCGGCGCGCGCCCTGCCGACATGGTGAGCGGCGCGCGGTCCGGACTCGGCCCGGGCGGGCGGATCCAGGACGTCACGGCGCTCGACCGGCATCTGGCGTTGCCGAACGTCCATCTCATCGTGGACGGCTACAACGTCACCAAAACGGGTTACCCGGAACTGGCGCTGGCCGATCAGCGAGACCGGCTGGTGCATCAGCTCTCGGCACTGGCGGCGCGCACGTCGGCGGAGGTCACGGTGGTGTTCGACGGGGCCGGCGTGCTGTCGGTGCCCGCCGCGGTGCCGCGCGGGGTGCGGGTGCTGTTTTCCGAGCGTGGCGTGCTTGCCGACGACGTGATCCGGTCGCTGGTCGCGGCCGAGCCGAAGGGCCGTCCGATGGTCGTCGCGACATCCGACCGGGCGGTCGCGGACTCGGTCCGCGCGGGCGGCGCGCACCCGGTGGCGTCGGCGGTTCTCGTCAGCCGATTGGGTCGTGTCTGATCCTGGCCGCCCTCGCGGCTCCGGAAATTGTCGGTGGTGCTTCCTACCGTTTGTTCCCGAGGCGATTCCCGGAACCGGTCCGGGGCCTCGCGGACGAACGGAGGCCCGGCAATGGGCGAGAACAAGCAGGAGCGGTTCGGAGTCGGTTCCGGCATGCGTGCGGCGGAGTCGGCTGGGGTTAGCGGGGGAGTTCGGTTCGCGGCGGGGCCGGGGGATCGGAACGCCGGGGTTGGTGGCGGGGCTCTTGAGCGCTCTCGGCCGTTGGATCATGGGGCTGCTGAGCGGTCGCGGCCGCCGGACGTTGGGGCTGAGGGCTCTCGGCCGCCGGACCATCAGGCTGACGGAGCGGTTGAACGGTCCCGGCCGCTTGGTCGTGGGGCTGTCGTGGCTGCTGAGCGGTCCCGGCTGCCGGGTCACGGGGTTGGCGGGGAGGCTGACCACTCCCGGCCGCCACACCATCGGCATGGCGAGGCGGCTGAACGGTCCCGCCCGCCGGATCGAGGTGGTCACCCGGGCGGGGAGGGTCCGGCGGTGAGTCTTGCCACTGGGGTGAGTCCGGCCACGGGCCAAGCGCGGGACCGGGATCTGGAGGCGCGCCGGGAAAGCGGCGTTTCGTCGGGTTCCGGCGAAAGCGCTGCTGCCGCGGCTTCGTCCGGCGAAAGCGAGTGCGCGGAACCCGTCAGCCCACGGCGCTCAGCGCGACAGCACCCGGGCGCGGCACGAAGCGCGAAGCGGGCGAAACCCGTTGCCTCCCGCCAGGAAGAGCGGCGTCCGGCCGGCGCGGTGGACGTCGCGGTCGAGGACATCGACACGTTCGTCGTCGACTGCGACCGGTGTGCGGTGCGCGGGGCGGCGTGTGCCGATTGCGTGGTCAGCGTGCTGCTCGGGCCGCCGGTCGGCCTCGTCTGGGACGCGGACGAGCGGCGGGCTGTCGACGCGCTCGCCGAGGCGGGGATGGTGCCGCGGCTGCGCCTGGTTCCGGAGACCGACAGTAGGTCGGCGTGACACCAGTGGGTGACACTGGCTCGCCGAGCGGTCGCCTCGGTGCGGTGAACGGTAAGTAGTCGAAGGGGTCGTTTGTGCTGCCAGAGCGTGTGACTTAAGTCACGTGTAGCTGCCTTGCTGGTCCGATGGTGTTTCGCCGGACTACGGAGAGTTTTTACGGGGGGCCCGGTGGACGCGCCGACGGTCTTTTCGTAACCTGGCCGAGATCTCGCGCCAGTCAGCTGTCGGACGACGGCGACGCGGGATCGCCGCCGGTTCGGCTTTGTCGGGGAGTCAGGACCGGAACCAATCACCGTGCGCGGGAAAAGCTGTTGTGACACACGACGGCCGGAACGCGGACGGACAGCGTGCGCGAAGAGGGCCCCCGACCTCTTCCGCGCCGGGGTTCCGGCCACGGCGGCCCGACGAGCAAAGGAGACCCGCGCGGCCGTGCAGTCGCATCCAGTCAAGCGCGTGGTGTCAGGCGCCCTCGCGGCCGCCTCGGTGATCGCAGTCGTCGCCGTGGCGCAGCCAGCGGGCACCGCAGCCGCTTCCCCCCTCCCCGTCCTCCAGGCCCCGCCGGACTCCGGTTCGGACGCTCTCACCAAGTACCGCGACCTCGCGGCGCAGGCGGAGAAGGCGAACGAGGACCTCCTGAAAGCCAAGGACGACCTCACTGCCCGCCAGGGCGACCTCGACAAGGCCAACGCGGACGTGGGCAACGCCCACAACCTCTCCGCGCAGGCCGCCGAGAACGAGAAGAAGTACAAGGTCGACGTCGACAAGTTCGCGAACGCGTCGTTCCTGTCCGGCGTGCAGATGAACAAGCTGTCCGCGCTGCTGGCGGGCACGTCGACGCAGGAGTTCCTCGACCGTTCGTCGGCGCTGGACCAGATCGCCTCGCAGAAGGCTGTCGCGCTGGAGAAGCTCCAGGGCGCGGTCGACCAGGCCAAGTCCGCCGAGAAGCTGGCCGCCGACGCCGCACAGCGGGCCACCGCGGCGCGCGACGCGGCGGCGAAGCTGACCGAGGACATCACGGCCAAGAAGAAGTCGCTCGACGACCAGGTCGCCGAGCTGAAGAAGACCTCGTCGGCGCTGAGCGCGGCCGACCGCAACGCGCAGAAGGACACCGGCGGCGACATCTCGGTGGACCTCGCGAACGCGGGCCCGGCCGCGGCGGCTGCCGTCCAGGCCGCGCTGAGCCAGCGGGGCAAGCCCTACGAGTGGGGCGCCACCGGACCGAGCTCGTACGACTGCTCGGGCCTCATGCAGTGGGCCTACCGGCAGGCCGGCATCTCGCTGCCGCGCTCGAGCCAGCAGCAGAGCCAGACCGGCACGCCGGTCCCGCGCAGCCAGCTGCAGCCCGGCGACCTGGTGTTCTACTACACGCCGGTCTCGCACGTGGGCATGTACATCGGCAACGGGATGATGGTGCACGCGCCGACCACCGGCGACGTCGTCAAGATCTCGCCGCTGCAGAGCCAGTACGTGGGCGCCCGCCGGGTCGCCTGACCGGACGCTCTCGCTCCCACCGGGGCGGTGCCGCATTGCGCGGCGCCGCCCCGGTGTCGTTCACGGGGGCACTTGACCGGAGGAGCAGACGATGTCGTTCGCGGGCGAGTTGGTGACCGAGACCTTCGCGTACGACGGCGGCCGCCAGGTCACGGTCTACGTCCCGGCGGATCGGCCCGAGGCGGTCGTGTTCGCCGGCGACGGCGAGCTGATCTCGCAGTGGGGCAGCGACCTCGAGGCCGCCGAGGTGCCGCCGACGATGATCGTCGGAGCCCATCGCCTGGCCGACGAGACCTCGCGGCTCCACGAGTACTCGCCGGGCTTCGATCCGGGGCGATTTGCGGCGCACGAGAGATTCTTCTGCGCGGATCTCGGCCGGTGGGTGCGATCGCGGTTCGGAGTCGCGTTGTCCGCCGAGCGCACTGCGGTATGCGGCGTCTCGGCGGGCGGAGAGCTGGCGCTGGCGATGGGACTTCGGCATCCGGACGTCTACGGCACGGTCTTGTGCGCCTCGCCCGGAGGGGGCTACCGACCGCCCGCTGACCTGCCGGGCTCGCTTCCGAGCACGTACCTCGTCGCCGGTACGCAAGAACCGTTCTTCCTGCAGAACGCGATCCGGTGGGCGGACGCGCTTCGCGCTGCCGGGGCCGACGTCGTCTTGACCGAGCGGGCCGGATCGCACGGGGATCGGTTCTGGCGGGAAGAGTTCCCGCTGATGGTCGCGTGGGCGTTCGCGAGCTGAAGAAGCCGGGCGGACTCCCGCTTCACCGCGACGGGCCCGCGGAATCGCTCGTCGGTAGCCTGCGGGGGTGCTGAGGACCCTGCTCGTGACGAACGACTTCCCGCCGCGCCCCGGGGGTATCCAGAATTACCTCAATTCGCTGGCCACCCGGCTGCCCGCGGACGACCTCGTCGTTTACGCGCCCTCCTGGGAGCGCAGCAGCGGCTCGCACGTCGAGTTCGACGCGGCCGCGCCGTTCGAAGTGGTACGCCATCCGACGTCGTTGATGCTGCCCACCCCCGACGTCCTGCGGCGTGCGAAGCAGATCATGCGCGCCCGCGACTGCGAGGCCGTCTGGTTCGGTGCGGCCGCTCCGCTCGCGCTGCTCGGGCATCCGTTGCGGCAGGCCGGTGCGCGCCGGATCGTCGCGTCCACGCATGGGCATGAAGTCGGCTGGTCGATGCTTCCTGGCTCCCGGCAAGCGCTGCGGCGCATCGGCGAGACGGTGGACGTCGTCACGTACGTCAGCAAGTACACGCGCAACCGGTTCGCCGCCGCGTTCGGGCGGCATGCTGGGCTCGAAATGCTGCCGAGCGGTGTCGACACCACGGTTTTCGCGCCGGACCCGGCTGGTCGCGAGGAAATCCGGGCTCGGCACGGGCTTGGCGATCGGCCGACCGTCGTGTGCGTTTCGCGGCTGGTTCCGCGCAAGGGCCAGGACATGCTGATCTCCGCGCTGCCCGCGATCCGGGAGCGCGTGCCTGGCGCGGCCTTGCTGCTCGTCGGGGGCGGGCCGTATCGCAAGCGGCTCAACCAGCTGGCTGCCGCGCTGGGGGTGGCCGACGACGTGGTCTTCACCGGCTCGGTGCCGTGGGAGGAACTGCCCGCGCATTACAACGCGGGCGACGTCTTCGCGATGCCCGCCCGCACGCGCGGCAAGGGGCTCGACGTGGAAGGGCTCGGCATCGTCTACCTGGAGGCGTCCGCGACCGGGCTGCCGGTGGTCGCGGGCACGTCCGGCGGGGCGCCGGAGGCGGTGCTGGACGAGGTGACCGGGCACGTGGTCGACGGCCGCGACCCGGGCCAGCTCGCGGAGACCCTCGCGGCCCTCCTGTCCGACCCGGTCCGCGCCCGCAGGATGGGCGAGGCGGGCCGTTCGTGGGTCGGCGAGAGCTGGCGCTGGGACACGATGGCGCAGCGCCTCTCGACGCTCCTGGACGGCGATCCGGTGGCGGCGGTGCGCTGACCCGGGCTCAGGGTTCGTAGATAGCCGGATGGCGCGGGTCGTCCATGCGGACCACGACGTCCGCGAGGGCGGTGGGGTCGACTTCGTTTTCGTAGCGTTCGTAGGCGGGCAGCGCCCATTCGTCGGACACGCGGCGGCGCAGCGCACCCGGCGAAAGCCACAAATGCACCACGAAATCGAACGCCAATCCCGCGCCCAGCAAGAACTCTCCGTCGACCAGGACGACGCCTCGGTCCGGGACCGGGACGCGCGGCAATCTGGTCGCCCGGTCGCGTTCGGCGTCCCACAGCGCGGGCAGAACTTCGCCGCTTCCGTCGTCGGCGAGCGGGTCCAGGACTTCCCGGCGCAGACCGCCTAAATCGAGCCAATCGGTATACCGCGCGTCCGGATTCTGTTTCCCGTGCTCGAAACGGAGTGACGCTGGTCGCAAAAAACCGCGGGCGGGCACGTGCAGCGCGGCCCGGCCGAGCAGCTTCAGCGGGTCGGTCAACGCCTCCGCGAGCGGGCCGGTTCCGGCCGCTCCGTCGACGGCGACGGCGATTCGCCTGCGGTGGGTGAGCGCGTCGACGCGCTCGGTCAGCTCGGCGGCGAGGGCGTCGGGGGAGATGGGGCGGTAGCGCACGATCGCATGATCCCGCACCGGTTTCCGTCGGTCCCCGATGCCATGATGGCGGCATGGCCAACGAGGAGGGCAAGACCGGGCGGAGTGGTTGGGAGACAGCCGTTTCCCGCACGATGCCGTACCCGGGCAGCCGGGTGTGGGAGTTCCTGGTGGGGGACGGGGTGGAGATCTGGCTCGGCCCCGGCGTCGACCTGCCGCGCGAACGCGGGGCGGGCTACGAGACCGAACACGGCACGACCGGCGAAATCCGCAGCTATTCCGACGACCGGCTGCGGCTCACGTGGCGTCCGACGGACTGGGACCACGATTCCTTGCTGGAGCTCGAGGTCGCGGATCTCGGCAAGCGCAGCACGCTGAAGATCCGCCAGGAACAGCTCGCGGACGTGGCGGAAAAGGCCGAGCAGCGGGCATATTGGAAACAAGTGGTCGAGCGCGTCGAGGCGGCATTGGCCGAACGCTGACCGAACTGCCCAGGGGGTTCCAGCAGTGAGCGTCGACGAACACACCGAGGAAATCCCTTACGCGGACGAGGAATTCTGGCAGCGCCCGCACGAATGGCTCGCCCAGCGGCGCGAATCCGGCGCGGTCTGCCCGATCACCGCCCGCCGCGGAATCCCGTCCTACCTGGTCGGCGGATACGAGCAGGCGCGCGAGCTGCTCAACGATCCCCGGATCAGCAAGGACAGCGCCGACGTGCACCGGGTGTACGCGGCGAAGATCGGCCAGGACGTCGAGGTGCCGGAGTTCGGCAACCTGCTCACCCGGCACATGCTCAACAGCGATCCGCCGGTCCACACCCGGCTGCGCAAGCTGGTGAACAAGGCGTTCACCGCGCGCACCGTCGCGCGGCTGCGGCCGCGGATCCAGGAGATCGCCGATACGCTGCTGGACGAGATGGCCCGGCACGAGCAGGTCGACCTGGTGCAGGCGTTCGCCGAGCCGTTGCCGATCACCGTCATCTGCGAACTGCTCGGCGTGCGCGTCGAGGACCGCGGCCAATTCACCGCCTGGTCGCACCTGCTGCTGTCGTTCTCCGAGGACCACGAGGCACAGGCCGCGGCGGCGCGCGACATGCACGACTACCTGCAGCAACTGGTCGAGAGCAAGCGCGCCGAACCGGCCGAAGACCTGTTGTCGGACCTCGTGCACGCCAGCGACGAAGGCGATTCGCTCGACGAGGACGAACTGATCTCGATGGCGTTCCTGCTGCTGGTCGCCGGGCACGAGACCACGGTCAACCTGATCGCCAACGCCACGTTCGCGTTGCTGCGCGCGCCGGACCAGGCGGAGAAACTGCGCGCCGACCCGGGCTTGCTGCCGGGTGCGGTCGAGGAGTTCCTCCGGTACGACGGGCCGATCAACTTCGCGACCCTGCGCTACACGGTCGACGAGATCGAGGCGGGCGGCGTCACCGTCCCGCGCGACGAGTTCGTGCAGATCTCGCTGCTGTCGGCCAACCGGGACCCGGAGAAGTTCCCCGACCCGGACACGCTTGACGTCACGCGCGCGCCCGGCGGGCACCTCGCGTTCGGGCACGGCATCCACTACTGCGTCGGCGCACCGCTGGCCCGGCTGGAGGCGCAGATCGCGCTGGGCTCGCTGCTGGCGCGGTTCCCGGAGCTGAGCCTGGCCGTGCCCGCCGAGAACATCGTCTACCGGCCGAGTTCGCTGGTGCACGGCGTGCTGTCGCTCCCGGTGCGGCTGAACGGGGCGTAGCGGCTGTCACTGCGGATCCGCCCGCCGCCCGGTTAGGGTCGGCGGGTGGAACCCAGTGCTGCCGACCTCCTCGCCCTCGACGCCGCGCACGTGTGGCATCCCTACGCGCCGATGCCGGGCCGCGTGCCGCCGCTGCTCGTGGAAGAGGCGAGCGGGGTGCGGTTGAAGCTCGCCGATGGACGCGAACTGGTCGACGGCATGTCGTCCTGGTGGGCGGCGGTGCACGGCTACCGGAACCCGGTGCTCGACGCGGCATTGGCCGGGCAGGCCGGGCGGATGAGCCACGTGATGTTCGGCGGGCTCACCCACGAACCGGCGATCACGCTCGCGAAGACGCTCGTCGAGATGACCCCGGACGGGCTCGAGCACGTGTTCCTGTGCGATTCGGGCTCGGTTTCGGTCGAGGTCGCGGTGAAAATGTGCCTGCAGTACCAGCGTTCCCGCGGGCTGCCCGGCAAACACCGGCTGCTGACCTGGCGCGGCGGCTACCACGGCGACACGTTCACGCCGATGAGCGTCTGCGATCCCGACGGCGGCATGCATTCGCTGTGGCGGGGAGTGCTGCCGGAACAGGTTTTCGTGCCCGCGCCGCCGTCCGGGTTCGACGTGCCGGTCGATGAGTCCTATGTGGACGAACTGGCGAAGGCTCTCGAGCAGCACGCGGACGAACTGGCCGCGGTGATCGTGGAACCGGTGGTGCAGGGCGCGGGCGGCATGCGGTTTCACCATCCCGGTTATCTGCGCGCGCTGCGCGAGCTGACTCGGGAACACGACGTATTGCTGGTGTTCGACGAGATCGCGACCGGATTCGGCCGTACTGGAAGGCTTTTCGCGGCCGAACACGCTGGCGTGACGCCCGACGTGCTGTGCGTCGGCAAGGCGCTCACCGGCGGCTACCTCACGATGGCCGCCGCGTTGTGCACGCCCGAAATCGCCGACGGCATCACGCGCGGCGAGCTTCCGGTGCTCGCGCACGGCCCGACGTTCATGGGGAATCCGCTGGCTTCCGCGGTCGCCAACGCGTCGCTCGGTTTGCTGGCCGAAGGCCGATGGCAGGCCGACGTCGAGCGGATCGAAACCGCGCTGCGCCAAGGACTCGAGCCGGCTCGGGAGCTGCCGCACGTCGTGGACGTGCGGGTGCTGGGCGCGATCGGCGTGCTGCAGCTGGACCACGAGGTGGACATGGGTGTCGCGACCGAAGTGGTGACCGCCGAAGGGGCGTGGCTGCGGCCGTTCCGGGATCTGATCTACGCGATGCCGCCGTACGTCAGCACGGACGCGGACCTGGCGGTGATCACGTCGGCGATGCGGGCCGCCGCGGCGAAGGCCTGAGGTTACTTCGGGTTTGGCGTGGCTGCCTGTAGTGGATCTTGCCGGGTCGCGCAACCCGATCGTGGGTAATTCGATAAAGATCCACTCCATAGAGTGGTACATAGCGGACATTTCACAGGGATCCCGGTTTCCTGGTGATCATGAGACGACTTGCCGTGCTTCGCCACGACGTGCCCGCCTCGCTCGTGGTTTTCCTCGTCGCGGTCCCGCTTTCGCTCGGGATCGCCCTCGCGTCCGGCGCGCCGATCGTCGCCGGGCTGATCGCCGCCGTGGTGGGCGGCGTGGTCGCCGGTGCCCTCGGCGGCTCTCCGCTGCAGGTCAGCGGGCCCGCCGCCGGGTTGACCGTGCTGATGGCCGAGACGATCTCGACCTTCGGCTGGGCGGTCACCTGCCTGATCACCGTCCTCGCCGGGGCGCTGCAGATCCTGTTCGGCCTGAGCCGGGTCGCGCGGGCGGCGCTGGCGATCTCGCCGGCGATCGTGCACGGGATGCTCGCCGGGATCGGCATCACGATCGTGCTCGGCCAACTGCACGTGCTGTTCGGCGGGAAGGCGCAGAGTTCGGCGCTGGAGAACATCGCCCAGCTGCCCGCGCAGATCGCCGCGCACCACGACGCCGCCGCCCTGATCGGCATCCTGACCCTCGCCATTCTGCTGGCCTGGCCCAAACTTCCCGCAGCGGTAAGGAAAATCCCCGGACCGCTGGCGGCCATCGCGGTCGCGACGGCGGTGTCCCTGGTCGCCGGGATGACGCTGCCGCGCGTCGAACTGTCCGGCGACCTGCTGCAGATCCGCTTCGCGCCGCAGCTGCCGGACGGCGGATGGGGCCAGGTCGCGGTCGCGGTGATCACGATCGCGCTGATCGCCAGCGTCGAGAGCCTGCTGTCGGCGGTCGCGGTCGACAAACTGCAGAACGGTCCGCGCGCCAACCTGAACCGCGAGCTGATCGGCCAGGGCGCGGCGAACATGGTGTCCGGCTCGCTCGGCGGCCTGCCGGTGACCGGCGTGATCGTGCGCAGTTCCACCAACGTCGCGGCCGGGGCGCGCACGCGGGCGTCGGCCATCCTGCACGGCGTGTGGGTGCTGGTGTTCGTGGTCGCGCTCGCCGGGGTGCTGAAGTCCATTCCGCTGGCCGCGTTGGCCGGGCTGCTCGTGCACGTCGGCGCGAAGCTGGTGAATCCCGGTCATCTGCGGCAGGTGCTGCGCCACGGCGATCTGCCGCTCTACCTGGTGACCGTCGCCGGGGTGGTCGTGTTCGACCTGCTGACCGGCGTGCTCGCCGGGATCGTGCTGGCGGTGCTGCTGATGCTGCGCCGGACCGTGTGGTCGGGCGTGCACGCCGAGCACCACGGCGGCGAATGGCGCGTGATTGTCGAAGGCGTGCTGACGTTCCTGTCCGTGCCGCGGCTGACGAAGGTGCTCGGCACGATCCCGGCGGGCTCGAAGGTGACGCTGGAGCTGGTCGCCGATTACCTCGACCACGCGGCGTTCGAGAGCCTTTCCGCCTGGCAGCAGGCGCACGAACGGACCGGCGGCACGGTGGTCGTCGACGAGATCGGGCATCCGTGGTTCGCGAAGGGCAAGGAAGGCCGTCCGACGCTCCGGCGCACCGCGGCGGCCGGTGCGATGCCCAGGTGGCTGGCGCCGTGGTCGGCTTGGCAGGCCGCGGACGTGCGGGTGCCCGGACAGCGGACGCACCGGGGCGCGACCGAATTCCAGCGCCGGGCCGCGCCGCTGCTCAAGGACGTCCTCAGCGGGCTCGCGCACGCGCAAGAACCGCACACGCTGTTCATCACTTGCGGTGATTCGCGGATCGTGCCGAACCTGATCACCACGTCCGGTCCGGGTGACCTGTTCACCATCCGCAACATCGGCAACCTGGTGCCGCCCGGGCAGGCGGATCCGTCGACCAACGCGGCGATCGAATTCGCGGTCGGGGTGCTGGGAGTGCGGGAAATCGTGGTGTGCGGGCACTCCTCGTGCGGTGCGATGGGCGCACTGGCCAGCGGTCCGCCCGCGGACACGGCGCTCGCGTCCTGGCTGGTGCACGCCGAACCGAGCCGGAAGCGGGCGGGCGCGGTGACCCTCGACGGGGAACGGCCGGAGCGCGAACCGGACCGGCTGGCGTTGCACAACGTCCTGCAGCAGCTCACGCACCTGCGGCAGTACCCGCTGGTGGCCGAGGCCGAAGCGCGCGGCGAGCTGGCGCTGACCGGGCTGTACTTCGACGTGGGCGAGGCGCAGGTGTACCTGGCCGATCCGGCGAAGGGCGAGTTCGTGGCCGCGGGAGCGCCCGCGGCGGCCCCGGCAGGCTGACCCGGGCCCTCGCGCGTGCCCCCCCGGGTGCGCGCGAGGGAGCCCCGAGTGTTGACATCGGGGAGCACGGCAATATCTTGATGGCTCGTGACGACGCTCGTGATGACCGGAACCGGGACCGACGTCGGCAAAACGGTCGCCACCGCGGCGATCGCGGCGCTGGCCCTCGCGCAGGGACAACGCGTCGCGGTGCTGAAACCCGCGCAGACCGGCGTGCTCCCCGGCGAGGCGGGAGACCTCGCCGAGGTGGTGCGGCTGGCAGGCAAGGACCTGACGATCCGGGAGCTGCGGCGGTATCCGGATCCGTTGTCCCCGGAAGCCGCTTCCCGGCGCTCCGGGCTCCCGACCGTGGGCCCCGGGGAGATCGCCGCCGCGGCCAGCGACCTGGACGCGGCGCACGACCTGACCCTGGTCGAGGGCGCTGGCGGGCTGCTGGTCCGATTCGACTCGCAGGGGAGCACGCTGGCGGATGTCGCGTGGTCACTGGGAGCGCCGGTGGTTCTCGTCGCGCAAGCCGGGCTGGGGACGCTCAACACGACTGCGTTGACCGCTGAGGTGGCTACCCGGCGTGGGCTGAACGTCGTGGGGGTCATCATCGGGTCCTGGCCGGCTGATCCGGATCTGGCGGCTTTGGAAAATCTTCGGGATCTGCCGGTCGCTGGCGGCGCGCCCTTGCTGGGGGTTCTTCCGGCTGGGCTGGGCGCGGCGGACCGGGAGACCTTCGCCGCGCAGGCTCGGCAGGGGTTGTCGCCGTGGTTCGGCGGGGAGTTCGATCCCGAGGCGTTCACGGCTGCTGCTTCCGCCCAGAACTAGCGCCGCGCGGATTGAGCGATCTCATCGGCTCGCGGGCCGGGTGAAGGCGATTTCTTCGCGGACTCGGGGCAATCAGGCCCGAGTCGCGGCGATCGGACGCGAGGCAACCGGTTACCCTCAGTTCCGCACACGCGCAGGGAAGGGAGCCTCGGGTGGTCGATTCCGCGGGCAAGGCGGCGCATCGGTCTTCGGCACACCGGTCTTCGGCGGCGGCCGAGGGGTGGTCGGTGCCGGTGTTGTTTCCGCCGCAGCGGCCGCGGGTGGTGGTGAAGGCTGATCTGCTTCCCGCGGTGAGCGTTCTCTCGACTGCTGCGTTGCTGGGGATTCCGCTGGGGTGGTTGTGGTCGCTGCTGGCTCCGGCGGAGAAGGTGCGGGTGATCGGGACCAACGGTCAGCTGGCGCCCCTGGAGCTGGAGAGCTGGCATCGGTTCGACGATCTGGCTGTGTTCGGGTTTTTGGCGATGGCTGCTGGGTTGTTGATCGGGCTGGTGGTGTGGTTCCTGCGCGAGCGGCGGGGGCCCGTTGTTTTGGTGGCTGCTGCTGGCGGGGCATTGGTCGCGGCTTGGCTGGGGACGCAGATGGGGCCTGCGTTCGCCAATTCGAAGTATTCGGTGGATGCGCCGCCTGCGTTGGGGGCGGTGATCGAGCAGGCGCCTCGGCTGGAGACTGGGTGGGTGGTGCTGGCCGCGCCGTTGGTGACGTGTTTGGTTTATGCGTTGATGACGGCGTGGAATGGGCGGGAGGATCTTGGGCGGCGGCTGGGGTGAGTTTGGCTCGTCGCCTGGCGGCGACATTGCGCTTCTAGGTGGGCCCACCACCCCTCAGCCTGATTGTGACTACGGGCGGCGGGTGCTTGTCAAGGCGGGAAAGATGCCTTGACAAGCACCCGCCGCCCGTGTTTTTGGCTTCGTATCGGGGTTGTGGGGGGTGTGGGTGCCTTTCTTCGTTGGGTGCGTCGGCTGCGGTGGGTGCGCGACTTAGGTGGTGGGTTGCGGTGGGGTTCGCGGTGGCGGTTTTAGCGCCCCAATGTGGCATTGGGTGCATGTGACGCACCGAATGCCACATTGGGTGCGTGGGACGCACCCAATGCGGCATTCGGGCGCATTGCGGCGGCGGGTGGGGCGGGCTGTGAAGGGCTCCTTGAGGGAATCTAGGTACGTGAAGGGGGCCTTCACGGCGCGCGGGAGGGCGTGAGGGGAACCCTGGGGGAATCAGGGGCAATGAGGGTGGCCCTCACCGCAGGCGCAACCCCAGGGGAGAGCTAGTTCAGGTCTGCGGGTTTGGTGAAGGTCGCCAGTTCGGTCGGCGGCAGGGGCACGGCGCCCAGGGTTTCCAGGAAACCGGCTTCTCGGGTTAGCAGGCGGCAGGCGATGCGCAGGCGGCGCAGCGGGTGCGTTTCCTCCAGCAACAGCTGCCGGTCTTCCAGCGGGAGGAGGCAGTCGGCGGCTAGCTGGTAGGCGAGTTCGCCCAGGTCGGCGTCGTCGTGGGGTGGGCGCCAGTCGTCTGCGTGCCAGGCGGCTTCGCAGTATCGCTGGTGGGCGCCTCTCGCTACGTCGGCCAGTTGGCGGGCCGTTGACTCCGCGGTGGCGGGTACTGGGTCGTCGGGGAGCCAGTCGACCACGGCCATCAGGTACGGCGCGGACGCTCGGTGCAATTCGCGCAGGCGGAAGCGGCGGGCGGCGCGGGTGACTACGTCGTAGCGGCCGTCGGGGAGGCGTTTCGCTTCGCGCAGGATCGTGCTGCAGCCCACGCTGTACACGTGGTCCAAACCACTGACCTCGCGGACGAGCGGGGCGCGCAGGGCGACCACGCCGAACTCGTGTTCCGGGACGTTGCCCGTGACGAGGTCCGCGGTGAGCTGCCGGTAGCGCGGTTCGAAGATGTGCAGCGGCAGGTGCGTCCCGGGGAGCAGCACGGTCTGCAGCGGGAACAACGGCAGGGTCGCCGTTCCGCTGGGGCACTGCTCAGACTCGGTCACGGCGTCCACGGTACGGGCTGCGGGGCCCCGCCGCAGTTCGTGTTTACCGTCGCGGCGGGGGCTTCAGGACCGCGAAAGGGTCGGTGATGTGCATGTCTTTCGCGGCAAAGGAGAACAGCGCCGCAGGTCGTCCGCCGGTCCGGCCGGGGGCCGCGGTGTGGCCGGTGGGGACCAGCAAGCCACGCCGTTGGAGCACGCGTTGCAGGTTCGTCGCGGACACTTTGTAGCCGAGCGCGGCGGAGTACAGGCCCCGTAGCGCGGAGATGGTGAATTCCTCTGGGGCCAGCGCGAAACCGAGGTTGGTGTAGCTCAGTTTCGAGCGCAGGCGGTCGCGGGCGCGCAGGACGATCGCCTCGTGGTCGAAGGCGGTGCGGGGCAGGGCGTTCACGTCGTGCCACTCGGTGTCTTCGGGGACGGCCGGGTCGACGTCGGAGGGGACCAGCCCGAGAAACGCAGTGGCTACGACGCGGGGGCCGGGGACGCGGTCCGGGGCGCTGAACACGGCGAGCTGCTCGACGTGCTTCAGCTGGCGGACGTCCACCTTCTCCGCGAGCTGCCGCCGGATGGAGGTTTCGACGTCCTCGTCGGGGCGCAATCGGCCGCCGGGGAGCGACCAGCGGCCCAGGTGCGGATCGAGCGCTCGGCGCCACAGCAGCACGCGCAGTGTGTCCGAGCGCACTTGAAGGACTGCCGCCAGAACCTCGTGGGCGAGGGGGGCTCGGGTGTTAAGATGGCTTCGCACGGTTTTCGATTATAAGGCGAAAACCGGGTTGGGGAGGAACCGGGGTCGATCCGGTTCCGAGGCCGGCGATTCTCGAGAGGGCCGAACACATGACCACCACGCTTGACCAGGATCTGACCCCTTACGGCGGGGTCGAGGCGGACGCCGACTGGGCCGCCCGCGTGCGGGAGCTCGCCCGTAAGCGCGACGCGGTGCTGCTCGCGCACAACTACCAGGTCCCGGAGATCCAGGACATCGCGGACTTCACCGGCGACTCTCTGGCGCTCAGCCGCATCGCGGCCAGCAGCGACGCGTCCACGATCGTCTTCTGCGGCGTGCACTTCATGGCCGAGACCGCGAAGATCCTGGCTCCGGAGAAGACGGTGCTGATCCCGGACGCGCGGGCAGGCTGCTCGCTCGCCGACTCCATCACCGGCGCTCAGCTGCGCGAATGGAAGGCCGAGCACCCGGGCGCGGTGGTCGTGTCGTACGTGAACACGACGGCCGAGGTCAAGGCCGAGACGGACATCTGCTGCACGTCGTCGAACGCGGTCGACGTGGTCGCTTCCATCCCGGCTGACCAGGAAGTTCTCTTCCTGCCGGACCAGTTCCTCGGCGCGCACGTCAAGCGCGTGACGGGGCGCGAGAACATGCACGTCTGGGCCGGGGAATGCCACGTGCACGCCGGCATCAACGGGGCCGAGCTGGCCGCGCGCGCCGAGGAGAACCCGGACGCCGACCTGTTCATCCACCCCGAATGCGGCTGCGCGACCTCGGCGCTTTACCTGGCCGGAGAGGGTGCGGTGGCCCCGGAGCGGGTCAAGATCCTGTCCACCGGCGACATGGTGCACGCGGCGCGCGACACCAAGGCGACCTCGGTGCTCGTGGCCACCGAGATCGGCATGATCCACCAGCTGCGCAAGGCCGCGCCGGAGATCGACTTCCGCGCGGTGAACGACCGGGCGTCGTGCCGGTACATGAAGATGATCACCCCGGCCGCGCTGCTGCGGAGCCTCACCGAGGGCGCGGACGAGGTCCACGTCGACCCGGAGACGGCCTCGCGGGCCCGCGCCTCGGTGCAGCGGATGATCGAAATCGGGCAGCCTGGCGGTGGGGAATGAGCGGCCTAGTTAACGCCGATGAGGCGAAAACCTCACCAAATCCGCGGTGGGAGGCCCGGGCCGATGTGGTCGTGATCGGCAGCGGCGTGGCCGGGTTGTCGGCGGCGCTGCGGGCCCGCGAACTCGGGCTGCATGTGCTGGTCGTGACCAAGGCGGCGGTCGCCGACGGCAACACCCGGTGGGCGCAGGGCGGCGTGGCCGTGGTGCTGGACGGCGAGCGCGACGAGGGCGACACGGTCGAGAAGCACACGGCGGACACGCTCACCGCCGGAGCCGGGCTCTGCGACGAGGACGCGGTGCGGTCGATCGTCGGCGGCGGTCCGGCGGCGGTCACGGAGTTGCGGCAGAACGGCGCGGTGTTCGACCACAGTGCGGGCGCGCTGGCAAGGGCACGCGAGGGTGGGCACAGCGCGTTCCGGGTCATCCACGCCGGCGGCGACGCGACCGGTGCGGAGGTCGAGCGCGCGCTCGTCGCGCAGGCCGGCGAACGGCGGATTCCGGTGCTGGAGCACCACATCGCGGTCGACGCGCTGCGCACGTCCGCGGGCGAGGTGGCCGGGGTGACGGTGCTCGACCGCAACGGCGTGCCCGGGGTGGTGCGCGCGTCCGCAGTCGTGCTGGCCAGCGGCGGGTACGGGCAGCTGTACCAGGCGACCTCCAATCCCGAGATCGCGACCGGCGACGGGCTGGCGCTCGCATTGCGCGCCGGTGCGGCGGTGGCCGACATCGAGTTCGTGCAGTTCCACCCGACGGTGCTGTACACGCCGGGTGCGCGCGGGCGGTGTCCGCTCGTCACGGAGGCGGTGCGCGGCGAGGGTGCGACGCTCGTGGACGGCGCGGGCGCGTCGGTGATGGCCGGGGTGCATCCGCTCGGCGATCTGGCTCCGCGCGACGTCGTGGCGGCGGCGATCACCCGGCGGCAGGCGTTGGCTCCCGGCGGCATCGACGATCACGTTTTCCTTGACGCCACTGGCATTCCCGGGTTCGCGAAGCGGTTCCCGACGGTGCACGCGGCGTGTGCGGTGCTGGGGATCGACCCGGCGGTGGACGCGATTCCGGTGACCCCCGCGGCGCACTTCGCATGCGGCGGTGTGGTGGCCACTGTGGACGGACGCTCGACGGTGCGCGGGCTGTACGCGGCGGGCGAGGTGGCTCGCACCGGGCTGCACGGGGCGAACCGGTTGGCGTCCAACAGTCTTCTCGAAGGGTTGGTCGTCGGGCAGCGGGCCGCGGAGGCGGTAGCCGCGGATCTGGCCGCTGGATTGCTGCCGGATCCTTCGCGCGGTCGGATTCCGGATCGGACCACCGCACCGGCGGCGGAACGCGATGTGCTGCAACGAGTGATGAGCCGGTACGCGGCGATCGGCCGGGACGCGGACGGCCTCGCCGCGGCGGGCTCGGCGCTCGATTTGTCGACAAAGGACAGTCCGTTGTGGACGCATTCCGCAGTGGAGGACGCGGCGCTAACCGTGGCGGCACAGGCGTTGCTCGCGGCGGCGGAGCGGCGGACGGAATCGCGGGGATGTCACGTGCGGACGGACTTCCCGGAGCGGGTCGAAGGGTTGCGGCGGAGCCAGCTGATCCGGCTGAGCCCGTCGGGACAGCCGGTGCTGGTCGAGGCGGCGTCGTTGGAAGGGGTGGCATGAGCGGGGAATTCTCGGAAGCAGTCGTGCGGGCATTGGTGGTGGACGGGCTGGACGTCGCCGACGTCCGGCGGGTCGTGACCACCGCGCTGGAAGAGGATTTGCGGTACGGGCCGGACGCGACGACGGCGTCCACGGTCCCGGCGGACGCCCGCGCGGTGGCCGAACTGACGCCGCGCGTCGCCGGGGTCGTGGCCGGGATTCCGGTGGCGCTGGCGGTTTTCGACGAGGTGCTCGGCTCCGACTACGAGGTGGTCTCGATCCGCGAGGACGGTTCGCCCGCCGTCGCGGGGGAGCCGGTGCTCGTGCTGCGCGGTCCGGTGCGCGGGCTGCTGACCGCGGAGCGCACGGCGCTGAACCTGTTGTGCCTGCTGTCCGGAGTGGCGACGGCGACCGCGGCGTGGGTGTCCGCGATCGAGGGAACCGGTGCTGCGGTAAGGGATTCGCGCAAGACGATCCCGGGTTTGCGGCTGCTGCAGAAGTACGCGGTGCGCTGCGGCGGCGGCGTGAACCACCGGATGGGTCTCGGCGACGCGGTGCTGATCAAGGACAACCACGTGGTCGCGGCCGGTTCGGTCACCGCGGCGCTGGCGGCGGCCCGGGAACTCGCGCCGCAGCTGGCGTGCGAGGTCGAGGTGGACGATCTGGCCCAGCTGGACGAGGCGCTGGCCGCCGAGGCGGACGAGGTGCTGCTCGACAACTTCACGCCGGAGGACTGTGTGAAGGCGGTCGCGCGGCGGAATGAAGTGTCGCCGAAGACGCGGCTGGAGTCGTCCGGAGGGCTGACGCTCGACCGTGCGCGACCGTACGCCGAGTCCGGAGTGGACTACCTGTCCGTCGGCGGGCTCACGCATTCCTCGCCGGCTCTCGACCTCGGGATGGACCTGCGGTAACCCTGTCGCCGCGGCCCGCTCTCCACTAGAATCTCCTTGTCCGACAAGGGGAGGGGGCCGCGGTGCGGGGAATTGCCGCCGGAGCGGTGGCCGCGCTCGTGGCGCTCGGCCTGCCCGTCACGGCTGCCTCGGCCGGAGCGGCTTCGTGCGCGAATCCGTCCGGTCCGTATACCGGGGCGGTGTCCTGGGGGCAGCGCCTGGTCAACCCGCCGCGGCTGTGGGCGCTGACCAGAGGCGAGGGTCAGACTGTCGCGGTGATCGGCACCGGGGTCGACAAGCAGAACGCGCAATTCGGGCCCGGACAGGTGCTCGGCGGTGCCGGCACCGCGGATTCCGATTGCGACGGCCGGGGCACGATCGCCGCGGGCATCGTCGGTGCGCAGCCGGCGAACGAGACCACTTTCACCGGTGTCGCACCGGGGGTGAAGCTGCTTCCCTTGCGCTACACCGAAAGCAACGGTTCATCGTCGGACGGCGGCGGCGATCCAGTCGCGCTGGCGGGCGCGATCGACACGGCGGTCGACCGCGGCGCGGGAGTGATTCTCGTGGCGGTCCCGGCGGGTTCGGACAGCCCGGCGCTCGGTGCGGCGCTCGACCACGCGAAGTCGCGCGGGGCCGTGGTGATTTCGGCCGCGGCGGCGACTCAGCAAGGGGCGCATACTTATCCGACCGCTTCGAAGGGCGTCCTCGCGGTCGGTTCGACGGACGAATCCGGCGCGCCGGTGCAGTCCGAAGCCGGGGATTACCTCGGAATCGCCGCGCCTGGCGCGAATTTGGTGAGCACGTCGGCCGGGGGCGGGGGCGCGGTCGCGCATCGCTGGCCGATCACCGACCCGAGCCTCGCCGCGGCGTATGTCGCCGGGGTGGCGGCGTTGGTTCGTTCGGCGCATCCGGAGCTGAAAGGCGAGGAAGTGGTGAACCGGTTGATGCTCACCGCTTCCCGTCCGCCGTCCGGGGCGCACGATCCGCGGCGCGGTTGGGGAATGCTCGACGCTTACGCTGCGGTGTCTTCCACGTTGCCTGCCAACGCGCCGGGTCCGAGTGCGGCTGCGGTGCGGTCTGCGTTGCCCGCGGTGGTTCCGGCTGCGGCTCAGGTTCGGCCGAGGTCTGATGTGGCGGCTGGAGTTGTTGCAGTGGGTGGGGTTGTAGTGGCTGCGGGGGCGGGGATTGGTGTCGCGGCGTTCCGGCGAGGACGGCGGCGTGGCTGGCGGCCGTCGCGGTTTCGGGCCTCGTGAGCGGCGATCACGATTCTATTCGGGATCGACAGTCACGAGACGCGTCGAGCCGATGATCGCTACCCCGCGGCCGTCGCGGGCGATGTGCACACTGAAATCCGCGCCGTCCCGGGAAAACCGTGCGATCACTTCCCGATAGGTGCTGCGGTCGTAGGATTCCCAGCCCGCCTTTTCCAGCGTCGGCCGCACCGCTTCGGTCAGCACCCGCAGCGCGCCGGGG
Source organism: Amycolatopsis sp. VC5-11 (assembly GCF_037034185.1). Classification (NCBI taxonomy): domain Bacteria; kingdom Bacillati; phylum Actinomycetota; class Actinomycetes; order Pseudonocardiales; family Pseudonocardiaceae; genus Amycolatopsis; species Amycolatopsis sp. VC5-11. The sequence continues at coordinate 265,962 of NZ_JBAGKF010000009.1, read as the reverse complement.
CTGTCCTCCAACCGAACCCCGTACTGCCAGCACACCAAATGCCCCGGCTGCGCGGGATCGCAGTCCAGCTCACCGTCCACTGTGGGCAGTGCACGGGAGCCGAACGCGGCGGCGACGCTGTCGATGACGTTCGTCAGCTCAGCAGCCAAATCCTTCAACTCGCGCGTGATCACGGCAGCACCGCCGGAACCGGCACGGGCGCTTCAGTGACGTGACCGCCGGTCAGCACGCCGTAGATGTTCTCCCACGAATCCGAACCCGGTTTGAGCACGCCGCTGTGCGAGGACAGGCCCCACTGCACGTTTCCGGCGGCGTCGCGGCCGGTGGTCAGCTCGGTGACGCCAGGGAAGGTGTCCGGGTCGGCGCCGTGGCCGATGCCGGTCCATTCCAGTGCCCCGGCGTTGCCCTGGGCGAGGATGATCGGGTCCAGCGGGGCGGTCATCGAGTACCGCTGCACGCCGGCTTGGCTCGGCGGCAGGTCTGCTGGGCTCCATACGCCGTGTCCCATGCCCGCCGACTCTACGTGCAGCACCCGGTCCACTGGCAAGCCTTGCTGGTCAGCGAGCCCGACGGTGGCGCCGCCGTAGCTGTGGCCGATCGCGGTGATCGTGGCCGCGCCGCCGGTCTGGGAGTCGACCTGGCCGCGCAGTTCGTCACCGAACGCCTTGAGGTTCGGGGCCATTGTCTGTGCGTAACTGGCTTCGGCGCCCTCGGTGGTCACGTTCTGCGGGAACACGCCGTCGGCCCAGACGACCATCGCGGTCCGGCCGCTCGGGTCGGCGGCGACGAGGCTGCGGCCGAGGTCGGCGTAGGACTGGAAGGTGTCCATCCGGGTGTGCACGCCGGGCACGAACAGCCCGACGTTGCGCGTGCCCGGCTGGATCGTGCCGACCAGTTCGACGATCCGGCCGTTGCCGGACGGATCGAACCGCAGGATCTGCCGGTGGTCGTCGATAATGCTTTGGTACAACGCGATCCGCCGCTTCGAGCGGGCGATGGCGTCCGGATCGGACAGTCCGGCCAGCCGGGTCCGTTCGGCGGCGAGCGCGTCGGACACCTTCATCCGGTTGGCCGCGATGGTCCCGGCCCAGCCGCCGCTCGCGGCCGATTTCCCGGCTGCCGGCACCGGGTCTTCGGGCAGCAGCGAACGGTACATCGCCGCCACCTGCTCGTCGGCGCGCCGGTAGCCCGCGGACGAAGCCGTGAGGCCGTCGCGAAGGACCTGGGCGCGGACGACGCGCTGGTCGACGTCCGCCGCGAGTGCGTTGAGCGTTTTCGCGAGCCCGGCGGCACATCCGGACGACGCGGACACTTGGCCGAAGGCCGTGGCGGGGATTCGTTCGCCCGCCACGGCCTGCTGCACGGTCCGGAGCGCGCCGGCGCGAGTGTCCAATTCGGACGCCGCACTGGCGAGTTTCGCCGGTGCCACCCGGTAGCCGTCGGTCACGGCTGGTCGGCCGGCTCTTCGCCGATGACCGAGGGCGCGACCGGAGCCTGCTGGCCCCACACGTTCTCGGTTTCGACGAGCCACGCCGGGATCCGGCGGCCGGAGCCCAGGTCACCGCCCGCTCCCATGCCGCCCATCGGCATCATGGGCATCATCGGCATGGCGCTCTTGGCCGCCGCGCCCGCTGCCCCGGCGGCACCGCCCGCGAGTCCGCTGAGGACGTTCGACTGCGCGTTCCCGGCGAGCCCGGAGTGCGCGGCCGGAGCTTCCCCGGCGCCGCTCAGACCGCCGCCGGACGGAATGCCGCCGCCGTCGATCGACGGGGCTTCCCCGCCGCCGACCGGGATCCCGCCGCCGCCACCGCCCGCGGGACCGGCCCCGCCGCCGAGCTTCGTGCCCGGAGGCGCGTCCTGCTCCTTGTCCTTGCCGTCCTTGTCTTTGTCCTTGCCCGAGGCCCACGGCGGAACCTTCGGCATGATCGACCCGAACCGGCCGAACGCCGCCGCGGAAGCGGCCGCGAGACCGGCGGTGAACATGTCGCCGAACAGCGGGCTGCCCGGATTCTGCGCCGGGTGCCCGGGCAGCGAAGAGCCCGGAACCTGCGTGCCGTCGGTGGGCAGCGGGTGCGAGTCGACCGGCGCGCCGACCGCGGTGCCGCCGTCCGGGGTGTTGCCGATCGCGCCGGTACCGCCGGTCGAAGCGCCGCCGCCGGGGACCGGCTTGGGCGGCGGGGCGGCCGCGTTCGGCGAGACCGGGATCGAGTCCTCGGCGGTGTCGTAGTTCGTCGCGAGGTTGTTCATGACGACGATCGCCTTCGCGTGCGCGGAGCCGGCGGCGTTGGCGGCCTGTTGCTGCGCTTCGACGTTGGCGATCGCCTGCTGCCGCTGCTGCGTCGCGGCGACGATCGTGGCCGGCGGGGTGTCCGCCGGAAGCAGCGGCGGGTTGACCGCGAGCGCGACGTCGGCGGGGGAGACGTCCGGCACCGCGACCGGCGGCGGCATCTCGGCCTTCGCCTTGACCAGCGCGTCCGCGGCGTCCTCCAGCATGTCGCGCATGCTCTGCGCGGTGACCGCGACCTTGCGGATGCCGCCGACCAGGTCGGTCATCATGGTCCGGTACTGGTCGGCCGCGCCGCCGGTCCACGAGCTGGAGAAGTCGGTGAGCTGGTCCGACAGGTTCTCGGCCTGGTCGTACAGCCCGCGCGAGGCCGAACTCCACTGTTCGGCCGCGGCGCGCGCGGTGGTCGGGTCGCCCGCCTGCAGCATCGCGTAGAGCTGCTGGTGGGTGTAGCCGGCGAAGTTGGTGCGAGGCCCGCTCATGTGTTCTTACCCCCTGAAGAATCAAGGCCCAGCAACGAGAAAAGCGGGTCGAGCAGACCGGTCTGCTGACCCGATTGGTGCAGGTCGCCCGCGACCGACTGGTCGGCCTGGGCGTATCCGTCGGCGACGGTGGTGGTGACGTCCTGCGCGAACGTGATCGCGCCGCGGACCTGCTCGAGCAGGCCCTGCATCTCGGCGACCGCGGCGCGGTGGGCGTCGGCGAGCGAAGCGGCTTCCCCGAACTCCCCGAACAGCAGCGGATGCTCCCCGAGGGTGCGCAGGAAGTCGTTCGGCCGGGACATCGCGTGGATCTGGGTTTCCAGCTCCCGGACGAAGTCCGTCAGCGATTCCAGGTGGACGTAGTACGACTGGTCGGGCATCGGCCGGTGACCTCTCGTGCGGCAGGACGCGGGAAAGCCGGCCGTCCGGAGCGGGCGGGGGGGTGGTCCCGCCCCGGACGGCCGGCGTCGGGGCCGGATCAGGCGAACAGGCCCTGGTTGCGGTTCTCCAGCTGGTGCTGGAGATCGTGGGCGTCGCCGACCTTGGTGCCGAACTGCGCGATGATCGCGACGATGTCGGCGGTCGCCTGGCGGAGCCGGGTCTCGGACGCGCGCGCGGCTTCACCGGCGGAGCTGCCCGAGGCGTACCAGGTCTGGGTGATCGGCTGCAGGTTCTGGTGCAGCTGCTCCAGCTGGGAGGTCAGCGCCTTCGCCTTGGCGGCGAGCGACGCGGAGCTGTGCTGCAGGGCCCCGAAGCTGATTTCTACGACGTCAGCCATGGTGTCTTGTCCTCTCTCAGGGGTTGAGGCGAGGGATCACGTTGCCCTCGACGGTGTGGCTGACGCTCTGGAAGCTCTGGTGCACGTCGGAGTCGCCCGAGTTGTAGTTCGCGTGGCTGGTGTGCACGAGCTGCGACATGGTGTCGAGCTCCCGGACGGCGGCGCCCATCTTCTCCTGAAGCCTGCGCTGCAGGTCCCAGAAGGCGACCGCCTGGTCGCCCTTGTAGTTCCGCAGCGTCTCGGTCAGCTCGGACTCCAAGCTGGCCATGGTCGTCTTAGCGTTCGAAGCGGTTTCCTCGAAGCCCTGGACGGCGCGCGTCATGGCAGCGGAATCTGCCTGGAATCCCGGACTGGACATCTGACGGGCCACCTCCTTCCCTCTCGTGGAAAATCCCGGTGCGCGGCGGGCCGCGCGGTGTGAATGTCACGCTAGAAAAAGAGCGGGTGTGGTCAAACGGCACAACTGCCGGTCGCTTTGACGGCACTATTACCCACAGGTGGGGCGCTCCCTACCGGCAAGACGGGGGACGACGCCAGTGCTCGCGGCCCCGCGCGCGGCCAGGCTGACCCCCATGACTTCCTGGGGATCACGGCTGTTCCGGCTGCACCGCCCGCTCGGCGTGCTGGCCGGGGCGATGGCGGTGCTGCTGGTCGCGTGCGGGTTCGGGCTGCTCCTGGATGATCGCACGCTCGTCAACGCGCCGCTGTGGGCGAAACCGTTCAAATTCGCGGTTTCGGTGGCGTTGTACGCGCCGACGCTGGCGTGGCTGCTTTCGCTGGTGAAGCGCGGCCGCCGGGCCGGCTGGTGGATGGGCACGGCGTTCGCGGTCGGCATGGGCACGGACATGGCGCTGCTGGTGTGGCAGGTGCTGTTCCAGGACCGGCCGCTGCACTTCAACCACGCGACGCCGGCCGACGTCACGATCGGCAACATCCTGGCGACCGGCGCGTTCACCGCGTGGGGCGCGACCGCGGCGGTGGTCGTGCTGCTGCTGTTCCAGAAGCTGCCGGACCGCGCGCTGACGTCCGCGCTGCGGTGGGGAACCGCGCTCGCGGCGGGCGGAATGGGGTTGGCGCTCCTGATGTTCTCCGCCAGCCCGGCGCAGCAGCGGGTGCTGGACGGCGGCGGGAAACCGGCGATGATCGGCGGGCACACGATCGGTCTCGAGGACGGCGGGCCGGGGCTGCCGCTGCTGGGCTGGAGCACGGTCGGCGGGGATCTGCGGATCCCGCATTTCGTCGGGATCCACGCGATTCAGGCGTTGCCGCTGCTCGCTTTGGCGCTGGTCGCGTTGTCCCGGCGGTACCCGGTGTTGTCGCACGAGCTGGTGCGGCGTCGGCTGGTGTGGACTGGGGCGGTCGGGTACGCGGGGGTCATCGCGATTACGGCGTGGCAGGCGATGCGCGGTCAGTCGATTGTGCGGCCGGACTTTTGGACGCTGGCTGCGGCTTTTGGGTTGGTCGCGGTGGTGGCGCTCGGTGGCTTGCTGTCGGTCCGGTCTCGCGCGGGTGTTCCCGATGAGCGGCATGCGCTGAGGGGATTCTGAGATCTCTCCGGTACGCCTTGGCGGGTTGGCCCGACGGGAGGACGGTGTGATGGCATTTCCTCAAGACCTGCTGGACGCGCTGCGGCGCGCGCCGGACGCGATCGCGTTCGAGCACGGGGACCGGCGGGTGCGCCGGGGCGAGGTGCTCGACCTGATCGGCCGGTTCGCTGCCGGGCTGCGGGCGGCCGGGGTCCGGCAGGGAGACGGCGTCGGGCTCGCGACCGGGGTGACGCCGGAGGGCTGGGCCGCCCAGATCGCGGTGCAGACGCTGGGAGCCCGGGCGGTGGGGGTGCGGGCCGGGTTGCCCGCGGCGCATCTCGACGCGGTGCTGGACGGGGTGGCCGCGGTGGTGACCGACGCCGAACTGCCGGAGCTGGCGGGGGTGCGGACGCTTCCGATCGGGCCGGAACTCCTTGCCGCGTATGAGGAACCGGTGCCGTGCGGGAAACCGTCGGACGTTGGCTGGGTGGTGTTCACCAGCGGGAGCACGGGGGTGCCCAAGGGGGTCGCGTACCGGTTCGACGCGTTGGGGGAGTTCGGGCTCGAGCAGCGGGCCGGGGATTCGGCGGCGGACTACCGGCGGTTCCTGCTGTTCGGGACTTTGAGCAGCGCGGTGATGGTGCTGCATTTGCAGGCTTGTTTGCTCGCTGGCGGTACCGCGGTGATTCCGGAGGGATTGCCGGACTTTCCCTGGATTCTGCCGCGGTTGGACATCACGGCGGCGCTGGTGACGGTTCCCCGGCTGTATCGGATGCTGGATGTGCTGCGGGAGAAGGAAATCGATCTTTCCGGGCTGCGAATGCTGACCGTCGCCGGGTCTCCGGTCGAGCCCGGGTTGCTGGCTGAGGGATTCAAGCGAATCGGACCCGCGTTGCGGCAAGGATACGGGCAGACCGAGACCGGGAAATTGACGGTGCTGGACACAGCGGACGTGGCTGCGCATCCGGAGGCGATCGCTTCAGTCGGACTGCCGGTCGAAGGGGTTTCGCTGGAGGTGCGGGATGCTTCGGGCCGTGCGGTTCCCGCTGGGGAGACGGGGGAGGTTTTCGCCCGTACCGCAAGGGCTTTCGCGGGCTACTGGCACGATCCTTCGCTGAGCGGGACGGTGCTGGCCGACGGCTGGGTCCGCACGCAGGACATCGGGCGGCTCGACGAGAACGGTTTTCTGTATTTGACCGGTCGCGCCCGGGATGTGGTGATCGTGAACGCGGTGATCCATTACACCGGTCCGATCGAGCGGGCGCTCGCCGCGCATTCCGCCGTGGATCAGGCATATGTCGTCGCGGTTCCGGACGAACGGACCGGGGAAGCGGCGCACGCGTTCGTCGTCGCCGCGCCGGGGCGCACTCCGGATCCGGAGGAATTGCGGGCGGCGGTGGCCGCGGAATTGGGGGAGGCCGCGGTTCCGGCTTCGTTCACGGTGCTGGACGAGGTTCCGGTCGCGGAGTCGGGAAAACCGGACAAGGCCGCGCTGCGCGCCCTCGCCCGGTGATCGCCGCGGGGTTCCGGCCTGCCGCGCACGGGGGCGGCAGGCCGGAACGCGCGGATCAGACGCCCGCGGTCTGCTTGATCCAGTCGCGGCTGTTGGCGACGCTGGCGTAGTTCTGGGTGCCGTGTTCGTCGCTGCCGGAGTTCTCGCCGGTGGAGCAGACGCCGACCTGGACGCCGTCGGCCAGCTGCGGGCCGCCGGAGTCGCCGTGCCACGAGGAGCCGGTGACGCCCTTGCTCGCGATCGCCTTGCCGTTGAAGGCGTCCGTGCTCTCGCCGGTCACCTGGACGTCCGCGGTCTTGAGCGTGTCCGAGGGCGGGCTCTGGTCCTTGGTGCGGCCCCAGCCGTAAATCTGGTTGGTGGCACCGTTTTCCGGGTCCTTGTCGGCCAGCTTCATGAACGTGGTGTCCACAGCGGACTTCAGGTGCAGCAGTGCGATGTCGCCGTTGGGCGAGGCCTTCTGCTCGTCGACCGCGGCTTCGGTGCCCTGGCCCAGCGCGACGTCGCCGACCTTGACGTGCATGCCGCCCTTGTTCAGGCAGTGCTGCGCGGTGAGCACCCACTGCGAGGCGATGATTGTGCCGGAGCATTCGAAGCCGCCGTAGTCGGTGACGTCGTCCCAGAACACCTGGGCGCCCCACGGGGCCGACTTCACGGTGTCGCCGCCGATGATGTGCGTGTCGGCACTCGCCGGGACGACCGCCCCGACCCCGAACGCCATCGCAGCCCCGGCGACCACGGCCGCCGCTTTCGCGTAACGCATGGAAAATCCCTCCGCCTCGGTGGTGATTTCCCGACCGTAGGCGGCAAGTGGAAATCCGGTAACCTACGGAAGTCGGTCTTCGATCCACGTTTCGCGGAGCGTGCCGTCCGGGTCCAGCCGCCGGTGGAGGGCATCGGCTTGATCCGGACGGGTGAGCACCGCGACGGCGGCTTCCTGCGTCCGGTGCAGGGCGTGCACGGCGACGCGAAGCTTGCGGATCCGGCCGCGGGTGCGGAGCCGGGCTCGCCACGGGTGCCAGAGGACGGCGAGCAGGAGGCCGGTGGTTTCCGTCCGGTAGGCCTGGGCGGCTTGGGCCAGTTGACCGGAGTTGGCGATTCCGCCGAGTTGACGGTCGACGGTGGTCGCTACCGCGCTTTCCAGGACACGTTCGTGCGCGCCGGCGGCGAAATCGGCTACGCGGCGGGGGATTCCGGCGACCAGTACGGCGGTGAGCAGTTCGGAGAGGGCTTCGCGGAGGGCGCGGTGGGCGTCTGTTCCGTCTTCGAGGACGGCGACGATCCCGAGCGCGTCGGCGAGGTTTTTCCGGCTGGTCAAGGTATTCGGGGGCAAACCGATCCGGATTTCGCGCACACCGCCGGAGATCGCGCGGGCCGCTTCGAGCCGCCGATAGACCTCGGCGCGAAGCTGGCGGCGGTCTTGGATCTTGGTGAGGTAGTTCGTCAGTGCGGCGCCGACGACGCCTCCGCCGGTGGTGTAGGCCAATTCGACCAGGCCTGGCATCAGGGCTCCCCTCGCTCGCGGGACTGCATATGCTGGCAGAACTGGCGAGGATTGGCCGCTGGGCCGCGCGCGATCGAGGGCAACTGCCCCCTTGCTTGGGCTTTCGCAACGCAGTGAGGGGAACCCTGCAGGAATCAGATTCCCGCAGGGTTCCCCTCACGAACAGTGCCTGGCGATCAGCCCGCGAGTTTGCAGGAATCGGGAGCCGCGGTCACGTGCAGTTCGGTGTTCCATCCGGTGCCCACGCTGACCCCGGCACCGTCCGGGCCGGCCGGGGCCCACGTGTCGGTGTTGTCGGAGTAGCGGTACCAGCGCAGCACTGGCACCGTTTCGTTGCCCCACGGGCTCTTGCCGTAGCTGCCGCGGGCGTACAGGATGTCGGCGCCCGGCGAGAAGATCTCGCTGAAAATTTGCCAGCCGTTGCCCACCGGCTTGTTCCGCTGGGTCCACTTGGCCGCCGCGAAGTCGTACTTGAACCGGAACAGTTCGCCGCTCGGTTTGCGCGCGTACAGCACGCCGTCGCCCGCCGCGGTGATCGAGTCGAACACGCCCCAGCCGGTGTCGACGACGGTTCCGCCGCTGGCGACCCAGGTGTTCGCCGCGTCGTTCCACACGTAGACCTTCAGCTGGGCCTGGTCGTCGATCGCGAAGATCCGGCCCTGCTCGTCGGCGGTGATCCGGTTGCCGTACGCCGGGGTCAGGTAGCGGTCCCAGCCGCCGCCCGCCGCCTTGCCGCCGCTCCAGCCGGTGGCCGGGGAGTACACGAAGCGTTTGATGGTGCCGGTGCCGACCGGGTCGCTCGCGCCGTGGTTGCGGTGGATGTCCCACACCACGCCGCCCTTGCCCGCGATCGTCCGGCCGTTCCAGCCCTGTCCGATGTCGGCGGTCGGCACCGTCCAGTCGGGTTTGGCACCGGCGGGGTCGTGGTGGTTGTAGCGCCAGAGCGTGCCGTCGGTGCGGGCGCTCCAGACGGTCGCGCCGCCGGGGCAGGAGACCGGCGTCGGGACGGTGGTTTGCCGGATCCAGTCGCCGAGATCGTCGACGCGGGTTTCGGAGCTGCCCTGGCGGGTGTCGGTGACGCCGAGACAGCCGTGCTGCCACGAAGCAGTGTGCAGCGCAACGACTTCGACGTTCTGGCCGACCGTGCGGAACGCCGGACCGCCCGCGTCGCCGAGGCACGTGTCGACCCCGTCCGCGGACTTCACCGCGACTGTCGAGCCGCTGCTGCTGACGACGGAGAACGGCGCGATCCGCGGCCGGGCCGGAATCCATTCGGTCGCGGTGCGGCCGAAACCGGCCAGCTGCAAGGTTTCCCCGGTCTGCGGAGCCGCGGTGCTCACGGTCGCGACGGCGACGCCGGTCGCGGGAACGTCGAGCTTCGCGAGCACGACGTCGCGATCGGTCCGGCGGACGACCTTGGCGACCTTGGCGGACTTCCCGGTGCCGGCGGTGACGTCGACGTCGCCGACCGAGACGGTCGCGGGTTCAGTGGGTTTGCCGAGGTCGTCCGGGGTGAGGCAGGTAGCGGAGGTGAGGATCCACGACGGATCGACCAGGACGCCGGAGCAGGCCTTGGTCGCGGTGGAGATCCAGGCGAGGTAAGGGCTGGAGCCGAGCGGAACGACGGTTCCGCCGGAAACTGCGGAAGCGGGCGCGGCGGTGCAGAGGGCAGTAGTGACGAGGACAGCGGCTATTGCGGGTGCCGCGCCGGGTCTGACATTTTTTGGGCGCACGGAACTTCCCTCTCGGGATGGATTAGACGGTGCCGTGGATCGGCAACGGAATTCGGCGGGAAAAGCGACGGCCGAATCGTCAGGGAGAGGTGGTGAGTTCCAGGAGCGTGGCCGGGTCTGTTCCGGCGCCCTCGCCGATGCCGGTCCAGCCGTTCTTGACCAGTGGGACAGTGCTGTTCTTGCCGCTGACCGCGACGGTGGCCTGCGCGGTGTGGCTGCCCGCCCAGACCTGGTAGGCGAACGGAACCTCCATCCGGAGGCGGCCGGCGGGGCCGGTGACCCGGAAACAGTAGTGGCCGGGGTCGGGGTCGTGGTCGGCCGAGTTGTAGGCGTGCACCTCGACCATGTTCGCCTCGCTGCCGCACTTGGCGAGCAGGATGTGCCCGTCGCCGCTGATCAGCTTGATGGCCCGGTCCTGGAAGATCTTCGCCGCGCCGGGATACGAGTAATCCTCGTTGATCGGCGGCGGCGCGTCGTCCGCGTGTGCCGTGCCCGTCAGCGCGAAGGCGCTTCCCGAGGCTATGGCGGCGACGGCGGCTAGCCCGAACAGGCGCGTGCGCATTGATTCCCCCTGAGGTCGAAAGCGGACGTGACAAAGCCCGCGGCACTGCGGCATGAGAGCGACGAAAGTGCGTCCGACCCCGAGCGGACACGAACAGGGCTTTAGCGATCTCCACGGGGCAAGGTCAACGAGGATTCGGCCGGATGTCCCGCTGAACGGTGCGAGGTATCTGACACCCGATTGCCGCTTACCGGAGGTATCGGCGTTCTGCTAATTTTCGTCCGGTCTCGGGGGGATTCGAGCGGCGTGGTGCCTGCATTTATTTTCCTTTTTCGCTGCCCTTTCGTTCCCGTCCGGCAATCACTTCGTCGTACGCACGGGAGGGGCAGGGCGGGTGCGAATCTGGAGATCGGCCGCGCGAAGAGCGCGGGCCGCGATGGTGACCACGCTGGTCGCGGCGGTGGCTTCGGGAGCGGTGACGGTGCCCGCACGGGCCGCTGAACCGACCGGGCCGAGCGAACGGGCACAGGTCGTCGCGCTGTGGCAGGCAGGCGGTCCGGCCACGAAGCAGGCCGCGGCCGCGGCGCTCACCGGGTCGGACGACGAGGTCCGCACATTTCTGGGCAAGGGCAAGGATGTCGCCGCCGAACACGACGATCGGATCAAGGCCAGTCAGCTGCTGACCGTCGCCGGGCCAGGCCTGCGGCGCGCGGCGCAAGCGGCCTTGAGCGGCACCGCGGCGGACGTGCACACGTTCCTCGCGACCGGGTGGCAAGGCCCGTGGCGCGACGACGACCGCGCCCAGGTTTCGCGCTACATCTCCACTGGCGGGCATTGGGTGCAGGTCGCCGGGCAGAAAGCGCTCAGCGGCACTGAAGAGGACGTCCGCAAGTTCCTCGAATCCGGTCGCCAGCAAGCGCAGAACGACGACGACCGGATCAAGGTCACGCAGCTCCTGACCACCGGTGGACCGGAAGTCAAGAAGGCAGCTAACCGGGCGCTGAGCGGGACTGTCGAAGATGTCCAGGCATTCCTGGAAACCGGCTACGCACTCGCGGCGGAGCGGGATCAGGAGACTGCGAGTGTCGCGCACCTGGCCGATCTCGCCCGGGCTGCTGGCGAACAGGCCGCGGCGCAGACGAAGCAGGCGCAAGAGGCTGCGGAGCGGGCTATTCAGGCTGCGCAGCGCGCGAAGGAAGCTGCTGAACAGGCGCGCGACGAGACAGAGAAGGCGAAGGATTCTTCGGTACAGGCGGCTGGTGCGGCCGCGCGCGCTGCTTCGGCGGCGCGTGGTGCGGCTGAAGCGGCTAAGACTGCGATCGGTGCGGCTGCGGAGGCCAACCGTGCGTCCCGTGTCGCGGCTAACGCGGCTGCACAGGCCGCCGCTGCGGCGTCGTTGGCTGAGCAGGCTTGCGCGCGGGCTTACAACGCGGCTTCGAATGCGGCGGCCGATGGTGCGCATGCGCTAGAAGCTCGGAAGGCCGCCGAGGCAGCTCGGGATGTCGCCGCTGGCGCCCGTGCGGCAGCGGCTGCCGCAGATGCGGCCGGACAAGCGGCGCAGGCGTCGGGTACCGCGTCGGGTGCGGCCAGGAGTGCGAGCGGCAACGCGGACGCGGCGGCGGCAGCGGCCAGCCAAGCGGCGGGTTACGCGAGATCAGCCGGGGCGGATGCGCGCCAGGCGGAGCAGGCGGCCGCGGCTGCCAAGGCCGCTGCGGCACGGGCGAACCGCGCGGCGAGCCGCTCGGAAGCCTTGGCGGGCCAGGCTGCCGCGGCGGCTCGTGACTCCCGAGACGCGGCGAACGCGGCGGCAGCACACGCGGAGGCGGCGGCAGCAGCGGCCGACCGAGCGGCGGCAGCAGCCGACGAAGCGAAGAAGGATGCCGCTGAGGCAAAGAAATACGCCGATGCCGCACAGGTGTCGGCGAACACCGCGACGACGACGGCCAACCAGGCAGCCCAGCTGGAGAAAACGTCCCGCGACGCGGATGCGGCTCGGTTGGAAGCGCAGAAGGACGCGGCTGTCGCGGAGGCCGAAGAAGCTAAGCGCGTCGAGGACGACCGCAAGTCGTCGGCGGAGTGGAAGGCGGGCGAAGCGGCCAAGCGGTCGGCGGAGACCCAGCGACTGCTGGACGAGGCGGTGAAGCCGGAAACTCCTGCGGACACGGTGATCCTGGACATCCGGAAGGCAGCGGTTCAGCTTCTGGAGACGGGCGGCCCGTGGACGAAGTCAGCCGCGGCGACGGCGCTGGGCGGGGACGACGCTGGGCTGCGGCAATTCCTGGCCGTAGACCTGCCCGCCGCGGAACTGGAGGACAACCGGGCGAGCATCGGCGTCTTGGCGGACAGCTCGGACAACCGGCGGTTCGTGGACGCGGCCAACAACGCGCGCTTCGGCATTCCGGAGGATGTCGCGCCTTTCCTGGCGACGCGCGACTATCCGGGCAAGGCTGACGACGACCGGATCGCGACGCAGAAGATCCTCAACAGCGGTGGTCCGGCCACTAAGGAAGCGGCGAACCGCGCGCTCAACGGAACTCCGGCCGATGTCGCCGAGTTTCTGCGGTCCGGCCAGTACGTGGCGGCCGAGCACGACGATCGCATCGAGGTCACGCGCCTGCTGACCAACGGCGGACCGGAAGTACAGGCCGGCGCGGCAGCTGCGCTGGCTGGTCTGGCATCGTTCCTGCGCGCCTTTCTGACGGACGGGCAGTTCAAGGCCCAGCAGCGGGACATCGACACGGCAGTCCACGCCGCGGATGTTCGGCGGTATGTGGCAGAGGCGGCGAGCATCGCGGCTACTGCCCGGGCCAACGCGGCGAACGCCGCGGAAGCCGCAGCTCGCGCGGCGAACGCCGCGGATGAGGCGGCGAGGGCGGCCGCCAACGCTCGTCGTGAGGCTGACCAGGCCAAGGTATACGCGGATCAGGCCAAGCAGTCCGCCGACGACGCTCAGAAGTCCGCGGACGAGGCAGCGAACTCTGCGAAGCAGGCACACAATGCTGCCGAGCAGGCGCAACAGTCCGCGCGTTCGGCGGCTAAGTCCGCGTCACAGGCACGAGTTTCGGCCACGCGCGCGAGTGCGTTCGCGTCGGCGGCTCAGCGGTATGCCGAGGACGCTCGCCGAGCAGCGATCCAGGCGGGCAAAGACGCCGAACTCGCGGCCCGCGCCGCTTCGGAAGCAGGTCGGATCGCCGCGGCGAAACAACGAGAAGAGGACGAGGAACACCACCGCGACGACGCGCCGGAGAACGGCGGAACCGAACTCACTCCGACAGACGAGCAAGCACTTCTCGCCAGCGGCGGCCAGGCGGCGCTTGACGAGTACCGCAAGGCACAGGAGACCTCGAAGAAGAGCGTCATCGACTGGATCATCGAGAACGGCGGGCAGATCCTCGTCGATCTCTTCGCCGGTGGAATCAAGTCCTGCATCAGCGACCCGAATTTCGTGCACTGCCTGATGGGCGTGGTCGACATCGCGTCGCTCGGTACCGCGTTCCTCAAGGCTTTCGATGTCGGCAAGGCGCTGTGGCGCATCGGGTCCGGGATCTGGAAGTTCTTCGAGGAAGGCGCTGCGGCGCGCAAGATCATCGACCGGGGCCGGGACATCATCAACCGGGCACGCGGCGAGGCGAAGATCAAGCCGCCGTGCAACTGTTTCCCAGCCGGGACTCTGGTGTCGACGCCGTCGGGAAGCAAGCCGATCGAACGCATCGCCGTCGGCGACACTGTGTGGGCGCACGACCTGGCGACCGGCCGGACGGAAACGCGGTCGGTAGTCGGCCTGTTCAACAAGCATGCCGATCATCTGCGCACGGTCACCACCCCGGTGGCGACGATCCGGGTCACGCCGCAGCACCCGTTCTGGGTGATCGACAAGGGCTGGGTCGAGGCAGGCGACCTGCATCCGGGCGACCGGCTGCTGAGCCAGCGGGGAGAGGCCGAGCCGATCTCGGCGATCACGGACGCCGACGCGGACACGACGGTCTACAACTTCGAGGTCGAAGGAGACCACAACTACTACATCACCGAAGGCCAGTTGCTCGTCCACAACTGCCTGACCGGCGACAAGGACGCGTGGATCAGCAAATCGAACTTCACCGACCAGAAGTCGATGTCGAAGAAGTACGACACCCACGCGGGCGTTTTCGGTGTGGAAGGCAACCGGAACAATGCCAAGCTGGCCGAGTTCGAGGCAGCGATGCGGGCCCACATGGCGGCGCCCGGAACGAAGGTCTACAAGTTCAACTACCGGAACCAGGGAACGGCAATCGGGTTCATCGACCCGGCAACGGGTAAAATGGTGATGTTGCACGAAGACGGGAAGTTCTGGTCGGCCTGGATCCTCGAAACGGACCAGATGGCGGCCGTCGAAAGAGGGCATTTGTGATGCTGGATCCCGATCCGCTGCTGCGGCCCGTTGAGACTGTTCTCGCCGGACCGCGCAGCTTCGCCGCCGAATGGCTCGCCGCGGACGAAAAATCGGTTGTTCCGGTGATCGCTCCGTCCGGAGCGGACGAAGCGGTCCTCGACCGGCTGCGCGCGGGGGCGCGGTCGGTCGGCGCGGACGAGGTGCTGCGCTGCGGTCTCGAACCGGGCGCGGTTTCGGAGCGGCTGGCGGTGGACTCCGATTTGGTGCCGGAGAAGCTGCCTGTGCTGTTCGTCGTGCCGGACCTGTCCGGGGCGCTTCTCGCCGGCGGCGAGGGATACGTGCTTGTGGCGGGCACCCGGGCGTTCATCGCCGGCGTCGCGCTCGCCGGCGTCGACTATGCCCGGGATTCGTTCGAGGAGGAGGCTCAGCGGTGGGCTGGGCAGTATCCCGGCCTGCCCGCCGTCGCGGCGGAGTACCCGCCGGAGGTGCGCGCGTGGGCCAGGCGGAGCGAAGTGCCTGCTGATTCCTTCGTAGCGCGGGAGCTGGCGGTGATGGAATCGTTCGCCCGAGGTGAGCTGTCCGGGCCGGAGTTCGCCCGGTCCTGGAGCACTGCTTGGCGGTTGGCCAACGAACGAAGGGAACGGGTGCGAACGCCGTTCGCAAGGGTCTTGCACGAGGTCTTTTACCTGCTGGAGGACTATCCGATCGATCCGGCGCTGCGGGACCCGGGCGACACGACGGACGAGGAATTGGCCGCTGGGGTGCGCGAGGCGCTGCGGCAACTGGCGGCGGCGGACCATCCGTCTTGACCGTAGCCGCGAACGGGCGGCTGCCGAGGGCGCTTTGCCGACCAATGCTTGCGGTGGACGAGAAGTCCCTAGCTCCGATCGCTGCTCCGTCCGGAGTGGACAGTGCGGTCCTGGACCGGTTTTGCGCACGGGGTGCGGTTCGTCGACGCGAGGGAGGTGCTGCGCTGTGGTCTCGAACCTGGGACGGCGACTGAGCGGTTGCCCGTGGACTCCGTGCTGACCGGCGTTGCCTCGGTGCTGTTCGTCAGCCCAGGCTTGTCCGGTTCCGTTCTCGCCAGCGGCGCGGGATATGTGCTGGTGGCTGGCACTCCAGTCGCTTCTGGTGCCGTGTCCGGAGACGTCGACGTTGCCCGTGCTCGCTTCGGGTGGACGACGCGGCGGTTGGCGGCGATGCCTTCGTTCGCGGGGGACGCGTTCGCGGAGTTGCTCGCTGAAGTGCAGGCGGCATTGCGAGAGCTGGTGACCGATGGCGTATGAGATCCAGCTGTACTGCCGGACCGGCGGGCTCGACGCTGCTGTCGGGTTCGATGCGTTGACAGCGGGTCTGCCGGTCGAGGATCGGTGCAGCGGCGAAGGCTGGGTGTCCGCGGAGGCGGGCTGCCGGATCGAGTTCTCGGCAGGCACGCCGTTGGTCGCGGCGATGATCGCGGAGGCGGCACCGGACGACCCGTCGGGCCGGGTCGGCGCGGCTGACGCGCTGGTGACGCTCACGGTGATCGGTGACGACGAATGGCCGACGGTAACGGCGGTGTGGCGGGCGGCGAAGTCTTTGTGGGACGTGGTTCCGTACGACGACGGCTCCGGCTTCGCGGTGGACCTCGACGAACTGTGACTGTGGGGTCGGATGAGTTATATCTTCGCTGTCGGCGACGAGGTCGTTTGGAGTCCGTCGCTTCGGGTCGGCCGGCTGTTCGTGAACATGGCGGTGACGCTCGCGGACAACTTCGACCTGAACATCAGCGACGCCGGGCTGAGCGCGATGGCCGCCGACTACTACTACGTCGATCCGCCCCGGCTCGCCGTGTTCGTCCGGACGATGCTCGACGGCTCAGTCATGACTCATCACGTGTACCGGGAACTGGCGCGCGGGTTTCTCGGGGTCTGCCTGGTACTGCTGGAACGGTCCGGGATCCCGGTCGACGACGTGCCGCCGGACGTGGCTGGCAGCCGGGACTTGATGCGGAACATCCCGAGCTGATGGCGGCCGGAATGACTACGCCAGAGCCTGAGCGGCCCGTCAGTTTCTGGGATTTCCATCGGATCTCGGACATCTTCTCCTGGCCCACGCGCCGGAAGTCGCTCCCCGTGGAACGGCCGGACATCCCGTGGCAGTCGATCAAGGTCATGGCGGAATGGAGCGCCGACCCGCTGTGGGTCTTCGATCCGTACGCCCACGACGTGACCACCCCCGTCGACCCCGCGTCGCCGGAGCTGGGGCTGAGCGCGGAGCTGGCTCGCGACCTGTCCGCCTGGCAGGACGAATGGGAAGCCACGATGAACCACGACGACCCGGCTTCCTCCGCGTTCCCCTCGGCGGAAGCCGAGCGCAGCTTCGACGAGCGCGGCTGGGAACTCGCCCGGCGGGTTCGGCGGGAAGTGCCCGCGGAATGGGACGTTTCCTACTCGAGCCATCTGTCGAGCCGAGAGGTCTACCTCGACTGAGCCCGTTCAGTCCTCCACCGGCTTGGTCCACGCCACCTGCACCAGTTCCGTACCGTGCCGACGCGACACCAGCGTTCCCCGGCCCGCGGGCTGCGGCGAAGGCTTCACATCGCCCAGCAATGCGCCCTCTTCCTTGCCGCCGGACATGACCAGGCCTGGTGAGCCCAGTTCCCGCACCCGCTGGATTACCGCCTCGTACAGTCCCCGTCCGGCACCGCCGGAGGAGCGGGCCAGGATGAGGTGTAGGCCGATGTCCCGCGCTTGCGGCAGGAATTCCAGCAAGGGCAGCACTGGGTTCCGGCCCGCGGTGGCGACGAGTTCGTAGTCGTCGATGACTACGTACAGGTCTGGGCCGCGCCACCACGAGCGGTTGCGCAGCTGGTCGGGCGTGACGTCCGGGCCGGGGAGGCGGTTGCGCATCGCGGTCGCGCATTGGTTCACCAGGTCGGTCAACGTGTTCTCGGCGCCGGCATATCCGAGCAGGTGCGGTCGGTCTACCACGCCTAGCAGGCCGCGGCGGTAGTCGCCGACCAGGATCAATGCCTCGTCGGGGGTGTTCGCCTGGCAGATGCCGGTGACGAGCGCGCGCAGCAGCGAGCTCTTGCCCGATTCGACGTCGCCGAAGGCCAGGAAGTGCGGGTCCGTCCGGAAGTCCAGGTGGACGGGGCGCAGGGTGGATTCCGCCAATCCCAACGTGATCCGGCCGGACGGGGCGGCGGGAAGCGAGTCCAGCGGGACTTCCGGCGGGAGGAGGCGAACTTGAGGGGCGCGGGGGCCAGTCCAAGCCGCGGAGACTCGGCGGACCAGGTCCAGGCCGCCGGCGCCGACGGTTTCCGGGCGTTGGTCGGAGTCGATGCGCGGGAGGGCCGCGAGGAAGTGCAGTTTGTCCGCGGTCAGGCCGCGGCCGGGGCGGTCGGCGGGGACGTTTTGTGCGATCTTGCGGTCGATCGACGAATCCGCCGGGTCGCCCAGGCGCAGTTCGAAGCGGGTGCTGATGGCGTCACGCAGCTGCGCACGGGCGCCGATCCACTGGTTGAGCGAGACCAGGACGTGGATACCGAAACCGAGACCCCGTTGGGCGAGCGCGGTGATTTGTTCTTCCAGGCGTTCGTATTCGGACCGGATGGTGGTCCAGTTGTCCACGAACAGGAAGACGTCGCCGAACTCGCGGTCGTCGTTGCTTTCGGTGAACTCGCCGCGGCGGCTGCGGAAGGCGGCCATCGACTCGATGCCGTGCGCGGCGAAGAATTCTTCTCGCTGTTCCAGCAAAGTGACCAGTTCCGCGACGACCCGGCGGCAGCGTTGCGGGTCGCGGCGGGTGGCGTAACCCGAGACGTGCGGGAGGCCGGCGATCGGGGCCAGTGCGCCGCCGCCCATGTCCAGGATGAAGAACTGCACCTCGGCGGGGGTGTGGGTGAGCGCGAGCATCGCCGCGATGTCCTTCATCAATGTCGACTTGCCGCTTTGCGGTGCGCCGACGATGACCGCGTTGCCCGCGGCGCCGGAGAAATCCGCCCACAGCATGTCGCGGCGCTGTTCGAAAGGCTTGTCCACCAACGCGACGGGAATGGTCAGCTTGCCGTTGCCGCCCCAGCCGAGCGGGCACAGACCGCGGCGCGGGTCCTCGCCGATGGGCGGCAGCAGCTGGTCCAAAGTGGGCGGTTCGGCCAGCGGCGGCAGCCAGATCTGGTGCGCGGCCGGGCCGCGTCCCTCCAAACGGGACAGCATCGCGCCGATGATGGTCTCGCCGGTGCCTTTCTCCGGCGCCTCGGCGGCGGGTTGTTCGGCGACCGGGACCTCAACCGGGCCCAGGGTGAAGGGCAGCACGCCGAGTTGTTGTCCGTCCGAGCGCACGATCCGGCTGCGCGGCGGGAGTTCGCCGGAGACGTAAGCGGCTTTGAGCCGGATCAGGGTGTCGTTGTCGGACTTCAGGTAAGCCGATCCCGGTACCGGCGGCAGTTGGTAGGCATCCGCGACACCCAGCACCGCACGGCTTTCCGCGGCGGAGAACGTGCGCAGGCCGATCCGGTACGACAGGTGCGAGTCGAGCCCGCGAAGGCGGCCTTCCTCCAGTCGTTGAGAAGCGAGCAGCAGGTGGATTCCGAGGGAACGGCCGAGTCGTCCGATCGCGACGAACAGGTCGATGAACTCCGGCCGTGACGAAAGCAGCTCGGAGAACTCGTCGATGATCACCAGCAGCGACGGCAACGGTTGCAGCGGCGTACCGTCCGCGCGCGCCTTCTCGTAATCGCGCACCGACGCGTAATTCCCGGCCGCGTGCAGAAGTTCCTGACGTCGCAGCAGTTCGCCGTTCAGCGCGTCCGCCATGCGGTCGACGAGCGCGAGGTCGTCGGACAGGTTCGTGATCACCGCGCAGGTGTGCGGCAGGTTGGTCATGCCCGCGAACGTCGCGCCGCCCTTGAAGTCGATCAGCGCGAGGTTCAGCTTCTCCGAAGAATGCGTGACGGCCAGCGCGGTGACCAGCGTGCGCAGCAGTTCGCTCTTGCCGGACCCGGTCGCGCCGATCACCAGCCCGTGCGGGCCCATGCCGCCTTCGGCGGATTCCTTGAGGTCCAGGTCGACCGGGCGACCGTCGGGGTTGACGCCCAGCGGGATCCGCAGCCGGTCGCGCGCGGGGCGCGGAGCCCAGGTGACGGTCGGGTCGGTGTCGCGCGGGTCGCCGATGCCGAGCAGCCCGGCGAGCCCGAACGTCGAGGACATCGGCTGTTCGCTGACCACCGCGCCGCCTTGGTGCAGCGGCGTCAGCATCCGGGCCAGCGCTTCGGCCGCGCCGTGGTCGAGCCGGTCCGGCATGCCGAGGAACCCGAGCCGCGCTTCGGTGCCGTCGAGCACCACCATGCCGAGCTGATCCGGTGCGACGTGCAGGCTCAGCAGCCGATCGGTCGACGTCGCCCGCGGCTGGTCGCCGCCGATCTCCAGCACCGTGACGCCCAGTCGGCCGTCCTCGGCGAGCAGCCGCGGTTCGCCGTGGGAGTCGCCGCCGTCGACGACGAGCACGATGTGCGGCAGGTCGGCGGCGGCACCACGGCGCGAGAACGCTGGGCGGTCGCCGAGATCAGGGCCGAGCAGCTTCGCGAGTTCCGCGGCGCTGTCGGCGAACAATCGCCGCGGGCCGGTCGCGTCGGACAGCACCGGCGCGGTGGCGTGCGGCAGCCACTTCGCCCATTCCCAGTCGTGCGAACGGTCCGGAGCAACGCAGAACGCGACGCGCAGATCGGTCGGGGAATGGAAAGTCACCAGCTGCGCCAGCACCGCGCGGGTCATCCCGAGCACCTCGAACCGGCGCCCGGACAGCGTCGCGGCCGCGTAGGAGCGCAGCGAGATCGAAACTGGCAGGCCCTCGACGGTCGAGAAGGTCTGGATGAAGTGCTTGAGGTTGGTGGACGAAACGGGATCCAGCTCTTCCAGCGGCGCGATCTGCGGCGCGCGCAACGGCGTCGCGAGCGGCTGCGGGCCGGTGGCTGCGCGCACCATCGCGAACGAACGGTCGCCGCGGCGGCGGTCCCAGTGCTGGTCGGTTTCGACGTACGCCCACAGGTCGGCCGGATCCGGCTGCTGCGCGATCAGCGTGGCGCGCTGGGAGTCGGCGACCGCGCGCACGCGCGTGCGCAGGCCCGCGAGATACCGCTGGTAGTCGCGGCGCTCCTCGTTGATCTGCGCCTTCTTCGCCATGCCGCCGCGGCCGAGCGACATCACGATCATGCCGCCCATCGCGGTGACGAACAGCGCGCCGAAGATCCAGGTCATCACCCCGCCGTCGCGTCCGATGTAGACGAACGACATCGCGCCCATCCCGAGCATCATCGGCAGGAACATCATGAGCTGCATCACGCCGCCGGAGCCGCTCTTGGGCAGCATCGGCGGGGACTGCAGCATGATCTCCCCAGGCTGCTCGCCGAGCAGGCCGAGGCGGTCGCGGGGGGCACTCATGCCCCGTATTTTGGCCGTCCGCTGTCCGGTCGCGGTGGGTACTTTTGCCGTCCGCTCGCCCGGCGGCGCGAACTTACGCTCTGCGCTGACGCCCCGCACCGGTGCGTCGATCGCGGGAGAGCGGGAGGGAGCGCCATGGGCACGACCGGCGAGTACCGGGCCGAGCCGGAGGCCATGCGCTCCACCGTCGGCAACGTGGGCGCCGTCATCGCCCACGGCATCAACGCCGTCGCGGACCTGGAAAAACTCGTCCTGCAGCCGACGACGTTCGCCAGTTTCGGCAGCGTCGTCGCGGCGGCGAACGAGGCGCTGCACTCGCAGCAGGTGACCGCGGTGCGCTCGCTGCTGCAATTGCTGCAGGAGATCAACGGCCTGGTCAAGCACAGCGCGGACGCTTACCAAAGCGCCGACGAAGCAGTATCCGACGGCTACGGCGGCGGCCACGCGCAGTCCTCGTCGCCGTCGTTGACGTCAATCTGGGGAACACCGCACGCCGCACACCTGGCCGAGGCGGCGATCACCGACAGCGCCGGTGCGCACGGCGAACCGTCGTCGGTCGGCAACGTCCTGCGGTACCTCGGCGACGCCGACCTCGGCAGGCTCGCCGAGCATCCGCTCACCGACGCCCGGTTCCACGGCGTCGCGGACTTCAACGACTGGCTCGCCGGCGACGCCGACAACCAGGCGCGCGTCGGCCTGATCGAGGTCTACTCGGGCACCGCGCGCACCTTCGGCGACGTGCCCGGCGGCGTGCACAGCGGCGATGTCGTCGTGGTGGAACCGCTTCTGCTCGCCGACCAGCATCCGGTGATCGGCGTCGCCGGGGACGGCGGCGCTCTCTACAACCACGGCCCTGTCGATCCGGGCCTCGGCGGACTGGCCAAGGTCAGCGTGTACCGGCCCGCCTCCGTCTGACCCCGAACCCCGACCAAGTGAGGTCCGATGCTCTTCCCGAACTCCAGCGCGATGGACGCCACCGCTTCCGGCGGGGGCCCGATCACCGTGCTGCCGCAGATCGTCACCGGCCAGCCGGAGCAGATCGCGAAGCACGTCCTCGACCTGCTGCACAAGGCCGCTGAGCTGACCTCGCTCTACACCGAGCTCAGCAAGGCCGCCGACCAGCTCGGCAAGGTCTGGTCCGGCGGGGCGTCGGAATCAGCGCTGCAGAAGATCTCCCACTCGCTCGACCAGCTCACGAAGATCATCACCGTGATCGAGAAGGGCGCTGAACTGCTCGGCGTTTCCGGCACGCTGGTGAAGACGGCGCAGGAGGCGTACCGGTCGGTGGTCGCGGCGGTGAACCCGACCGTCGCGTCGCTCATGTCGAACTGGTGGACTTACGGGGCCGCGGTCGCGCTTTCCACCGCTACCAGCGCGACGCTGCGCGGATTCATCACCGCGGTCGGCGGGTTGCTGAAGGCCCTCGGCGCGGGCGACCTCGCGAACCAGATCACCCAGGTCGCGACGATCATCGGCGACCTCGAAAAGCTGTTCCACCACGGTTCTTCCGACGCGAGCGGTGCCGCGGGCAATGCGGCGGTCTCCGGCACGCCGGTCACCGCGCCGCAGATGCCCGCGCCGGTCGCGAGCGCGTCCGGGCAGGCGGCCATCGGCGGCAGCGGCGGGGGAGTGCCCGGCGGGAACCCGTCGTTCACGAACTACACGCCGCCCGCGTTGGCCAACGGCGGCTGGCCGACTGGCGGCGGTTCTGGTGGCTGGCCTTCTGGGGGCGGTGCGGGTGTGGGGGCCAATGCGGGGAACAGCTGGATTCCGGTGGACCACCCGGCTCCGGCACCGTCCCCCGCGCCTTCGGTGCCTTCGGTGCCGGGTCAGTCGACCGGTGCGCACGAGGTCGTGATCCACACCGACCTGAACACCGGGCAGTCGACCGTCGAGGCCCCGGCCGGGCAGGACGTGGACATCGATGTCGACGTCACCTACCAGGGCAAACACTTCCAGCAGCACGTCGACATCGACGCGAAGGGCGCGTAGCCGGTGGCCGTGGACGCGTCCGGAGTCGTCAGCTCGGTGCTGTCGAACTACCGGCAGGTGCTGGTCGAATACCAGCGCCGGGTCACGGGCGACCCGGCGGCGCTCGAAGCGGCGGCGAACCGCTGTGGCACCAACGCGTCCACGATCACCGGCAAAGCCACCGAAATCGCGGACGCTGCCACGGCATTGCACGCTGACTGGGACGGTGCCGCGTACACCGCGTACGCGACAGCGGCGGCCGACGTCGCGCACGCGTTGACCGAAGACGGCACGAAGCTGGCCGACCAAAGCAAGCGGTTGTCGATGGCCGGACAGCTGTTGCGGTGGGCGCGTTCTGGTGTTGACTCCGTCGCCGCGCAGTTCGATCAGTACGGCGCGCAACTGATCAACCAAGCCCGGTCGGCGGATCCGAACGCGGTGGGCGCTTTTATCGCCGCGGCAAGGGATTTGGGCGAGCAGGCGGTCGCGGCGGCCGGGCAGGTCGCCGACGAACTGTCGGACGCGTTGGCGGAGTTGTTCCCCGCGCCGTGGGCCGGGCCGATGAGCAAGCCCGGCAAGCTGGGCAAACGCGTCTACGGCCCGCTGTCGTGGGTGAATGGCGACACGCTGGACGGACGGAAGCGGCCGCGTTCGGTGCCGTCGTGGTTCGGCAATTCCGGCTGGAAGAAGCTGACCTGGAACGGGCTCGAAGGCACCCGCGCGCCGAAGAAGGCGGACACGCCGTTCGGGCAGCCGAAGCAGAAGAGCGCGATCGCCCGCGCCACCGAGATCACTTACCTCAAGACGGCGCACGAGCAGGACGGCTTCATTCCGGAGTACGACGGGAAAATCTCCTCGCAAGGCTGGGACGCGAAGGCGTCCGGCCACGCCGAGCTGGGGTTCCGGGAGGACATCGGGACCAGCGGAAGCTACGGCGTCGCGCACGGCAGCGCTCGCGGTTCGGCTTTCGCAGGCGGCGAGGTAAGCGGTTCCGCGCAACTCGGCGTACACGGGCTTGGCGTGCACGCCAACGCTTTCGCGGGCGGCAAGCTGGAGGGTCAGGTCGCGGCGGATGTCGCGGGGGTCGGCGTCGGCGCGAGCGGGAGTGTCCAATATGGAATCGGCGCGCAGCTCGACGGCCAGTTCGTATATGACAACGGGCATCTCAAGATGAACTTCAAGGCCGGTGCCGCGTTGGGGCTCGGGGCCGGAGTCGGTGCGAAGATCGACATCGACCTGCCGAAGGTCGGCGCGGCGGTCAGCGAATACGGCGGCGCGGCGGTCGACGCGGTCGGCGACGCAGCCGGTCAGGCGGCGGACGCGCTCGGCGGGGCTTGGGACGACGCCGTGCAGTATGTGGGTTCGTGGTGAGCGCCATGGCGGATCTGGTGACGCTCCCGCTGGGCTTCGACGTCCCGGAGGGCTGGACGCCGGTGCCGCCGATCGCACCCGGTCTCGTTTTCGTTGCCGTGCACCCGAATCCGCGGGCGGAGTTCACCCCGAACATCACGCTCGGCATCCAGCAGCGCCAGGATTCCCTGCCGATGAAGGACATCGCCGACGAGGCGGTCGAACGGCTCGGCCGGACGATGGCGCTGCTCGACGTCCTCGACCGCCAAGAGGTCGGCAGCGCGGTCGCGCCCGGCTGCACCCAGACCTTGCGGATGCGCACCGGAGAAGGCCAGGATCTGGTGCAGATCCAGGTGTTCCTGACCGTGCCCGGTCCGGCCGGACGGGTCGTGCTGGAACTGGTCTGCACGGCCGATCCGCAGGATGCGCGCACGCTCGTCCCCGACTTCCGGAAGTTCGTCGCCAGCGTGCACGTCCGCCGCGAAACCCCGCAGGAGAAGGAGAACGACGGTGACTGAACCGTATGCCGTGCCGGACATGGACGAGCTGCTCGCGCAGGTCCGCAAGCAGACCGAAGAGGTCCAGCGGATCCAGCGCACGGTCGAGGCGATGGAGGTCAAGGCCGCGTCGCGGCAGAACGAGGTGACCGTGACGCTGCGCGGCGACGGCCGGTTCACCTCCGTCGACATCGACCAGCGCGCGATCCGCGAGTACGACGCGCGCACGCTGTCGGAGATCGTCCTCGAAGCGGTGAACGCCGGCCTGCAGAAACTCGCCGAGGCGAGCAGCGCGAAGTTCGCCCCGGTGATCGAGGCGTCCAGGTCCCAGCAGTGAGCGCGCCGGCCGTCGCCGGGTCGACCCGGCGCGTCACGATCGTCACCCCGCGCGCCAGGGTGGACGTCGCGCTGCCGCAGCAGAGCACGTTCGCCGAACTGGTGCCGCAGCTGGTCCGGCTCGCCGGGGCGGCCGGGCAGGCGTCGGCCGAGCATCCGGGCTGGGTGCTGTCGCGGCTCGGCGGCGCGCCGCTCGCGCTCGGGCTCACCGTGGCCGCCGCGCAGGTGCGAGACGGCGAGGTGCTGCACCTGACCCCGCGCGAACGTCCGCGCGGCCCGCTGTTGTTCGACGACGTGGTCGACTCGATCGCGAGCGTCGGCGAATCCGCGTCGACGGCGTGGGGGCCGAAGGTCGCGCGGCGGTCCGGGATCACGGCGGCCGCACTGCTGTTGTTCGCGGGCGGGCTGCTGATCCAGGCGTCGCTGGCGGGCAGCGTGCTCGCGCCGATCGGCACCGGGCTGCTCGCGGTCGTGCTGCTGCTTGGCGGCGGCGCGCTGAGCCGCGCATACGGCGATTCGGGCGCGGGTGCGGCCGGTGCGCTGGCCGGGGTCGGAGTGGCGTTCCTGTCCGGAATGTCTTTGCTGCCACCGCATTCGATGTTCTCGCTCTCCGCCGGACCGCTTGCCGCGGGGCTCGCGGCGGTGACTGTTTACGGGGTGTTGGCCGCGGTTTCAGTGGCGGACCGGCTGCCGTTCTTCGTCGCGGTGGTCGGTTCGGCCGGGATCGGCGCGATCGCGACCGGCGTGGTGTTGCTGACCGGCGCGAAGCCGGTTGCCGCCGCGGCTGTCGCGGCCGTGCTGGCGACCGCGTTGGCGGCTGTCGCGCCGATGCTCGCGCTGCGGCTGGGCCGGATGCCGCTTCCGCGCGTGCCGGACGACATGGAATCCTTCCGCGCCAACGAACAGCCGTCGCTCGGCGCGGAAATGGCCGGGCGGACGACGTACGCGCAGGCGTTGCTCACCAGCCTGCTGGTGGCGCTCGGGCTGGTGGTGATCGGTTCGTCGATCGTGCTCACCACCGGCGGACCGTGGGAAGCCGGGCTGGCGGCGTTGGTCGGGACGGCGTGGATCCAGCGTTCGCGCGCGTACGCGGGACGCACGCAACGGCTGGTGCTGGTGGGTTTTGGTCTTGCCGCATTGCTGACCGCGGGTTTCTGGCTGATCGCGGAAAACCAGCGGATCGCGCTCCTCGCAGCCGGACTGGCGCTGGTGCTGGCCGCGGTGGTGTCCCTCTTCTACGCGACGCGGGTCGCGCGCGGGGTGCGGTCGCCGTACTGGTCGCGGTTGCTGGATATTTCCGAGTTCCTGGTGTTGTTGTCGTTGGTGCCGTTCGTGGCGTTGATCGCTGGGGTGTACGAGGCGGTCAGCGGGTGAGTGGGCTGGCGGCTTTGAGGGTGCGCAGGACTGGTGCGGTTTCGCAGGAGCGGATGCCGGGGAGTGCGCCGAGTTGGTGGGTGAGGTAGCGGTGCAGGGCTGGGGGATCGGCGCAGAGGGCGTGCGCAAGGAGGTTCGTCGGCCCGGTGGTCGCGGCGACGACGGCTAGTTCGCGGTGGGTGGCTAGTTCGGTAGCGACGGCGTCGAGGTCGGCGGGGGCTACGGCCATCCACAGCAGCGCCTGCGTGGTCGCGCCGAAGAGCCGGGCGTCGATTTCTACGTCGAAATAGAGGGTTTCCGCCGCGCGCAGGTCGGCGATTCGGCGGGCGACGGTTGCGGCGGACCAGCCGGTGACGGTCGCCAGCTCGGTCTGGCCTAGGCGGCCGTCTCGCTGCAACGCGGTGAGCAAGGGCTCGTCGGCGGCGGTCGCTTCGGCGGCCGTGGCGCGGGTTTCGGGTTCCAGTTGGCGACGTTGGGCGTCGGTGAGAACCTCGGCGCGGCCTTGCCAGGCGGTCGGCCCGCCGTGGTACAGGTGCAGCAACTGGTGCGCGGACACGGCGGTGATGCCGGTCGTGCGCGGGATGTCGTGGAGCAGCAGGCCGTGCTCCGGGGCGGACCCGTTGGCGGTGTGGACGATGACGCAGATTTCCGTACCGCCTCCGGCGAGCTTGACCCAAGTCGTGTCGGTGCGCCGGACCAGCGCGTCGGCGACCCGTTGCGCGACTGCCGGGACGACGGTGAGCCGCACGAGCCACTGCGTCTGTCCGGCGCGATGCGGTACGGCGAGCCCGACGACGCGCAGTCCGGCTTCAGCGCGCAGCCGTCGGTAGCGGCGTGCGACGGTCTGCGTCGAGACGCCCAGGACGGTGCCGATCCGCGCGAACGGGGCGCGGCCGTCGACCTGGAGTGCGTGGACCAGGGCGTGGTCTAGGTCGTCGAGCATGGCTTGATTCTGCACCAGACGGTCCTGATTGGAAGATTTCTGTTCCTTTGAGCCGGTGGCTGGAATCCTGTCTTGCCGCTGTCCAGGCTGGCGGCATGAACGATTCACGTCGCTGGGCCGCGCTGGCGGTCCTGCTCGTCGCGGAGGCGATGAACCTCCTCGACACCACCATCGTCCAGGTCGCCGCGCCCGCGGTGCACGCCGAACTCGGCGGCGCGCCCAGCACGATCTCCTTCTACACCGCCGGGTACACGCTGCCCTTCGCGCTCCTGCTGATCACCGGCGGACGCCTCGGCGACATCATCGGCCGACGCCGCACCTTCCAGCTCGGCGTGGCCGGTTTCGTGCTCTCCTCGGCCTTGTGCGCGGCCGCGACCACACCCGGGTTCCTGCTCGTTTTCCGGGCCCTGCAAGGAGCTTCGGCCGCCTTGGTGATCCCGCAGACGATCGGCCTCATCCGCGTCCTGTTCGACGGCGCGGCCCGGGCACGCGCACTCGGCATGATCGGCCCGGTGATGGGGCTGGCCGCGGTGAGCGGTCCGGTCCTCGGCGGACTGCTGACCGACGCCTGGTCGTGGCGGTCGGTGTTCCTGGTGAACGTCCCGCTAGGAGTCGCCGTGCTCGCCGCGTCCGGATTGCTGACCGAAGACCGGTCCGCCTCCCGGCCGCGGCTCGACCTGCTCGGGACCGGTTTGGTCGTGCTGGGAGCCGGGCTCGTCGTCTATCCGCTGCTCACGCAGTGGAACGGTTATCTCGTTGCCGCCGGAGTGGCGGTGCTCGTGGTTTTCACTCTGCAGCAACGGTTTCGCGGCGGCCTGATCGAGCGCAGCCTTTTTCGCGGCCTCGGTTTCCCGGCCGGATTGACGACGTCAGTGCTGTTCTTCGCCGTGATGACCGGCTTGACCCAGGTTGTCGTCCTGTTCCTGCAACTGACCCAGCACGCCGACGCCCGGACCGCCGGTCTCTCGTTGCTGCCGTGGTCGTGCGGGCTGGCGGTATCGTCCTTTGTGGCCGGACGCTGGCTCGTCCCGCGCTTCGGCACCCGGATTCTCTTTGCCGGCGTGGTTTTCCTGGCCGCGGGGATCACGGGTATCGCGCTGGGCTGGCCCTTGCTGCTCTCGCTGGTGATCGCGGGAACGGGAACCGGATTGTTCACCGTGCCGTTCTTCACCGCGGCGCTCGCCCTCGTCCGTCCCTCGGAGACAGGTTCGGCGGCCGGGCTGTTGAACGCGGTGCAGCAACTAGGCGGAACCGTCGGAGTCGCCATGCTGACGACGGTTTTCCTCGACGCCGGCGTGACGGTCGCGTGCTGGACAGCGGTCGTCCTGACCGTCGCGGCCGGAGTGACCGCGCTCGGGCTCATCCGCGGAACGCGCGCCGATATTCCGTCGGAGCCGTCCCCAGCCGGAGTGTGAAATGGCGGCGGAGGTTGGCCGCCGAACCGAGGCCGCTGCGTTCGCCGATCAGGCCGACCGGCAGATCGGTGGATTCCAGCAGGCTGCGGGCGCGCAGGACGCGCTGGTCGAGCAGCCATTGCAACGGCGTCGTCCCGGTGGCCTCGTGGAACCGGCGGACGAACGTGCGCGGGCTGACCCCGGCTCGGCGGGCCAGCTGCTCGACAGTCAGCGGCTGGTCGAGGTGGCGCGTCGCCCAGTGCAGCACCGGCCCGAGCCCGGCGTCGTCGGTGTCCGGGACCGTCGCGGAGACGTACTGCGCTTGTCCGCCGCCGCGATGCGCGGGCAGCACCATCCGGCGGGCGACCTCATTGGCGACGTGCGCGCCGAGGTCGCTGCGCACGACGTGCAGGCAGAGGTCGATGCCCGCGCTGCGTCCGGCGCTGGTGAGCACCTGCCCGTCGTCCAGGTAGAGCACCGACGCGTCCACCTGGACCCGCGGATGCAGCATGGCGAGCGTGGCGGCGTACATCCAATGCGTCGCCGCTCGCCGACCGTCCAGCAGCCCCGCCGCCGCGAGCGCGAACGCGCCGGTGCACAGCGAAACGATCCGGGCGCCATGGGCCGCTGCCTCCTGGATGGCGTCGACCAGGTGCGCCGGGATCGGTTGTCCAGTTTGGACACACGCGTACGGCAAGGCGGGAACCAGCACGGTATCGGCGTCTTTGAGCGTCTCGAGACCGTGACTGGCGTGCTGCCGGAAGCCGAACTCGGTGCGGGTTTCCGGCTTCTCCGCGCAGAACCGCAGCTCGTACCAGGGGTCGGCGAGGTCGGTCCGGGACGGCCCGAACACCTCGGCGGCGATGGCCAGCTCGAACAACGGCATGTCGTCGACCAGCGCGACCGCGACGGTTCGCATGCTGCGAGGATACGGCAGGAATTTTGCGGAAGCAGTCAGTCCTGCCACTCGCTCGCGCCGCGACGGGGTGGCAGATTCGCTGGCGTGACCGTCGTGGAACTCCGCCAGTACACCCTCCGGCCCGGGCACCGGGACGTCCTGATCGACCTGTTCGACCGTGCGCTGGTGGAACCGCAGGAGGCCGCGGGCTGCACCGTCGTCGGCCAATTCCGCGACGAGGACGACCCGGACCGGTTCGTGTGGTTCCGTTCCTTCCCGGACATGGCCGCCCGGCACGCCGCGCTGACCGCGTTCTACCTCGAAGGCGAGGCCTGGCGGAAACACCGCGCCGCCGCGAACTCCACCATGCTCGACAGCGACAACGTCCTGCTGCTCCGCCCCGAAACCGACTTCCCGCCGATGTCCCGGCCCGTCGATGCCGTCGAACCGCCCTCGCGAATCCTGATCCTGATCGGCCCGCCTGGTGCTGATTTCGTTGCGCCTCTTGCCTCCTTCGTCACCGAGCCCGCGGAGAACACCTTCCGTGCGCTGCCGGTGCGCGAAGGGGAGAACGTCCGCGTCGGGGTCTGGGTTTTCCCGGATCTCGCGTCGTTGCGGGCGTTCGAGTCCCAGCTGGTTATCGGTGCCGAGGTGCAGCGGCTTCGCTTGGCTCCGACGGCGCGTTCTTCGCTTCGCTGATCCGCTGGGCGACGAGCTGGTCGATGCGCTGCCAGGCGGGGCTGTCGAGATGCGTGGCGAGAAGCTCGACGACCTGGCGGGGCACCTTCCGGAAGTCCGGCAGGTCAGACGGCAACGTCATCCGCCGGCCGAGCGTGGTGGCCGCGTCGGCGATCGCTTCGAGCCGCGGATCGTCGGGACTCCACTCGATCGCCTCGTCGTACGCGCGGAGAACGGCGACGTATTCCGGATCGTCCAGCAACGCGGTGCGGCTGGGGAGAATGGCGTGGGCGACGTCCGGGGCGAGCGCGCAGGCAAGGATCCAGCCGTCGCGGATGGCGTTCTCGTGCCGCGCAGACAGTCCTACTCGCTTCAGCCGGTCCATGAACGCGATGGCTTCGGGCGGCAGACAGAGCCGGTCGGGCCGATCGAGGTCCCGCAACCGGGCGCGGCGTTGTTCGAGCTGCCGGATGCGATCCCGCAACTCGGCGTCGATCCGGTCGAGGGCGTCCTCGTCGGCGTTCAGCACCTCCGGGATGCGCGCCAACGGGACCCCGGCCTGGGCGAGCGTGACGATGCGGGCCAGGTCGATGACCGCCTGCGCGTCGTAGCGGCGGTATCCGGAGGCGTCGCGCGCGGGCTCGGGCAGGAGCCCTTTCGCGTGGTAGACGCGGACCGCCTTGGCCGAAACCCCGGCGTGGCGCGCGAGCTGGCCGATGGTGAGCATGGCTCCAGTATCGCGCTTGACCTTGTCCCAGGGGCAAGGTTGGAAGCTGGCGGCATGCACGATTACGACACCCTGCGCGCCCTCGCTGACGAGGGGAACGAAACCGCACTGGACCGTCTCGCCGATCTCGCCGACCGCCGCGGCGACCTGGCCGAGCCGCTCGACGAGGGCAATGAACACGCCGGACGCTTGCTGACCCGCCGGGCGGTGGCGAACCGTGATCTGCGGGAACTGCAACGGCTTTCGGACGCCGGAAGCAGCGAGGCCGAAACCGAACTGGAGCGCCTGCTTTCCCCAGGTCGTGAGGGGAACCCTGACGGAATCTGATTCCGTCAGGGTTCCCCTCACGAACCTCCCGTCACCCCACAGGCGGCCGGTTGAGCCCGCGGATCTTCCGCATCACCGGAATCGCCAGCAGGCAAGCGACCACACCCGACCCGAACAGCAGCGGGTAATTCGTGCTCGTGCTCGACCCGAACGACAGCAGCGCGGGCCCGTAAACCGGAACCAGCGAACTCGGCAGCGTGAGCGCGATGTTCACCACCCCCATCTCGCGCGCCGCCTCGCCGTCCCCCGAGAGGAGCGCAGCCGGGACCGCGAAATGGCCGCAGAAGTACCCGCCCAGCCCGACTCCGGCGATCGCGGCGCTGACGTAGAGCATCGGGACGCTCTTCGCCACGATCAGCACCGCCAGCGCGAGCGCCAGCAGCACCGCTGACGAGAGCATCATCAGCCCGCGGCGGCCGAACCGGTCGGTGATCCAGCCGCCGGCCAGGCTCGCGGGCAGAGCGATGCCGAAGGCGATCAGGTTCACGACGAACGCGGCGTGCGCGACCTCGCCGCTGCCCACGCCCAGCACGTCGGACAGGTAGTAGACCAGGTAGGTGGTGAAGGTGGAGAAGCCGATGGACAGCAGGAAAACCATCAGGCAGGCCCACGCGAACGGCGGGTTGTGCCGGGGCCGGAACGAGAACATCCGGCCGAGGTCGCGGATGCCGAACGGGGTCCGCTCCGCCGGGTCGAGGCGGCGGTCCCGCAGGACGGCGCACAGGATGACGACGGTGATCGGCGCGGCGATCGCGGGGAGCAGGAACATCCAGAACGGCGGCAGCCCGGTCACGGCCTGCGCGACGTAGCTGCCGCCGATCATCGAAACCGGGAAGCAGACGCCCATCAGCGCGCTCACCACGCCGCGCCGCTCCGCCGGGATCTGGTCGGGCAGCAGGGCGACCATCGCGGCGAGCGCGGCGTTGAACAGGATCTGGGTCAGGCACCAGCCGACCACGACCATGGCCGTCGTGGTGGCGAACGCGACCACGAGCAGCCCGCCGGTGCCGCCGAAGATCCCGGCGATCAGCCAGGGTTTGCGCATGCCGAACCGGGACGTGGTGCGGTCGGACAGATGGCCGAAGAGCGGGTTGGCGACGACGGCGAGCAGCGCGCCGAGGCCGAGCGCGAGCGCGAGGGCGCCGACCTTGTGCTCGGGGTCGATCTGCTGGAGCCGGAGGGCGACGGTGACCGACGCCGGGGTGATGAGGGCGAAGTAGCAGCCGAGCAGTGCCGCGATGTAGGCGACGACGAATTTCGGGCCTGCCGTGCGAACGGACCGGTCCGCACTGACCGTGTGCGTCATGGCTTTCTCCGAGAGAGGATCGGTTCCGCGGGTCGCCGGGGCGACGCAGACGCCACCCGCGGTGGCGGTTCCGACGTTCTCGGGCGTGAGACAGCAAGGATGTTCACCTCGCGCCGGGCACCCTGTCAAGTACGGATTCCTTCAGCGCCCGGATCCCGGACGGCGAAAGGGTGTGCTCCACCGCCGAGACGATCCCGCCCGCGACGCCCGCGTGCCTGCCGAGTTCGCTGTGCGTCAGCACCAGGTTCCGGGTGGCCAGCGGCAGCGCGCGGCGGTAGACGACGCTGCGGATCCCGGCCAGCACGTCGTCGCCCGCCGCGGTGATCAGGCCGCCGAGCGCGATCGTGCGCGGGTTGTAGAAGTGCACCAGCATCGCGACCACCTCGCCGATCGTTTCGGCCGCGGTGCGGACGTGGCGCACCACGGTCGGCTCCCCGTCGCGGAGGGCGCGGGCGAGGTCCTCAATGGACTGAAGCGCGGGCAGTTCGGCCTGGACGATGCGCAGCACGGCTCCGGCGGAGGCCACGGCCTCGACGCAGCCGACGTTGCCGCATTGGCAGACGGTCTGGTCGTCGCCGGGGACGCGCACGTGCCCGATGTCGCCGGCCGCGCCGTCGGAGCCGCGGTGGATGCGCCCGTCCGCGAGCACGAGGCCGCCGCCGATCCCAGTGCCGATCTTGAGGAACAGCAACGGATTCGCCTCGGCGGGCCGGGCCCGTGCCTCGCCGAGCGCCATCAGGTTCACGTCGTTGTCCACGAGCACGGCGCAGGAAAGCCGCTCGCCCATCACCTGTCCGACCGGGTACCGGTCCCAGCCGGGCATGATCGGCGGACGCACCGGGGAACCGGTCCGCGCGTCGACCGGGCCGGGCAGCCCCATGGCGAGCGCGGTGACCTCGCCGGGCTCGACCTCGGCCTCGCGGAGCAGTTCGCGCAGCCGGTCGGTCAACGCGTCCAGCGCGGCTTCGGGACCCTGCTCCAGTGCGAGCGGGAACTGCTGCTCGGCGAGGATCGTCTGCGCCGTGTCGGCGACGGCGACCCGGGTGCTGTGCGCGCCGAGGTCCGCCGCCAGCACCACTCCCGCCCGCGCGGCGAGCCGGAGCCGGTGCGCCGGACGACCGCGGCCGGCGTGCGCCGAGGTGCCCGATTCGACCAGGACGCGGGAGCGCAGCAGCGCGTCCAGGTGCCCGTTCAGCGTGGACCGCGACATGCCGGTCGAGCGCACGAGCGCCGCGCGCGTGTCCGCCGAACCGGACGCGATCAGCCGCAGCAGCTGGCTGTGTGCCCGGTCGGCGGCGTCGTTTTCCGGGGCGGGCGGGGAGGAGAGCCGGACGGGGGTCCAGTCGGTCATAGCCTGGATGTTAGACCATTAATGCCGTTCTTTTTGACTGAAAGTGCCCTTATTTTTGACTTGATCCGACATAAAGCGGCGGCTTAGCGTGGGGCCACGACGGAGCAGGGCGTGAGACCCCAGGTACGTCTTCGCAGGTGAAAGGACACGTATGGCGGAGCAGGACCCCCGGAAGAAACCCCGGCGAGGCGTCGCCGTGCTCGGTGCGGGGATGATCGCCGCCGTGCACCGCCGGGCCGCGCTGCTGGCGGGCGCGGAGGTGACCGGGGTGCTGGCCTCGACGCCGGAACGTTCCCGCGAGGTCGCCGACCAATGGCGAATCAGCACCGGATACCGGGACCTCGCCGAAGTGCTCGACGACGAGCGCGTCGAGGTCGTGCACGTCTGCACGCCCAACGCCACGCACGCCGAATACGCCGAGGCCGCGCTGCGGGCGGGCAAGCACGTGATCTGCGAGAAGCCGCTGGGCGTCTCGGTCGAGCAGGCCGGACGGATGGCCGCCCTCGCCGAGCAGAGCGGGCTCGTGGCGACCGTGCCGTTCGTCTACCGCTACCACCCGATCGTCCGCGAACTGCGGGCCCGCGTGCGCAGCGGCGAACTGGGCGACCGGCTGCTGCTGGTGCACGGGAGCTACCTGCAGGACTGGATGCTCTCCCCGGACGTTTCGGGCTGGCGCGTCTTCCCGGACTCCGGCGGGCCGTCGCGGGCGTTCGCCGACATCGGCTCGCACTGGTGCGATCTGGTCGAGTGGATCACCGGCGACCCGTTCGCCGAACTGACCGCCGCGACCTCGGTCGCCGTGCCCGACCGCCCGGGCTCCGGCGGCCCCAGCTTCGGCGGATCCGGTTCGGGGGAACGGGTCCCGGTGCGGACCGAGGATTCGGCGACGTTGCTGCTGCGCACCGGAACCGGGGTGCTGGCTTCGGCGACGATCTCCCAGGTGGCCGCCGGCCGGAAGAACCGGCTGTGGTTCGAACTCGACGGCTCGGGCGGCAGCGCGGTCTTCGACCAGGAACGGCCCGAGTCGATCTGGCTCGGCGGCGCGGACGAGTCCCGGATCGTCGTGCGGGACAGCGGAACCGGCTCGCCGGAGCAGCGCAGGTTGTCGCAGCTTCCCGCCGGGCACGCGCAGGGGTACGCCCAGTGTTTCGAAGCGTTCGTCGCCGACACTTACGCGGCGGTGGACGGTGCCGTGCCCGACGGCCTGCCCGGTTTCGCGGACGGGCTGCGTTCGGCTCGGCTGGTCGACGCGGTGCTGCGCTCGGCCCGCGACGGATCGTGGACGAAGGTGGAACGATGAAACTCGGAATGCTGACCGCGTGCCTGCCCGGATGGGAGCTCGAACGGATCGCGAAGTGGGCCGCGGGCGCGGGATACGAAGCGCTCGAAGTGGCCTGCTGGCCCTCGACCGGCGGCCGTGATTTCGAAGCGTCCCACCTGCCGGTCGCCGAGTTCGGGCCGGAGCAGGCCGACCGGACCCGGGAACTGATGGCGCGCCACGGTCTCGGCATTTCCGCGCTCGCCTACTACGAGAACAACCTGCACCCGGATCCGGTGCGGCGGGCGGAGATCCACGCCCATCTGCGGGCTTCGATCGACGCCGCGCAGGAGCTCGGCGTCGGGCTGGTCGGCACGTTCGTCGGCCGGGACCCTGGCAAGTCGGTCCGGGAGAACCAGGCCGAGGCCGAGACCGTCTTCCCGGCGCTGGTCGAGTACGCGGGGGAGCGCGGGGTCCGGCTGATCATCGAGAACTGCGTGATGGAGGGCTGGCATCCGGACGGCTATCCGGGCAACCTCGCCTACTCGCCCGAGCTGTGGGAGTGGATGTTCAGCCTCGGCCTGTACCTGAACTGGGACCCGTCGCACCTCACCTGGATCGGCATCGACCCGGTGGAGACCATCGCCCCGTACGCCGACCGCATCCTGCACGCCCAGGCCAAGGACGTCGAGTTGGACCCGCGCGCCCGGCAGCGCTACGGCTTCTTCGGCAAGACCGCCAAGACCGACCCGTGGGAAACCGGCTGGTGGCGCTACCGGATCCCGGGGCTCGGCCAGGTCGACTGGGCGAAGGTCGTCGACCGGCTGCACGAGCACGGGTTCGACGGCACGCTCTCGGTCGAGCACGAGGACCCGGTCTGGGGCGGCACTCCCGGGAAGGTCACGCGCGGTCTCGAGATCGCGCACCGGACGCTGCGGCCGCACGTGATCGAAACCCCGGAGGAAGCGTGAACGACGTGCTCATCGTCGGCGGCGGGCTCATGGGCGCCGCCGTCGCCCGCGAACTGCGCGACGCCGACCCGGACATCCGCATCGTGATCGCCGACGGCGGCCCGGTGATCGGCCCCACCCCGGGCCAGCACCTGCACGACGTCGCCGACCCGGAGACCTGGGAGCGCTACAACCAGCGCGTCGCCTCCGGCATCCAGGGCTTCTACACCGGCGTCGCGCCGACCGCGGACGTCGGCGCCACGCTCGTGGACGTCGAGCCCGGCATGTACCACCTCACGTCGCTCGGCGAGGACGCCGCCGAGATGCCCGCCGCCTCGATCGCCTGGAACGCGGGCGGAATGGGCGTCCACTGGACCGCCGCGACCCCCGCGCCGTGGGGCGACGAGATACCGTCCTTTGTGGACTCCGCGGAATGGCGGAACGACCTGGACCGGGCCGGAGAACTGCTGCGGGTCAACCGAAACCCCTTCCCGGACACCGAAGCGGGCCGGGTGGTGACCGCGACGATCGAGAAGCTGTTCGCGGACGTCGACGCTCCCGGCCGCGGCATCCAGCCGATGCCGATGGCGGCCCAGCGGGACGCCGAGGGAGTGCTTCGCCGCACCGGGCCCAACGTCATCTTCCCGCCGATCGCCGACGCCGCAACGGATCCGAACTTCACGCTGTTGACCGGCACCCGCGCGATCCGGCTGATCCACGAAGGCGGCGAGGTGCGCGGTGCCGTGCTGCAGGACGTACGATCCGGTGTCACCCGGGAAATCCGGGCCGCCGCCACCGTCGTCTGCGCCGACACGATGCGCAGCCCTCAGCTGCTGTTCGCCTCCGGAATCCGGCCGCCCGCGCTGGGCCGCTACCTCAACGAACACGCCTTCCTCACCGGACGCGTACTCGCCGACCCCCAGCGGCTCGGATTCGACCTGTCCGCGCTGCCGGTGCCGGCCGACGGCGAGATCATGGTCGAGCACTACTGGCTGCCGCACAGCGGTGCCGCACAACCGTTCCAGGCCCAGATCGGCACGCAGACGTTCACCGCTGAGGACGGCACCCGCCTGGCGTACCAGGTCGGCGCGAGCTTCTACATCCCGACGGAAATCCAGGCGGACAACCGGCTGGAATTCTCCGACGAGGAGACCGACGCGATGGGCATGCCGCGTCTCACTGTCCACTTCGGATGGTCCGAGCGCGACCGCGAACTCATCGAGCAGGCCCGGCGCACCCAGCAGGCGCTCGGCGACGCGCTCGGCTCGTTCGACCCGGCGACGGAATCGGCGCTGCTCGACCCGGGATGCTCGCTGCACTTCACCGGAACCGTCCGGATGGGGCCCGCCGACGACGGCACGAGCGTCTGCGATCCGGACTGCCGGGTGTGGGGCTTCGACAACCTTTACGTGGCAGGCAACGGCGTCGTGCCCACCGCGCTGGTCTGCAACTCGACCCTCACCGGCATGACGACCGCCGTGCGCGCCGCCCGCGCCGTGCTCGGCCGGACATCTTCGACTTCGACGAAGCAGGAGCAGCCATGACGCTCGACCGTTCCCAGTTCGCCATCAACACCCTGCAGTGGACGGACCTGGCCAAGGGCTGGGAGTACGACGACCCGGCCTTCCTGGACAAGCAGCCGCGGGTGCTCCGCGAGGCCGCCGAATCCGGGTTCTCCGCGGTGATGATGGAAGTCCTGCCCACTCAGACCATCCGGGCCTACCGCGAATTGCTCGCCGAGAACGGCCTGCGCGCGGCCCCGGGTTACCTGCAGGTCCCGCTGCCGGAATCGCACGGCGTGACGCTCGAACCGGGTTCCGCGGCGGAATTCCGCTGGTTCGACGGCGTGCGCCGCCGCGCCGACGAAACGCACGCCCTCGGCCTCGACACGATCTTCCTGTCCGCCGAGATGGTCACCGGCGGCGGAATGCCGCGCTTCGACGAGGCGGCGGGCGTCGGACACGCCTTCGACCGGGCCCGGCTGGAGCACTACACCGACCTCCTCGGCCGAGCCGCGGAAATCCTGACCGCGGAAGGGATCCGGCCCGCGTTCCACAACCACGTCGGCTCGTGGGTCGAAACGCGGGAGGAGATCGAGCACGTCCTCGCCGGGATCCCGGATTCCGTTCTCGGCGCGGGATTCGACCTCGGACACCTGTTCTGGGCGGGCGCGGACGTCCGCGGGATGCTGCGCGAACACCGCGACCGGATCGCCGCACTGCACATCAAGGACCTCGACGTCGACCGGGTCCGCGCTCTGCAGGCTTCGCCGGGGCCCTACACCCGCTCGACCGACAACCTGTTCCTCGAACCGGGCCTCGGCGGCGTGCCGCTGCTCGACTGCCTGGGCGAACTGCCCGCCGCGTTCGACGGCTGGATCATCGTGGAGGTCGACCGGCCGTCGATGGAGCCGCTGGCCAGCGCGCGGGCGAGCTGGAAGTGGGTGGAGAGCAACTTCCCTGCCGCGTGAGGTCGGGTTGTCAGGTGAGGGCGAGCGGCAGGGTCCGTCGTACTGCGGCGGCGTGTCCGCCGTGCAGCGGCACTACCGAAACCCCCTGCGGCACAGGCACTTCCGCCGCCCTCGCTCCCACCCGGACGGTCAGTTCCAGCTTCTCCCGCCCGCCCGGCGTCCGCCGCACGGTCGCCGACGTAGCGGTAAACGCCGCCCCCGGCACCGCCAACCCGAGCGTCCGGGCGAGCCCCCGCGAGGACCGCGGCGAGTAGCACGTCTGCGTGAGCCCGCCCCATTGCCACGCGCGCCAGAAATCCCCGTCGGACTCCGGGTTGCCAGCGGAAACCCCCAGCGCCACCCGGAGCTCGTTGGTCAGCTCGCCAGCCTCCAGCACCGTCGAGGGAAAGCCCGCCTCCGCCAGCGCCACCATCAAGCTCAGCGCCGCGCTCGCCGTGCTCCGCAGCGCCCCCAGTTCGCCGCCGCCGCGGGCGAGGGCGGCGGTCGGCGCGTCTTCCGGCCGGTAGCGCACCGCGAGCCAGCGCACCCGGTACACCCGCGAATCCCTGGGCACCGCCCACGTCAGCAACTGCACGGCGGCCAGCGGGATGTCCGGGTTCCGGAACGTCGTGCGGAGGATGGCCAGCAGTTCGTCCGTGGAAGGTTCCCCGGCGCCGGGCGTGAGGCGGACGATCGCGCTCCAGTCGCCGTCGACCTCGGCGACGCCGAAGCGGTTGCCCGCGCGGTCGACGTGCTGACGCACCTTCACCGGACCGGCGATGCGCAGCAGGGCGTCCGGGCTGTCGCGGCGGCTGTCGTGGCGACGCAGCCGATGCGCGAGCCACGTCCACGCCCAGCCGGCGAAATGCCGTCCGGCGACCCGTACCGACGTCGTGACCACCAGCAGCCCGGCCAGCGCGGCGATGGTGATCCGCATCGGCGGGGCCAGGCCGTGCACGGTGAACGCGAGCAGCAGGGCCAGCGCGGCGATCTCCCACCCGGCCGCCTGCAACGGGCGGATCGGCAGCAGCCACGGCCACGGCGCGGTGCCCGAAATCCCGGCGGTCCCGGGGGCGCGGGCAGGAGCCGGGGCAGGCGGCGCGGACACGGACAACGCATTCCCCTCTTCCCCGGGCGGAGACCCGGCCCCGCGAACGCTAGCGTCCCCGCGCGGGCGCGTGGGCGTAAAAATTACCCTCGTGCGCGTCCGGAGAGCTGTCTAGCCTGCGCGGGAAGCGGATGTGATCTCCAGGGGGCCGGGACAGCGTGTGGACGCAGCGGGACCAGATCCAGGCGTACCAGTTCCTGCGCCGCCGTCTCGTGTCCGCGCTCGTCGCCGCGGACGCCAACCATCCGGTGTCGCCCAGCCGCCGTCTCGTGCTCGGCACGCTGCTCGGCGTCGGCGCGGCCCTGCTCGTGACCGCGGTGTTCGGGGTGATCGGCCTGGTCAGCCCGTCCGGCGGGAAAGACTGGCTGGCCGGCGGCAAGGTGATCGTCGAGGAGGACAGCGGGGCGCGGTTCGTGCTCGGCGCGGACGGCGCGGTGCACCCGGTGCTCAACTACGCGTCCGCGCGGCTGCTCGCCGGCGGCAACGGCCACGAGACCGTCACGGTGCCCGCCGAGAAGCTCGGCACGGCCCCGCGCGGCACCCAGATCGGCATCGTCGGCGCGCCGGATTCCTTGCCCAGCACGCTGATCACCACCCCGTGGGCCAGTTGCAGCCGCACCACCCAGGACGCGCCCGCGTCGGCGGAACCGCTCGTCGCCGTGCTGCTGGAACCGGCCGCGTCCGGGGTCGAGCTGCCGCGCGATTCGGGCGTGATCGTCCGCGTTCCGCAGGGCGGCCGGTTCCTGCTCGCGGGCGGCCACCGGTACCGGCTGAGCGATGAAGCCGCGGCGGCCCTGCAATTCGACAGCTACCCGACGATCACCGTGTCCGCGCGCTGGATCGACACCGTGCCCGCCGGACGCGACCTCGGCGAAATCCCCGTCGACGGCGCGGGAAACCGCGGCCCGCGCGTCGGGACGCAGGAGACGCGCGTCGGCCAGGTGCTGTCGGTCGTCGACCCGATGGCCGGGCCCGCCACCGCCTCGACCTACTACCTCGTCCGCCTGGACGGCCTCGAACCCGTCGGCCAGACCGAGGCCGCGCTGCTCGTCACGACCCCGGCGAACGAACCGGCGTATTCGGGCCGTCCGGAACCGGCGCGGGTGCGCGCCGCGGACGTCGCCTCGGTGAAGAAGGTGAGCGAACCCCGTTCCGGCGGCGCGGATCCGGCGGCGTACCCGGACCGGATCCCCGGGAAAGCGCCGATCACCGGCAGCGCGGTGACCCTGTGCGCACAGAACGGCCGCGTGACGGTCTCGGCGGATCTGCCGGTCCCGTCCGGCGCCCGCGCGCTGCCGGTGCAGAGCCGGACCGACGCCCGGGTCGCGGATGTCGTCTACGTCCCGCCCTCGCGCGGCGCGGTCGCGACCGATCCCGGGTCGGGAACCATTTATCTCGTCACGGACACGGGGCGAAAATATCCGGTGGCGAACGGGACGGCGCTCACGTCGCTGGGCTACGGTTCTGGGTCCGGGCATCCGGTCGCGGGCGGGCTTCTCGCGCTGATGCCGACCGGTCCCGCGCTCGATCCCGCCGCGGCCGGGCAGCCTGCGGGAACGGGGTGAGCGAGCCGGTGACCACGACAGCGCAGCGACCCAGCGACGTGCCGGACCGCCCCGAATCCGCGGTGCCAGGCAGCGTCCAGGTCGCCGTGATCGAAGACCATCCGCTGTACCGCCGCTCGGTGGAACGCGTCCTCATGGAGGCCCCGGACGTCGAACTGGGCGCGGTGGTCGATTCGGTCGCGCGCTTCCACGTCGCGCGCCAGCCCG
Organism: Amycolatopsis sp. VC5-11; assembly: GCF_037034185.1. Taxonomy (NCBI): domain Bacteria; kingdom Bacillati; phylum Actinomycetota; class Actinomycetes; order Pseudonocardiales; family Pseudonocardiaceae; genus Amycolatopsis; species Amycolatopsis sp. VC5-11. The sequence continues at coordinate 224,163 of NZ_JBAGKF010000009.1, read as the reverse complement.
CCGGCAGCGTCGTCCTGCTCGACCTCGGCCTGCCGGGCGTGGCCGGCGCGGCCGCGGTGCTCGAGGTCGCCGAGCTGGGCCATCACGTGCTGGTCGTGTCGGCGCAAGCCGAGCCGGAGACGGTGCTCGCCGCGATCGCCGCCGGGGCCAAGGGATTCCTGTCGAAGGACGTCGACGTCGACGAGTTGCTGATCGCCATCCGCGCGGTCGCGGGCGGCGGCGCGTACGTGTCGGCAGTGGTCGCCGGAATGATCATCAAGGACAACACCGACCGCCCGGTCACCCGGCCGGAAATGGAACTGTCGCCGCGCGAAGTGCAGGTGCTGCGGCTCGTCGCGGCGGGCGAACGGGACGTCGACATCGCGCGGATCCTCGGCATCGGCGTCCGCACCGTGCGCGGCTACCTCGACCGGATCCGCGACAAGACCGGCGAACGGCGGCGCCCCGGCCTCGTGAAGGAAGCGATCCGCCGCGGCTTGGTGGGGAAGGAAACAGTGACGTGAAAGCCGACGAGGGGCGGCGCCGGAGCGGACCCATCCAGGTCGGGGTGATCGAAGACCACCCGCTGTACCGGGACGCGGTCGCGCGCGTGCTGAACGACGCCCCGGACATCGAACTGGGCGCGGTAGCCGACTCCGTGGCGCGGTTCGCGGTGCAGGACCAGCCGAAGGGCAGCGTGGTCGTGCTCGACCTGAAACTGCGCGGCGTCCAGGACGCGGCCGCCGTGCTCGAGGTGGGGCAGATGGGACACAAGGTGCTCGTGGTGTCCGCGCACGCGGAACAGCCCGAGGTCCTCGGCGCGATGCAAGCCGGCGCGAAAGGCTTCCTGTCGAAGGACGTCGACGGCGACGAACTGCTGCGCGCGATCCGGACGATCGCGGAGGACAACGCGTACGTCTCGCCGACCTTGGCCGGCATGATCATCCAGGACAGCGACGAACGGCACGCGGGACCGAAGATCGTGCTGTCGGAACGGGAAAAACAGGTCCTGCGCCTGGTGGCGGCGGGGGAGCGGGACGTCGACGTCGCGGAGATCCTGGACATCAGCGTCCGGACGGTGCGGTCTTATCTGGACCGGATCCGGGACAAGACGGGAGAACGGCGAAGGGCGGGATTCGTGCGGGTGGCGATCCGGGAAGGGTTGCTGCGTTGACGGCGAGAGACCCGGCGCGGGCCTACGACTACGACGTCGCGGTGTCCTTCGCCGGGGAAGACCGCGTTTTCGTCGAGGCTGTGGTCCGGGAGGTGGTCGACGCCGGATACAAGGTGTTCTACGACCAGGACGAGCAGGTCGCCCTCTGGGGCGAGGAGATGGTCGAGTACCTGCCGAAAGTCTACGAGGAACGCGCGCGATACGCGGTGGTGTTCGTTTCCCGGCACTACGCGGCGAAACCCTGGACGAGATTCGAGCGGCGAAGCGTGTTGCTGCGGGCGCTCAATCAGCCGGAACCGTATCTGCTCCCGGTGCGATTGGACGCCACCCGGCTCGACGGTGTCCGGGAGAGCATCAGCTACCTGGACGGGAACATCGTCGGGACGAGCGGCATCGCGAGCGCTATCTGCGAGAAATTGGGCAGCGAAGCGGCGGCGGGCGGAAGAGGAGGCTTCAACGGGTACGTCCCCCGTAATGAACACGAAGCCACGGTGCTGATCGGCGAACGCCCCGCGGCCTGGGAATACCTCTTGTTTTCGTATGAATTGGTGTGCGGAATCGAGCGGTTGCACGACGCCTATCTCGATCATCGCATGGGCTTTTCCCATCCGGCCGATTACGTGCCGGTCGACCAGGTCCCGTCGACCATACAGCGAGAACTCGCGACAGTTCTGAGCGTGATCAGGAACTTCGCCGCGGTGCTTTCCGACGACGCGCAAACGGCCGCGTTCGGGGTTGTCGGCGAAGCCGGGGATGTCCCGCGAATAATCCACGTGGCGAGCCGCTACGTCGCCGTCTACCGATCATTCCTCGAATGGTCCTACCGGCTCCGCGGCTATGCGACACCGTCGGACGAGGTGCATGAAGTCTTCGCGGCGCTCGCCCGGTACGCGGATCGGCCTGTGGAGCGGTTGAGATCCTTCGTGTACGAGCTCCGCGACCGTGCGGACCCCCTGCACGCGCAACTGCTCAACGGCGAGGACGTCACGATCCAGCTGACGCTTCCGCTGGAAATCGCTCCCGAAGCGTCAGCCCAGTTCGACCGGGCGCTCGAAGCCTTCCAGCGCCACCTGCAGAACTGACCCCTACAGCCGCCGGTTGGCCAACGCCCCAGTAGCCGTCCGAGCCTTCCCCGCCACTTCCGGATCCACATCCACCACCAGCATCTCCACCCCGGCCCCAGCCTGCGCTTCCACCCGCCCGAAACCGTCCGCCACCAGCGAGTACCCGATGCCGGTCGGCGCCTTCGGATTCACTTCCACCCCGGTCACCGCCGGGTCGGCCTGCCCGCAAGCCGCCACCCAGCAGCCCGAGTCCAGGGCCCGTGCCCGCACCAGGACTTCCCACTGCTCCCGCTTCCCGGCTCCCGCGCCCCACGAAGCCGGGACCGTCACCACGTCCGCGCCGTCGTCGGCCAGGCGTCGGAACAGCTCCGGGAATCGCAGGTCGTAGCAGGTCGCGACCCCGAACACGGTCCCCTCCGCGGAGAACGTCACGACCTCCGCACCCGGCGCGACAGTGTCCGATTCGGCGAACCCGAACGCGTCGTACAGGTGGATCTTGTCGTAGCCGAGATGCTGCCCCAGCCCGGTGATCAGCAGCGTGTTCCGCACCCGCCCGTTGTCCGCGGGCGTGAACATCCCGGCGATCACCAGCACGTCGTGCTCCGAGGCGATCGCGGCGACCGCCGACGCCCACGGGCCGTCCAGCTGCTGCGCGACCGGGGCGAGCGGGCGGCCGAAGCGGGCCATCGTCGCCTCCGGGAACACCACCACCCGCGCTCCGGCGGCCGCCGCGGCCTCCACGCCGGAGCGAACCGTTTTCAGGTTTTCTTCCGGGGCGTCGCCCGAGTTGAGCTGGCACAACGCGATCCGGGGCACACGAGCCTCCCTGGTCCGGGGACAGCGGGTCGGCATCGAGTATCCCTGCCGGGCGCGCGCGGGCCACCTCGTACCCTGGTGTCCATGTTGAACCGCACCGACCTGCGCGGGCAGGTCCCCTCCGCTGCCGAGCTCCGTGCCGCGCTTCCGCGCGCCGAGTACGACGTGGACGCGGCGCTGCATCAGGTCCGGCCGGTGGTCGAGGCGGTGCGGGACCGCGGGGTCGAGGCGGTCCTCGAGTTCACCGAGCGGTTCGACAAGGTGCGCCCGGGGACGGTCCGGGTGCCCGCCGAAGAGCTGTCCAAGGCGCTGTCCGAGCTGGACCCGCAGGTCCGCGCCGCGCTGGAGGAGTCCATCAAGCGCGCCCGGAAGGTGCACTCCGACCAGCGCCGCCAGGACGTCACGACCCAGGTCGTGCCCGGCGGCACGGTCACCGAGCGCTGGGTGCCGGTCGACCGCGTCGGCCTGTACGCGCCGGGCGGGCTGGCGGTGTACCCGTCGACCGTGGTGATGAACGTCGTCCCGGCGCAGCTGGCCGGCGTGCGCTCGCTGGTCGTGTGCTCGCCGCCGCAGGCCGCGTTCGGCGGGCGGCCGCACCCGACGATCCTGGCCGCGGCCGCGCTGCTCGGCGTGGACGAGGTGTGGGCGGTCGGCGGCGCGCAGGCGGTCGCGCTGGTCGCCTACGGCGGCGTCGACACCGACGGCGCCGAACTGGCCCCGGTGGACATCGTCACCGGTCCCGGCAACATCTTCCTCACCGCGGCCAAACGCCTGGTCCGCGGCGTGATCGGGATCGATTCCGAGGCCGGCCCGACCGAGATCGCGATCCTCGCCGACGAGACGGCCGACCCGGCGCACGTCGCCGCCGACCTGATCAGCCAGGCCGAGCACGACCCGCTCGCTGCGAGCGTCCTGGTGACCACATCCGAGAAGCTGGCCGACGCGGTCGAGGCGGAACTGGCCGCCCGCGTCCCCGCGACGAAGCACTCCGAGCGGGTCGGCCAGGCGCTGGGCGGCAAGCAGTCCGGCGTCATCCTGGTGTCCACTGTGGACGACGGACTGCGCGTCGTGGACGCGTATGCCGCCGAGCACCTGGAAATCCAGACCGCGAACGCCCGCGAAGTGGCCGCACGGGTGCGCAACGCCGGAGCGATTTTCGTCGGCGCGTACGCCCCGGTTTCGCTGGGCGACTACTGCGCGGGCTCGAACCACGTGCTGCCCACCGGCGGGTTCGCGCGGCATTCCTCGGGCCTGTCGGTGCAGAGCTTCCTGAAGGGGATCCACGTCGTGGACTACTCGGAGGACGCCCTGCGCGAGATCGCTCCCCGCGTCGTCGCGCTCGCGGACGCCGAAGACCTGCCCGCGCACGGCGAAGCCGTCACCGCACGTTTCGAAGGAGACGGCCGATGAACGAAGCCACTCCCGGCGGCGAGGTCACCCTCGCCGAACTCCCGCTGCGCGAGGACCTGCGGGGCCGCACCCCGTACGGCGCGCCGCAGCTGGACGTCCCGATCCGGCTCAACACCAACGAAAACCCGTACCCGCCGCCGCCCGAACTGGTCGACGACGTCGCCGAGGCCGTGCGCGCCGAAGCCGCGTCGCTGCACCGGTACCCGGACCGCGACGCGGTGGCGCTGCGCACCGATCTGGCGGACTACCTCACCGTGTCCACCCGGGTCGTGCTGTCCGAGGCGAACGTGTGGGCGGCGAACGGGTCGAACGAGATCCTGCAGCAGATCCTGCAGGCGTTCGGCGGCCCCGGCCGCACCGCGCTGGGCTTCGAGCCGTCGTACTCGATGCACCCGATCATCGCGACCGGCACGCGTACCGACTGGCTGCCGGTGCCGCGCCGCGCGGACTTTTCGCTCGACACCGAGCAGGCCGCCCGAGCGGTCGCCGAGCGGAAGCCGGACATCGTCTTCGTGACCAGCCCGAACAACCCCACCGGCGGGTCGATCCCGCTGGACCAGCTGCGCGGCGTGCTCGACGCGGCCCCGGGGATCGTCGTGGTGGACGAGGCGTACGCGGAGTTTTCGTCGCAGGCCAGCGCGATCGAGCTGATCGCGGAGTACCCGGCGAAGCTGATCGTGTCGCGCACGATGAGCAAGGCGTTCGCCTTCGCCGGCGGACGGCTGGGCTACCTCGCCGCCGCACCGGCCATCGTGGACGCCCTGCAGCTGGTCCGCTTGCCGTACCACCTTTCCAAGGTCACCCAGGCGGCCGCCCGTGCCGCCCTCCGGCACGCCGACGCCACCCTCGCGTCGGTGCACCGGCTCTCCGCCGAACGCGACCGCGTCGTGGAAGCCTTGCTGGGCTTGGGATTCACCCCGGTGCCGAGCGACGCCAACTTCGTCCTCTTCGGACAGTTCAGCGACGCGCCGGCCAGCTGGCAGTCCTATTTGGACCACGGCGTGCTGATCCGGGACGTGGGCATCGAAGGCCACCTGCGGGTGACCGTCGGCACCCCGGAAGAGAACGACGCTTTCCTCGAAGCGAGTAAGGAAGTCAAGCGATGAGCCGCGTCGGCAAGGTGGAGCGCACCACCAAGGAATCGTCCATCCTGGTCCAGCTGGACCTCGACGGGACCGGCCAGGTGGAGATCGCCACCGGCGTGCCGTTCTACGACCACATGCTCACCGCCTTCGGCGTGCACGGCTCGCTGGACCTGAAGGTCGAAGCGACCGGCGACGTCCACATCGACGCGCACCACACCGTCGAGGACACCGCGATCGTGCTCGGCCAGGCACTGCGCCAGGCCCTCGGGGACAAGAGCGGCATCCGCCGTTTCGGCGACGCGTGGATCCCGATGGACGAAACCCTCGCCCACGCCGCGATCGACGTCTCCGGCCGCCCGTACTGCGTGCACGTCGGAGAGCCGGAGCAGTTCAACACCTTCACGATCGGCAACAACTACCCGTTCGTCCTGACCCGGCACGTCTTCGACTCGCTGGCGTTCCACGCGCAGATCGCCCTGCACGTCCGCGTCATCCACGGCCGCGACCCGCACCACATCGCGGAAGCGGAGTACAAGGCCGTGGCGAGGGCACTGCGGGCGGCCACGGAACCGGACCCGCGCGCCGGGGGGATTCCGTCCACGAAGGGCGTGCTTTAACGGCTACGAACGTGCGCGGCGTTGCTGCTGGACGCCGCGCACGGTGGCCGCGACGGGAATGCGGCCCGCATCGAGCAGGAGAAGCGGGAATCGACCTCGCGATATTCAGGTCGGTAATTCGCGGGGAAGCTCGCTCCAGCGGACCGGCACCGCGCACTCGGTTCTCGTTCTGACCGCTCACACGCGGAACACCGTCCGCGGAGCGGCATAAGCCACCGGCCCGGGAAAGTGTTCGGCGGCAAGGCGAACCGCGTCGCGGGCGGTGACCGTGTGGCCGAGATGCGTGAGCACCAGCCGTGCGGCTCCGGCAGCCGCGTGGCCCGCTTCCGCCGGAGTCAGGTGTTCCGCGGACGGCTCGATGCTGTCCGCTTCGCACAGGAACAGATCCGTCCCCTTCGCCAGCTCCGAGAGCGCCGAGCACGGCCCGGTGTCCCCGGAGTACGCGAAAGTCCGCTCTCCGTCAGTGATCCGCACCCCGAACGCCGGGAACCCGTGCGACACGGCCACCGTCTCGAGGCGCAGCCCGCCGACTTGGGTCCGATGTCCGTCGTGGAGTTCCCGGACGGCGAACGCCTCCTCGATCGGCGCGCGGCCGGTGTTGCTCAGGAACGCGGAGATCCGCGCCGCCGTCCCCGGCGGGCCGTAGAGCGGGATCGGCCGCCGCGGGTGGAGATCCGCGAACAACAGTGCGTACACCGCCGGTAACAGATCCGCGACGTGGTCCGCGTGCAGATGCGAGATCCAGATCGCGTCCAGCTCGGCCGGCGAGACGTGTTCCTGCAGGGCAGCGAGGGTGCCGGGCCCGGCGTCGAGCCAGATCGCGGTGTCCTCGTGGCGCACCAGGTACCCGGAGCACGGAGCGTCCGGGCGCGGGTACGGCGTCGCGCTGCCCAGTACCGTCACGGTGAAAGCCATGTGGCACGCTAACCCCTGTGAGCAAAGAACTGATCGCGGTCCTGCTGCTGGCCCTCGGCGGCTTCCTGGCCGGCGGGGTCTACTCGCTGTGGAAGACCGCGAAGTTCTTCGCCGTGGTGCTGGGCATCGCGGCAGTGCTGGCGATCGGCGGGGCCATCGCCTGGCTGGTCAGCTGACCACTCCGGGATCTTCCCGCTTCCGACGCACGCTTCCCGCACTGTTGACGCGGGTCTGCTCGCCGACGCGGGCCTGCTCGCCGACGCGGGCTTGGTCGCCGACGCGGACTTGGCTGCTGACGCGGGCTTGCTTGCCGACGTGGACCTGGTCGCCGACGCGGGCTTGGTCGCCGACGCGGGCTTGGTCGCCGACGCGGGCTTGGTCGCCGACGCGGACTTGGCTGCTGACGCGGGCTTGCTCGCCGACGTGGACCTGCTCGCCGACACGGGCCTGCTTGCCTATGCGGACTTGGCCGCCGACGCGGACCCTCTCGCGCAAGTGCGGGCCCGCACCTGCCCTGTGCCGCCCAGCAATCGATGCGGACCTTCGCGCCTCCCGAGACTTGCCCAGGCAGCTAACGCGAGCCCTTCCACAGCAGCCCGTGGTTCGCGACGGCTAACGCGGCCCTTGTCGCTCGTGGCGCCCGCCCAGCAACGAAACGCGGACTTCCCCTCCCACCGCATGCCTCCCACAGCTAGCGCACGCCCCTCACGGCAAGCGCGTAACTCGCGGCGACGAGCGCGGTCCCACGCCGCTCCTGAAGCACGCCTTTCCGGCAACGAACGCGAATCTCCCCACGCCTAGCGCGTGACTCCTGTCAACCAAAGCCCTCCCCAAGCATCCCGCGACTAGGCCGCCAACGGCTGATAAATGCACTCAGCCAGCGTCGCGTGCTTCTTCCACCCCAACGTCTCGTACAACGCCCGCCTCGCATCCGTCGCCCCGAGCACGCCCAGCACCGCTCCGTCCGCGACCGCGCGGTCGGCGAGCGAGCGCATCACGAACCCGCCCAGTCCGCGGCGCCGGTGGGCCTCCTCGGTCACCACCCGGTCCACAACAACCGCGTCGCCGACAGTCGCCATCTGGCCCTTCGCTGCCTGCTCGCCCGTCGCGTCCAGCACGCGGAGGAACGTGACGGTGCCGCTGACCTCCACCGTCACCGTGTAGCCCTCCGGCGCGACCGGGTTCGTCGCCAGCAGATCCGTCGCCATCAGGTGGCCGGTTTCTTCCCACGCCACTATCCAGCCATCCGGCATCCACGGCTCGATCGTTTCCGGCTCGGCAGGCGTTTTCAGCCACGTCCGAGGTTCGCTGACCGCGCCCGCAGCAGCGCGGACCAGCGATTCCTCCGCCTCGGGCAGGACGTGCCTGCCCACTTCCGCGGGATTGTCCGGCACCTCGACGAAAAGCCCCCATGGCTTCTCGACCGGCGTCGGCGTCTGCCGTGACAACGCCCATCCCGCGACCCAAGTCCGTACCGTGTCCTCGATCATGAAACCAGGGTACGAACCACCACCGACAAAAACTCAGACTCGAGTCAGCTCGCGTTCGTCGTCGCCGCGGGTGCCGAGTTCGCGGACGAGGCCTTCGCCTTCGACGTCGACGTTCGGCAGGATCCGGTCGAGCCACTTGGGCAGCCACCACGCGCCGCGGCCGAGCAGGGACATCACCGCGGGCACGATGGTCATCCGGATCACGAACGCGTCCACCAGCACGCCGAAGGCCAGCGCGAACCCGATCGACTGGATCAGCGTCGACTCGGCCAGGACGAACCCGGCGAACACCGAGATCATGATCAGCGCGGCCGCCACGACGACCCGCGCGCCGTGCCGGAACCCGGTCACCATCGCTTCCTGCGGCTCGGCCCCGTGCACGTGTTCCTCGCGCATCCGGGTCACCAGGAACACCTGGTAGTCCATCGCGAGCCCGAACAGGACGCCGATCAGCAGGATCGGCAGCATGCTCATGATCGGGCCGGTCGAGGCGACGCCGAGCAGGTCGGTCAGCCAGCCCCACTGGAACACCGCGACCACCGCGCCGAACGTCGCGACCACCGAGCTCAGGAACCCGAGCGTCGCCTTCAACGGCACCACGACCGACCGGAACACCAGCATCAGCAACAGGAACGCCAGCCCGACGATCAGCGCGAGGTAGGGCAGCATCGCGTCCGACAGCTTCTGCGACACGTCGATGTTGGCCGCGGTCTGGCCGGTCACCGCGAGGCTGCCGCCGGTGTTTTCCTGCAACGGCGCGGATTGCGCGCGGATCGCGGACACGAGGTCCTCGGTCTGCGTGCTGCTCGGGCCGCTCTTCGGGATCACCGTGAGCACCGCGGTGTCCCCGGCCGGGTTGACCCGGGGCGGCGTCACCGCGGCGACGTCCGGCAGCTTGCCGATGTCCGCCGCGGCCTGCTTCAACGCGGCCGGATTGTGGTTCGGGCCGGTGTCGACGACGACCAGCAGCGGTCCGTTCGCGCCCTCGCCGAAGCCCTTGCTGACCAGGTCGTAGGCCTTGCGCTGGGTGGTGTCCGGCGCGGCGGTGGAGTCGTTGGGCAGGCCGAGCTGCATGCTCAGTGCGGGAACCGCGACCACGGCCAGCCCGACCAGCGCGGTCAGCAGGACCGGAACCCGGTGCCGCGCAACGAAACGTGCCCAGCGCTCGCCATGCGTCGGGCCTTCGGTACGGCGGCGCACGCGGATCTTGCTGCTGGCGACCCGGGCACCGGCGAAGCCGAGCACGGCGGGCAGCAGCGTCAACGCGATCAGCACCGCGATCACGACGGTCGCCGCCGCGGCGACGCCCATCTGGCCGAGGAACGGAATACCGACGACGGTCAGCCCGGCGAGCGCGATGATCACCGTCAGCCCGGCGAACACCACGGCGGAACCAGCGGTGCCAACGGCTCGGCCGGCGGCTTCCTCGGGTTCGCGGCCCTCGGCCAGTTCGTGCCGGTAACGGGAGACGATGAACAGCGCGTAGTCGATGCCCACCGCGAGCCCGATCATCAACGCCAGCACCGGAGTGTTGGAGTTCAGCTCCATCGAACCGGACGCCAGCATGATGCCCGCCATCCCGACCCCGACCCCGATCAACGCGGTCAGCAACGGAATCCCGGCGGCCAGCAGCGAACCGAACGTGATGATCAGGACGACCGCCGCGACCGCGACGCCGAGCCCTTCGGTGGCCCCGGTCGCCGGGATGCCCTGCACCGCGTCGCCGCCGTACTCGACCTGATATCCCAGCTGCTTCGCGTGATCACCGGTCGCCAGCAGCGCGGACCGGTCGGAATCGCTGAGCTCGAAACCCTTGACCTGGTAGCTCACTTGCGCGAGCGCGACCCGGCCGTCGGGGGACACCGACTTCGCCTGGAACGGGTCGACCACCGCGGCCACCTTCGGCGCGGACTTCAGCTTGCCCACCACCGACTCGACGGCCGCCTGCCCCGCCGGGTCGGTGACCTTGTGCCCCTCCGGCGCGGCGATCGCCACGCGCGCGGTGCCGCCGCCCGCCGCGGCCTGCGGGAAGTGCTCGGCCAGCCGGTCGATCGCCTGCTGGGATTCGGTGCCGGGGATGGTCACCGAATCGGACAGCTTGCCCGACAGCGTGAGCGCGCCCGCGCCCACCGCCGCGAGGACAAGCGCCCAGACCGCCGCCACGAGGACCCGGCGGCGGAACGACAGCCTGCCGAGCCGGTACAGGAAGGGTGCCACGAGTCGTCTCCGTTTCGCGCCCGAAGCGGGCTCTCCGCACTGGGAATCGCCCTTTCGAAGCTAGCCGTTCGGCAAGGGGCTGCCAAGCCGATCGGCTAGGATGTGACTAGCCGCACGGCAAGTTTCGGACTAGTCGCCCGGCAAGTACGATGATGTGCTGCGGAGCAGCGCACTCCGCTTGACGAGGAGGGCGCGATGACGACCGTCGAACCGGTCGCGGACACCCGGACCAGGCTGCTCGCCACTGCGCTGCGGCTGTTCTCGGAGCACGGCGTGGAGGGCACGTCGCTGCAGATGATCGCCGACGAGCTGGGCGTCACCAAGGCCGCGGTGTACTACCACTTCAAGACGAAGTCGGAAATCACCGAGGCGGTCGCGGAACCGGGCATCCGGGAACTGGACGAACTGGTCGTCGAGGCGGCGAAGCACCGCCGCCACGGCGCGCGCGTGGACCATCTGCTGGACGGTTTCGTCGATCTCGTCGTGCGGCACCGGGTGCTGGTCGCGCTGTTCTCCAGCGACCCGGGCATCGACGCGGCGCTCGCGAAATCGCGGCACGGCGTCGAAGGGTTCAAACAGGCGCTGATCTCGATCGTGGCCGGGGAGCCGGAGCCGGACGTGACCGCTCGCGTGACGGCGATCGTGGCGTTCACCGGCATCGCGATGGCGGGCGGCGCGCCCGATCTGGCCGAGGTCGACGACGAAACGCTGCGCCAGGAGTTGGTCGGAGTGGGGCGGCGGCTGCTGGGCAGGCCGCGTCGCCGGGTCTGCTGAGACCGCTTCTCAACTGTTGAGAATCCTGTTGCAGTATCTGGGACGAGGCTCCTAACCTCGAAGCATGTCTTCGGATAGCGCTTACGGGCAGGGGCACGCGGAAAGCGTTGTACGGTCGCAAGTTTGGCGAACCGTCGACAATTCGGCCGCCTACCTCGCACCGGAGTTGCTTCCCGGGTGCAGCGTGCTGGACGTCGGCTGCGGGCCCGGGACGATCACGGTGGATCTCGCCCGCCGGGTGGCTCCGGGCGAGGTCGTCGGCATCGACGTGTCGGAATCCGTTCTGGAGCAGGCGCGGGCGCACGCGCGGAGCGAAGGCGTGTCCAATGTCCGGTTCGAGCGCGCCGACATCACCGCGGCCCCGGCGGTCGGCCGGTTCGACGTCGTGCACGCGCACCAAGTGCTGCTGCACCTGACCGAACCGGTGGAAGCGCTGCGGCACATGCTGGCGCTGGCGAAACCCGGCGGTGTGGTCGCCGCGCGCGACACCGACTACGCCGCGGCGTTCTGGTGGCCGGCGGATACGCGGCTGGACCGCTGGCTCGAGGTGTACCGCGCGGTCGCGCACGGCAACGGTGCCGAGCCGGACGCGGGACGGCGATTGCTGGCCTGGGCGCACGCCGCGGGCGCTCGCGACGTGAAGCCGAGCGCCTCGATCTGGTGTCATTCCACGCCCGAGGAACGCGCGTGGTGGGGCGGCATGTGGGCGGAACGGATCCTGGATTCCAAGATTGCCGAACAAGCCGTGGCGGGCGGACACGCGTCCGCGGAAGACCTCCGCGAGATCTCCGCCGCGTGGCGTGCGTGGGCGGCCGATCCGGACGGCTGGTTCTCGATCCCGCACGGGGAAATCCTGTGCCGGGTCGGCGAAGCCGGCTGAACCGCGGGAGCGCTCACGCACCTCCGCAACGTCCGCCCCCGGGAAACTCGCCGAGGCGGTCGGTTACGGCAGCCGGGAGTCCTTCAGCGCTTCAGCCGCGCGCAGTTCCTCGGCCGTCAACTGATCCGCGGGAACCCGGACGACAGAGCGGAAACGGCGGCACACCGGGCAGCGCTGCAGCCGCCGGTCGCCGAGCCGGATCGCCTTGAATGACACCAACGGCAGCCAGATCGTGGAGAAATAATGGCCTTCGCTGCACTGGACGATCGTGTAGTCCGGCATGGCCACCTCCTCGGGCGCGACCCGTTCAGTATGCGCTACTCGGGCGCCGTCAGAAACTCCGCCGGAACCGCCGAAGTCAGCCACACCCCGTTGTCGCTCACCTGAAACACGTGCCCGCGCGCGGCCATTTCCCCGGCCGCCACCGTGAGCACGACCGGTTTCCCGTGCCGCGATCCGACCTTCCGCGCCGTCTCGCGGGTCGCCGACAAATGCACCGCGTGCCGCTTCATCGGGCGCAATCCCTCCGCCTGGATCGAGGGCAGGAACCGCGTCGCCGTGCCGTGGAAGAGGATTTCCGGCGGCGGCGCGTCCGCCAGTTCCAGATCCACCCGGACGCTGTGTCCCTGGCTGGCGCGGATCAACGTGCCCGTCTCGTCGAAGGCGAACCGCTGTTTGGCGCAGTTCGCGACGACCTCGTCCAGCTCCGCGCGGCTCACCGGGAACCGATTTCGGGCCAGTGCCGCGAGGAGCTCGTCGACCGGAACCCAGCCGCCAGGGGAGAGGGTGAGGCCGAGTCCGCCGGGGTCGTGGCGCAGGTGCCGGGACAGCCGTTTGGACACCCGGGTTCGATTTTTCTCGTTCATCTCTGCCCGCAGTAACCCACACCGAAGCACTGGCGCGCAACGGAATTCAGATGCCGCCCTCCAGCACCGGACGAAGCTTGCTGGCCCCGGGCCCGAACCGGGAAAGCTCGTCGTCCGCGTTGTACAGGCCGCAGCTGCGCAGCGACAGGCATCCGCAGCCGACGCATCCGGTCAGCCGGTCCCGCAGCCGCTGGAGCGCGTCGATCCGGGCGTCGAGTTCGGTCTGCCATTCGCGCGACAGCCGGGCCCAGTCCGCCTTCGTCGGCGCGTGGTCGGCGGGGAGCGTCTCCAACGCCGCGCTGATGTCCTCCAGCGACAACCCGACCCGTTGCGCGGCGCGGATGAACGCGATCCTCCGCAGCACCGAACGCGCGTAGCGGCGCTGGTTGCCCGCCGAGCGCTCGGACGTGATCAGGCCGCGCTCCTCGTAGAAGCGCAGTGCCGTGTGCGGGACCCCGCTGCGTTCCGCGACCTGGCCGATGCTCAGCTTGTCCGCCAACCTCGTCATTAGTCCAGGTTAGCGCTTGACCTTCAGTTTGGTCGAGGTTGCATGGTCGGGACCATGACCACGACGACGCACGAGCCGGGCTACGCGGACCTGCCCCGGCTGATCTCGCTGATGACCGGCGACGACAAACACCACGCGGCCGCGGAGTCCACAATGGACGTCCTGTGGGTGCTGTTCGACCGGGTCCTCGACCTCGGCCCGGACACCGCCCGGCAGCCGGGCCGCGACCGGTTCCTGCTGTCCAAGGGGCACGGCCCGATGGCGTACTACGCGGTGCTCGTCGCGAAAGGCTGGCTGGACGAGGACGAACTCGCCGGCTGGAGTTCGGCGCGTTCGCGGCTCGGCCACCATCCCGACCGCGTCCGCGCGCCCGGCGTCGAAATCTCCAGCGGTTCGCTCGGGCACGGCCTGCCGATCGCCGTCGGCACCGCGCTCGGCCTGCGCGCCCGCCGGTTCCGCTCGCGCATCGTCACGCTGGTCGGCGACGCCGAACTCGACGAGGGCTCCAACCACGAGGCGATCGTCGTCGCCGCACGGCTCGGGCTCGACAAGCTGACCACGGTGGTCGTGGACAACCAATCCTCGACGCACGGCTGGCCAGGCGGCATCGCGCGCCGTTTCGAAACCGAGGGCTGGGCCGTGCGCACGGTCTCCGGCCGCGACCACGAAGCGCTGTACGACGCGTTCACCACCCCTCATCCCGGACGGCCGCTCGCGGTCGTCGCCGTCGTGGAACCGAAAGGCGCGCACTGATGCCGAACATGCGGGACACCTTCCTGACCACCGCCGAGGAAATCGTCAACCGCGACCAGGACGTGGCGATCGTCCTCGCCGACATCTCGGCCGCGTCGCTCGCCGAGGCCGCGCGACGGCATCCGGACCGGGTGATCAACGTCGGGATCCGCGAGCAGTTGCTCGTGAGCACCGGCGCCGGCCTCGCGCTCGCCGGGCTCCGGCCGATCGTGCACACCTTCAACGCGTTCCTCGTGGAGCGCGCGTTCGAGCAGATCAAACTGGACCTCAGCCACCAGGACCTCGGCGCGGTGCTGGTTTCGTACGGCGCTTCCTACGACATGCCGATGGAAGGCCGCACGCACCAGGCTCCCGGCGACGTCGCGCTGATCGATTCCCTGCCCGGCTGGTACGTGCACGTACCCGGGCATCCCGAGGAGGCGCGGCGGCTGCTGCTCGACTCGGTGCCCGGGGACAGCCGGACGTACCTGCGGCTGTCCGCGCAGGAGAACTCCGAGCCGCACCTCGGCGTCGGGCTCCAGACGATCCGCCAGGGCACGCGCGGCGTGGTGATCGCGGTCGGGCCGATGCTGGACCGGGTGCTGGAGGCGGCCGAGGGCATGGACGTGACGGTGCTCTACACCTCGACGGTGCGCCCGTTCGATGCCGAAGGACTGCGTGCCGCGATGCCGGAGGTGGCTGATGTGGCGCTGGTGGAGCCGTACCTGAAGGGAACCTCCGCGCATTGCGTCGCCGACGCGCTCGCGGACCGGCCGCACCGGCTGCTGAACCTCGGCACCCGCCGGGACGCCGAGGTGCGGATTTACGGCACGCTCGCCGACCACGATCTCGTGCACGGGCTCGACGCGGGTTCGATCGCGTTGTCCCTCAAGGAATTCTTCACCGGATGAGGAGAGACCCCGGCAACGGGCAACCGCCCGCAGTCACCAGCCGCTGTCGGCGCGCCGCACGGGGTTCACCGTGCGCGCGGTCGACCGGCGCGCGAGGTCGATCTCCGCGCGGGTCTTCTGCAGCGGGATGGTCAGCTCCCTGAACTGCGGGAACGGCACGCTGTCGATGTCTTCCCGCCATGCTTGGAACATCCGGCAGAGCAGATCGGACTCGGACATTTCGTCCTCTTTCCGGGTCCGGGGGCACCGGCGGCGCCCGCACATAGCCCAGTGGGTACCCGTTCGGGGCGAGAACGAAACGGGCTCGGAACGAAATTGTCCGGGAGGCTAGGCTCGGGGCGTGTCTCGTGTGGTGATCCTCGATTACGGCTCCGGAAACCTCCGCTCCGCCGAACGCGCCGTCGCGCGCGCGGGCGCCGACGTGGAAGTCACCGCGGACCCGCATGCCGCGCTCGAAGCCGACGGCCTCGTGGTGCCCGGCGTCGGCGCGTTCTCGGCGTGCATGAGCGGGCTGCTGGGCGTGCACGGGCACCGGATCATCGGCAAGCGGCTGGCGGGCGGACGCCCGGTGCTGGGCATCTGCGTCGGCATGCAGATCCTGTTCTCGCGCGGCGTCGAGCACGGCGAGGAGACCGAGGGCACCGGCGAATGGCCGGGCACGGTCGAGCGGCTGCACGCCGACGTGCTCCCGCACATGGGCTGGAACACCGTCCGCGCGCCCGCCGATTCGCAGCTGTTCGCCGGGATCGACCCGGACGAGCGGTTCTATTTCGTGCACTCCTACGCGGCGCGGAAGTGGGAACTGGACTCCGGCCTCGCCGGGCAGCAGCCCAAGGTGACCTGGGCGAACCACGGCGAGGACTTCGTCGCGGCGGTGGAGAACGGACCGCTGTGGGCCACCCAGTTCCACCCGGAGAAGTCCGGGGACGCGGGGGCGCAGCTGCTGCGCAACTGGCTGGGCACGCTGGCCTAGCCAGGAGTTTCCGTCAGGAGGCGACTGTGCCGCCGCTCACTTCGCCGGTCCGTGGCGTGCGCCGCATCGCCAGGTCGCCGAGGCCGTCCGGCCGCGCGGATATCCCCCGGAAGGTGCGCCCGGCCGCGCCGCTTAGGCTGTGCGCGTGACTTTCACGCTCCTTCCCGCAGTTGATGTTGCCGACGGCCAGGCGGTCCGACTCGTCCAGGGCGAGGCGGGCACCGAGACCTCCTACGGCAGCCCGCTCGAGGCGGCGCTGCAGTGGCAGCGCGACGGCGCCGAGTGGATCCATCTCGTGGACCTCGACGCGGCCTTCGGCAAGGGCAGCAACCGCGAACTGCTCGCCGACGTCGTCAAGCGGCTCGACGTGCAGGTGGAGCTGTCCGGCGGCATCCGCGACGACGCGTCGCTCGAGGCGGCGCTCGCCACCGGCGCGCGCCGGGTCAACCTCGGCACCGCCGCGCTCGAGGACCCGGACTGGACGGCGAAGGTCGTCTCCGAATACGGCGACCGCGTCGCGATCGGCCTCGACGTGCGGATCACCGAGGCCGGGCACCGGCTGTCCGCGCGCGGCTGGACGTCCGACGGCGGCGACCTGTGGGAGGTCCTGGAGCGGCTCGACCGCGACGGGGCCAGCCGGTACGTCGTCACCGACGTGAGCAAGGACGGCACCCTGCGCGGCCCGAACCTGGACCTGCTGCGCGAGGTCACCGCCCGCACCGACGCCCCGGTGATCGCCTCCGGCGGAGTGTCCAGTGTGGACGATCTGCGGGCGCTCGCCGGGCTGGCGTCGGACGGCGTCGAAGGCTCGATCGTCGGGAAGGCGCTGTACGCGGGCGCTTTCACTCTCCCGGAAGCCCTCGCCGCGGTCCGCTGACCGCGGGAATCGTCGGCGAGCACCGGAAATCACGCCGGAATCGCGGCCCGGTCGAGCGCGAGCTGCCCGGCCGGGCGCATCCGGCCCTCCTGCCGGAGCAGCTCGGCCCGGGCGAGATTTCGCGGCGACCACGGGCTTTTCGGCCGTCGCGGCGTGTACCGCTGGGTGTAGGTCGAGTCGTCGCGGCGGCGGGTCAGGCCGTCGATCCAGCCGTAGCAGAGCGCTTCTCGCAGCGCCTGCTCGTAGGTGAGGCCGGGCGCGCCCTTCTTCGCCAGCACCACCCAGACTTCGGTGGCGGAATCGTGGTGCTCGGCCAGCCAGTTCCGCCACGCCGCGGCGTCGGCGAAGATCGTCATGCCCGCACCAGCGTTTCGCGGACCGAGACGTAGTGCGGGTTGTACATCAGGCCGAGGACGTTGCCCCACGGGTCGATCACTGACGCGGTGATGAACCCGGTGCCGCGGTCGCGCGGGGCGTCGTGGACCTTCGCGCCCATCGCGATGACCCGCTCCAG
Source organism: Amycolatopsis sp. VC5-11 (assembly GCF_037034185.1). Lineage (NCBI taxonomy): Bacteria > Bacillati > Actinomycetota > Actinomycetes > Pseudonocardiales > Pseudonocardiaceae > Amycolatopsis > Amycolatopsis sp. VC5-11. The sequence continues at coordinate 206,361 of NZ_JBAGKF010000009.1, read as the reverse complement.
CGTTGCGGGGACGTCCTCGACGTGCCAGAACACGACCGCGCCGGCAGGCTGTCCGACGGTGGCGAGATCGGCGGTCCGGGACAGTTCGCTGGTGGCGTACGAGCTGTGGATGATGCCGAATTCGTGCTGGTAATCGCCGATGCGCCACTCCAGGTACGCCGGGGTGTCCATGTATGGCGCGACGCCGAAAAGGTCGGTGTACCAGCGCTTCGCCGCGTCGAAGTCGGGGGAGTAGAAGGTGACGGTGCTGAGTCCTCGAAGCATCTCTGAGTCCTTGTCTGCTCGGTTGTGGGACTAGCTTCTCCGCCAAAGTGCTCATCTTCTGAGCACTTTTAGGGAGAGAATCCCAACCATGCGCGCTGACCGTCTCGTCGCTGCCGTCCTGCTGCTTCAGGCCCGCGGCCGGGTGACCGCTGCCGAACTGGCCGAGGACCTGGAGATCTCCGTGGCCACGGCCCGCCGCGACCTGGAGGCGTTGTCGGCGGCCGGGATCCCGGTCTATCCGCAGCCCGGACGCGGCGGCGGATGGTCGCTGGTCGGCGGGGCGCGCACCGACCTCAGCGGGCTGACCGCGGCCGAGTCCCAGGCGTTGTTCTTGATGCTGGGACCGGCGGCGTCCGGCGGTCCGGAACTGTCGTCCGCGCTGCGCAAGCTTGTCCGCGCGCTGCCCGCGACGTTCCGGGCCGACGCCGAAGCTGCCGCGCGGGCTGTCGTGTCCGATCCGACGGGGTGGGGCGAGCGGGATCGCGAACCGCCCGCGCTCGTTCAATCCCTCCAGCAGGCGGTGGTGCAGCGGCGCAAGGTGCGGTTCGACTACAGCGGCAAGGACCGCTTAGTGGATCCGTACGGCCTCGCCGACAAGGACGGCGTCTGGTATCTCATCGCCGGAACCCCTGCGGGACAGCGGACTTTCCGCGTCGACCGGATGTCGGCGGCGACGACTACAGACCTGCCTTCGCAGCGGCCGGATGACTTCGATCTCCGCGAACAGTGGGCCAGGGTTGTGGAGGAGATGGAGCAACGGCGTTCGCTCGTGTCGGCCACGGTGCTGATCGACGCGCGGTACTTGTCCGTGCTGCGGTCACATTTCGGGCGGCATTGCGAGGTGCTCGGGGAGCAGGACGGCCGGGTACGCGTGAAGGTGGCGGCGCACTGGGTGCGTTCGATCGCGGAGCAACTGGCCGGATGGGGAGACCTGGTCGAGGTGGTGGAACCGGACTCGGTGCGCGCCGAACTCGCCCGCATCGGCCGCGAGCTGACCGCCCGTTACGGCGGCTGAACGATTACCCGCGAGGTAATCGACTCCATTCCCGGGAACGGACAGGATTGCTTGGCAGACAACGGAATCGAGCCAAGGAGCCGGACATGACCGCCTACGCCATCGCCCACCTGCGCCAGCCGGGAACCGTGGACCCCGAGGTCTACGAGTACATGGAACTGATCCAGGCGACGCTCGATCCGTTCGAGGGCCGGTTCCTGGTCCACGGCGGGGAGACCCGCGTACTGGAAGGCACCTGGCCGGGCGCGACCGTGGTGCTCGAATTCCCGGACTTCGCCGCCGCCGAGCAGTGGTACGCGTCGGCGGACTACCGCAAGATCCTGCACCTGCGCACCGACCACTTGGTGGGTGACGTGATCCTGGTGGAGGGCTGCGGACCGAACCACGATTCGGCCGCGATGGGCGCCCGGCTCCGTGAAGAGGCCCGGTGACTTACTCGGCGATTTTGATCGCGATCCCGATCGTCCGCTCGGGCCCGCCGCGGAGGCGGCTGAAGAACATGGTCACGCGTCCGACGAGGCCGTAGTCGCGGGCGATGACCCCGCGGATGCGGTCGCTGTCGGCGGCGTCGAGGAGCCGGGCGGTGCCGCTGACTTCGGCGCCGTGCACTCGGCGGCCGCGGACGTCGCAGGCTTGCAGCCGGACGTCGCCGTTGTTGCGGATGCGTTTGACCTTGCCCGCGTTGCGTTCGGAGAACAGGACCAGCTCGTCGCCGTCGCGGGAGGCCCACACCGGGGTCGGGACTGCGCGGCCGTCGCGGCGGAAAGTGGTCAGCACGACGTATTTCTCGGCGCCGAGACGCTCCAGTTCGGACATAGCCCTACGGTAGACGGCGTCACAGTCCTTGGCAGCGGTCGGCGGGCTGCGGCGAGCCGGGCGTCGTCGGCACGGCGACCGAGGTGCCGTGGCCGGCCACCTTCTCCATCACCACGTGCGTCGCCGCCACATAGCCCCAGGTGAACAGCACGACCACGGCCGCGCAGACGCCGAGCGCCGCCTTTCGGCTCCCGATTCGCCCCAGGAGCGCGGAAATCCCGGCTCCGGCGAGCAGAAAGAGCAAGAGCGAACTGACCTGCCACAGCGTCACGCCCAGGCCGGACCACGGCACGAGCTGGCGCAACCGGCAGGTCAGCTGTTCGCTCGCAGTGAGCTGGGCGAGATAGTTGGCTCCGACGCACCAGGCCACCAGAACGGCGATGATCGCGGCCCCGAGCCCGACGGCGTACGCCACTCGCGAAAGCGTGCTCCGAGACTCCCCCAGTTCGGACATGGCTTCACGGTAGCGGTCAGCGGGTTCCCAGCCATCCGTATTCCGGTGCCGAATCGAGCACGATCCCGTCCGCCACCGCGACCAGCTGCTCGCGCGGCAAGCGGCCGGAAACGGTCAGCCATCGCCCGGTCGACAATCGCACGGTGACCTGCGCGTCGGCCGGTCCGGAGGCGGGCACGTAAGCGCCGGGGAGGCCGCGCACCTGCACCGGCCCGGACCCGCTGAGCGCCGGGGAGCCGCCGCTGATCGTCGCGCGCACCTTGCCGCTCGGGCCGCTCGCGTCGAGCACGGTCGTCGCGTTGTCGGAACTGGTGCCGCGAACGGTCGTGGCCTCTTCGTGCAGACCGGCGGGCAGCGGTCCGAAGCGCGCCTCGCCGCGGACCCGGACTGGTTCGACGGTCACGGAATCGGCTACTTGCTGGGCCGCCTCGCGCGCGTCCGGGACGCCTTCCACCTTGGCGGTCAGCACGTAGCGGTTGTCCGGCATCCAGGTCAGCGTGGCGATCGTGTCGCTCGGGCCGGTCACCATGGCGATCCGGCCGTGCACCACGACCTGGTCCTTCACCGCCGAGATGCGCAGTGCGGTCTGCGCCCATTCCGGATCGGCCGTCGAGTGCGCCGCGAGTTCCACCCGGCTCGCGCCGGACTGCCATTGCCGCACCTGCGCGGTCGTTCCCGGCCCGCCCGAGCGGTACTGCTCGGTGAAACCGTCCGGCAGCCAGCCCGGCGTGTACGCGAGCACCGGTCGTCCGGCGGCGGGCGTGAGCTGCGCGGGCGCTTCGGCGACCGTTTCGACCACCAGCGGCACCCCGGCGGCGACCGCGATCACGGCGGAGGCCGCGGCGGCCAGCGCGAGGCGAGGACGGCGTCGGCGTTGCCGGGCCTGGGCGAGCGCGTTGAGCACCTGGTTGCCGTCCGGTGCCCGCTCGGCGAGCCGTTCGAGGCTGTCGCGCACCAGCGTCTCGGTCTCGTTCGAGGGGGTCATTCTCCTGCTCCGGTGGTGAGGGCGGCCGGCAACGAGGGCATTCCGGCGCGCAGCGTCGCCAGCGCGCGCGAGATCTGGCTGCGCACGGTCGAGACGCCGCAGCGGAGGAAATCCGCGATCTCGGCGTCGGTGTAGTTCTCGTAGTAGCGCAGGACGACCGCGGCGCGCTGTTTCCGCGGCAGCGTGGCCAGCAGGGCGAGCATTTCGTCGCGTTCGTCGTAGGCGGTGCTGGGATCGGCGGTCGGCGGCCCGAGCGCGTCGAGCACCGTGTGGTTCGACGGGACCACGCGGCGGGCGGCGCGGCGGCGCCACGACAGGTACTCGTTGGTGATCATCCGGCGGACGTAGGTGGGCGGCGATTCGATCTTCGACCAGCGCTGCTGCGCGCGCAGGAGCACGTCCTGGACGATGTCCTGCGCCAGATGCGGGTCGTCGGCGAGGACGGTCGCGTAGCGCAGCAGCCCGTCGAGGCGTTCCGCCACGAAATCGTCGAAACCGGTGGTCACGATCATCAGACGCGCGAGGGGGCGGTTTTGATGCTTCGGATCCGCAAATTAGTGACGAAGCCGTCGCGGCGGGCTCGCCCGGGCGGCCGACTAGGCTGGTGGGCATGGCTGTGGCGGTTCGGGTGATTCCCTGTCTCGACGTCGACGCGGGCCGGGTCGTGAAGGGCGTCAACTTCGCCGACCTGCGCGACGCGGGCGACCCGGTGGAGCTCGCGCGCCGGTACGACGCCGAAGGCGCCGACGAGCTGACCTTCCTCGACGTCACCGCGTCCTCCGGCGACCGCGAAACCACCTTCGACGTGGTCCGCCGCACCGCCGAGCAGGTCTTCATCCCGCTCACCGTCGGCGGCGGCGTGCGCTCCACCGACGACGTCAACCGGCTGCTGCGCACCGGCGCGGACAAGGTGAGCATCAACACGGCCGCGATCGCCCGCCCGGAGCTGCTGCGCGAGGCGTCGCGCCGGTTCGGGGCGCAGTGCGTCGTGCTGTCCGTCGACGCCCGCCGAGTGCCCGAAGGCAGCGAACCGACCGCGTCCGGCTTCGAGGTCACCACGCACGGCGGCCGGCGCGGCACCGGCATCGACGCGGTGGAGTGGGCCGCGCGCGGCGAAGAACTCGGCGTGGGCGAGATCCTGCTCAACTCGATGGACGCGGACGGCACCAAAACCGGCTTCGACCTCGAACTGATCGATCTGGTCCGCAAGGCGGTGCGGGTCCCGGTGATCGCCAGCGGCGGCGCGGGCGCGACTGAGCACTTCCTGCCCGCCGTGCAAGCGGGCGCGGACGCGGTGCTCGCGGCGAGCGTATTCCACTTCGGACAGTTGACGATCGGCGACGTGAAGGGCGCGCTGCGCACCGGAGGGGTGGTCGTGCGATGAGCCTTTCGCCGGAACTTTCCGCCCGGATCAAGCGCAACGCGGACGGGCTGATCGCCGCGGTCGTGGTGGACCACGCGACGTCCGACGTGCTGATGATGGCCTGGATGAACGACGACGCGCTGGAATCCACGCTCACCACGCGCCGCGGCACGTACTGGTCGCGCAGCAGGCAGGAACTGTGGGTGAAGGGCGAGACCTCGGGCCACGTCCAGCACGTCCGCGAAGTCCGCATCGACTGCGACGGCGACACGGTGCTGCTGCGCGTGGACCAGACCGGCCCGGCCTGCCACACCGGCACGCACACGTGCTTCGACACCGACGACCGGCTGCTGCTCGCGGACGAGAACGCGTGATGGCCGTCGTCGCGAACGTGCTGATCGGGCTCGTCGCCCTGATCCACCTGTACATCGTGGTGCTGGAGATGGCCCTGTGGACCACGCCGCGGGCGCGCGCGGCGTTCGGCACCACCGAGGAATTCGCCCGCGAGAGCAAGACTTTGGCAGCGAACCAGGGGCTGTACAACGGATTCCTCGCCGCCGCGCTGATCTGGGGCCTGATCGCGGCCGACCCGGCGGGTTTCCAGCTGAAGCTGTACGGCTTGGCGTGCGTGATCGTCGCCGGTCTGTACGGGGCCGCGACGGCGTCGAAGCGGATCCTGTTCGTGCAGGTGCTGCCCGGCGTGCTGGCGCTGGTTTTCCTGCTGCTGTCGCGCTAGTCGATGTTCCCGGTGAGATAACGCTGCAACGTCGGCGCCACCGCCGTGACCAGCGTGTCCACCTCCGCCTCCACCATCGGCGGGAACCGCGCCACGTACCGGATCAACCCGACCCCCACCAGCTGCGAAGCGCACAACGCCACCCGCAGCTCCTGACGGTCGCCGCCGAGGTCGCTCAGCAGCCCGGTGAAAAACCCGGAGAAGAACTCGCGCAGCACGGTGCTCGCTGCCTCGTGGCTGGCGATGCTGCGGATCAGCGCCTGGAACGTGTCGCCGCCGACGCCGTCCCAGCGGGTCAGGAACGTGTGCACGATCCGGGTGCCCAGTTCCTCGACCGGGCCGGCGCGCAGGACCGTGACCAGCTCCGCAGGTTCGAACGGCAGCTTCAGCACCGCTTGCGCGAACAGGCCCTCCTTGCCGCCGAACCAGTGGTTGACCATGGCCGCGTCGACGCCGGCGCGCGCGGCGATCGAGCGGACCGTCGCGCGTTCGTAGCCGTTCTCGGCGAACACCGCGCGGGCCGCTTCGAGCAGCACCGCGCGGGTGTCCTGACCAGCGGGGCGGCGGCCGCGGCGGCGCGCGGTAGTGTCTTCGGTGCTCACCGGACCATCTTGACCGGTCGCCGCCTCGAATTCAACAGTCATTGAATTGAGAGCCCGCTGACCGGCGCACCCGGGCGTAGCGGCACAATGAGGCGCATGGTCAGCTCAGCAGCCACGTCCACGGCCGGGCCCGGCCCGGTCAGCCCGTCCCGCGCCGAGTTCCGCGCGCTGGCCGAGAGCCGCCGCGTGATCCCCGTGGTGCGCCGGGTGCTCGCCGACGGTGAGACCCCGCTGGGGATTTACCGGAAGCTCGCCGCCGACCGGCCCGGCACGTTCCTCTTCGAATCGGCCGAGAACGGGAAATCGTGGTCGCGCTGGTCGTTCGTCGGCGTGCGCAGCCCGGCCGCGCTGACCGTGCGCGACGGCAAGGCGGTCTGGACCGGCACCCCGCCGGACAACCTGCCCACCGAGGGCGACCCGCTGCAGGTGCTGCGCGCGACCGTCGAGGCGCTGCACACCGAACCGCTTCCCGGCCTGCCCCCGCTGACCGGCGGGATGGTCGGCTACCTCGGCTACGATTCCGTGCGCTGGCTGGAAAAGCTGCCCGAGCTGGCCGAACGGGACCTCGACATCCCCGAGCTGACCATGCTGCTCGCCACCGACCTCGCCGCGTTCGACCACCACGAGGGCACCGTCACGCTGATCGCCAACGCGGTCAACTGGGACGACTCGGCCGAACGCGTGGACGCCGCCTACGACGACGCGCTGGCCCGGCTGTCCGCGATGACCGAGCAGCTGCGGGTGCCCGCGCCGCCCACGGTCGCGACGTTCGACCGTCCCGCGCCGGAATTCCGCCGCCACCGCAGCAAGGAAGACTTCCACGCGGCGGTCGACAAGGCGGTCGAGGCGATCAAGGCCGGCGAAGCGTTCCAGGTCGTGCCGTCGCAACGATTCGAGATCGAGACCGGGGCCGACGCGCTCGACGTGTACCGCGTCCTGCGCACCTCCAACCCGAGCCCGTACATGTACCTGCTGCGGCTGGAGGGCTTCGACATCGTCGGCTCGAGCCCGGAATCGCTGGTGACCGTCCGCGACGGCCGCGCCACCACGCATCCCATCGCGGGCACCCGCTGGCGGGGCGCGGATCCGGAGGAGGACGCGCAGCTGGCCAAGGACCTGCTCGCGGACGAGAAGGAACGCGCCGAGCACCTGATGCTCGTCGACCTCGGCCGCAACGACCTCGGCAAGGTCTGCAAGCCGGGCACCGTGCACGTGGTCGACTTCTTCCAGATCGAGCGCTACAGCCACGTCATGCACATCGTGTCCACGGTGACCGGCGAGCTGAAGGACGACGCCACGGCGTTCGACGCGGTCGCGGCCTGCTTCCCGGCGGGCACCCTTTCCGGCGCGCCCAAGGTCCGGGCGATGCAGCTGATCGAGGAGCTGGAACCGGTGCGCCGCGCGCTGTACGGCGGCGTGGTCGGCTACCTGGACTTCGCCGGCGACGCGGACACGGCGATCGCCATCCGCACCGCGCTGATGCGCGACGGGACCGCGTACGTCCAGGCCGGCGGCGGCGTGGTCGCGGACTCGGTCCCGGACTACGAGGACACCGAATCGCTCAACAAGGCCCGCACCGTGCTGTCCGCGATCGCCGCGGCGGGCACGATGATCCCGGCGGGGGAACTGGACCCGGCTGAGGACGCGGCCGGTGTCTGAGCAGTCCGGCGAGGCGGAACCACGGCGCGGCGGCGCCGAGGCGGAAGTGGTGGGCCCGGAAGCCCGGCCCGCGAACGGGGCGAAGGCGAAGCGTCCACTGTGGACGATCATTCTCGCTCTCCTGCTCGGCGCGCTGGCGCTGTGGGGAGCGTCCCGGATGGTGTGGTTCGCCGAATTCCGCGACGAGGGCGTGCGCGGCACCGTCCTGTACACCGAACCGGGCGAACAGCGCGCCACCGCGCTCGTGCCGCTGGCGCTTCTGGCGCTCGCGGGCGTCGCCGGGGCGGTCGCGACCGGCGGCTGGCTGCGCCGGGCGCTCGGGATCGTGTTGGTGCTCGCCGGTGCGGCGGGCGTCTGGAACGGCGTCGACGGGATCAAGTTCGGCGGCTTCGCACCCGGGCTGCCGGGCACGGAAATCGTGCTCGGCCACCTGATCGCCGTGCTCGGCGGAATTCTCGTCGCGCTCGGCGGGTTGGCAGCGATCAAGTGGGCGGGAGCCGCGCGGAAGCTCGGGGCCCGTTACGCCGCGCCGGGAGCCAAGGCGGCGCGCAAGGATCCGGACACCGAGCTGTGGGAGGCGTTGTCGGAGGGGGACGACCCGACCGATCCGCCGGATACGCGGCGCTGAGCAACCCGGAACCGGCCGGTCATCGAGCGGGGGTTAGCATCGTTTCGGCGGGAAGGGGAAGGTTTTTGTGAGCGAGCTTGCGAGTGGACCCAGGAGTGCGGCAGCGAGTAGGGGCGTCCGATGAGCGTGCTCGAAGACATCGTCGCCGGCGTGCGCGAGGACCTCGCGCAGCGGGAATCCGCGCTGCCGTTCGACGAACTGAAGGCAAGGGCGGCCAAGGCCGTCCCGCCGCGTGACGTGATGTCCGCGCTGCGCGAATCCGGCATCGGCGTCATCGCCGAGGTGAAGCGGCGCAGCCCGTCCAAGGGCGAGCTGGCGACGATTCCCGACCCGGCCGCGCTGGCCCGCGACTACGAGGACGCCGGCGCGCGCGTGATCAGCGTGCTCACCGAGCAGCGCCGCTTCGGCGGCTCGCTCGCCGACCTCGACGCGGTCCGCGCCGCGGTCGACATTCCCGTGCTGCGCAAGGACTTCATCGTCAGCCCGTACCAGGTGCACGAGGCCCGGCTGCACGGCGCGGACATGGTGCTGCTGATCGTCGCCGCGCTGGAGCAGAACGCGCTCGCCGCGCTGCTCGACCGCGTCGAATCGCTCGGCATGACCGCGCTCGTGGAGATCCACAACGCCGAGGAGGCCGACCGCGCGCTCGAAGCGGGCGCGAAGGTCATCGGCGTCAACGCGCGCAACCTGCACACCCTCGAAGTGGACCGCGACGTGTTCTCCCGCCTCGCGCCCGGCCTGCCGATGGACGTGTTCAAGGTCGCCGAGTCCGGCGTCCGCGGCCCGGGCGACCTGATGTCGTACGCCGGCCACGGCGCGGACGCGGTGCTCGTCGGCGAGGGCCTGGTCGCCTCCGGAGACCCGAAGGGCGCGGTCGTCAAGCTCGTCACCGCCGGTTCGCACCCCGCCTGCCCGAGGCCCTCGCGGTGACCGAACGAAGCAAGCACGACCCGGACGAGCGCGGCTACTACGGCCCGTACGGCGGCCGGTTCATGCCGGAAGCGCTGATCGGCGTGGTCGACGAGGTCGCGGCGGAGTACGAGAAGGCCCGTCACGACCCGGCGTTCACCAATGAGCTGAACCGGCTGCTCACCGAGTACGCGGGCCGTCCGTCGCTGCTCACCGAGGCCAAGCGGTTCGGCGAGCACGCCGGCGGCGCGCGGGTGTTCCTCAAGCGCGAGGACCTCAACCACACCGGTTCGCACAAGATCAACAACGTGCTGGGTCAGGCACTGCTCACCGTGCGGATGGGCAAGAAGCGCGTCATCGCGGAGACCGGCGCGGGCCAGCACGGCGTCGCCACGGCCACCGCGTGCGCGCTGCTGGGCCTGGACTGCGTCGTGTACATGGGCGAGGTCGACACCGAGCGGCAGTCGCTGAACGTGGCGCGGATGAAGCTGCTCGGCGCCGAGGTCATCCCGGTGAAGACCGGGTCGCGCACGCTCAAGGACGCGATCAACGAGGCGCTGCGCGACTGGGTCACCAACGCCGACACCACGCACTACCTCTTCGGCACCGCCGCCGGTCCGTCGCCGTTCCCGATGATGGTGCGCAACTTCCACCACGTCATCGGCGAGGAGGCGCGGGCGCAAATCCTGGAGAAGGCGGGCAGGCTGCCGGACGTCGTCGCGGCGTGCGTCGGCGGCGGGTCCAACGCCATCGGCATCTTCTCCGGCTTCTACGACGACCCGTCGGTGCGGCTGGTCGGCCTCGAGCCGGGCGGCGAGGGCATCGAGGGCAACCGGCACGGCGCGACGCTCACCAAGGGCAGCCCGGGCAACCTGCACGGCGCGATGTCGTACCTGCTGCAGGACGAGGACGGCCAGACGGTCGAATCGCATTCGATCTCGGCGGGCCTGGACTACCCGGGCGTCGGCCCGGAGCACGCGTGGCTCAAGGACTCCGGCCGCGCCGAGTACCGCCCGGTCACCGACGCGGCCGCGATGGACGCCTTCCGGCTGCTGTCGCGCACCGAGGGCATCATCCCGGCGATCGAATCGGCGCACGCGCTGGCCGGGGCCCTGGAACTGGGCCGCGAGCTGGGCCCGGACGGGCTGATCGTGGTCAACCTGTCGGGCCGGGGCGACAAGGACATGGACACCGCGGCCCAGTGGTTCGGGCTCGTGGACGGGGAGGGCAAGTGAGCGGCCTCGACGAGCTGTTCGCGGCGACGCGGGCGGAACACCGGGCCGCGCTGGTCGGCTACCTGCCCGCCGGATTCCCCTCCGTGGACGGGTCGAAGGACCTGCTGGCCGCGACCATCGACGGCGGAGCGGACCTGGTCGAGGTCGGCGTCCCGTACTCCGACCCGGTCATGGACGGCCCCACCATCCAGGCGGCCGCCGAGTCGGCGCTCGCCAGCGGATTCCGGCTGAAGCAGCTGTTCGAGGTCGTGGAATCGGTGTCCGCGCGCGGCGGTCGCGCGGTGGTGATGACGTACTGGAACCCGGTGCACCGCTACGGAGTCGACGCGTTCGCGCGCGACCTGGCGTCGGCTGGTGGGCTGGGCCTGATCACGCCGGACCTGATCCCGGACGAGGCGGACGAGTGGATGGCCGCGTCTCAGGAGCACGGCTTGGACCGGATCTTCCTGGTCGCGCCGTCGTCGTCGGAGGAGCGCCTGGCGAAAACCACGGCGGCCTCGTCGGGCTTCGTGTACGCGACCGCGGTGATGGGCGTGACCGGCGCCCGCGACGCGGTGGGTGTGCACGCGGAGGACCTGGTGCGGCGAACCCGTGCGCACACGGAGCTGCCGATCGGCGTCGGCCTCGGGGTCCGGTCGCGCGAGCAGGCCGCGCAGGTGGCCGGGTTCGCGGACGCGGTGATCGTCGGATCCGCACTGGTCACAGCCGCGGCGGACGGTCCGGACGGCGTGGCGAAGCTCGCCGCGGAGCTGGCGAAGGGCGTGCGCGAGGCGGTCGCTCCGGCCTGATCGCGGGTCGGTCGCCGGAAACTGTCGGTGGTCGTTCGTACTCTCTCGGTATGCAGAAGAATCGAGGGGGAGTGCGACGGCTATGGCAGACTGGACTTGGCACGAGAGATCAAGCGCGGGTGGAGGTGACTTCGCATGTCAGCACCTGCTGAGCACGACACCGGCCAACCTGCTGCTCCGTGGCTTTCGGAAGTGCTTGCGCTGCCGGAAGAACAGCTTCTCGGCACCCGGATCGAGGCGGTTGACGGGGCGCTCCTCATGAGCCCCGCCCCGACCTCATTGCACCAGCGGTTGCTACAGCGGCTCCAGCTGGCGATGGTGCCGAAGCTGCCGGACGATCTTGAACTGCTCCCCGGAGTCAATGTCCGTTGCGGCGAAACTCGGCTGCTGATCCCGGACTTCGTGATCGTCACCTGCCCGGACGTCGCGACGACCTGGTACCCGGCGTCCGAGGTGTTGCTGGCCGCGGAGATCGAATCGCCCTCCACCAGGGTGCAGGACCGGATCTTCAAGAAAGCCCTCTACGCCGAAGCCCTCATCCCCTACTACCTGCTCGTCGATCCGGAGCAGGAAGCCGCCACCGTCTACGCGCTTTCCGACGGCGACTACCTGCCGCACGCGAAGAGCGAAGGCGGGGTGCTCACCCTGGCGGAACCGTTTCCCGCGGAGCTGGATCTGCGGGCTTGAGCGGCCAGTTGTACGCATCGTGTACGCCGTCCGCGCACAGTGCGGCGCATGGCTTTCGACATCGGACAAGTTCCCCGGAGGACGTTCCTGCGCGGGGCGGCCGGCGTGAGCGCTGCCGCGGCGGCGGGGCTCGTGCTGCCCGGTCTCGCGGACGCCGCCGACGCGCCGCGCATCTACAGCTGTGCCGAATGGGGTGCGCGCCCGCCCGCGGATCCGCTCACCACGCTCGACCATCCCGCCAACCGCGTGCTCATCCACCACATCGACTGCCCCAACAGCACCGACTACTCGCTCGAGCACGCGTTCCAGGTCGCGCGCGACGACCAGGCTGACCACATCGACAACAACGGCTGGTCCGACACCGGCCAGCACTTCACGGTCTCCCGCGGCGGCTACCGTCTCGAAGGCCGCCACGGCAGCCTGGACGCGTTGCGCAGCGGCAAAAAGATCGTCCGCGCGGCGCATTGCCCCGGCCAGAACGACAACGCGATCGGCATCGAGAACGAGGGCACCTACATGCAGGTCGCCCCGCCGAAGGCGCAGTTCGATTCGCTGGTCGTGTTCGTGGCGTACGTGTGCCGCCAGTACGGCATCCCGGTGAAGGAAATCAAGGGACACCGCGACTTCTACAACACGGACTGCCCGGGCGACAAGCTGTACGCGATGCTGCCGGAGCTGCAGTCCCGGGTGGCGGCCTTGCTTCGCTGAGCGGGTTCAGTGCAGGAAACGCATTGCCCGGCACAATTCCGCGGGCTCCAGCGATCCCAGCTCGGCCACCTCGGCGCGGCGCACGTCCGCCAACGTGGTGGCCAGCTGGGGTCCGAACGCCGTCCGCAGCACCTCGTCGGCCTCGAACGCGTCGACCGCCTCCGACAACGACTTCGGCAACCGGGCGACTCCGGCCGCGGCGGCGTCAGCAGGGGAGAGCGAGCCTGGATCCACGCTGACTGGTTCCGGCAGGCGTGCCTCGGCGTCGATCCCAGCCAGTCCGGAGAAAAGCAGGCCAGCCACCACCAGATACGGGTTCGCGGTGAGGTCGAAGCACTTGACTTCCAGATTTGCCGCCGTGTCGCGCTGTCCGGCCGCGCCGCGGATCAGCCGCAGCGGTGCTTCGCGGTTTTCCAATCCCCACGCGGTAAACACACCTGCCCAGTGGTGCGGTTCCAGTCGCAGATAGCTGACCACCGACGGCGCGCCCACCGCCAGCAACGCGGGCAATCGGCGGAAAATCCCCGCACCGAAGGATTCCGCGGTCGAGGTCAACCCGAACGCGCCGGTCCCGCCCGCGCACAGATTCCGGTCGCCGTCCCAAAGACTCAAGTGCACGTGCCCGCCATTGCCGACGCCGCCGGGTTCGAACTTCGGCGTGAACGACGCGCGCAACCCGTGCGCGGCGGTCACCGTTCGCACGGTTTCCCTTGTCAGCACGGCTAAATCGGCTGCGCGCAAGGGATCCGTCGCCGCGATCGACAGCTCGAACTGGCCCGCCGCGTACTCTGGGTGGATCTGCTCCACCGTCACCCCGCAACGCTCCAAAGTGGACACAAGAGCGCGCAGGTACTCGTGGTTCGCGCTCAACCGGGAGTATCCGTAAGCCGGACCGGGCAGCGGGACCCCGTCCGCGTCGGTCGCGATCCACTCCAGTTCGAACGCCATCCGCGCGGTCAGCCCGCGGTCGGCGAGCTGGGCCACGGCGGTCGCGGCGAGCGCGCGCGTGTCCTGCGGGTGCGGCTGTCCGTCCTGGTCGTACCGCCACGCCGGGGCCCACGCCCAGCCGGGTTGGGCGGCGAGGACGGTGAGCGCGTCGAGGTCGGGATGCAGCCGCAGGTCACCGACCGGGCCGAGGGAGTGCTCGCCGTTCGCGATGCTGTCGGTGCCGAGGAAGAAGTCGAACGAATTGGACGCGCCGACGCCCCACGCCGCGACCGTCGCCAGCCTCGCCACCGGCACGGCTTTGACCCGCGAGATCCCGGAGTTGTCCACGAAACTCAACGCGACGAGCTCGACGCCCGCTTCCTTCATCCGGCCGGCGGCGGCAGCGCCGAGTTCCGCGAGCCGGTCGCGGTCGAGGTGCGAGGGGGTGGACGGCAAGGCGCGCTCCTTCGATACCGGACGAGGTTCAGCCAGTCGGCGCTGGTTGTCCGCGCCGCCTCGGATGTTCACTGTGTACTCCGCGGGGAAAGGAGCGCATCCGTGTCCGGAGACCGTCCCGAATTGCGGCGCACCCTGTCAGTCTGGCAGGCCGTCGGGTTGTCCGTCGCGCTCATGGCACCCAGCATGGCCGCGAACATCAATCCACAGCAAACAGCCGCGGCCGCCGGACGCGCGGTGCCGCTGGCGTTCCTGCTTTCGGCGGCGGGAGTGCTGCTGGTCGCGTACGGCTTCGTCCAGCTCTGCCGGCACTACCAGCACGCCGGATCCGTCTACGCCTTCGTCGGCGCGACCCTCGGGCCGCGTGCGGGCGTGGTGTCCGGGATCGGGCTTCTCGGCACGTACACCTTCTACGCGGTGGTCACAAGTTCCGCCGCGGGCGTGCTGGGCACGGCGTTCCTGACGCAGGTCGGGATCTGGCCGCATCCGCCGTCGTGGGGGCCGTTCGTGCTGACCGCGGTCGCGCTGATCGGCAGCTGGCTGCTCGCGGTCGCCCCGGCCCGCCGCGGCACCAGCACGCTGCTCGCCGTCGAGGGCGCGACCATCGCGCTCATCCTGCTGGTCACCGTGGTCATCCTGGTCCGCTTGATCGCGGGCGACGCCCCCAGCGGCCGGTTCACCCTCCAGGTTTTCGTGCCGGACACCGGAATCTCCGGCATTTTCCTCGGCGCGGTGTTCGGTTTCCTGTCGTTCGCCGGTTTCGAGGCCGCCGCGACGCTCGGCGAGGAAACCCGAGACCCGCGCCGCAACATCCCGCGTGCGATCCTCGGCACGGCCATCTTCGGCGGCGCCTACTTCGTCCTCGTGACCGCCGTCGAGATGATGGCCTTCGGCGGCAACGCCACCGCGTTCCACGACTCCCCGTCGCTGCTGGGCGACCTGGGCAGCCGCTTCGTCGGCCCGTGGGTCGGCGATGTCATCAGCGCGGGCGCCGCGATCAGCGCGTTCGGCTGCTGCCTGGCCTGCGTGGTCGGCGGCTCACGCCTGCTGTTCGCCCTCGGCCGCGACGCCTTCGACGGCCGCGGCATCGGCCGGATCTCCGCCAAGGGCATCCCCGCCGTCGCGGTAACCGCGGTCGCACTCGCGGCGGCGCTGATCATCCTGGTGTGCGCGGTGTTCTTCGGCGCGACCGCGGACGACACCTTCTCCTGGGCCGGATCCATCGGAACCCTGCTGTTGCTGGTGATCTACCTGCTCACCACAGTCGGCGCGATCCTGCTGCTGTTCGTGCGGCGACGGATGCGCGTGCCGTGGTGGCATCTGGTGTTCCCGATTGGTGCACTGGTGCTGCTCGGCTACACCGTGTACGTCAACGTCGTGCCGTACCCGACCGAAGGCCCGCCGCGCTGGTTCCCGGTGGTAGCGGGCGGGGTGCTGGTGCTGGCTGTCGTTGTGGTGGCGTTGGCGCCCGGATTCGCCCGTAGGGTGGGGGAGAGGCTCGCTGAAGGAGAGGCATGACCCTGAGCAGTGCCGGGTCTGGTCGTTGCGCTAGAAGCGTTCGCCGCACTCGTGGCACTTGTTGTCTGTCGGCGTTGCGGTGGCACGGCACCCTTTGCATGCGAGGCGTATCTGTGTCGGCGGGCGAGGCGGACCTGGGCGGGCGAAGCCCGGTTCCTGGCGCAACCAATTGGTGAACAGATACAAGGGATTGATGCCGGTTTGGTCCTCGGGGTGATAGCGGCGCTGGTAACCACGGCTTCGGAGCCGGGGCCTCGCCGCGCTCATTGCGTATCCAGCCCGGTGCAACCGCTGCACCATTCGACACCGGCGAATCCGGTCGAGGCGAGTTCGTCGCGTTCGTGGCGCTCCGGGTAGGCGTCATCGACCGAGCACCATGGGATCAGCCACCGAACAGACGGGTCGGCCAACTCTTGTTTCCCGTAGCGATGCACTGTCCGCCGGAACGCGGCGGTCGGGTCAGCGTGCACTCGCAACGCCAGATCCGACGTGTGCGTCGCATGAGTGCGTATTTCCTCGGCTCGCACGCGCCCTGTTCGCTTGGTCATGATCTCAACGTTCGACTACGGACGGCGCCGGACCCATCCCTCAGCGGGTATCTCACCTTGAGAAGTACCATCGTGAGATGGCCGAGCCGAACCCCAGAGGCGGACCGCTGGCGTTGCCGGACTGGGCGTGGCGACGCTCCGACGTGCGGGATGCTCTGAAGGCACGCGACATCGGCGCATTGCTGCAAGCTGTGCAGCGCTACACCGGCGCGAGCCAAAGCCGGATCGCTGTCGCCGTCGGACTGTTGCAAGGCCGCGTGTCGGAGATCGTGCGCGGCAGCCGGACCGTGACCGCTCTGCAGCTGTTCGAACGGATCGCTGACGGACTGGAGATGCCCGACGACGCGCGAATGCTGCTCGGCCTGGCACCCGTCCATCCGGCTGGGCTCGACCACCTCGGTGCGAGCGGGCGGGCCGAGATCCTGGCTGTGTTCCCCTCGCAGTCCAGGGCGCGGCCGGAGATCGAGCAGAGAGCCGGCGAAGCAACCGAAGTCGATGTGCTGGCCGTGCGCGGGCTCGGCATCCTCGGCATGAACGACTCGCTGTTGCGCACCCACGTCCGGCAACGCGCGGCGTCCGTGCGGGTGCTCCTGCTCGATCCCGACGGAGAGGCGGCGGAGCGTCGCGCTGCTGAGATCGGCGAGAAATGGGGCAGCTTCTCCGCCGGAATCCGGCTGTCGATCGAACTGCTGCACGACCTCGCCGACGACGGGGCGGAAGTCGAGGCGCACACCTATGACGTGTTGCCGACGTGGCGGGTGATCGGCCTGGACTCGACGTTGTTCGTGTCGGCGTTCGGCAACAGCCACGAGGGGCACACGTCGCCGATGTACAAGATCACCGGGTCGCCGCATGGCGCACTCCACCGCGGCTTCCGTAGGTTCATGGACGAGCTGCTGCGGACCGCACGCCGCGTCGTTTAGGGAGGTGCCGAGTGTCGATAGAGGCTGAGCTGACCGCCGTCGTCCGGAACCCCGATCGCGTGCGGGCGGAGCTTGCCGAACGGGCCAAGCCGGTGCGCTCGGTCTACGCTGACACCTACTACGACCGTCCTGACCACTCGATGGATCGGGATGGCTACGAGTTGCGCGTGCGCACCATCACGACCGGCAGGCAGCAGCGAACCGTGGTGACCTACAAGGAGCCGCCGGTGGACGCGTCCTCGCGGTCCAAGCCGGAGCACGAGACGGCCGCCGACGATCCCGCGGTCATGGCGACGATCTTCGACGCGCTGGGGTTGGTGGAGCTGGTCTCGCTCGAAAAGCGTTGCGAGAACTACAGTTTCACCGCTGATGGGCGGGAAATGCTTGCCACCGTCGTCACGATCCCTGAGCTGGCCGGGCAGACGTTCATCGAACTGGAAACGATGGCCGAGCGAGACGAGTTGCCGGAAGCGCTGCGGTCGCTGCGCGAGGTGCTCGACGGGCTCGGCGTCGGCGAGGGCGACGCGGTCGAGCAGTCCTACACCGACATGGTGATGAAGGCCCGGGGCGACTAGGCCAGCGGGCGTGGAGGTCGTGCTGGCTGTCGCCTCGGCGCCCGGATTCGCCCGTAGGGTGGGGGAGAGGCTCGCTGAAGGAGAGGCATGACCGATCTGCTGGATTTCGTCGCGGACCTGCCGCTGGTCGATCACCACTGCCACGGCGTGCGCACCGGCGGCGTCGACCGCGACGGGTTCGAGCGGATGCTGACCGAGGCGGACACCGTGTCGCCGCTGGGGACGTCGCTCTTCGATTCGCTCATTGGTCTCGCCGTGCGCGAACGCTGTGCGCCGATCCTCGACCTGCCGAAGCACGCCCCGGCCGACGAGTATCTCGCGCGCCGTGACGAACTGGGCGCGCAAGAAGTCAACCGGCGGTTCCTTCGCAGCACCGGCAGCACGGATTACTTGCTGGACGGCGGTTTCCTCCCCGAATCCCTCACCGCCACGCAAGACTTCGCGGAACTGGCCGACGCCCGCGCGCACGACATCGTCCGGCTCGAACAGGTCGCCG
The DNA here is from genome assembly GCF_037034185.1 of Amycolatopsis sp. VC5-11. Classification (NCBI taxonomy): domain Bacteria; kingdom Bacillati; phylum Actinomycetota; class Actinomycetes; order Pseudonocardiales; family Pseudonocardiaceae; genus Amycolatopsis; species Amycolatopsis sp. VC5-11. The sequence goes on along the minus strand of NZ_JBAGKF010000009.1, from coordinate 188,069 downwards.
AAGACGTCATCCGGGGCACCAGCGCCACTGGTTTCGCCGAGGACTTCGCTGCCGAACTCGACCGTCGCACCGCCACCACGGTAGGCGTGAAGTCGATCGCGGCGTACCGGGTCGGGCTGGAGCTGTCCGGGGAACGTCCTGCTCCGGCCGAGGTCGAAGCCGCCGCCGGACGCTGGCTCTCCCGGATCGAGGCGGGCGAACCGGTCCGGCTGGCTGACGAGGTGCTGCACCGCCACCTGATCTGGGCCGGTATCGACCGGCGGCTGCCCGTGCAATTCCACGTCGGCTACGGAGACTCCGACGTCGACCTCCACCGCTGCGATCCCTTGCGGCTCACCGGTTTGCTGCGCGCGACCCGCGACGCGGGCGTCCCGGTCCTGCTGCTGCACAACTACCCGTTCCACCGCAACGCCGCCTACCTGGCGCAGGTCTTCGAGCACGTTTTCGTCGACGTCGGCCTCGTCACCCACAACGCGGGCTTCCGCGCCCCCGCGATCCTGGCCGAGACGCTGGAACTCGCCCCGTTCGGGAGACTGCTGTTCTCCACGGACGCGTTCGGCCTGGCCGAGCTGTATCACCTGGGCACCGCGCTGTTCCGGCAAGGACTGTCCGACTTCCTCCGCACCGCCCTCGCCGCCGACGCACTGTCCGAAGTAGACGCGATCCGGCTGGCCCGCCTGGCTGGCCATGAGAACGCGGCCCGGATTTACCGGCTGGAGCGGAAATGAAGGACCTGGTCGAGGCTTGGCGAGCGGCGTTGGTCGAGGAGTTGCCCGCTGCGGTCGAACTGCGGCATCGGATTCACGCTGACCCGCGCGCGTCCGGCGACGAAGACGACACCGCGCGGGTCGTGGCCGCCGGGTTAGGTGAAGGCGAGCGGGTCGCGAAGACCGGGCGGCTGATCGAGATCGCCGCACCGCACCCCGGCCCAGCCGTAGCGTTGCGTGCCGAACTCGACGCGCTCCCGGTAATAGAGCGCACCGGCGTCGAATGGGCCGCGAAGACCGGCCTCATGCACGCCTGCGGCCACGACGTCCACCTCGCCGCCCTGACCGCGGTCTGCCGAGCGGCGCGGCGCGTCGAACTCCCGCGCCCGCTGTACGCGATCCTGCAGCCGCGTGAGGAAACGTCGCCGTCCGGAGCGCTTGACCTGGTCGAATCGGGCATTCTGGAGGAGCGCGGCATCGACACCGTCATCGGCGCGCACGTCCAGCCGCGGCTGCCGTACGGCGTCGTTTCGGCCGCGCCGGGGCCGGTGAACGCGTCCACGGACGAGTTCGAGGTCGTGGTGCACGGCGAAGGCGGGCACGCGGGGTATCCGCATTTGCTGCGCGACCCGGTGCTGGCGCTCAGCCAACTGGTGGTGAGCCTGCAGCAGATCGCGAGCCGCCGGATCGACCCGATGCACGGTGCGGTCTGCACGATCGGCAGGCTCAGCGCGGGCACCGCGGCGAATGTCGTGCCGAATTCGGCGTCCGCGTTCGGCTCGCTGCGGCTGATGCGCGCGAGCGACCGCGAACGTGCGCTGGAGGCGCTCGACGAGGTCGTGCACGCCACCGCCCGCGCGTACGGCTGCACTGCCGACCTCCGGATCAGCCCGTGCGAACCGGTCCTGGTCAACGATCCGGCGCTGGCCGCTGCCGCGCGGACCTGGCTCGAACGCGGCGGCGCGGACGTGGACGTGGATTTCCGGTCTTTCGGCGCGGACGATTTCGCGCATTACTGCGGCGACGGCGTCCGCGGCCTGATGCTGTTCGTCGGACTCGGCGAGACCGCGGGCGCGCCCAGCCTGCACGGCGAAACGTTCCTGCCCGAGGACGCGGCGGTCGGCCAGGTCGCGGACGCCCTGCTCGCCGGATACCTGGCCGCGGCCTCGGACCTGGAGTACCCGGAGGCGGCCGTGACCGGGCTGTGACCGGGTCTTGACTAAGGGTTCCGCGGCACCGGGACCACGACCGGGGCCCGACGCGCTACGGTGGCCGCGTGTACTCCGCAGCATTCCTGGCCACGATCCCGAGCCCCGACCAAGGCGTCTGGCACCTGGGCCCGATCCCGATCCGGGCGTACGCGCTCTGCATCATCGCCGGCATCATCGTCGCGATCTGGTGGGGCGAGCGGCGCTGGGAGGCCCGGGGCGGCACCAAGGGCACGGTGCTCGACATCGCGGTGTTCGCGGTGCCGTTCGGCCTGGTCGGCGGCCGGCTCTACCACGTCATCACCGACCCGGAGCTGTACTTCACCGAAGGCAAGAACCCCTGGAACGCCTTCGCGATCTGGGACGGCGGGCTCGGCATCTGGGGCGCGGTCGCGCTCGGCGCCGTCGGCGCGCTGATCGCCTGCCGCCGCCGGGGGATCCCGCTGCCGGCGATGGCCGACGCGATCGCGCCCGGCATCATCGTCGCGCAGGCGATCGGGCGGCTCGGCAACTACTTCAACCAGGAGCTGTACGGCGCGCACACCGACCTGCCGTGGGGGCTGGAGATCTACCAGCGCTTCGACCCGGCCACCGGCGCCCCGGACGCCCTCGGCGGCGTCGCGACCGGGCACATCCCGCTGCCGGAAAGCCCGGTGCACCCGACGTTCCTGTACGAGCTGATCTGGAACCTGCTGATCGCCCTGCTCGTGGTGTGGGCGGACCGCAAGTTCAAGCTCGGCCACGGCCGCGCGTTCGCGCTGTACGTCGCGGGCTACACCGTCGGCCGCGGCTTGATCGAGCTGATGCGCACCGACACCGCCAACCACATCCTCGGCCTGCGGGTCAACGTGTGGACCTCGATCCTGCTGTTCATCGGCGCGATGGCGTACTTCGTCGTCGCGGCCAAACGCGGTCCGCGCGAGGCCCCGGAGACGTTGCGCAGCAAGGGAGACGAGCGGAACGCCGCCGTCGAGTCCGAATCGGACGACGCGGGGGAGAAGCCGGAACCGGACGAGAAGGCCGCGGAGGACACTGTGGACGCCGGGTCTTCCCCAGCCGAGAACGGCAAGTCCGAGAAGTCTTAGGCGCAGAGCCGAAAAAGAGGTCCCCGTCCGGGTTGGGCGGGGACCTCTTTTTTTGCAGCGCCGGGGTTCAGCTGAGGAACGAACCGCCGAAGTAGTCGTCGTCATTGCCGGAGTCCTGACGCCGGGCACGGCGGCCCGACGACGGCGGCGGCTGGGGCGCGGACCGCTTCGGCCGGTCGCCTCGATCCGCGAGCGGATCGGCGAAATCGTCCTCCGGCTCCGGTTCCGGGGCGCGATGCCGAGGCGGAGCGGGCGGTGCTTCCTTCTCCGGAGCCGGCGCCGGGGGCGGGGGCGGCGGAGTCCGGTCGACGAGCGGATTGTCGTTCGAGTACTCCGCGGGCTCCGGCGCGGGCGGGGGCGGCGGCTGCGGACGGCCGCTGGTCGCCAGCGGGTCCGCGGCGGAGAACCCAGCGGGCTTGTCCGGCGTGTCCGGATACGTCGACCTTCCGGTGTCCGACAACGGGTTCCCGGCGCCGCCGGTGCGCGCCTCGAGGATCTCCTCGGGGCTCTGGCCCTCCTCCAGTTCCTCGAGGATGTCCTTGGCCTCGCTGAGCTTCTCGTCGGCGAGCGCGCGGACCTCGGGGTCGGCGAACGCCCGGCCGGCGGCGACGTCCTCCCACGAGTATTCGCCCGCGTCGACCTTCCGCTTGATCAGCCGCAGCTGCGCGGGAGCGTCCGGACGCGAGGCGGCCCGCTTGATCGCCTCGATCCGTTCCGGGGTGTCGGTTTTGGGCAGCGGGCGGAGCTTGATCTTCTCCAGGTCCTTCAGCAGCTGCTGGGATTTGCGGACCGTCCGGTCGAGCGCGGCCTCGGCCTCCCGCAGCTCGGGCGTCTTCCACGAATCGTCCGCGGTGACGGGGTAGGACATCTCGGCAGTTCCTCCTTAGTCGATGCGGCCGTGGATCCGGCCGCTCGCCGAGCGCCGGGGCGGATGGGACGGCGGATGGTTCGCGGGCGGGTGGTTCGGCTGGGACGGCGGGTGGCTCGGTTGCTGGGGCGGCTGGTGGTTCTGCTGGTTCTGCGGGGGCTGGTGCTGCGGACCGTCCGGTTGGGACCGCTGGTTCTGCCCGCGCTCGCCGTCTCCCTGCGACCGGTCGCCTTCGTCGCCGGAGCGGCGGTCGCTGTTCCCCTCGTCGCCGGACGTGCGGTCGCCTTCGTCGTCTCCGCCTTCGCGCGAGCGCCGGTTTTCCGCGTGCGCCTCGCGCGACTCGTTGACGCCGTCCTTGCCCGCCTGCACGGCGTCCTTGGCGTCTTGGCCGATGCCCTTGGCGTTGTCCTTGATGTCGCCGACGTCGCCGCCGATGTTCTTCGCGATGTCGACGAGATCGCCGATGCTGCCGACGTCCTTGATCTTCTGCAGCTGCGACCCGATGTCCTTGATCGAGTTCCAGATGTCCTGGACCTTCGTGATGATGTCCTGGATCATCTCGATGATCGAGATCAGGGCGTTGATCAGCGGGAGCAGTTCGCTGAACGCGGTGATCGCGTCGGCGATCCAGCCCGCGATCGGGACGCACGCCTCCGCGGCCATCACCAGCAGCCGGTCGATCAGGCTCTTCAGCAGGTCGAGCGCCTTGGCCGCGAGCTTCTTCGACGTGTCCGACAGGAGGTCGAAACCCTTGGCGATCAGCGACGCGATCCCGGCCTCGGCGGCGAGCCCGGCCCGCCACCCGGCCTGCACGTAGGCCTTGTGCTCCAAGGAAGCCATGCCATGCCAGGAGTCGCTGACGGTCTTCTCGTTGGCGACCATCACCTCGGAGAACGCCTTCATCGCCTCGGAGATGTTGCGCCACGCCTCGGCGTCGGCCGACATCTTCGAGAAGTCGCCGGTGAGCGGTTCGATGAACTGCTGGGTGAGCGTGGTGCCGGTGAACTTCTGGTACACCCACTCGACGGCCATCACCTCGACGCCGGCGTCCTGCACCAGCGCCTGGATGTCCTCGCCGGAGGTGTCTTCCGGCGGCTGCAGCAGTTCGACGATCGAATCGCCGCGGTCGAAGTCGCCGGTGCCGCCGGGAACTCCGCCGGGCTCGCCGCCCGAAGCCCCGGTGCCGCCCTCGCCGCCGTTGCCGCCGCCTTCACCGCCTTCGCTGCCGCCGCCCTCGCTGCCGGAACCGCCCTCGTCGCCGCCTTCGCCGCCCCCGTCGCCGCCTTCGCTTCCGGAGCCGCCCTCGTCGCCGGAGCCGCCTTCGTCGCCGCCCCGGCCGCCGCCTTCGTCGCCGCCCTCGTTGCCGCGGTCGCGGCCCCGCTCGTCGCCGCCTTCTCCGCCGCCGTCCCGGCCATCCCGGCCGTCGCCGCCGTCCTGACCGTCCCGGCCATCTCGACCGTCTCGGCCATCCCGGCCGTCACGACCATCCCGACCATCCCGACCATCTCGGCCGTCGCGACCGTCCCGGCCGTTGTCGTCGCCGGAGTTTCCCCCGGTGCCGCTCGGATGCGTACCGTCGTCCCCTCCGGACGGACGGCGTCCGTCCGGGCCGGTGCCGGGGTGCTGGTTCCCGCCCGGATGGGTGGGCTGATGGCCGCCCGGAGGCGGCTGGTTGCCGGGATGCGGCTGGTTTCCCGGATGCGGCTGGTTCCCGGGGTGCGGCTGGTTGCCGCCGGGATGGGACGGCGGATGCGTCGTCCCCGATCCCCCGGAGTGGTGGCCGCCGCCGTGGCCGCCGCCATGCCCTCCGCCGTGCCGTGCCATGTCTTTTCCCCCTCGTCAGAACCGTGCGGTGCGGATGCGCATCAGGCCGCGCCGCGGCCGGAGTCGATGCCGTCGAACTGGTCGATGAACTGCTGGAGCAGCTGCGCGGAATTGGCGTCGTGGTGCGCGTAGGCCTGCGCCGCCTGCTTGACCCCGTCCGAAAGCGAGGTCAGCCGCGAGTGGCCGAAGTCGAGCGTTCCGCCGTAGAGGTTCGCGACCAGCTGCACCACTGGCTGCAGCACCACGAACAGGCCGGTGAACCCGGACGTGTCGCACGCGGTGGAGCGCATGTAGTCGTTGATCTTGCTGATCTTCTCGTGGAGGCTGTCGAGCACCTCGGCGTACTGGTTCATCGTCTCGACGTCGACTTCTATGCCGGACATGAAAGAAACCGCCCTCCCCGTGAGCTATTCGGTTGCCGAACACTATGGCAACCGACGATCACCGGGCGTGGGCGGTTCCCCGAAATTTGTGCGATTACCTGGGAAGATCGGGCGAAGGGGACGAAGCGGGCGCATCGACTTCGTCACGTGCCGGGTGCGCGAGGCGGCCCCGGGGCTTATGCTTCGCGGACCGAAGCATCTCAGGACCCATCCGGAACTATGTCGTTCCGCGCTGCCGGATCGTTACCGTTCTTCCCCGTTCGGGGAGCTCCGAGGCGCTGCTGGGGTGTTTCCCAGGTGTTAAAGTCGCGCTAACAAGCGGGCCATCGTCGTCCCGTGCGCTCCCCGCGGCCGGTTCGCCGGCCACCGCACGAAACGACGAAGGAGGTCCCTTTTCCATGATCTTCTCCGCCATCCCCGGCAAGCAGGGTCTGTACGACCCGGACACCGAGCAGGATTCCTGCGGCGTCGCCATGGTCGCCGACGTCCAGGGCCGCCGCACGCACGGCATCGTCACCGACGGTCTCGCCGCGCTCACGAATCTCGACCACCGCGGAGCCGCGGGAGCCGAGCCGACGAGCGGCGACGGCGCCGGGATCCTGCTGCAGCTGCCCGACGAACTGCTGCGCGCCGAGGCGGGTTTCCCGTTGCCTCCCACCGGCGCCTACGCCGCCGGGATCGCTTTCCTGCCCTCCGACGACGAGCAGCGCCGCAAGGCGATCGGGCTCGCCGAACGGATCGCGGCCGAGGAAGGGCTCGCCGTCCTCGGCTGGCGCGAGGTCCCGGTGGACGCCGACGGCGCGGACATCGGCCCCACCGCGCGTTCGGTGATGCCGCGCTTCGCGATGCTGTTCGTGTCGTCCCCGCACGGCGAAACCGGCCTTGAGCTGGACCGGCTGGCCTTCTGCCTGCGCAAGCGCGTCGAGCACGAGAGCCTCGCTTCCGGCTGCGGCACGTACTTCCCGTCGCTGTCCGCGCGCACGATCGTCTACAAAGGCATGCTCACGCCCGAGCAGCTGCCGCGGTTCTTCTCCGATCTGCGCGATTCCCGGCTCGCCAGCGCGATCGCGCTCGTGCACTCCCGGTTCTCCACCAACACTTTCCCGTCGTGGCCGCTCGCGCACCCGTTCCGGTTCGTGGCCCACAACGGCGAGATCAACACGATCCGCGGCAACCGCAACCGGATGCGCGCCCGCGAGGCGCTGCTCGAATCCGATCTGCTGCCGGGCGATCTTTCCCGGCTGTACCCGATCTGCTCGGCCGACGCGTCGGACTCGGCGTCCTTCGACGAGGTGCTGGAGCTGCTCCACCTCGCGGGCCGCTCGCTGCCGCACGCGGTGCTGATGATGATCCCGGAGGCGTGGGAGAACCACACCTCGATGGATCCGGAACGGCGCGCTTTCTACCAGTTCCACGCCAGTCTGATGGAGCCGTGGGACGGCCCGGCGTGCGTCACCTTCACCGACGGCACGCTCGTCGGCGCGGTGCTCGACCGCAACGGACTGCGCCCGGCGCGCTGGTGGCGCACCGCCGACGACCGCGTGGTGCTCGCCAGCGAGGCCGGAGTCCTCGACGTGGCACCGGAAAACGTCGTCGCGAAGGGCCGGTTGCAGCCGGGCCGGATGTTCCTCGTGGACACCGCCGCGGGCCGGATCGTGGACGACGAAGAGGTCAAGTCCGCGCTGGCGCGCAAGCAGCAGTACAGCGACTGGCTGCACGCCGGCCTGCTGAAGATCGCCGAGCTGCCCGACCGCGACCACGTCGTGCAGAGCCACGATTCGGTGCTGCGCCGCCAGCTCGCTTTCGGCTACACCGAAGAAGAACTGAAGATCCTGCTCGCGCCGATGGCCGCCAACGGGGCCGAGCCGATCGGGTCGATGGGGTCGGACACCCCGGTCGCGGTGCTCTCCAAGCGCTCCCGGCTGCTGTACGACTATTTCAAGCAGAACTTCGCGCAGGTGACCAACCCGCCGCTGGACGCGATCCGCGAAGAGCTGGTCACGTCGATGAGCCGGATCATGGGGCCGGAGCGCAACCTGCTCGCGCCGGGGCCCGCGTCGTGCCGGCACCTGAACCTGCCGTATCCGGTGATCGACAACGACGAGCTGGCCAAGCTCATCCACATCAACGACGACGGCGATCTGCCCGGTTTCGCCTGCACTGTCCTTTCCGGACTGTACGAAGTGGACGGCGGGGCGGACGCGCTGGCGGCGGCGATCGAACGGGTGCGGCGCGACGCGTCCGAGGCGATCGCGGCGGGCGCGCGCACGCTCGTGCTGTCCGACCGCGATTCCGACCACCGGATGGCGCCGATCCCGTCGCTGCTGCTGGTTTCCGCGGTGCACCACCATCTCGTGCGCACCAAGGAGCGGCTGCGCGTCGCGCTGGTCGTGGAGACCGGCGACGCCCGCGAGGTGCACCACATCGCGCTGCTGCTGGGCTACGGCGCGGCGGCGGTGAACCCGTACCTGGCCTTCGAAACCATCGAAGACATGATCAGCCAGGGCGCGATCACCGGCATCGAGCCGGCGAAGGCGATCCGCAGCTACGTGCAGGCGCTCGTCAAGGGCGTCTTGAAGATCATGTCCAAGATGGGCATTTCGACGGTCGGCGCGTACACCGCGGCGCAGGTCTTCGAATCCCTTGGCCTGAGCCAGGAACTGCTCGACGAGTACTTCACCGGAACGTCGTCGAAGCTCGGCGGCGTCGGGATGGAGGTGCTCGCCGAGGAGGTCGCGGTACGGCACCGCCGGGCGTACCCGGACAACCCGACCGACCGGGTCCATCGTGGACTCGACACCGGCGGCGAGTACGCGTACCGCCGCGAGGGCGAGCTGCACCTGTTCACGCCGGAGACGGTGTTCCTGCTGCAGCACGCGTCGAAGACCGGGCGCGACGAGGTGTACCGCAAGTACACCGAAGAGGTGCACCGGCTCTACCGCGAGGGCGGCACGCTGCGCGGGCTGTTCAAGTTCCGCGACGGCGCGCGCGAGCCGATCCCGCTGGACGAGGTCGAACCCGCGTCGGCGATCCTGCGCCGGTTCAACACCGGGGCGATGTCGTACGGCTCGATTTCGGCCGAGGCGCACGAAACCCTCGCCATCGCGATGAACCGCATCGGCGGCCGGTCCAACACCGGCGAAGGCGGCGAGGACCCGGAGCGGCTGTACGACCCGCAGCGGCGCAGCGCGATCAAGCAGGTCGCATCGGGCCGGTTCGGCGTCACGAGCGAGTACCTGGTCAACGCCGACGACATCCAGATCAAGATGGCGCAGGGCGCGAAGCCGGGCGAAGGCGGGCAGCTGCCGCCGAACAAGGTGTACCCGTGGATCGCCCGCACGCGGCATTCGACGCCGGGCGTCGGGCTGATTTCCCCGCCGCCGCACCATGACATCTATTCCATTGAGGACCTGGCGCAGCTGATCCACGACCTCAAGAACGCCAACGAGCAGGCCCGCATCCACGTGAAGCTGGTGTCCTCGCTGGGCGTCGGCACGGTCGCGGCGGGCGTGTCCAAGGCGCACGCGGACGTCGTGCTGATTTCCGGGCACGACGGCGGCACCGGCGCGTCGCCGATGAACTCGCTCAAGCACGCGGGCACGCCGTGGGAGATCGGGCTCGCCGAAACGCAGCAGACGTTGCTGCTCAACGGTTTGCGCGACCGGATCACGGTCCAGGTGGACGGTGCGATGAAGACCGGCCGCGACGTCGTGATCGCGGCGCTGCTCGGCGCCGAGGAGTACGGCTTCGCGACCGCGCCGCTGGTGGTCGCGGGCTGCGTCATGATGCGCGTCTGCCACCTCGACACGTGCCCGGTCGGCGTCGCCACGCAGAGCCCGGAGCTGCGCAAGCGCTACACCGGACAGGCCGACCACGTGGTGCGGTACTTCGAGTTCGTCGCCGAAGAAGTGCGGGAAACCCTGGCACAGCTGGGATTCCGCACGCTCGACGAGGCGATCGGGCACGCCGAGATGCTCGACACCGACGAGGCCGTGCAGCACTGGAAGGCCTCCGGGCTCGACCTCAGCCCGGTCTTCGAGATGCCCGCGGAGACGCCGTACGGCGGTGCGAAGCGGCGCGTGCGCGAGCAGGACCACGGCCTGGCGCACGCACTCGACCGCACGCTCATCCAGCTCGCCGAGGCGGCGCTGGAGGACGCGCATCCGGTGCGCCTGGAACTGCCGGTGCGCAACGTGAACCGCACCGTCGGCACCTTGCTGGGCTCGGAGATCACCCGCCGCTACGGCGGCGAGGGCCTGCCGGAGGGCACGATCCACGTGCGGCTCACCGGTTCGGCCGGGCAGTCGCTCGGCGCGTTCCTGCCGCGCGGCATCACGCTGGAAATGGTCGGCGACGCCAACGACTACGTCGGCAAGGGCCTGTCCGGCGGCCGGATCGTGGTCCGCCCGCACCCGGACGCGAGCTTCGCCGCCGAACAGCAGACGATCGCGGGCAACACGCTGGCCTACGGCGCGACGTCGGGCGAACTGTTCCTGCGCGGGCAGGTCGGCGAGCGGTTCTGCGTCCGCAACTCCGGCGCGACAGTCGTGGCCGAGGGCGTGGGCGACCACGCGTTCGAGTACATGACCGGCGGCCGCGCGGTGGTGCTCGGCCCGACCGGGCGGAACCTGGCGGCCGGCATGTCCGGCGGCAGCGCGTACGTGCTCGACCTGGACCCGGCGAAGGTCAACCGGGAGATGGTGGACCTGCTTCCGCCCGCGCCGGAGGATCTGGCCTGGCTCAAGCAGATCGTGCAGCAGCACCACGACCTCACCCGCTCGGCCGTGGCCGCGTCGCTCCTGGGCGACTGGACCCGGCGCGCGGCGGCGTTCACCAAGGTGATGCCGCGCGACTACCAGCGGGTCCTCGATGCGGCGAAGGCAGCGCGCGCTGCCGGCCGCGATGTCGACGAAGCGATCATGGAGGCGGCTCGTGGCTGACCCCACCGGTTTTCTGAAGCACGAACGGCAAGAACCGAAGAAGAAGTCCTATGAGGAACGGCTTTCCTCGTGGGGCGAGGTCTACGCGGACGTCGCGCCCGAAGAGCGCAACGAGCAGGTGCGCACGCAGGCGTCGCGCTGCATGGACTGCGGCATCCCGTTCTGCCACTCCGGCGGTTCCGGCTGTCCGCTGGGCAATCTGATCCCGGAATGGAACGACCTCGTCCGCCGCGGCGACTGGGCGGCGGCCAGCGATCGCTTGCACGCCACCAACAATTTCCCGGAGTTCACCGGGAAGCTGTGCCCCGCGCCGTGCGAGGCGGGCTGCGTGCTGTCGATCTCGCCGCTGTCCGGCGGGCCGGTGGCGATCAAGCGCGTCGAGGAGACGATCGCGGCGCAGTCGTGGGAAGCCGGATACGTGCAGCCGCAGGTCTCCGAGGTGTCCTCGGGCCGCAAGGTGGCCGTCGTCGGCTCCGGCCCGGCCGGGCTCGCCGCGGCGCAGCAGCTGACCCGCGCGGGTCACGAGGTCACCGTGTTCGAACGGGACGACCGGCTCGGCGGCCTGCTGCGGTACGGGATTCCCGAGTTCAAGATGGAGAAGAAGGTCCTCGACCGGCGCCTCGCGCAGCTGCGCAAGGAGGGCACGAAGTTCGTCACCGGCTGCGAGGTCGGCGTCGACCTGTCGGTGGAAGAACTGCGCGCGCAGTACGACGCGGTCGTGCTCGCCGTCGGTGCCCTGCGCGGCCGCGACGACCGCACCACGCCGGGCCGTTCGCTCGAGGGCATCCACCTGGCGATGGAACACCTGGTGCCCGCCAACAAGTTCGTGGAGGGCGACGGCCCGTCCCCGGTCGACGCGAACGGCAAGCACGTCGTGATCATCGGCGGCGGCGACACCGGCGCGGACTCCTACGGCACCGCCACCCGGCAGGGCGCGCTGTCGGTGACACAGCTCGACCAGTACCCGACGCCGCCGGAAATCCGCGACGACGAGCGTTCGCCGTGGCCGACCTGGCCCTACATCCTGCGCACCTACCCCGCGCACGAGGAAGCGGGCGAGCGGAAGTTCGCGGTGGCGGTCAAGCAGTTCGTCGACGACGGCAACGGGCGCGTCAAAGCCGTGGAACTGCAGGAAGTCCGCGTGCAGAAGGACCCGGAAACCGGCCGCCGCGAGGTCATCCCGGTCAACGACGCGGTCGAAACCTTGCCCGCGGACCTGGTCCTGCTGGCGATCGGCTTCGAAGGCGTCGAGGAAATGCCGCTGCTGGAAGGCCTCGACCTGACCCTGACCCGCCGCGGCACCCTGTCGTGCGGCGCGGACTGGCAGACGGAAACCCCCGGCGTCTTCGTCTGCGGCGACGCCCACCGCGGCGCGTCGCTGGTCGTGTGGGCCATCGCGGAAGGCCGCTCGGTGGCGGCCGCGGTGGACACCTTCCTGACCGGTGCTTCGGACCTTCCCGCTCCGGTGCACCCGACCGCATTGCCGCTCGCGGTGGTGTGATCGGCTCGAGCTCGGGCCCCGGCGCAACGGCGCGCCGGGGCCCGTTTCTTTACGCTGGAGAGCGTGCGAATCGGTGAATTAGCCCGGAAGACCGGGGTCAGCGCCCGCTCGCTGCGGTACTACGAGCAGCAGGGCCTGGTGCACAGCACCCGGTCCGCGGGCGGGCAGCGGCATTACCTGGCGACCGAGGTCGAACGGGTCGAACTGATCCGCCGGTTGTTCGCCGCGGGCTTGCACAGCAAGGTGATCGCCCGGCTGCTGCCCTGCGTGCACAGCGACGACGCGGCCGTCATCGAAGACGCTTTCACCACCATGGTGTCCGAACGCGACCGGCTGACCGCCGACATCGCCCGCCTCGCCGACGCCCGCGCCGCGCTGGACGTGCTGATCGAGGCGAACACCCGGTACCGGCAAGGCGAGTCCGTCTCGTGCTAGATGCTGATGACTAGCTTGCCCGCGGCATGCCGGGACTCGACCAGCGCCAACGCTTCATGCGCCCGTGCGAGCGGATAGGTCCCGGTGATGTTCGGATCGAGCCGCCCTTCGGCCATCAGCTCAGCGACCCGTTCCAGACTCGCCCGGTCGAGCCGACGACGGACGAATTCGCCGCCGAGTTCGGTCACCGACGCATCTCCGACCGCGACGAGCTTCTTCCCTAACGGCGCGACGTCGCGAAGGGACTGGCCGCCAACGGTGTCGACCACGGCGTCGAAACTGCCCTCGACGCTTTCCGTCGTGTAGTCGACGAACGCAGCGCCGTACTTCGCCGCGAGAGGCCGCTTGGCCGTGCTGCCCGTGCCTGTAACGACGAGCCCCCGGTCCCGCGCCAGCTGCGCCAACGCGATGCCGACGCCCCCGCCGATCCCGTTCACCAGAAGCGACGCGCCCTTCGGCAGATCGAGCTGGTCGAGCACGTCCAGCGCCGTGGTGCCCGCGACGGGAATGGTCGCCGCCCAGGTCCACGGGAGAGCGTCGGGAATGCGGGCGGTGGACTCGCCGAGCAGCAGCGTCGTTTCCGCGTACGTCCCCGCGCCGGTCAGCGCGAACCCGGTGACCCGGTCGCCGACGTCGAGGCCGGTCACGTCTTCTCCCGCGGCGAGCACCGTTCCCGCCGCTTCCATCCCGATGACCTGAGGGAACGGCAGGCGCCCGTTCAGGTCGGGGACGTGCCCGGACCGCAGCAGATGATCGAGCGGATTCACCCCCGCGGCCGCGACCCGGACCAGCACCTCGGCGGGGCCGGGCACCGGGTCAGGCCGGTCGAAGAACTCCTGGACGTCGGCAGCGCCGAATGCCCGGTATCCCAAGGCAGTGCTCATTCGCTTGTCCCTTCCGCGGCAGGCTCGGTTCGGGAACGACGCTATTTCTTGACACCAGTGTCACCTTCCAGCCAATGTGACCCGGCCGACACGGTTCGTGCGAAGCTGAACCGCGTCGGAGGGGGACGCCCAGGTGGACGAACGGATCACGAACCAGGTCTTGGGCCCGGTCACGGGCAAGGTCGTGCAGGTGGGTCACGCCGACTCGGTCGTCGTCCACGCGGCTCCGCCCGCCCGGTCCCGCTACCGGCAATGGGTGCGCCAGGTAGCCCCGGACCAGCTCGTCGGCCGCGAAACGGAACTGGCTGAACTCGCCCGCTTCTGCACCGCCCCGGACGACGCTCCCGCGTACGTGTGGTGGCGCGCGGCTCCCTGGACCGGCAAGTCGGCTCTGATGGCCTCGTTCGTCCTCTCGCCGCCCGAGGGAGTGCGGGTGGTGTCCTTCTTCGTCACGGCGCGTTCGCTCGGCGACGACACGCGTGAGGCGTTCGTAGACGTCGTCCAGGAGCAACTGGCCGAAGTCCTGGGCGCGGCGAAGGACCCCGAGGCGCGAAACCTCAACGCGGTCTTCGCCGAAGCCGCCGCATACTGCCGAAACCGCGGCGAGCGCTTGGTGCTGGTCGTCGACGGACTGGACGAGGATCGCGGCGCCAGCTCCGGCGGCCACAGCATCGCCGCGCTGCTGCCGTTCCCCGAAAACGGTCTCCGCGTGATCGTCGCGAGCCGCCTCAACCCCGGAGTCCCGCCCGACGTCCGCGGCGATCATCCGTTGCGGGCTCCCGGAATCGAGCGTTCCCTGGCGCCTTCGCCCGCAGCCGTCGCGGCGAAGGCCGATATGGAGCACGAGCTAGACGCACTGCTCCGCGACCAAGAGGACCTGCTGGGTTTCCTCGTCGCGGCTCGCGGCGGCCTCAGCAGCGACGACCTGGCGCAGCTGACCCAGCGGCGCCCACGCGACGTCGAACGAGTGCTGAACAGTGTGGCGAGTCGTTCGTTCACCCGGCGCCCAGCGCATTGGCGACCCCGCGAGGCCCCGGCGGTTTTCCTGCTGGGCCACGAGAATCTGCAACGCGAGGCCGTCGAAGCCCTCGGCGGCGAACTGTCCCGGTACCGCGCGGCGATCGACGAATGGGCCGCCGGATACCGGTCGGCGGGCTGGCCGCCGGACACGCCCCAATTCCTGCTGCGCGGCTACTTCCGGCTGGTCCAGGAAAGCGGCGACGTGACCGCTCTCGTCGATCTGGCCGGAGACCCGGCGAGGCACGAACGCCTGCTGGACGTATCCGGTGGCGACCTGGCCGCGATGGGGGAGCTGGACATCGCCCGTGCGGCTCTGCTCGCGTCCGACGATCCCGACCTCGTCCGGCTCGTCACGCTCGACACGTACCGGGACAATTTCCGCGACCGCAACAAGATCACGCCGGTGCGGTTGCCCGCGGTGTGGGCCGCGCTGGGGCAGTTCGACCACGCCGTGGCGCTCGCGCAGTCCATGACCGATCCCGTTTCGCGCAGGCGGGCACTGCTCGAGCTGTCCGGTGAGCTGGTCCGCGCCGGACAGCCGGAGCGAGCCGAGCAACTGGCCGACGACGAGCACGATCCGGAGCTGCGCGACTCCCTGCTCGCGGAAACCGCGGTCGCGTTGGGGTACGGCGGGCAGCCTGACGCGGCCGAGCGGATCGCCGGGCGGGTCAGCGCGGATCAACGCCGGCGGATCGCCGCCGTCGCCGAACCGGACCTCTCCCGGGCCGGGCAGCTGGCCAGGGAGATTTCCCGCGAAGACCTCCGGGACCGGACACTGAGCGAACTGGCGGTGCAGGCTGTCGACGACGTGGCTGCGGCCGCGGAACTGGCCGGTGCGGTGACTCGCGAAATGAGCCGGGACAAGGCGTTCGCGGAGATCGCGCAGCAGCTCGTCCAGCGGGGCGAAGTCGAGCGGGCACGCGCCTTCGCACAGGAGCACGGCGCGTCCGGAGTGCTGTTTCGCCTCGACGTCACCGCTGAATTGGCCGCGTCGGACGACCCGGTCGCAGCTGTCGACGCGAGATCCGCCGAGGCGCACCGCGAGCACACGTTGGTGCCTGTTCTGATCGATTTCCTGGCCGATGCGGGCAGGCTGGCGGACATTCCCCCAGTGCTCGATGCGATGACCGACCCTTTCGCCCGGCGCAACGCGGTGAACCGGTTCGTCCAGGCACTCGTGGCCGCGGGCCAGCCCGACCAGGCCTTCCAGTGGGCTGCCCGCCACCTCTCCACCCGCCGGTCGTCCCGCGAACTGCAAAGCGACGCGGACCGGTTCGTGTCCCTGGCGGACGCTCTGCTGGCGGCCGGGGACCGCGCTCGCGCCTACGAGGCTGCGGAGCGGGCGGAATCGATGACCCGCCGTGCGGCGGACGATCCGCGGGCGGCAGCGGCGATCGGTGCGCTGAGCACAACCGTCGTCGCGGCAGGCGACGTCCGCCGGGCCGAACTGCTCGCCCCGCTGGTGCGCTCGGAATGGCAGGGGCTGAGGGAAATCAAGTCGCTGGCGTGCCTTCTCGCGGAAAAGGGAGATCCGCTGATCGCCGAGAAGCTGATCCGCGGCGTCGGATTCTGGTCGGCGATGCGGGAACCCGTGGTCCTGCTCGCCCGCAGGCTCCGGGCCGACGGCGACCGGGCCGCGCTGGCCCGGATCGCGGAGTACGTGCGGAGCGGGATGGCGGAGAAGTCCCCGGACCGGGAGTTCGTGCGGCTCGACCGGCGCGCTGCCATCGTGATGCTGGCCGCGGTGGGCGACCCCGCCGAGGTCGTCGAACTGGTGGCCGCCGGTCGCGAGGAGGACAACTCCGAGCTGGCGATCGAGGACGCGATCGAGGACCTGGCAGCGCGCGGCGAGGTCGCCGCGGCCCTCGAGCTGTGCGGATACCTGAACGAGGCGTTCCGGGTGTCTGCCCGGCGGCTCCTGGTCCGCGGCCTGGCCGCGGCCGGGCACCTGGACCAGGCCGAGACTGTCTTCGAGAGCGTCGAAAGCGACCAGGAACGGGACCGGCTCACCCTGGCGTTCCTGCCGGAACTGGCCAAGCACGACCTGCCCGGCGCACTCGCCCGGACCCGTCTCGTCGAATCCCCGGACGACCGCGCCCGTCTGCTGGTCGAGATCTCCGCCGCCGCCCCGCCGGACGAGCGCCGCCGGATCCTCGCCGAAGCGGTCAGCCTCGACCACTGGTCGGTCATCGTCCCAGCCCTTGAAACAGCCGAACTCGCAGGTCTGCTGGACGTGGCCGACCGATTCGGCGCCCTGTACCGCCAAGACGCCCCGGACGCGTGACCCTCGCCGCCCACCGGCCCGGGCGAAGGCGGCAGACCCTATCCTGAGACGCGTGAACTGGACAGTCGACGTTCCCGTAGACACTCTCCCCGAGCTGCCGCCGTTGCCTCCTGAGCTGCGGGACCGCCTCGACACCGCCTTGTCGCTGCCCGCCGCGCAGCAGCCGGAGTGGCCGGACGCCGCGCTGGCCAAGCGGGTGCGCGGCGTGCTGGAGAGCGTGCCGCCGATCACCGTGCCCGCCGAGATCGACCGGTTGAAGAGCCGGCTCGCCATGGTGGCCCGAGGGGAGGCGTTCCTGCTGCAGGGCGGGGACTGCGCGGAGACGTTCGAGTCCAACACCGAACCGCACATCCGGGCGAACCTGCGCACGCTGCTGCAGATGGCCGTCGTGCTGACCTACGGGGCCAGCCTGCCGGTGGTGAAGGTCGGCCGGATCGCGGGCCAGTACGCGAAGCCGCGCTCGTCCGGCACCGACGCGCTCGGGCTGCCGGTCTACCGCGGCGACATCATCAACTCGCTCGTCGCCAAGCCGGAGCTGCGGGTGCCGGACCCGGGCCGGATGATCCGCGCCTACGCGAACGCGGGCGCGGCGATGAACCTGGTCCGCGCGCTCACCGGGGCCGGCATGGCCGATCTGCACCAGGTGCACGACTGGAACAAGGACTTCGTGTCCTCGTCGCCTGCGGGGGAGCGGTACGAGGCGCTCGCCGCCGAGATCGACCGCGGCCTGCGGTTCATGAACGCCTGCGGCGTCACCGACACGTCGCTGCAGTACACCGAGATCTTCGCCAGCCACGAGGCGCTGCTGCTCGACTACGAGCGCGCGATGCTGCGGCTGGACCAGGCCGACGCGGCGAACCCGAAGCTGTACAACCTGTCCTCGCACTTCCTGTGGATCGGCGAGCGCACCCGCCAGCTCGACGGCGCGCACATCGCGTTCGCCGAACTGCTGTCGAACCCGATCGGGCTCAAGATCGGCCCGACGACCACGCCGGAACAGGCCCTGGAGTACGTCGAGCGGCTCGACCCGCGCAACGAACCGGGGCGGCTCACGCTGATCTCCCGGATGGGCAACGGCAAGGTCCGCGAGGTGCTGCCCGCCATCGTGGAGAAGGTCGAATCGTCCGGGCACAAGGTCATCTGGCAGTGCGACCCGATGCACGGCAACACGCACGAATCGTCCACCGGCTACAAGACCCGGCACTTCGACCGCATCGTCGACGAGGTCCAGGGCTTCTTCGAGGTGCACCACAAGCTCGGCACCTACCCGGGCGGCATCCACGTCGAACTGACCGGCGAGGACGTCACCGAATGCCTCGGCGGAGCACAGGAAATCTCCGACGTCGACCTCTCCGGCCGCTACGAGACCGCCTGCGACCCCCGGCTCAACACCCAGCAATCGCTGGAACTGGCCTTCCTGGTCGCGGAGATGCTGCGCGGCTGACCACAGCTGGTGAGTGGCTAGGCCGGTGAGAACCGGCCTAGCCACTCACGAGACGTCCAGCAGTTCCGCCGCCGACTTGGCCACCGCGTCGCGCAGCGAGCCAAGGTCCGCCACCGCGTCCGCGTTCGCCTGCAGTCCGATGTGGACACTGTCGCGATAAGGCGCGACCGCGATGCCCACCGCCTGGCGCGGAGCCAACGGCACGAACGGATACACCTGCGTCAGCGGCGCACCATCGAGCGCGTGCTGGGCGCGCGGCACCGGAACGGTCGTCACCACCAGGTCGAACAGCAACGGCGCGGCCAACCCCGCAGTCCGCGTCCCGAGCCGGTGCAATGCCGCGGGCATCCGGTCGGCCAGCAGCGGAAACGCCCCGGCTCCGCGAGCAGGGCCAGCGGCTTTGTTGCGTGCCATCGAGGCGCGCACTTCGGCCAGCCGCCGCACCGGATCGTCGGTTCCGATCGGCAGATCGCACAAATAGCCGGAAAGCTTGTTCCCGCCCCGTTGCTCAGCCGCCCTCCCGCGGACGCTCACGGGAATCAGCGCGCGCACCGACCGTCCCGTCGCGCGAATGCCGCGGTTGACGAACCATTCGCGCAACGCGCCGGAAAGCACCGCGAGCACCACGTCGTTGGTGGTGCCGCCGTGCGTTCGCCGGATCCGGCGAAGATCGGCCGACGCCAACCGGGTGAAACCGAGGCGTCGTTCGGCGGTGGCGGGCGCGGCCAGCGGCAGGCACGGCGGACGCGCCGCCCGGACCACCGCCGACGCGATTCCCGCTGTCTCCCACGTGTCCCGCACCGCGCTCAGCGGCGAACGCGGCTGCGGAATCACCGGTGCGGGCTCCGGGATCGGCAATCCGTCCAGAAGCCCCGCCGTGACGGCGTACGCGCCCGCCCCGTCGGTCAACGCGTGGTGCAGTTTGAGCAGCACCGCGAAGCTCCCGTCCGGAAAGCCGGTCACCACAGTGAGTTCCCACAACGGACGGTGCGGGTCGAGCGGTTCGGCGATCCACCTCGCCGCGAACTCCGGCAGCGGGTCCGGGTCGTACAGCATGGTGAGCCGGTGGTGCCGGATGTGGTTCACTGCCCGGAAATCCGGGTCGTCCACCCACGTCGCGGAGCCGGGCGGGAACAGTCCGGCGCGGATTTTCCGGCGCAGCGGCGGAATATCCGCCGCCCGGCGCGCGAGCAGCGCGGTCAGCCGGTCCGGATCGACCGCCTCCTCCGGCGCGAAAACCAGCGCCGCGCCCATCTGCATCGGCGCGGTTTCCCTGGAGAGGCAAAGAAAAGCGACATCGAGCGAGCTGAGCGGGGCAGGCGCCATGGTCCACCTTCCAACGTCGGGCGTCGAGGGCGAGTGCAACGACACCGCCCGGGTGTGACCGGCGCACGGCCGTGATGTTGCGAGGACGCTAATTCCGCGAAATTTCACTCGCCAGTGGAGCGCCGCCGCTGCGGCAGACCGGGCCCGGCGGTCGGCCCGGGGCCGCCCGCCTCGGTGACCTCGGCGGCGATCTGGCGCATCGCGACGCCGTTGCCCGGCCGCTTCGGCAGCCCGGGCCACAGCTCGCTGGCTTCGAGCGCGGCGGCACGCAGCCGTCCGCCGTCGAGTTTGGTGTGCGTTTCGGCGATCTCGCGGTCGAGCCACTGCACGATCACCTTCAGCGGACCGGCGCTGGGCAGCGGCCACACGAACACCGGATGCTCGTAGCGGAACTCCGAGCCGCTGCCTTCCTCGACGCGCAGCACCGGCTCGTGCGGTTCGCCCGCGCTCGGCACCGAAACGGTTTCGGAACTGGCCCGTCCGCCGTCCGGGAACAGCACGCCGACCAGCAGCGAGTTGTAGTCCGGGACGCGCCGGTGGCCGATCAGCGGCGCGCCGTCCATGCGGTCGCGCGAATACACCGCGATCCGCAGCGTCATCGCCTCCGGCCACACCTCGACCGCGCGCAGCGCCACGATGGTGCGCTCGGACCGGCCCAGCGGCGTCGCCCACGGCACCAGCGCGGGCACGATGTGGTCGGCCGGCGGCCCCGTCCACGGACGGCCCTCGTAGCCGAACAGCTCCCGTTCCCGCACCGGGAACAGGGGGCGCTCGCGAGGACCGTCCGTGAAGAAGCTCATCAGTCCTCGCGAGGGGCGACGCTGCCGTCGGAACCGGACTGCTTGGGGCCCATGGCGTCCATCAGCTGGCGGGCGAGGCCGAGGCCCGTGCCGCCGAGGGAGAGCGCCTTGGTGAACATGTCCGACATCCCGTCCGCGCCGTTCAGGACCACCATGTGGTCGACATTGCCGAAGGCCTGCGCGCCCGCTTCGACGATCTCCGGCCAGCGCTCGGCCAGCTGTTGTGCTACCACAGCCTCCTGGTTCTCCGCCAGTGCGGCCGCGCGCGCCTTGATCGACTCAGCCTCGGCGAGCCCCTTCGCTTTCGCCGCTTCGGCTTCGGCCAGACCCTTGGCTTTCGCCGCCTCGGCGTCCGCGAGACCCTTTGCCTTGGCCGCCGCCGCTTCCGCCTCGCCAGTGGCCTTCGTCGCACTCGCGCTGGCTTCCGCGCGTGCCTTCGTGGCCTGCGCTTCGGCGTCCGCCGCGGTCTTGACCCGGGTCGCGTCCGCGCCGGCCCGCAGCTCGGTTTCCTTCGCCTGTGCCTGCGCACGGGCGATTTGCGCGTCGCGTTCCGCGTCCGCCGTGGTGCGCGTTTCGTACGCCTTCGCGTCGGCCGGCTTGCGGACCTGCGACTGCAGCCGCTGCTCGGACAGCGCCGCCTCGAGTTCGGCGGCCCTGGTCTCCTGGACCACGACCTCCTGGCGCGCGGTCGCCTCGGCCAGCGGACCGGACTGGCTCGCCTTCGCCTTGGCCTGGTCCACCTCGGCCTGGTACCCGGCCTGCTGGATCTGGCTTTCCCGGATCGCGCCCGCCTTGCGCGCGGCGGCGATCTGCTCGGCCTCGGTGGCCTCCTGGTCGCGCTGCGCCTCGGCGATCCGCGCGGAGGCGGCGATCGCGGCCGCGTGCGGCTTGCCGAGGTTGACGATGTAGCCGGACTCGTCGTCGATCTCCTGGATCTGCAGCGAGTCCACGATCAGCCCGAGCTTGATCATCTCGGTGGCCGACGACTGGCGGACCTCGCCGGTCAGCGCGTCGCGGTTGTGGATCATCTCCTCGATGGTCAGCCCGCCCACGATCGACCGCAGGTGGCCGGAGAACAGCTCGTGGATGGTGTCGTTCATGCCCTTCTGCTGGTCGAGGAACCGGCGGGCGGCGTTCGCGATCGACGCGAAGTCGTCGCCGACCTTGTAGATCACGACCGCGCGCACGGTCACCGGCAGACCCTGTTTCGTCACGCACGAGACCTGCAGGTTCACCCCTCGGGTGTCCAGCGACAGCCTGCGCGCGGTCTGGAAGCCCGGCAGCACGTTCACGCCGCGGCCGGTGACGATCTTGAACCCGAGGCTGTCGGCGGTCTCGGTGCGCTCGACCCGGACGCCCCAGCCGGAGATGATGAGCGCTTCGTTCGGCTCCGCGACCTTGTACAGGATCCGCAGGAGCCCGAACAGCAGGATCACGGCCACGACCGCGATCACCACGATGACCCAGATTTCCATAGCCCTCGCCGCACTTTCCGTATTCAGCTGGCACGGCGCTCAGACGCCGTCAGCACTGCGACGCGGTCAAGCGCGCAACGGTTGCCACCTTTCCACGTAGACCGTGCGCGGGGGCTCGAAATCGACCACCAGAACGGGTGTTCCCACGGCGAACGTGGTGTCCGGCTCGGCCGGATAGGCGTAGAAGGCCTCGGTGCCGCCGCGGACGCTGAGCAGCACCTCGCCGATCAGCCCCGGCCCGACGGTGCCGGTCACCCGGCCGCGGCTGCCGATCATCCGCCGAACCCCCGGATCTTGACCTTGGTGCCCTTGGGCACGAACGTGCCCGGGGCCGGGTCCTGCTGCAGGACGAAGTCGAAGCCGCCGTGCCCGTGGCCGTTGCCGTCGCCGCCCTTGCGGTCGACCTCGAGCCCGGCCGCCTTGAGCGCGTCCGCGGCCTGGTCGAACGGGCGGTACCGGACGTCCGGGACCTGCACCGCGTTCGAGACGTAGACCTTGACCTTCTTCGTCCCCGGCGAGCCCGCGCCCGGGTCAGTACGGGTGACCGCCCCGGCGGGCACGGTCTGCGAGAACTCCTCGCCGCCGTCCTGCGGCTGGAATCCGGCCTGCTTGAGGATCTGGAACGCCTCGTCCTTGGACCGCCCGGTCACGTCCGGGACCGGCGGAAGCGGCTCCGGGCCCTTGGACAGCACCAGCGTGACCTGGCCGCCGACGTCCACCGGGGTGCCCACCGCCGGGCTCACGCTCACGACGGTGCCCTGCGGCGCGGTGTCGCTGTACTCCGGCGTGCCCTGGACGACGGTGAGCTTCTGCTCCTGGATCGCCTTCGTCGCCGTGTCGAGCGCGGTGCCGACCTGGATGTTCGGCACCTTCGGCTTGCCCTTGGACACCACCACGGACACGGTGGCGTCCTGGTCGAGCGTGGTGCCAGGGGCCGGATCCACCTTGATGACCTTGTATGCCTCGACCGTGTTGTCGAACTCCTGGCTGTAGCGCGGGTTCAGCTTCGCCGCGCGCAGCTGGTCGCCCGCCTCGGCCTGGGTCAGCCCGGCGAGCTTCGGCACGGTCGTGGTCGTGACCTTGGAATCGCTGAGGATGAACGCGAACGCGCCGATCAGCCCGCCGAGCACGAGCACCCCGGCGATCGCCAGCGCGATCAGCTTGCGCTTGTCGCGCGGCTTCCGCGGCTCGTCCGGCGCGGCGGAGGGCCCGGCGCGCGGCGGTACCGGAGGCGGCGGCGCGGCGGGCACGGCCCGGGTCAGGGCGCGCGTGCCGCGGGGTCCGGAGACCGGCATGGTCTGCTGGTCAACCGGCACGTTCTGCTGGACGGCCGGGATGTTCGGGAGGGTGCGTTCGACGTCCGACACGCGGTCGCCGTCCGGCGGCGGGGGCACCGGCACCGCGACCGGCTGCAGCCCCAGTTCGGCGCGCGCGGCCTGCAACTGCGCGAGGAACTCGTTCGCGTCGGCCGGGCGCTGCTCGGGATCGCGGCGGGTGGCGCGCAGGACCAGGTCGTCGAGCGCCGGCGGCAGGTCCGGCCGGAGCTCGCTCGGGCGCGGGACGTCGTCGTTCACGTGCCGGTAGGCGACCGAGATCGCGGTGTCGCCGGTGTAGGGCAGCCGGCCGGTGAGCATCTCGTACAGCAGGATGCCCGCCGAATAGACGTCGCTCCGGGCCGTGGTGTCGCCGGTGGCGACCTGCTCGGGGGCCAGGTAGCCGACGGTGCCCAGGATGACGCTCGAGCTCGTGGTGCCCGCGCTGGCGACCGCGCGGACCAGTCCGAAGTCGCCGACCTTGACCACGCCGCCCGCCAGCTGCCCGCTGCGGCCGATGAGCACGTTCTCGGGCTTGACGTCGCGGTGCACCAGCCCGGCGGCGTGCGCGGCGGCCAGCGCGGCCAGCACCGGCTCCGCGACGCTCAGCGCCAGCGAGACGTCCAGCTGGCCCTGCTCGTCCAGCAGGTCGCGCAGCGTGCCGCCGTTGACCAGCTCCATCACCAGGAAGGCGAGACCGGCGTCCTGACCGGCCGGGGTGTCGAAGCCCTGGTCGTGCACGGCGACCACGTTCGGGTGATGCAGCTGGGCGGCCGAACGCGCTTCGCGCACGAACCGGTCGACGAACGACCGGTCGTCGGCGAACCGCGGATCCATGATCTTGATCGCCACCGCCCGGTCCAGGCGGGTGTCGAGGCCCCGGTAGACGGCCGACATCCCGCCCCTGGCCAGCAGCTGGTCAACGCGGTACCGGCGTTCGAGCAGGGTGCCGACGAGGCTGGGCTGGGTGCGCGTCACGGTGGGCAATCGTACGGAAGGCCGCGCGTGCCGGGGCGGGTCACCCGTGCGTAGCAGTGGTCCGGACGGGGGAATGTGGCACAGTGTCACGTGTGAGTGGGATTCCTGTCGCCGACGACATCCTCGACGCCGCGGTCGCGGTCAAGCCGTTGCCGGAGGTGGCGGCCGCATTGGGCGTGTCGGCCAACAAGGTGCGCCAGATGCTGCGGGACGGCGAGCTGATCGCTGTCCGGCGCAAAGGCGAACTCTGCGTGCCCGGCGACTTCTTCGTGAAGGACGGCATCGTCAAGGGGCTGGGCGGCACGATCACCGTGCTCGCCGACTCCGGGTTCAGCCGCACCGAGATGCTGCGCTGGCTCTTCACCGCCGACGACACGCTCCCGGGCAGCACGCCGATCAACGCGCTGCGCACCAGCCACGGCACCGAGGTGAAGCGGCGCGCGCAGGCGATGGCGTTCTAGCCCCGTCCCGCATTGCTCCGGTCGGGCTGACAACAATTGCCCTTCCGGACAGAACCCGCGTTTTTCGTTGACGCGGTCAATTGGTCTGGTCCATCGTCGGAAACCGTCCTGAAAATCCTGCTCGGCCGCATGCTGGAGAGGAGCATCGGGCATGGGAGGACGGGTTTCCGGAAGACGCTGCGCGCTCGCGTCGGCAGTGCTGGTGCTGGGCGGTTCCGCTTTGCCGGCACCGCCTGCGGCCGCTGAGACCGTGCCCTTCGCGGCAGCGCCGCAAGCGCGGGAAGTGACGCTGGTGACGGGGGACCGGGTCACGGTTTTCCCGGGACCGAACGGCGGTACGAATTACGCCCTTTCGTCGCCGCCTCGCACCACTTTTCAGTCCTATCAAGCCGATGGTGGCGACCGTTACGTCATTCCGAGCGACGCCGTTCCGTTTCTCGGAAAGCTGGACAAATCGCTGTTCGACGTCACCGCGCTCGCGCGGATGCAGTCCGGGAACACCCCGCTGGAGATCACTTTCCCGGCGGGCGCGGCCCCGGCGGCGCTGCCCGGCATCACGCTCGGCTCGGCCGCCGGGAACACGGCGACCGGCACCCTCGTTTCCGCCGCCGAATTCACCGCTGACCTGCACCGACGTCTCGCTGAAGACGCGTCCGCCGGCCGTCCGGCAGGCAGCAGCGCGCTGCCCGCGACGATCCGGCTGGCCGGTGCGCCTCGCGAACAGCAGCCGCGCTACCCGATGAAGATCCTCGAACTCCGCCTCGCCGATCTGCAGGGCCGCTCGGTCAACGGAATGGTGTCGCTGATCAACACCGATTCCTCGGCCAAGCTGCTGCGGCACGTCGACGTCGACGGCGTCACCCGGATCGCGGTTCCCGAGGGCCATTACGCCGCGTCCGCGACCTTCTCCGACTTCGACAGCGCCGGCAGCGTGACCGCGACGCGGACCTCGTGGGTCGAGGGCTTCGTCGTCGGCGACTCGCCGGACGTGCAGACCCTGACCGTCGAGGAGAAGTACGCGACCGCCGAGGTCAAGGTGGCCGCGCCGAAGTCGGCCACGCAGGACCTGCTCACTACCAACTTCTTCCGCGAGGACCTGACCGGCCGCGGATTCGCCGTCGGCATCTCAGGCGGCAAGACCAAGCAGTACGTGCGGCCGGTGCCGAAGCCGGATCAGGGCTTGCTGCACTACGTCGTGCAATGGGGTGGCAAAGCACCCAAGCCCGAAGACCGGTACCGCGTCGATCTTTCCTTCGCCACCGAGGGCATCTCCGAGAACCAGTCCTTCTCCACAAAGGACAGTGAACTCGCGACGGTCCGGGACCGGATGTACGCCGATCCCGCGGACAAGATGCCGGTCGCGATCGACAGCGGACCGGTCGACCCGGTGATCCGGCGGCACGGCCTCGGCGCGAGCGGCTTCTTCATCCCCGCTCCCGGGGTGCTGACCGACTACCTCGGCACCACGCACACCAGGGAATGGGTGCAGTACGAGCAAAAAGGCTCGTCGTACCAGCTGATGACCGCCGATCCGCACCCCTATCGGCCGGGCAGCACCACGACCGTCGACTGGTCCCGCGGTCCGCTGTCGGCCGGTCTCGGGCAGTGGCAGCGAGACCGGCTCTGCGAGGCCTGCTACTCCGGCGGTACCGTTTCGGTCGCGATTCCGGCGTTGCGGGACAGCGTGCCGGACCACACCGCACTCCCGCTGTTCTACGCCCCGCGGCTGCATTTCTCCCTGTACCGCGACGATCAGCAGGTCTTCGACCAGGACGGCACCTACGGTGTGTCGGTCGAGGTGCCGAAGACGCCCGCGACCTTCCGCGGCGTACTGGACGTCGACCGGACCGCTATTCCCGGCGTCAGCCAAGCCGGAAAACTGCGCACCGAACTGACCCTGCGATACGACCCGGCGGCGGGCACCGCGCTGCCGTCCCCGCATCGCTGCCGGGCCAGCGACCCGACTCAACCGTGCCGGATCCTCGGTGCGCTGACCGTCGACTACCGGCTGGATTCCGATCTCTCCACGACGTCGTCCTCGCCGGTGCAGATGCTGGAACTGCACGTCGGCCACGCGGCGTACAGCGGTGCCGGTTCGCATTCGCCGATCACCTCGGCGACGGTTTCGGTGTCCGTCGACAACGGAGCCACCTGGCAGCCCGCGCAGGTCTTCGGACTGTTCGGCGAATACGTGGCAGTCTGGCGGAATCCACCGGCCGGGACTTCGCCCTCGTTGAAGGTGACCGCGCAGGACCTGGCGGGCAACGCGATCACCCAAACGATCAGCAACGCCTACACCGTCGGGAAGGCCCAGCGATGAAACGCATCCTGGCTGTGCTGATTCTCCTCGGCGCGTTCATCCCGTCCGTCGCGTCCGCCGCTCCACGAGACATCTGTGGTCCCGCCGCGCCAGGATTCGCCCGCTGCTACGCCAAAGTGGACAGTCGGACTGCCTTGCGCGCCACCGGCTACAGCCCCGCTGACCTGCGTTCCGCATACCGCCTCCCTGACACTGGCGGCTCTTCCGAAACGATCGCCATCGTCGACGCTGGCGACGCCCCGACCGCCGAAGCAGACCTGGCGGTATATCGACAAACCTACGGCCTCCCGCCCTGCACCACGGCGAACGGCTGCTTCCGCAAAGTCAACCAGCACGGCGACGCCACGCCGCTCCCGCCGCAGCAAGGCGACTGGCCGGTGGAGACCGCGCTGGACCTGGACATGGCTTCCGCCGCCTGCGCCCAGTGCAAAATCCTGCTGGTAGAAGGAGACGACGCGTCCTTCGACGCACTCGGCACCTCTGTGGACACCGCCGTGAAACTCGGCGCGACGATCGTGTCGAACAGCTACGGCGCGCCCGAAAGCCACTGGTCCGGCGATTTCGCCGCGCACTATCAGCATCCCGGTGTCGCGATCGTCGCGTCGAGCGGTGACGGCGGATTCGCCGCACCCAACGCGCCCGCGGTGTACTCGAGTGTCGTCGCGGTCGGCGGCACGTCACTGTCCAAAGCGGACAACGCGCGCGGCTGGACCGAATCGGTGTGGATCGGTGCGTCGAGCGGATGTTCGGCTTGGGTGGCGAAACCGTCGTGGCAGAAGGATCCGAACTGTCCCGGCCGGACCGTCGCCGACGTCGCCGCGGTAGCCGATCCCGCCACCGGACCCGCCGTTTACGAGACCACAGTCCTGTCGGGCTGGAGTGTGGTCGGCGGGACCAGCGCGTCGGCGCCGTTCATCGCCGGAGTCATCGCGCTGGCCGGGCACCACGACCAGTATCCCGACGCTTCGCGGCTGTATTCGGGGAAGCTCAACGATGTCATCAGCGGAAACAACGTCGGCTTCGAGGAATGCGGTGACTACCTGTGCACCGGCGTCCCGGGATACGACGGCCCGACCGGCAATGGAACCCCTAATGGACTAGCTGCTTTCTGACCGTCCACAACGGATGCGCGACCGCCGCGACCACCTGCATCCCCGCCGCCGCGGCCAATCCGGCGGTGGGGGAGCAGGCAGCCAACGGCCCAGCCACCGCGTTCCCCAGCGCAATTCCGGCGATCTTGATACTCGCCGCGGTGGTGAACACCTGCGCCCGCATTTCCGGCGGCGCTTCCCGATGCCGCACCGCGAACAACGACGCCAGCTGCGGTCCTTCGCCAACCCCGGTGAGCGCCACCGCAGCCACCAGCAGCACTGCGTTCGGCGCCACCGCCGCCCCCGCGAGCCCGATCCCGATCGCGATAGTGCTCAGTTGGACCGCACGGTCCGGCGAATACGACCGTCGCGAAAGGACGGCGTTCGCCAGCAACGACGCGACTGACAACCCGACGAGTAGCAACGTCCCGTACCCCGCGCTGCCGAGCCGCTGCGCGCCGACCAGCGGATAGCAGACGAACGCCATCCCGATCCCGACGCACGACAACGTCGAGGTCGCTGTCGACTGCCGCAACGCGGGATTGCGCACGAGAACCGTGGCCGCGGCAAAGAATCGCGACGGCTGTTTCTCGGTTCTCCCGGGCAGTCGCCACGCGAACGGCGTCGCAACCAGCATCAACCCGCCCGCGAGGACCACTGCGACCGGAGCCCCCGCAGTCGCGGCGAGCACTCCGGCCAGCCCCGGCCCGACGAGCGCTGCCGCAGTGAACGTCATCGCGTCAAGCGTGCTCGCCTTGCCGAGCTTCTCCGTCGGTACGAGCGCGGGCACCTGCGCGGTCCACCCGCCGCCGATCGCCGGCGCCAGCAACCCGGTCACCACCGCAATCGCCACCACCAGCGCAAACGGCACCTGTCCGAAAAGCGCAGTGATCGCCGTCAGCCCCGCCGCATACCCGACCAACCCGACCGCCAGGATCCGTCCTGGCGTACGCGACCGGTCCAGAACCGCGCCCAGCAGCGGCCCGCCCACCGCCGCCGCGATCGTGAGCCCGGCCAGCAGCGTCGACCCCGCGACGGCTCCCGAAGCACCCACGCCCAGCAGCAACACCGCCGGGCCGGACAGCTCGTCCCCAGTGCGCGCGGCAGTGGCCCCGGTGAGATACGCCGCGAATCTGTAACGGCTTGTCACAATCAAGATGTTACAGTGAGGCATGCCTGGAACGCAGCCGGATTTCGCGGGCCGCTCCGCCCGGGACGCGGTCCGCCGTGCCGTAGCGCTGCTCGATGTGCTGCTGACGGAGGACCCTGCGCCGGATTCAGTAGCCGCAGTGTTGGTCGAGCACGGAGAACCGCAACTCCAACTTTCCCCGCGCGAAGTGGCCGAGCTACGCGCCGCCGCACTGGAACTGCGGGAAGTCTTCGCCGCACCAGACGCCGCTTCGGCCGCCGAGGTGTTGAACGCGCTGTTCACCGCCTACGCCGGACCCCCGCGCCTGACCGCACACGACGACAACTTCGGCTGGCACCTCCATGTCGACGCATCCGACGACGGCCCGTGGGGTGCCTGGCTGATCACGTCCTCCGCGCTGGCCTTGGCCACCTTGCTGGCTGACCGCCAAAGCGCCCCCGGCGGCCTGTGCGCGTCGCCGTCGTGCGGAAAACCGTTCGCCCACCTAGGCGGCGGCAGCCCGCGCCGGTACTGCTCTTCCCGTTGCGCCACAAGGGAACGCGTCGCCGCCCACCGGGCCCGGCTAACCTGACGCTCATGGAAATCCTGTCCCTGGCGGACTTCACGAGCTTCGTCCGAGCCAACCCGCTAGGCGTCGTCGCGACCACCACCGCGAACGGCCACCCCGAAGCGGCCCTGGTCAGCTTCGCCGTCACCCCGGACGGCTCGCTGCTGTTCAACACCCACCGCACCGCGCGAAAAGTGGCCAATCTCCGCGCCAACCCGCGCACCGCCGCGGTCATCGGCTGCACCGACACGATCTCTGTCCAAGTCGAAGGCGAGGCGGTTATCGAATCCGGCACTTCCCGTCGCGACGCAGGCGAGATGTACCTGGAACAGTTCCCCGGCTCCCGCGCCCTCGACGAGGCTTTCGCCCTCATCCGCCTGACCCCGGATTGGCTGCGCTCCTACGACGCCAGCGCCGAACCGGCCCAAGTCAGCGAAGGCGCCCCGGCCTGGCACTGAGCGCACGCTGCACCAGCGCAGGCACCGCGACCGCAACCCGTCGCCCCTTGCCCACCACAGCGCGTCGGTTCAGCACGGCGTAGTCCATGGCTTCGATCTCGTCCAAAATGCCTTCGTACAAGGTGATCGACGTCCGCACGCACGGCCGAGACTCCGGCCGCAGCAACGCAATCCCGGCCTCCGCCCGCCGATAAACCGCCCGCGTCCGCGAAACCGCCACCGCGAGCGCCGCCCGCACCCGTGGATCCGCACGGCCCTGGCGACGCGCGTAGACCAGCCTTTCCCGGTCCACCCCGAACGCCGCCAATTCCTCGGTAGGCAGATACAATCGCCCGCGATCGAGGTCCTCGCCGACATCCCGCAGGAAATTGGTCAGCTGAAACGCTTCCCCCAACGCCGCCGCACTCGGCGCGGCTTCCTCCAGCGGCGCGACAGTCCCGAACACCGGCAGCATCTGCAGCCCGATCACGCAAGCCGAACCGTAGATGTACTCCCCGAGATCGGCGTAGGTCGCGTATTCCGCGACCGTCAGGTCCATCCGCATGGAATGCAGGAACGCATCGATGAGCGGACGACCGATGTCGTACCGGCGCACCGTATCGGCAAGGGCAGCCAGCACCGGATCGGCTGGCACCCGCCCGTCGTAAACCTCGTCCACCAGTCCGGCGACCTTGTCCAGCGCGACCGCCGGATCGGTGCCGGGCTCGGGGTTGTCGACCAGTTCGTCGGCCATCCGCGCGAAGCCGTACAGCGCGTGCGCGGCTGGCCGGGCCCGCGCCGGAAGCAGCCGGGTAGCAAGGAAAAACGTGCGCCCGTGGTGGGCGTTGATGCGCCGGCACGTCGTGTAAGCAGCACGCAGCGCGGGCTCGGCGATACCGGCCGCGTCGAGCTCGCTCACCGGCCGGTGATCCTTTGCGCGGCGAGCCGTCCGGAGATCAGCACCGGCGGGATGCCGACCCCCGGCGTCGTCCCGCACCCGGCGAGCACCACGTTTTCCGCCGCCCGCACCAGGTTCGCGGGCCGGAACGGGCCGGTCTGACGGAAGGTGTGCGCCAGCGAGAACGGCGTCCCGGCGGCCAACCCGCGCGCCGCCCAGTCCGCCGGAGTCAGCTGTTCGTCCACAATGTACTCGTCGCGGAACCCGGTGAGCCCGCGCGCTTCCAGCGTACGCAGCAGTTCTTCGCGATAAGCCGGGCCGACGCGCGCCCAGTCGATCGGGCCGGTGTTCAGGTTCGGGGTCGGAGCGAGTACGGAGACGATCTCGCCGCCGTCGCCGGCGAGTGTCGGCTCCGTCGCGGTCGGGCGCGTGACCAGCAGCGACGGATCGCTCATCAGCTTGCCCTCGCGGACGATCTCGGCAAAGGTCCGTTCCCACGCCTGGCCGAAAAAGATCGTGTGGTGGTCCAATTCCGGCCACGAACGGTCCGCGTGTCCGTGCAGCACGAAAGCCGACGGCGAGTACTTCAACGGCAGCACCCGCCGCGGACGCGCACCGATCAGCCGGTACGCCGCCGAAAGCTCTGTCGCGAGCACCACGGCGTCACACTCAATACGCTCGCCCGAGCGCGTGCGTACAGCGCGTACGCGGGACGACACTCGCTCAAGCCACGCAGCTTCCGTACCGAACCGCAGTTCGGCACCAGCGCGCGTTGCAGCGTCGGACATCGCGCGGGCGATCGCGCCCATGCCGCCGCGCGGGTAGTACACGCCGCCGACAGTGTCCATGTACGCGATGACGCCGTACGCGCCAAGCGCACGCGTCGGATCGAGACCTGCGTACAGCGCCTGAAAGGAGAAGAGCCGCCGTACGCGCTCGTCGCGCAAGAAGCTGGAGACGCGCGGCCCTAACCGGCCGAAGCCGCCCAACGCCGCGAGCTTCACGAGTTCCGGCCGGACCAGATCCAGCGGCGAATCGAAGTTCGCGCCGATGAAGTGGTCCTTCTGCGCCGCGTACAGGTCGGTGAGCCACCGTCGCAGCCGCCGGTAACCGTCCGCCTCGGCCGGACCGGCGAACGACCGGATCTCGGCCTCCATCGCGTCGCCGTCGGTGTGCACGGCGAGCGTGCTGCCGTCCGCGAACCGGGCCCGGTACGCCGGATCGAGCCTGGTCACCGGCACTGTGTCAGCCAGCGATTCACCGACCGCGTGCAGAGCTTCGTCCACCAGTTCCGGCATGGTGAGCACGCTGGCCCCGGTGTCGACCGCGTTCGCGCCGAAGTCCTGCTGACCGGCTCGTCCGCCGGGCATCTTCTGCTGCTCCAGCAGCGTCACCCGCCGTCCCGCGCCGAGCAGGTGCAGCGTCGCCGAGAGCCCGGCCAGCCCGGCGCCGACGACCACGACGTGGTCGGCGGGCCCGTTCACCGTGCGCATCAGAACTTCCGCTGGGTAGCCAGACGGATCAGCTCGGCGAGCGCCGACGGAGCGGGCTCGGCCAGGTGCGCGCGGTCGAGCGCGGCGTTCGCGGACGCGGTCAGCTCGTCGATCTGACGCTCCACCGCGGCGACCGCGCCGACCGAGGTCAGCGCCTCGCGCACCTGGTCCACGGTGCCGCTGGTCAGGTCGGCGGCCCCGATCGCGCCGGCGATCACCTTGGCCGCGGCGTGGTCGCCCTTCTCCGCGGCGAGTTGCAGGCCGAGCGCCACGAGCAGGGTGCGCTTGCCCTCGCGCAGGTCGT
Source organism: Amycolatopsis sp. VC5-11 (assembly GCF_037034185.1). NCBI lineage: Bacteria > Bacillati > Actinomycetota > Actinomycetes > Pseudonocardiales > Pseudonocardiaceae > Amycolatopsis > Amycolatopsis sp. VC5-11. The sequence continues at coordinate 154,893 of NZ_JBAGKF010000009.1, read as the reverse complement.
CCCCGGCGGGCTTGCCGGTCACCGACGGGTCGCCGAACACACCGAGCAGGTCGTCGCGCAGCTGGAACGCCACGCCGACGTCGCCGCCGAACTCCAGGAGCGTGGCGATCAACCGGTCGTCCGCCCCGGCGAGCGAGGCGCCGAGGTGCAGCGGCCGCTGGACGGTGTACGCGGCGGTCTTGAGCCGGTCGATCCGCAGCGCGGCCTCGGGCGAAGCGTCGCCGACCGCCTGCGTGCGGACGTCGAGGTACTGCCCGGCGAGCACCTCGGTGCGCATCGCGCGCCAGGCCGGGCGGGCCGCCGCGATCGTCTCCGCGGGCAGCGGGGCGTCGGCGAACATGTCGTCGGCCCAGGCCAGCGCCAGGTCTCCCACCAGCACCGCGCTGGCCAGCCCGAACACCGACGGAGTACCGAGCCAGCCGCGGTCGGCGTGCAGTTTCTCGGCGGCCACGTGCACGGTCGGCTTGCCGCGGCGCGAGTCGGAGGAGTCGATGAGGTCGTCGTGGATCAGCGCGCACGCCTGGATCAGCTCCAGGCTCGCTACCGCCTGCAGCGCGCCCTCGGCGAGCGGACCGGACGCCGCGCCGCCCGCGCCGCGCCAGCCCCACCAGGCGAACGTCGGCCGGATCCGCTTGCCGCCGCCCAGCACGAAACCGGACAGCGCCTCGATCCCGGCCGCGACGCTCGGCTCGGTGCGCAGGATCTCGCTCCCCGCCCGGCCGAGGAAATCGGCCAGCGCACGCTCCACGTGCGCGGGGAGGTCGGCGTCGAATCCGGGCGCGTCCATGCCCTCATCCTCCGGGACGAGGGCGGCCGGGGTCACGCCGGGCGCCCCCGGATGTGGCGCACCAGACGCGGTCAGCCGCTCCGGAACGCGTCAGGACGCCCGCTCGCCGCGAAGTACTCCGCCGCCTCGGCCGGTCCGCGCGGCCGGTAGCCGGGTTCGAGACAGCCCTCGTACCAGTCCTTCGCGAGATGCCACAGCGCGTCGAGCCCGAGCAGCTCGCCCGGACTGTCCACACAGGATTCGGCGCAGTACAGCCTCTGCTTCGCCCGGTCGCCCGCGAGCTGGTCGGGCGGGGCCGGGAAGTACGCGACCTGCGCGCCGCCCGGCGGCCGGTCCCGCCGCACGACCAGCGCGGACGGTTCGCCGCAGCCCGGACAGCGCGTCGCCACCAGCACCTCGGGCTCGCCGGAGACGAGGTGCGGGATCGCGAACGAATCCCAGGCGCACCCGCCCCACCACATGGTGTGCTCGCCCATCACCGCGAACCCGAGCGGGACCGCCGCGAACGGCGCGGCCAGCGCCACGTGCTCGCATTCGTCGAGCCACAGCCATCTCGGGTCGGCCATCCGGTGCAGGGCCTGTTTCGCCACCGCGAGCGACCCGTGCGCGGCGTCCGCCAGCTCGGGCGCGGTGGGCGGGCGGCCGCGGGTGGAGAACGCGCGGTAGACCGCTACGCGCACGTCGTCGTCCCAGGCCAGGTCGTCTTCACTGCTCATGGCTCGCCTCCCCGCAGGGTTCGCCCCTGACGGTACGCGCCGTGGCCAAGCCCACCCGTCAACTCTGCCGCGGGCCGAAGCGAGCCACTACCATTTCCCTCCATGACGTCGGTGATCGAAAGGCTGCGGGGGGACGGGCCCGCGTTCTCCGTCGAGTTCTTCCCGCCCCGCGACGAGGCCGACGAGGCCGTCCTGTGGAAGGCCATCCGCGAGCTGGAACCGCTGGACCCGGCGTACATGTCGATCACCTACGGCGCGGGCGGTTCGAGCCGCGACGGCACCATCCGCAGCATCGCCCGCGTCGCCACCGAAACCACGCTCTGCCCGATGGCCCACCTCACGGCGGTCGACCATTCGGTGTCCGAACTGCGGAACGTGATCGGCTGGTACGCGGCGGTCGGCGTGCGTAACATCCTCGCGTTGCGCGGCGACCCGCCCGGCGACGTCTACGGCGACTGGGTGCCGCACCCCGAGGGCCTGACCTACGCCGAGGAACTGGTCGAACTGGTCCGCTCGCTCGGCGACTTCTGCGTCGGCGTCTCGGCCTTCCCGTACGGCCACCCGCGTTCGGCGGACCTGGAATCGGACACGAAGCACCTGGTCCGCAAGTTCCGCGCGGGAGCCGATTTCGCGATCGCGCAGCTGTTTTTCGAGGCAGAGGACTTCCTGCGGCTGCGCGACCGGGTCGCCGCCGCGGGCTGCGACGCGCTCGTGCTGCCCGGCATCATGCCGCTGACCACCCTGCGCACGCTGCACACCACGATCAAGCTCTCCGGCGCTCCCGCGTCGCAGCGGCTGCTGGACCGGCTCGAGCCGTTCTCCGACGACCCCAAGGCGTTCCGCGCGGCTGGTCTGGACTGGGTCACCGAACTGTGCGAGAAACTGATCGCCGAAGGCGTGCCCGACCTGCACTTCTACACCTTCAACCGGTCCAAGGCGACGCGCGAGGTGGTCACCCGGCTCGGACTGGTGCCCGCCCGCGCGTAACTCCGTGGGCTGGGGGCGCCTCCGGCCGGTAGCGTGCCGGACATGGCTTCCACCGAACAGAGCGTTCCGGAGATCTGCGACCGGTACGTCGACGATTACGTGGCCGTGGACCCGGTCGCGGCCACCATGCTCGGCGTCGCGGGCTACGACGACCAGCTGACCGACTATTCGCCCGCGGGCCACGACGCCCGCGCGGACCTGGCGCGGCGCGCGCTGGCCGCGGTGAACGCCGCGGAACCGGCGGACGCGGGGGAGCGGGTCGCGAAGGCCGTGTTCACCGAGCGGATCGGCCTCGAGCTGGAGATCCACGACGCGGGTCTCGACGCGGCCTCGCTCAACGTGATCGAGAGCCCGGTGCAGGGCCTGCGGATGGTCTTCGACCTGATGCCGACCGACACCCCGGACGACTGGGCGAACGTCGCGGCCCGGCTGCCGAAGGTGCCCGAGGCGCTGGCCGGGGTCCGCGCGGCGCTGCTGGCCTCGGCCGACAAGGGCCGGGTTTCCGCGCTGCGGCAGGTCTCGAAGGTCGCCGAGCAGTGCGAGACGTGGGCCGGGCTCAAGGACGGCCCCGGTTTCTTCGCCAGCATGGTCGCAGACGCGGGTGTCGATTCGCTGAAGTCCGACCTGGCCGCGGGCGCGCGGGCCGCGGACGAGGCGTTCGCGGAGTTCGCCGGATTCCTGCGCGCCGAACTGGCCCCGAAGGCCCCGGTCAAGGACGCCGTCGGCGAGGACACCTACCGGCTGTGGTCGCGCTACTTCATCGGCGCGGAGCTGGACCTGCGCGAGGCCTACGAGTGGGGCTGGCACGAATTCTCGCGGCTGGAAACGGAAATGCGCGCGGTCGCGAACCGCATCAAGCCCGGCTCGATGCCCGCGGAAGCCGCGGCGGTGCTCGACGCCGACGCGCGCTACCGCATCCAGGGCCGCCCGCAGTTCGAGGCCTGGATGCAGCAGCTTTCCGACGACGCGCTGAAGTCGTTGCGCGGCAAGCACTTCGACATCCCGGACCGGCTGATGGCGCTGGAGTGCAAGATCGCCCCGCCCGGCGGCGGCGTCGGCGCGTACTACACCGGGCCGAGCGAGGACTTCAGCCGTCCCGGCCGGATGTGGTGGTCGCTTCCCGCCGACCGCAACGAATTCACGACGTGGCGCGAGGTGTCGACGGTCTACCACGAGGGCGTCCCCGGCCACCACCTGCAGATCGCGACGGCGGTCAACCAGGCCGAGACGCTCACGAAGTACCAGCGGCTGATGACGTTCATCTCGGCGCACGGCGAGGGCTGGGCGCTGTACGCGGAACGCCTCATGGAGGAACTGGGCTACCTCTCCGACGACGGCAACCTGCTCGGCATGCTGTCCGAGCAGCTGTTCCGCGCCGCCCGCGTCGTGGTCGACCTCGGCATGCACCTGGAGCTGGAAATCCCGGCGGGCACCGGATTCCACGAGGGTTCGCGCTGGACGCCGGACCTGGGCCTGGAGTTCATGCTCACCCGCACGATCACCGACCAGGCGCACATCCGCGACGAGATCGACCGCTACCTCGGCTGGCCGGGCCAGGCCCCCTCGTACAAGCTCGGCGAACGCCTGTGGCTCGCCGCGCGCGACGACGCCCGGGCGCGGCAGGGTGCGGCGTTCGACATCAAGCAGTTCCACACCAAGGCCCTGCAGATGGGCGGCATGGGACTGGACACCCTGCGCGAGCAGCTGGCGCAACTGGACTGAGACTGCTTTCCCGGGCCGGTGTTCCCGCACCGGCCCGGGTGTCTTTCCCGCATGGTTACCGCTCAGCTCATCGAAACGGCCCGGCTGGACCTGCTGCCGCTGTCCGTCTCGCACGCCGGGGAGATGGCCGTCGTGCTGTCGGATCCGGCCCTGCACACCTACATCGGCGGCGCTCCGGATTCCTTGGCCGCCCTCCGCTCGCGCTACCAGCGGATGACCGCGGGCTCGCCCGATCCGGCGGTGTCCTGGCTGAACTGGGTGATCCGGCCGCGCGATTCCGGCCTGGCGGGCACTGTCCAGGCGACGGTCAGCGGCTCGGTCGCCGAAATCGCCTGGGTGGTCGGGACTCCGTGGCAGGGCCGGGGCATCGCCACCGAAGCCGCGCGCGGGCTTGTCGCGTGGCTCGACCGGCAGCCGGTGGACGCGATCGTCGCCCACATCCACCCGGAGAACCGGGCCTCCGCCGCGGTCGCCGCCGCCGTCGGGCTCACGGCCACCGACGAGCGGCAGGACGGCGAGATCCGTTGGCGCCGCACGCCACAAACCCGTTGATCGGCTCCCCGGCCTCTGGTTAAGCTCCCGCCCGTGCAGTGGCTCCTCGTCGTCATCCCACCACCAGCCTCCTGAGCGGGGCAGTTTTCGCCGCGTGCGCCCGAACCGGGCCCGCGGCCACCGGATGATGTCCTGAACCGGCCGGCACACGCTGCCCCGCGTCGTCGATTTCCGATTCCTTCGACGCAGGAGCCCACTTCCGAATGTCTATTGCCGTACCTTCGCGCGCCCGCTCGTCGGCCGCCCTAGTCGTCGCCGGCGTGCTCTGGGGAACCGGTGGCCTGTCCGGGTCGCTTCTCGGTCAGCAAGCCGGCCTGCACCCGCTGGCTGTTGCCGCCTACCGCCTGCTCATCGGCGGCGCCGCGAGCGCCGCCTTCGTCGCTCTCACCGGCGGACTTCGCCTTCCCGCCAAGGAAACCTGGCGTCGTCTCCTCCTTGTCGGCGCTCTCTTCGCACTTTTCCAAACCAGCTACTTCGCTGCCGTCGCGCTCAGTTCGGTCAGCGTCGCGACCATGACCACGATCGGTGCCGCACCCGTCGTGCTCACGGTGGTTTCCGCAGTGCAGCACCGCCGCGCGCCCAGGTTGTGGACGCTGGTGTCCGTCGGCGGCTCCGTCGCGGGGCTGGTGCTGTTGCGGTGGTCGCCGGAGGCCGTGACGTCACCCGCACGACTGGTCGGCGGCCTAGCCTTCGCGCTGCTCGCGGCGACCGGTTTCGCCGTGCTGACGCTCGTCACAGCGGAGCCCGTCGCCGGCCTGGAACCGTTGGCTACCACGGCATTCGGCTGTCTGACCGGCGGTTTGCTGCTGACCCCCGCCGCGCTGTGGTTCGGCATGAGCCTGCCCGCCCACGCCGACGTGCTGCTGCTGGCCGGGTACTTCGGCGTTGTCCCGACAGCTGTCGCGTACGTCGCGTACTTCCGCGGCCTCGGCGGTGCTCACCCAGTGCTGGGCGCGCTGTCCGCGCTGCTGGAACCGCTTACCGGGACCGTGCTTTCGGTCATTTTCCTGCACGAACGGCTGAGCGCGTTCGCGTGGGGCGGTGCGGCGCTGCTCGTCGCGGCGCTCGCGGTCGGCTACTGGCGGCCGGAGCCCCGATGACGACGCCCGCGCGCGGCCGGTTGCGCAACTTTCACGGACTGTCCGCATTCTTGGAGATTTCGCCACGAACGGGTGACGGATTCCGCTACGGTGCCGCCTATGTTCACCGAAAACCGAATATTCCGGACATCGGCGCTGGTCACGGGGGCGGCGCTGCTCGCCTTGCTCGCGGGCTGCGGCGGTGGCTCGGCCGTGGGCACCGCTCCGCCTGCCAGTGCGAAACCCCCGATCACCGACCCCGCGGTCCAGGCGGCGGCCCTGCGGACCGTGGATCCGTGCGCGCTGCTGGACGCCAAGACTCTCGGCGGCCTCGGCACTCCGGACCAGTCGAGCCTTTCGTCGTCCGAATGGGGCGAGTGCAGCGTCAACGTCAAGGACTCCGGCGGCAAGACCGTCGAACTGGTGCTGCGCGTCGGCGACCAGCTGATCATGTCGAAGGACCCGGTCGAGAAGCTCGAAGGCCTGCCGCTGGTCGTCGACGACGACAAGCCCGGGTCGTGCTGGGTCTCGGTCGTGACGTCGTTCGAACAGTCGCTGGGGATCACCTTCCAGACCAAGGCCCCGGGCGGCGACGCCTGCGCGCCCGGCCGCGCGGCGCTGACCAAGGTCGTGCAGGCACTGCACAGCGCTCCGCCGCAGTACAAGCAGGCACCCGGTTCCGTGCTGACCACCGACCCGTGCGCGGTGGCCGGCAAGCAGGCCGTGGAGACCGCGTTGGGGCAGAAGTCCTTTGTGGAGCCCAAGAGCCTGCACGAATGCGATTTCTGGTCCGGCGACGACACCCACTTCCCGCAGGTTTCGGTGCACCTCTACCAGGGCCTGCCCGCCGACGCCGAGGACGGCCAGCCAGCCGACCTTGGCAACGGCGTCACGGCCATCCAGAAAAAGGACGAGGACAGCAGCGTAGTCAGCTGCGACGCGACCTGGCGCAAGATCGAAACCCCGAAGGACGACGAAGCGCACGGGTATGGCGAGATCGTCTCCGTGGAGTTCAGCGGCGAGCCCACCAGCGGACTCGACTCCGCCACCGCCTGCACGAAGGCGGTCGCCGTGGCCAAGACAGTGGCACCGTCGCTGGGCCACGCCTGATCACTCGCGAATCGCGCGGGCCTTCTGGGGGCCGGTTAACGCGGTAGGCGAGCGCGCCGTGCGCCCGGTCCGGCATCGGGCGCGCGGCGGTCCTACTGCGTTTCGAGCGGCAGCGCCCGCCCGAGAATCGCGAACGGCCGCGGATCGCCGGTGAACTGGTAGTCGCGCAGAACGTCGACGAACCCCGTGCGCCGGTACAGCTTCCACGCCCGGCTGGTGCCCTCCGGAGTGGAGAGCAGGACGTTCGCGCTGGGCACGCCGTCGAGCAGCCGGCGCAGCAGGTCCTCGCCGATCTGCTTGCCCTGGTTCTCCGGGCGCACGTGGATCTCGGTGAGCTCGAAGTAGTCCGTCAGCCAGCGCTCGGCTTCCTCCGTTCCGGAGCGGCGGGTGAGACCGTGCCGGACCTGCTCGTGCCACCACTGCCCGGCGCGGCCCTTGTAGCCGTACGCGATGCCGAGCAGGACGCCGTTGTCGTCGAGGGCGGCCATGCAGCGCCAGCCCTCGCGCAGCGCGTGCGTGAGCCACATCGGCGCGCGCTGCTCGGCCGTGCCCTCGGGGTAGCGCATGGCGTTCACGTAGATCGCCAGCGCTTCCGGCAGCCGGGACCGGAACTCGTCGGCTGAGAGCTGCACGTACCGGGAGCACCCGGAGGAGGACATCGCGGTCACAGTCGACCATCCTCCCCTTCGCCCGCGAGATCGCCGGGGGTGCCCCCGGTGAGGGTGACGAGTTCGTCGAACGTCGTCGGGAAGACCGATTTCGGATGCCCCGCCGCGGCCCACACCTCGGAGTACCCGCGCAACGCCGTGTCCACGAGCGTCACGAGCCTCTCCGGATGCCCGACCGGCGCGACGCCCCCGATCGGCTGCCCCGTGTGCTCCCGGACGAACGCCGCGTCCGCCTTGCCGACTTCGGCGACCCCGGCGAGTTCCGCCAGCCGGGACTCTTCGGCCCGATGCGCCCCCGAGGTGAGGGCAAGCACCGCGACCTCGGCCCCGTCAGCCGTGCGGCCCCGGAAAACCAAACTGTTCGCGATAGCGCCGACCGGCACCCCGAGCGCCTCCGCGGCCTGCGCGGCAGTGCGCACTTCAGCGGGCAACACCCGCACTCCGGCAGCGGCAGCGTGCAGCCCGGCCTCGCCCAGCGCGGCGGTGACCTTGGCGACAGCGGGATGGTCGTGGGTGCTCACCCGGTTATGAGACCACGCCAGTGCAGCCGTGTCCCGCACCACGTGCCCGGATTCCACCGGCGGGGTTGAGCGGACTCGCCGGCGCGGCTACTCTGGAAACAGATCGAACAGACGTTCGATACCCGGTGGGAACGCACCGGCCGGTCCCGGGGTGGGGGAAGCACCTCGGGCCTCCGGCCGGCCCACCCGAGCAGGAGGAGGGTCGCCATGTCCGTCTCGGTCGTGTCCCCCGCGGACCGTGCCCCCGAGGCACACCGACCTGGCGCGGTGGGCGAACAGCTGACGTTCGGCGCGCCGGTGGAACGGCCAGGTGCTGCTGGTGCTGCTGCAGAGGGTGCTGCTGGCTCCGAGGGCAGCGCTGCTCAGGCGTCGCGTTCGGGTGCTGGTTCGGTTCCGTCGCCTGCTTCGGTGACTGGCTCTGCTCAGCCCGGGCTCGATCTTTGGCTCGCGTCGGAGAACGAGGCTGCTGCTCCGGCGGCTGGCCCCGCCCGGTCCGCTGCTTCGGAAACTGGCCCGGGCCTGACCCCCGCGCCGGGAAGCGACTCTGCGGCGTCGTCCGTTTCGGTGAGCGACTCTGGCCGGTCTGGTGTTCCAGGGGCCGAGTCTGGCTTGCCGTCTGCGTCGTCTCTTTCGTCGTCCGATTTCGACGGGCCTGCTGCTCCGGCGACTGGCCCTGGCTTGACGCCCGCGCTGGAAATCGACTCTGCGGAGTCGTCCGCTTCGGTGACCGACGCTGGCCAGCGTGGTGTTCCAGCGAGCGAGGCCGGTCTGCCGCCCGCCTCGTCTCCTTCGCAGTCCGGTTCTGGCGAACCTGCTTCGGCGGCTGGTCCCGCTCAGCCCGCTTCCGCGGAGCCGAGCCTCGACTCGTCGTCCGAACCAGCGTCCCTGGCAGCCAACCTCTCTGCTCCGGCAACCACCCCCGCGCTGCCCTTCGCATCGGAAAACACCCCAGCCCCCCAGCCCGAACGCCCCTCATCCCTCAAGCCCACCGTGCACCACGTCCCCGAAAATGCCGTGCCCAGCGCCCCGCCCCCGAGGCAGGTCGTCCACCGCACCCGGGCCGCGGTCCGGCCCTCCGAACCGTCCGCCCGCCGCTCCGGCACCAAGGTCCAGCCGCAACTTCCGCTGTCCCTGCGTCCGCCGGCCCCGCCCGAGGCGGTCACCCTCCTCGCCCAGGCCAACCGCGGACTCGACCACGCGGACAACGAACGCGACCCAGCCGAACGCTTCATCGGCGCATACCTGGCCGCCCTGCGCGGCGCGGGGGCGGTGCTCGCAGTCCGGGGCCGTCCGCGCCGGGGCAGGGGCCGTCCGGCCAGCGGCTGGGTGCTGCTCGACGCCGTCGCCCCCGAACTGCGCGAGTGGTCAGCGTTCTTCGCCGACCACTCGGAAACCCGGGCCGCCGCCGAAGCCGGCATCAGCGGTCGCGTCACCGCCGAACTGGCCGAGAGTCTGCTGCAGGCGACCGCCCAGTTCCTCGAACTGGTCCGCCGGGTCGTGCACGGCCTGCCGATGTCCGGGGAAGCCCATGTCGCGTGAACTCGGCACGGTCGATCACGGCCGGCTGCTCGAGGCGTTCTCCGCGGAGGCGCACCTGCTGGGGGAGGTGGCGCACTCGGCGTCACCCGATTCGCCGGTGCCCACCGCCCCCGGCTGGACGTTGAACGAACTGCTCAAACACGTCGGCTCCGTCTACTGGCAGGTCCTCGGCTGGATCCGCGAAGGCCGCCGCCCCGAACCGTGGCGCGAGCCCCTGCCCGGCCAGCCGGTGGCCGACTTCTACTCCGTCGCCCGCACCGAACTCGAAGTCGAACTGGCCAACCACGACCCGGCCACCCGAACCGCCACCTGGTGGTCCGCCGACCCGACCCACGGTTTCTGGCGCCGCCGCATGCTCCACGAAACCCTCGTGCACCGAGTGGACGCCGAGAACGCAGCCGGAATCGGCGATTCGACGGTGCCCGACGACCTGGCCGCCGACGGCGTCGACGAGGCCATCACTCTCTACTTTGGACACAAGCTCACCACCATGGGCATCTCGGGAACCCGAAACGGCACAGTGGGTTTCCGCACCGGCGGCCACAGCTGGATCGCGAGAGCAGGCCCCGGCGAAACGGAGGCCTGGCGCTGCTCTCCCCGAGAAGCCGACGCCGCGGACGCGATCGTCACCGGCTCGCCCGCGAACGTGTACCTCTGGCTGTGGGGAAGAGTCCCGGTGACCATGGTCCACACCGACGGAGACCACGAGCTGTCCGCCCAAACCTGGGCCCTGCTGCGACTGGCCACCAGATAGCGTTCGAGAACCGAAAGCGGGGAAGCTTCCCGGTTCTGCGCTGTTTCCTCGACCACCGTGGCGATCCGGCTGTGCCGGCAAGCGTGATACCCCCGCGCTTGCCGGCACAGTTCTTTTACCGACCCCGCGACCCGCCGTTTTTGTCGGCCCTGCCCGCTACCGTGGCGACATGGCAACACGTCTGGCCAACCTGGTCACCGCCGCCGAACAACCAGCACGCCTGGCCCGCTTCTGGTCCGACCTCCTAGGCTGGCAACTCACCACGAAATCCCCAGCCGAGGCAGAAATCCAGCCCCCACCTGGCGACGGCTGCGACCTCCCCCTGGTCTTCACCGCGACCTCCCGCCCGAAGACCACCAAAAACCGCCTCCACCTGGACCTCTCCAGCACCTCCGGCGAGAACCAGCGCGAAACGGTCTCCCGAGCCGTTTCTTCAGGAGCACGCCCGATCGACATCGGCCAGCGCAACGTCCCGTGGATCGTTCTGGCCGACCCCGAAGACAACGAGTTCTGCGTACTCGAACCCCGCGAGGAATACGCCAATTCCGGTGCCATCGCAGCGATCGTCGTCGACGCACAAGACCCCGCGTGCCTGGCCCGCTTCTGGTCCCCGCTCACCGCGTGGCCGATCACCGCCGACGAGCCCGCCATCACCACCCTGCGCAACCCCACCGGCCGCGGCCCCACTCTCGAATTCCTGCGCGTGAACACCCCGAAACACGGCAAAAACCGCCTCCGCCTAGACCTATCCGGCGACGACCCCGCTGAAACCGACCGCATCCAAGCCGCCGGTGCCCGCCCACTCGGTACCTCTCAGCGCAACGCCCCTCAGGTCGACTTCACCGACCCGGAAGACAACGAATTCCGCCTGCTGTTCCCAATCTGACCCGCGCCATTGTTTCCCGCAGATCACACATTCCCGGCCACCCTCTGACAGACCCGAAACACCACAAGACGCCCCCGGTTACGTACGTCGGCGACCGTACGTCCATGGACATGCCCTCGACACCCCGCACCCTTCTCGCGAACACAATCCCCGCGCACCCGCCAAACCACCGCCACCCCAACGAAAACCTCCCGCTAACCCAAGCCTGGCGAGTACGCGTCCGCTCCGACGCCCACCCCGGTACCCTGGCCCGCTTCGCAATCCGCCTGGCCGACCTCGAATGCAGCATCCTCGGCCTGACCAGACACCCAGCCCCCGGCGGCGTCCTGGACGAATTCGTCCTGCGCCCAGCAGCAGGCTTGCCCCAGCACCTCCTGATCGACGCCCTCCGCGACGAAGGCGGCGATTGCCTGGGGATGACCGAAACCACCATCCCGGACGTCCGCGCCTCAGCTGCCACCACGCTCGCCGCCGAGGATCCAATCGCCGACGCCGCCCGAGAACTCCTCACCCCCATCGCGGAATCACCAGCCCTCGAACTGCCGACAACCGCTGGCATCCGGAAACTCCCTGCCCCGGCGACACGCCTCAAGCCCAATACCGGACGCCGCAACGCTTCGGCGACCCGCGCCGCGAAGGGGCCACTCGACGCTCCGGCAGCGACTGATCGACAGGCAACTTCTCGAGCTGATGTCGGAAGATTCGATGCTCCGGTGGCACGCGTTGAACCGTCTTCAGGGCCACTACACGCACCGGCGGTTGCTGATCGAGAGGCAACCTCTGACACCGGGCAACGCGATGCTCAGGCGGCATCTGCGTCCCGCACCGGTGGGAAGCCGCCCACCGAGGCTTCCGCGCGCGAACTCCGCGCTCCTTCAGTCGCGACGGCCATGGATCAAGAGACTGCTTCTGCACTCGATGCCGGAGCACGCCGTGTTCCGGCGACCACTGCGCTTCCCGTCGCGGGCGAGTTGTGCATCGGGGCTGACGCCCGGGAATCGTCCGCCCCGGCAGTAATTTCCAGCACCGCCGACGACACGCCGGTCACCGAAGCAATTGCCAATGCCGTCGGGCGAGCGACGATTGCCGAAACTACCGTTCGCGGACTTCGCGACTCAGCCGCGACAGCGCTCGTCGCCGCTCGGCGGGCGATTGTTGATCCGGATTGCCGCGCTCCGATGTTGCGAATGGTGCTGTCCGCGGATCTCGTGACGCTCGTCCCGATGAGCGAGGCCAACCCAGGGCGCACCGAAGGTGGCCACCGGGCGGTTTTCCCCTTTGGAGACGGGCAGGCGTTTGTCGCCCGGCGGCGATGGGTGGTATTCGCTGAACCCGAACTTGCCCAGGCCGCGGCCTTCCTGGAACTGCTCGCTGCGGCGGAGCAGAATCTGGCCGGTCCGGCGGTGCTCGACCGTCCGGACGGGGCGGCGGTCGTTCTGCGCCTCGGTACTCCGCGCGACACCGACGCGATCGGTGCGGTGCATCTTCGCTGCTCGGCGAAGACGTTGTTCAACCGCTACCACACAGGGCTGCGCACGGTTCCCCGGAAATGGCTGCACCGCTTGCTCATGCCTCCGCGCGGAACCAGCTTGCTCGCGGTGTGCGGCCGGGACGTGATCGGGTTCGGGCAGCTGATTTCCCAGCGCGACGGTACGGCCGAGGTATCGCTTCTCGTCGAGGATGCCTGGCAGCGCCAGGGAATCGGCACGGCGTTGCTCGCTCGGCTGGTCGCCCTCGCCGGAGCCGACGGGATCACGGAATTGACCGCGGTCCGTCTTCCGGGCAACGACGCGATGGCCCGGACCGCTGTTCGCGCCGGACTGCGGGTCGAAACCAGCCCGGACGACGGCACGGTGCTGCGGCTCGTCGCCGACCGGACGTCGCGGACGGTCAGCGGTTCCAGAACCAGTCTTTGCCCCGCGCCTCGCGCAGCGCCTGCCTCTTCCGGTCGGGAGTGAGCCGGTCGAGATAGAGCTTGCCGTCGAGGTGGTCGGTTTCGTGCTGGAGACACTGGGCCAGCACGTCGACGCCCTCGACCTCGATCGGCTCGTTGCGCAGGTCGACGCCGCGCACCACGGCGTGCTTCGCGCGGACCGTCGGGAACCACAGTTCCGGCACCGACAGGCAGCCCTCGCCGATTTCGTGCGTTTCCTCGGACAGGTGGGCGATCTCCGGGTTGATGACGTACCCGGTCAGCCCGCCGACGTCGTAGCTGAACACCCGCAGCCCGACCCCGATCTGCGGCGCGGCGAGCCCTGCCCGGCCCTCCGGCTGCACGCTGTCGAGGAGGTCCTTCACCAGCGCCTCGATCTTGCTGTCGAACGTGGTCACCGGGTCGCACACGGACTTGAGCACCGGGTCACCGAAGTAGCGCAACTCGCGCATCGCCATGATCGAACGTCCTTTTGTCCACCGAGGGGCCACGAGAAGTCTAGTGACACCACCTGCTTCGCCGACGCGGGTCCACCGAGCACGCCCGACGGCAACGCCCGCATGGCGAGCCACAGGCCGAACCCGCTCGCGTCTTGGCCGAGCAGCACGGGGCAAGGATCAAGCTCTCAAACGGAGTCCCTTCGGCGTCGCGCGGAAGCCGGCTTCCTGCAGGATTTCGGCTAGCTCCGAGGTCAGCGCGTGTTCTCCGTCCGCGCGCTGGACGGCCAACTGACCCAGCCAGCCTTCTCGAACCGCGGTCGACAACGCGGCAGCGGCGGCTTGCAGTGAGCTGCGTTCCTCGGTGAAGCTCAGCAACGAGCGGCCGCCGCGTTCGACGTACAGGGCTGGGATTCCGTCGACCAGCACCGCCAGCGCTCCGGCTTTGCGCGCCGGGCGGTGTTTTGTGTCGCCTGTCGCGGCAGGCCAGGACAGAGCCGCGCCGTACGGCTGTGCTGGATCCGCGGCGGCGAGCACCACGGCACGCGCGTTGTCATTCCGGGCTGCTGAGGCGGGCGCGGTGCTGGAGAGCGCCCGCAGCCGGTCGACCGCGCCCTTCGCGGCGAACTGTGCGGCACCGAGACCTTCGACGACATAGCCGCGGATGACCTGCCCGGTGTCCTCCATGCCGCGCAGCACCTTGTAGATCCCGGAAAACCCGCCGGTGACCCGTTCGGTGTCGAGCGCGCCTCGGGTGAGCACGCCGTGCCGTTCCAGAAATGCCTCGGTGCGGGCATGTGCGCGTCGGGTCGGGTCGGCTTCGCGAGGCGGGGTCAGCGCCCAACGGCCGGCCGCGGTCGGCGGCCCGGTGCGCGACGGCATCGCCGGACGGCCGGCGCGCATACGGGCGTAGCGGCCGCGTGGCGCCTGCCGCCGGGGTTTGTGCGCGCCGTGCCCGGCGACCTGCGCGCGCAGCGGCGCGAGCGTGTCGCCGGTGACCAGCCCGGCCCACACCAGATCCCACAGCGCGGCCACCACGGCACCGTCGTCCGGCGACTGCTCCAGACCCGGCGTGACCCGGTCGACGAGCTGGCGGAAGAACAACGCTCCGCCTTCCAGCGCCGTCACGATGGCGTCGTGCAGCGGACTCGTCGGCGGATTCTCCTCGACCTCGGGCAGCAGCAGATCCGCGACGTCCGACGGAGCGAGCGCCAGCCACCCGTCCCCGCCGGAGAGCGAACCGCAGCCTGCCCACGTGACCTCGCCCGCGGTGGTGAGTTCGTCGAGCAGCGCGGGGGAGTAGCCCGGCAACCGGCTCGGCAGGATCAGCGACTCGACCGCGCTCGCCGGCAACGGCGCACCGGCAAGCTGTTCGACCACCGACAGCACGTCGTCGGCCGTCGGCGCGGACCGCAGCCGCGCGCCGATTCCGTGCCACGAGGGCAAGAACCGGCCCAGCGCAGCCGGCTCCACGGGCTCGACCTCTGCCCGCAGCCGGGCGAGCGACGCACGCCGCAACCGCCGCAGCACGGCCGCGTCGCAGTATTCGACGCCCACGCCATGGGTTTCCGGATGCCCGACCGGACTCAGCTCGCCGCGGACCAGCCTGCCTTCACCGGTGAGCCGGTCGAGCACGCCGGTGACGACGGCTGAACCCAACCCGAACCGATCCGCCGCGGCCGTCGCGGAGAACGGGCCGCGGGTCCGCGCGTAGCGGCCGAGCAGGTCGCCCAGCGGATCCGCCACCGGCTCGGTGAACGCCTCGGGCACACCGACCGGAAGCGCGACGCCCAGCGCGTCCCGCACCCGCCCGGCGTCCTCGATGGCCAGATACCGCTCCTCGCCGCCGATGCGCACCTGGATCGCCCGCCGTGCCGAGGCGAGTTCTTCCAGCCACTCCGGCTGAATCCCGCGTTCCGCGGCTTCGGCGACGGACAGATCGCCGAGGAACCGCAGCAGGTCGGCCGCGTCCTCCGCCGACCGGGCGTGCCTATCTGGTTCGAGCCGCTGCAACGACCGTTCGACCTCGGCCACGGCCTCCGGATCGAGCAGCTCGCGAATCGCTTCCGTGCCCAGCAATTCGGCCAGCAGCGCGGAATCCAGCGACAGGGCGGCGGCACGCCGTTCGGCCAGCGGAGCATCCGTCTCGTACAGGAACATCCCGACGTAACCGAACAACAGGCTTCGGGCGAACGGCGACGCGGCAGGCGTCTCCACCTCGACCAGCCGCACCTTGCGCGCCCGGACGTCCGACATCAGCTCGCGCAGCCCGCCGACGTCGTAGACGTCCTGCAGAACCTCGCGCATGGCCTCCAGCACGACCGGGAACCGCTCGTACTTCGCCGCCACCGACAACAGTTGCGACGCCCGTTGCCGTTGCTGCCACAACGGTGTGCGCCGCCGCGGGTCTCGGCGCGGCAGCAAGAGCGAGCGTGCCGCGCACTCCCGGAACCGCGCCGCGAAGACGGCCGAGCCGCCGACCTCCGCCACGATCAACTGCTCGACCTCCTCCGGATCCAGCAGGACGTCGTCGGCGGTGATGGTGACCTCGCCGCCGTCGGCATCGAGCGCGTCGGGCAGCCGCAGCACTATGCCGTCGTCGGAGTGCGCCACCTGGGCGTCGACGCCGCGGTTTTCTCGCAGCCGGGCAGCGATCGCGAGCGCCCACGGAGCGTTCACCTGCGCGCCGAACGGCGAGTGCAGCACGATCCGCCAGTCGCCCAGTTCGTCGCGGTAGCGCTCGAGCAGGATGACGCGGTCGTTGGGCACGTGCCGGGTCGCCGACTTCTGTTCTTCCAGATACGCCAGCAGGTTGTCGCAGGCGCGCTGGTCGAGCCCGGCCGCGGCGGCCCGGTCCCGCGCCGTCGCGGTGTCCGAAGTGGACAGTTCGCGGACGAACGCGCCGAGCGCCCGCCCCAGTTCCAGCGGGCGTCCGGCGGCGTCGCCCTTCCAGAACGGCATCCGGGCGGGCTGGCCCGGGGCGGGCACGACGATCACCCGGTCATGGGTGATGTCGGTGATCCGCCACGACGAGGTGCCGAGCAGGATCGTGTCGCCGACCCGCGATTCGTACACCATCTCCTCGTCGAACTCGCCCACGCGCGAGCCGGGTTTGCCCTCGTCGCCCGGCGTCATCACGGTGAACAGCCCGCGGTCGGGGATCGTGCCGCCGGACGTGACCGCCAGCCGCTGCGACCCCGGCCGCCCGCGCAGTTCGCCGCCGACCCGGTCCCACGTGATGCGCGCCCGCAGCTCGCCGAACTCCTCGCTCGGGTAGCGGCCGGCGAGCATGTCGAGCACCGCGTGCAGCGCGTCGTCCGGCAGCGAGCTGAACGGAGCCGCCCGCCGGACGAGCGCCGCTAGCTCCGGCACCGTCCACGGCTCGAGCGCCACCATCGCGACGACGTGCTGGGCCAGCACGTCGAGCGGGTTGCGCGGGTACCGCACCGCCTCGATCGCCCCGGTCGCCATCCGCTCCGCGACGACGGCGCACGACACCAGATCGCCGCGGAACTTCGGGAACATCACGCCGGACGACACCGCGCCGACCTGGTGCCCGGCCCGGCCGACGCGCTGCAGCCCGGACGCCACCGTGGGCGGAGCCTCGATCTGCACGACCAGGTCCACCGCGCCCATGTCGATGCCGAGTTCGAGCGACGACGTGGCCACCACGCACGGCAGCCGCCCGGACTTCAGTTCTTCTTCGACATGGGTGCGCTGCTCGCGGGACATCGACCCGTGGTGCGCCCGCGCGATGACCGGCTCCGCACCCGTCGTGACGCCGGACTGCCCGACCGCCTCCGCCGGGAACGCGTCGCTCCGGGACAGACCGGTCTGCTCGGACGCGAGTTCGTTGAGCCGCGCGGTGAGCCGTTCGGTGAGCCGCCGCGAGTTGCCGAACACGATGGTGGAGCGGTGCGCGCGGATCAGCTCCAGCACCCGTTCCTCGACCGCGGGCCAGATCGACGGCCGCTGCACCGCCGCGCCGGCCACTTCTTCCTGGGTGCCGATCCCACCTTCCGACGGCAACTGCGACAACGACGTGAGGTCGTCGAGCCGCTCCAGCGGCGAGGGCGCCGGACCGTCGAGGTTCGCCATGTCCTCGACGGGCACCTCCACCCGCACCTGGATCGTCTTCGCGAGCTTCGGCTGCACGACCGTGACCGGACGGCCGCCGGCGAGGAACGCGCTGACCTCGTCGACCGGCCGCACGGTGGCCGACAATCCGATGCGCTGAGCCGGTTTGGGCAGCAGCGCGTCGAGCCGTTCCAGCGACAACGCCAGGTGCGCGCCGCGTTTGCCGCCCGCGACGGCGTGCACCTCGTCGACGATGACCGTCTCGACGCCCTTCAGCGATTCCCGCGCCGAGGACGTGAGGATGAGAAACAGCGACTCCGGCGTGGTGACCAGCACGTCCGGCGGGGTTTTCCCGAACGACCGGCGCTCCGCCGCCGTGGTGTCGCCGGTGCGCATGCCGACCTCGATCTCCGGCACGGGCAGGCCGAGCCGGTGCGCGGCCTGGGAGATGCCCGCCAGCGGCGCGCGCAGGTTGCGCTGCACGTCGACCGCCAGCGCCTTCAGCGGCGAGACGTACAGGATCCGGCACCGCTCGCGCGGGTTCGCCGGCGGCGGTTCCGCCGCCAGCCGGTCGAGTGCCCACAGGAACGCGGACAGCGTCTTGCCGGACCCGGTGGGCGCCACGACCAGGGCGTGCTGCCCGGCGTGTGCGGCCCGCCAGGCCCCTTCCTGCGCGGCCGTCGGGGCGGCGAAGGCTCCGGCGAACCAGGTGCTGGTCGCCGGGGAGAAGAGGTCGAGGACGTCGTTTGCCACGGGATCCATCATGCGCGGCGCCCCCGACAATTTCCGGGGCCCCGGCAGCGGACCCCGGGCCGGATCCCCTCGTGTGGGTGACCGATCGGCTTAGATCGCGTACTTCCACACGGTCAGCGAATAAGCCGAATACCAGGCCCCGACCAGCACGAACACGGTCGCCGCGGCGATCATCGTGGACTTCTTGCGACCGGCCAGCCCCATCGCGACGGGCAGCAGGAGCGCGAAGTCGGGGAGGACGAACCTCGACTTCAGGGCAGGCAGCCCGGCACTGCAGAGGACCAGCACCAGGACACCCACCGCGTACGCGGCCAGGGGCCACGGCATCCGGCGGCCGGTGACGCAGACCACCGCGAGCGCGATCGCCGCGACCATCACCAGCACGACGAGCGTTTCCCACGCGTTGCCCGAGGTGAAAAGCGTCTGCGTGATCCACTGCCAGGCTTCGGCCCCCGCGTCGAAACGCGTGTTCCAGCCGCGCAGCTCCACGTCCTGCCAGCCGGTCACGCTGCCGGTCTGCACCGCGACGAACAGCCAGTACCCGAGCAGGCCGAGCGGCGCGACGAAGACGCACACGAGCGCGTTCCACCGCTGTCTGTTCCGCCACACGTCGACGGCCGCGGCGATCACCACGACGGCGACCAGCACGCACGCGGTGGAGCGGGTGAGCCCGGCGAACAGCGTCGCGGTCGCGGCGAGATACCACCTGCGTTCGAGCACGCCGACCAGCGCCCACGCGGCGAGCGCGGTGAAAAGCGCCTCGGTCATCACCATGCTCTCGGCGATCGCCATCGGCGCGGCCCCCCACAACACCGCGAGCAGCAGCCCCGCCCGCTGGCTGTGGACGAGCCGGCCGATCCGGTACATCGCCGTCGCCGCCGCGATTCCGGCGAGCGTCGACACCAGGAGGCCCGCTCCGTAGTACGTCACCCCGGGCAGCTTCTCGAACAGCCCGGTCAGCGCCGGATACAAGGGGAAGTAGCCGTACGACGCGTCGGGATACGGCAGCCCGGCGGCGTCGAGCGGATTGCTCACGCCGGTGTAGCTGTGCTCCGCGATCTGCAGATACCACCAGCCGTCCCAGGCCTTCAGCCGCTCGCCGAACGGCAGGTCCCGGGGCGCGGCCATCGCCGCGAGCGCGCCGAGACCGACCAGCCGCACCACGAGGTACAGCACCGCCGCGTGCAGGTAGCCGGAGCGGCCCCACCTGCCCGCCGCGACCCGCAGCGAGTGCGCCGGACCGTCCGCTGCCCGTTCGAACTGCTCCCGGCGGGTCTTGTCCACTAGCTCTGTCATTGCCTCCCCGTCCTCGGAAGACGAGACGTTCCGTTGTTCCCCGGGGTTGCGCGCGTCGCGAGTTTCGCGGGTCCGCACGCACGGTGACCGGGCACGTGGCAGCATCTCCGCCAGCGCTGCTTGAGTCGAGGGGAAATTACTGTGCGGATCCTGTCGGTGGACCTCGGGACGTCCAACACCGTTGCCGTCCTTTCCGCGCACGGCAGGCCGCCACGCGTCGTCGAGGTCGACGGGTCGGCCAACATGCCCTCCGCGGTGTTCGCCGGGGAAGACGGCACGCTCATGGTCGGCCGGGACGCCGAACGTCGTGCGCGGCTCGACCCGACACGGTTCGAGCCCAACCCTAAACGGCGCATCGACGAGCAGACGCTGCTGCTCGGCACAGACGTCGTGCCGGTCAACGAAGCGCTCGCCGCGATCCTGCGCCGCGTGCTCGACGAGACCACGCGCCAGCTCGGCGGCGAACAGCCGGACGAGGTCCGGCTCACCCACCCCGCGCAGTGGGGTCCGGTGCGCCGCAACGTGCTGCTGAGCGCGGCGCGGCTCGCTGGCATCCGCGGAAACGTGATCCTCGTGCCGGAGCCCGTCGCGGCCGCGGCGCACTTCGCGTCGTTCCCTGAGCGAGCGTTGGCTCCAGGGCAGGCTCTCGCGGTGTACGACCTCGGCGCGGGCACGTTCGACGTCGCAGTCGTCGGCGCGAACCAGAACGGCTACACAGTGCTCGCCGAGGACGGTCTGCCCGACCTCGGCGGCCTCGACGTCGACCAGGCGCTGATGGTCCACGTAGGACGTGAGGTGTCCCACTCGGACCCGCAGCGCTGGCAGCGGCTGCTTCGCCCCGAGTCCACTGCGGACCGGCGTACGCGACGCGCGCTGCAAGAAGACGTGAAGGCCGCGAAGGAGGCACTGTCTCGGCATCCGCAGACAGAGGTGCCGATGCCGGAGCCGTTCAAGGACGTGCTCGTCACGCGCGGAGAGCTCGAAGGCTTGGTGCGTCCGGCAATGCTGCGCAGCGTGGAGCTGCTTTCGCGGACACTGCGTTCGGCTGGGCTGACCTCGGAGCGTCTCGTCGGCATCTACCTCGTCGGCGGTTCGAGCCGGTTGCCGCTGGTCGGATCGATGATCGCGGAGAAGCTCGGCGTCGTCCCCACGAGTCTTGACCAGCCTGAGACGGCCGTCGCCCTGGGTGCACAGCACGTCGCTAAAGACGGACTGTCGATGCGTACGCAGAACGTCGAGGGCCAGGTGGCGTCAGGTGCGCCGTACGCGCCGCCTGCCGCGCCGCAGGGCGGCTACCCGGCGTACTCGCCGACGCAACCACAGCAGATGCCGCCGTTCCAGCCTTCGCCGGCACCGTCCAACTTCCCGACGTACACGCCCGCTAAGCCGGAGAAGAAGAGCCGCACCAAGCTGTTGATCGGTATCGCGGCAGCTGTGGTGGTCGTGCTCGCTGCGGGGTTGACCGTGTTCCTGACAACACAGGGCTCGTCAGCGAAGACGTACACCGCCGAAGAGTGCCGTACGCCGGGGCAAGCCGACTCGTCCGGACTGACCGGCTGCATGCGTCAGCTCGCCGGCAAGGTCGCGGACAACGGCGGCTGTGCTCCCGGCATGGGCAACGGCCCCGCCGCGCCGGCGAAGAGCCTCGGGGCCGCGTCGACGTGCGCCGCGCCGGGACGCGCGGGCACTCAGGTGACGTACGTGCAGGGACAGTCGGCAGCGGAGCTGAAGCAGTACACCGACGGACTGCTCTCCTCCGCGGGCGGCGACCGCACCGAAGCGGACTGGAAGGGCAACGCGCTCGAAGGGCACTACGCGGCGGCGGCCGGGCAGTCGTCGGCGGTCCTCGTGTTCACCGTGAAGGACCGGCCCCTCGTCGGGTTCCTCTACCAGGTGAATTCCGGCGGGCAGGCGGCCACGCCGGGCGCGCTGGCCGACTACTTCGAGCAGAACGTCCAGCCGGGGGAGTGATCCCCGCCGGAGCGGGAAAGCTAGCATTCGCCCGATGCGTATCACGGTGTTCCGACGGCTGATGGCCGACGAGTTCGGGTCCGGACGCGCCGAGATGCTCGCCAAGGACCACGTGTTCAGCGGGCTCGGCGGGCGCACGGTCGAAGAGGCGCTGAGCGCGGGAACGCCGGCCAAAGAGATCTGGCGAGCGGTCTGCGTCGAGTTCGAGGTGCCGCCGGAACGGCGCTGACCTGCGAGTTCCGGGTCCGGACGCGGGGGAGGGCGAAAACCTCGGCGGATGGGCGTGTCGCTGTAAACCTCGAACATCTGTTCGTCTATGGTGTTGTGCACAACGGGGCCAGCGATCCACAGATCAGTCGCCGCGCCTGGAATTGTCGGTCCCTCCCCGTAGCGTCGGACCGGACAGAGCTTGGACCCCGGACAAGCTTGATCTGGACAACCGAACACACAGGCCCCAACCAGCGAGGTGGACTTCCATGCCAGCAGCACCCGACAAGGACAAGGCGCTCGAGCTCGCCCTTGCGCAGATCGACAAGCAGTACGGCAAGGGCTCGGTGATGCGCCTCGGCGAGGACAACCGCCCGCCCGTCTCCGTCATCCCCACCGGCGCGATCGCCCTCGACGTCGCGCTCGGCATCGGCGGCCTGCCGCGCGGCCGGGTCATCGAGGTCTACGGCCCGGAGTCCTCCGGCAAGACCACGGTCGCCCTGCACGCGGTGGCCAACGCGCAGCGCAACGGCGGCATCGCGGCGTTCATCGACGCGGAGCACGCGCTGGACCCGGAGTACGCCAGGAAGCTCGGCGTGGACACCGACGCGCTGCTCGTCTCCCAGCCGGACACCGGCGAGCAGGCGCTGGAGATCGCGGACATGCTGATCCGCTCCGGCGCGCTCGACATCCTGGTCATCGACTCCGTGGCCGCGCTCGTGCCGCGCGCCGAGATCGAGGGCGAGATGGGCGACTCGCACGTCGGCCTCCAGGCTCGCCTGATGAGCCAGGCGCTGCGCAAGATGACCGGTGCGATGAACAACTCCGGCACCACGGCGATCTTCATCAACCAGTTGCGCGAGAAGATCGGCGTCATGTTCGGTTCGCCGGAGACCACCACGGGCGGCAAGGCGCTGAAGTTCTACGCCTCGGTCCGCCTCGACGTCCGCCGCATCGAAACGCTCAAGGACGGCGGCGAGCCGGTCGGCAACCGCACCCGCGTCAAGGTCGTCAAGAACAAGATGGCCCCGCCCTTCAAGCAGGCCGAGTTCGACATCCTCTACGGCGTGGGCGTCTCCCGCGAGGGCTCGCTCATCGACATGGGCGTCGACCAGGGAATCCTGCGCAAGTCGGGTGCCTGGTACACGTACGAGGGCGACCAGCTCGGCCAGGGCAAGGAGAACGCGCGGAAGTTCCTGCGCGACAACCCGGACATCGCCAACGAGATCGAGAAGCGCATCAAGGAGAAGCTCAACATCGGTCCGCAGGTCGATGCCGAAGCCGAGGCAGCGCCCGCGCCGGTCGACTTCTGATCCGGGGAGGGGAGGGGATCGGCAGGTTCCCTCCCCGGTGCTCGGGCCGCGCACCGGTCCGCCGCTGAAACCGGGGACCAGCGCGGTTTCGCCGCGACGGGATCTTCGGGCGCGACGGTGTTCCGGATGCGCAGGTGTGCCCTTGCCTGGCGGTTCTCCGGCTGGGTGTGCGGCAGCGGCTGGGTGCGGCCATCTCCGGCTGGGTGCGCGGCGGCTGGGTGCGGCTGTCTCCGGCTGGGTGCGAGGCGGCTGGGCGTGGCCATCTCCGGCTGGGCGCGGCCAGTGGGTCGTGCGGGGATTGCGGCCGGGATCTCTGCCGGTGCGGTGGGGATCTCCCGGGTACGACGTGCTCGGCCGGTCTGAAGCGGTGCGCGCGGGCAAGCTCCGCGGGTGAGCGCTGGCCGTTGTGACGAGCATCGGTGCGGGCTGTCGCCTGAGCCGATGCGAGTTCCGGCGGCTGCGCTTCGGTCGGCGGGTGGCGAACCGTGCGAATCGCGGTGTTCGGCGCCGGGAAACTGGTGTTGAGGTGGAGGTGCCGTCGTCCGAGGGCGGTGCCGTGAACAAGGAGTGTGGTCGTGGCCAGGGCGCCGAAGGTCGAGCCGATGGAGTTGCCTCCGGAGGAGCGGGCGAAGAAGGCCAAGGAGATCTGCTTCGACCTCCTCGCCGCTCGGCCGAGGGCGGTCGAGGAGCTGCGACAGACGTTGCAGCGCAAGGGCTTCGACAGCGATACCGTGGAAACCTTGCTCGGCAAGCTCGACCGCGCCGGTCTCGTCAACGACGCCGAGTTCGCCGAAGCCTGGGTCCGCGACCGGCACGCCAACCAAGGGCTGTCGCGTACCGCGCTCGTCGCGGAGTTGCGGCGCAAGGGCGTCGACGACGAGATCGCGACGCAAGCGGCGGAGGAAGTCGACCGGGAAGCCGAGGAACAGCGTGCCCGCGAACTGGTGCGCAAACGGCTCAGGTCGCTCGGGAACGTCGACGAGCAGACCGCGATCCGCCGGCTGCTCGGGTTCCTCGCGCGCAAGGGCTATCCGCAAGGGCTGGCGTACACGGTGATCCGCGACGAACTTCGCGAGTTCGGGGCGGAATCCAGCATGCTGGACGACGTGCCGGTCGACTGATCGCCTCGCGGCACCGAGAAACCCGCCGCCTCCGGTACGGAGACGACGGGTTTCCGGAAGGGCTCAGCGCAGCGCGGCGGCTTCGGCGGCCAGCTTCTCGACGGCGGCGAAGTCCTTCGCCGCCAACAGCTTCGCGGGCGTCAGCCACGAGCCGCCGATGCAGCCGACGTTCGGCAGCGCCAGGTACGACGGGGCCGACGACACCGTGATCCCGCCGGTCGGGCAGAACTGCAGCTCCGGCAGCGGTCCGGCGATCGACTTCAGGAACGCCGCGCCCCCGCTGGCCTCCGCCGGGAAGAACTTCAGCGCGCTCAGCCCGCGTTCGGCCAGCCGCATCGCCTCCGACACCGTGGCCGCGCCTGGCAGGAACGGCAGTCCGGTGGCGAACGCGGCGTCCAGCACCGAATCCGTGCAGCCCGGCGTCACCAGGAACTTCGCGCCAGCGTCGGCGGCCTGCTTCGCCTGCTCCGGCGACGTCACCGTGCCGGCGCCCACGACGATGTCCGGCACCTCCGCGGCCACCCGCTCGATCGCGGTCAGCGCGACCGGCGTGCGCAGCGTCAGCTCGATCACCCCGATCCCGCCGACGAGCAGGGCGCGGGCCGTCGGCACCGCGTCGTCGACGTCGTCGATCACCACGACGGGCATCACGGGGGACAGGGCGAGCAGGTCCGTGCCGGTGGTCACTGACCGACCTCCTGGGTCTGGAGAGCATACGAGGACTCGCCCATTGTCCCGCTTCCGAATGGCGGAACGCCCCGGGCGAGGTCCAGCTCCGGAGTGAGCGCCCCGAACACGCTCGCGCCCTGGTCAGCCGGGCCGACCGCGCGCCGCAACGCCCCGAACAGCTCCCGCCCGGTCCCGCTCCACGCGGCCTCCGACGGCGGGGCGTCCGCCAGGTCGCGGCGCGCCAGTTCGTCGTCCGCGACCAGCACGTCCAGGCTTCCGGACCGCGCGTCGAAACGGACCACGTCGCCGTCGGCGATCCGGGCGATCGGCCCGCCCACCGCGGCCTCCGGCGTCACCTGAATCGCGGCCGGCACCTTGCCCGACGCGCCCGACATCCGCCCGTCGGTGAGCAGCGCGACCCGGAAACCCCGGTCCATCAACACTCCCAACGCCGGCGTCAGACCGTGCAGCTCCGGCATGCCGTTCGCCTGTGGACCCTGCTGACGCAGCACCACGACCACGTCCCGGTCCAGTTCCCCGGCCTCGAACGCGACCCGGAACGCCTCCTGCGAAGTGAACACCCGCGCCGGTGCCTCCACGACGTGGTGCTCCGGGGCGACCGCCGACACCTTCGTGACCGCTCGGCCCAAGTTTCCTTCCACCATCCGCAGCCCGCCGTCCGGCGCGAACGGCCGCCACGCCGGACGCAGCACCTCTTCGTCGAGACTGCGCGTCGGCACGTCACGCCACACCAGTTCGCCGTCCGACAAGATCGGCTCCTGCGTGTACCGGCGCAGCCCGGGACCCGCGACGGTGAGCACGTCCTCGTGCAACAGACCCGCGTCGAGCAGCGTGCCGACGAGGAACTGGATGCCGCCCGCCGCGTGGAAGTGGTTGATGTCCGCGCTGCCGTTCGGATACACGCGCGCCAGCAGCGGCACGACCGCGGACAGGTCCGAGAAATCGTCCCAGCTCAGCTGAATCCCGGCCGCCGCGGCGATCGCCACCAAGTGCATCGTGTGGTTCGTCGACCCGCCGGTGGCCAGCAGCGCCACGATGCCGTTCACGAACGCTTTTTCGTCCAGTACCTGAGAAATCGGCGTGTACGCCTCGCCCCGGGACAGTTCGACGACGCGTCGGCCAGCCTCTTCGGTGAGCGCTTGACGCAACGGCGTGTTCGGCGGCACGAAGCTGGCGCCCGGCAGGTGCAGGCCCATCACCTCGACAACCATCTGATTCGAGTTGGCGGTGCCGTAGAACGTGCAGGTGCCGGCTGAGTGGTACGACGCGGCTTCCGCGTCGAGCAGGTCCTCCCGCGTCGCGAGCCCCTCCGCGTACAGCTGCCGCACCCGGGCTTTTTCCTTGTTGGGCAAGCCCGAATTCATCGGACCGGCAGGCACGAGCACCGCGGGCAGGTGCCCGAACGAGAGCGCGCCGATCAACAGCCCCGGGACGATCTTGTCGCACACGCCCAGCAGCAACGCCGCGTCGAACATGTCGTGGGACAGCGCGATCGCCGTCGCCATCGCAATCACTTCGCGGCTGAACAGCGACAACTCCATGCCCGGACGGCCCTGCGTGATGCCGTCGCACATCGCGGGCACCCCGCCCGCGAACTGCGCGACACCACCGGCTTCGCGGACCGACTTCTTCAGCCACGCCGGGTATTCCTGCATCGGCTGGTGGGCGGAGAGCATGTCGTTGTAGGAGGACACGATGGCCACGCCGGGCGCGCGCAGCTGGCGCAGCGCCTGCTTGTCGACGCCGTCCATGGCGGCGAATCCGTGCGCGAGGTTGCTGCAAGCGAGGCCGCGGCGGACCGGCCCCTCCTCGAAAGCGGCCGCGCTGCGGGCGAGGTACGCCGCCCGCGTGTCCGCACTGCGCTCGGCGATCCGGTCGGTGACGTCGGCAAGCACGCGGTGCACCGCGGCGGTCGGGTTCGGGCTGCTGCTCATCTCAAGCTCCCGGCTCGTGACGGGTTCGCGAGACGGCGGCGCTGGCGTCGCGGGAACGTGACGGTGCACACGGTAACCCGAGAACCCTCCGGAAACAAAATCGATTCAGAAACCCCCTGTGGGGTCGCCGGGAGCGATGGGCGGTGTGCACCGCTGTCGGCAGGCTGGCCGGATGCTGCCGCTGAGCTGGGGATATGCCGCAGCGCAAGGCGGTGTCTGCGGCTGATGACGATCGATAGGTGTCATCAGCGCGAAACAGGCACTATCCGCGGCTGGAGGTGACGGTGGATGCGAGATTCGGAGATGCCCGGCCCGAGCGAGCGCGCTTTGGGCATGGCATTGCGGGATGCCCGGCTCGAGGCGTGCTTCGGTTTGCGCGAACTGGGGCGGTGGGTCGGGGTGGAGCCGGACCAGCTGTCGAGCTGGGAGCTGGGCCAGGAAGTTCCGACGCTGGAGGACGTGGCCGGGGTGCTGGGCGCGCTCGGAGTGGTCGGCGAGAAGAAAACGCGGATCATGGAACTGGCGCGCGAGGTCGCCGGGGCGAGCTGGATCATGTACGGGTCGCAGGCGGACACGGCGCACTACACGATGGTCGCCGGGCACGAGCGGAACGCCGAGTCGATGACCGTGTGGGCTCCGCTGCAGATCCCGGAGCTGCTGCAAATCCCCGATTACGCGCGGCTGGTGTTCGGCCCGGCCTTGTGGGACAACGAAATCCTGGAACACGTCGTCGAGAATCGCCTGAGCCGCAAAGCGATTCTATTCGAAGCGGAGCCCGCGGAGGCGCAGATTTTCGTCGGGACCGAGGCGCTGCGGCAGCACTTCGGCGATGCCGAGGTGATGCTGCGACAGGTGCGGTACCTCGTCGAGATTTCGCCGACTGTGAAGATCCGGCTCGTCCCGAGCGAGGCCGTGACGGAGGGCGCGTTCAGCTGGTACCGGCTGTGGGACGCGACGGAAGTCGTGTACTGCCCGCACCAACACGCGGGTGTCTTCCTGTCCGGTCGGGAGGCCGCCCCGTACGCGGACATCATCGAGCAGTTAGCCGCGTCCGCGTTGTCCCCGGAGGATTCGCTGCACCATCTGTCGGCCGCGGCTGCCGGTTTCGAGGAGGAGGTGAAGGCCCAGCGGCTCGCGAACGAGACCGGACTGACGAAGCTCCTGACGGGCGAGGATCCGGCTGAATAGCGGCTGTTGCTTGGGGTGACCGTCGGGTAACTCTCTGTCTGCTGTCAGCGCGTTTCGCCCGTCGGCCGAACCCGCGTCGGCGGATGGAGTTGCGCGGCTGACGGCCCAGAGGCGGCCCACACCCCACTTTCGGCCCCTATCTGGCTAGAAATGCGCAGGTCAACCACTACAACATGCCTCGCTCTGGTAAATGTGCTACTTCTGCCGAGGGGGTTTCCTGACCTGCGGACCTTCGCCCGTCTAACGCTCTGACCTGCGTTTTTGGGTCGGTCGGGACTGGTTGAGTCTGGTCCGGTTTGGATCTCTGACGTCCTGTAGACGTCCTGAGGCCGGTCTGCTTGAGCCCCTTCGCGGCCTGGCGGACCGGCCTCTGGTCGTGCCTGTCGCCTGGCTACTCGGAGTGGCGAACCGGGGGCCGCGGGAGGCGTCGGGCGGTCTGATCCGTCGTTCTCGCCCTTGCCAGCTTGAGTGCTGCGGTGCCGGGGTCAAGGGTGAGCGAAGCTCATCGCGAAGCGACGCCGGAGGCGCCCTTGATGCCGGTGGCGCGGCGTTCGATCATCGGGCGCGAGAATGACGGCCCGACGCCAAAGGTGGGCGGCTGGGCTAGGGCTGTGGCTGCCATGTCGTGCCTCTGGGAGCCTTCCGCGCCTCCTGTGGCGGTGTGCGCACCCGGGGCAAGTCTGCGGCGGGCTCGCCGGGCGGGCCGGCCGGAGCGCTAGCGGAGGCCCGCCCAGCCAACCGGCGAGTCTCGCCGTACGCGAGGTGACCGGTTGCGCGCCGCCGCAGGCGACGCGCCTTGATCCCATAGAGCCAAATTCGGCAACAGCGCGGCGCACGCTTATCGGATGAAACCGCCACAGCAATACCAATCGTCAGCCGAGAGGGCAGTGAACAGAGCCGCTTGCCAGGAATTTGCATCGAAGTTATGCCATGTGGCAGATCTTCTCGTCAATTCTTCCCGCACCGCTGCTTCTCCGGCTGCTTCGAACAACATTTTCATTCCGTACTGAATTCCTTGAATCTCCTGACTGGCGCAACTTCCGTATATCTCCTGGAGATTAAGGCTTTCAAAATGTTTCACGATGCGTGAGGTATATGCAGGATCCCAATGAGAGGGTGGGTCGGGAACGAAGACGGCGACTCCAGGGCTCTTATGTTCGACTCGAGCTGTAAGCCAGACGTCGTCGCCGAAATCATCGAAGTAGGGATTTAGGGCGAGTTCTTCGATCGAGCCCGTGAATTTAGAACCCTTCATGTGATTGCACCTGCTGCAGACTGGAAGCAAGTTGGCGGGTGTCACGGCCAAGGCTGGGAATTTTGTCTTCGGAAGGTAGTGATCGAGTGATGAAACTGCCTGAGCTCCGCATAGTGCACACATGCCATCTCGGGCGCTCAGCTTCACTGCATCGTACACTTCGCGACCAGGAGACTTCTTGTCGACCAGTTTCCGGTCGTAAAGCCAAATCATCTCTTTGGTGGTTACGGTCGGCAGGTTATAATCCGACTCGCGTGATAGGTGTAGTTCGCCGTTTTTACCCGCAGCTAGGTACCGGGTTTCAGCGCGATCGATCTCTGTGCTGGACGCAATGTATCGGGCTCTCTTGTCGGCGTCGGATACGTTGCTTACGCAAGTTCTATATGAGATTCTCGCTGTAATCGATGGCTTGGGGACCTGTCTCATTCTGACCCCCATGGAGATTGATCTCTAATTGCTATAAGAGACCTGGCAAGTATCCTTGCCTCTCCTCCAAGGGAGCCTTCAAAGTACTCTTCGATTCTTTCGAATGACATTCCTTGGTCGACTGCGTCGGCGATTATGCGATGGAACCCAGATTTACTGACTTCGAGGCCGAAAACTTCGCGCGTCAGCGTCCCAACGTTTTCGCCAAACGTCTCTAGGGTCGGCCTTTCAATTACTGACTGTCGGCCACTTCGTCGTATCTTCCAGACGCAACGCCGCGGAACTTCCTGCAGAACGACAGGAGAGTGGGTGGCTATTATTGCGACGCCGTTTCTGTCGGCTAGTAGATCTGAGAGAGCGCGAACAAATGCTGACAGTAGAGGTGGGTGCAAATGTGATTCAGGTTCATCGATCAGTACAAGCGTTTTCTCCTCGACGGATTCGACAAGCCTTGTCATTGTGAGTAGGACGATCTTATGGCCGGAACTTAATTCTTCGTACTGCCTCCCGGCAACTCTTGGTAGTTCATTTATTGGCCCGCTACCACTGACCAGGCCTGACAAGCCTAATTCTGCAAAGTTTGGATCAGACTCTAGTGCGATGAGCGCCCTTTTCCAGCGCTCAATCTTGTCTGGAGTTTGAAGGCAGTTCGCGACGCTCTCAGTGAATTCGCCGGCAAGCCTCTGAAAATCTTTCAGATTTCCATGAGTTCCCGGCTCTGACGTGCGGCGATGAAGTCCGACGTAGGAGTACTTTATTTCAAGATTATCTGACGGTGTTCGAAAGGGATCGAATGCACTGAAGGAAACGGATACCAAATTGGCAAATATTTGCGACCGAGGGGAGTCGTTTAGAAACTTCCCTGAGTTAGTTCGAGTGTCATTTGCGGACAACAAGTCGATGGCCATATTGGCCAGTAGCGTCGTTTTTCCTGCTCCATTTCGCCCAACTAGGACATGGATATTTGACGGAGGTCTTGAGTAGGGTGTTACATCGAACGGGATTTCGTGAAAATCCGGGACTCCTCCGGCGTAGGATGCTGAAACACGGTAGCGAAAGTTGAATTCTGTAAGACGTGCACCGCCCTGTGCCATTCTATTGAACTGCTCGCGGACGGTGAGTTCGGTAAGCGAGCGCATCAGGGAGCGTTCGGTAACTCGTTCGAATTTGACCCTATCGTAAATGCTCAGGTCGTAGGCAAAATCTCGAAGGTGTACGAGGATTTGCCTCCTCATGGCGGCGCCCATAGAATTGAGCTTCTCGTAGAAGCTGGGATCTTGCCCTATGGAGAAAAATGATTCATCTAACTGTTCAAAGCTCTCTGGAATCGGCGGCGATTCCTCTAATTGTCCTAGTCTGCCAATTTTGGTAGGCCCGATTACTACATGCTTTCCCTTGGTTGAAAACACTAAATTATACTGCGTCCTGAATTCAAACCAGTCGTCCCAGTTGTCTTTCAGCAGGTATAATTCGTCAGTATTCGAATGAGCTGGTGGTAGTACATCGACTACGTTTATCTGCAAGTTTCCCCCTTTGATGAGCGGCCATGCTAACTGTAGAATGGCTCCGATCGGCTGTCTAGTCCGTGCAGTAGGCGTAGTCTAATCGATGGATGGATCGCCAGCTCGGAAAGTTCACTGTCCTGCACCCACAGCACTTCGCTGCTTTCGTTACTTGTATGAAGTGTTCCGGAAACTTGCCGAGCGCGAAAGCAAATGGAAAATTCCTGTCGGACTTCCCCGTCGCTGTATCTGATAACGTGATCGGGGTTGGAGTAGAGGCCGACGAGGCCGGTAACCTCGCATTCAATGCCGGTTTCCTCGCGTACTTCCCGGACGGCGGCCTGGGAAAGCGTCTCGCCTAGCTCAAGCTGGCCGCCTGGGATGGCATAGAGGTCGTTGTCCGTTCGACGGATCATGAGAATCCGTCCCTCTTCGTCTTGGAGGAACGCGGACACTGCGACGGCGATGCTATTCGCCTTCGGCGCGTTTGGATCGTTGTAGTAGTCGACGCGTGCCATGGGGTGCCTCCTAGATGGTGGCGGGTTTGGCGAGGTTCCAGACAGTCTCGAAGCTCTCCGAGTAGGTCTCGAAGAGGTCCCCGGCGGAGAGTCGGCGCAGGTGCAGGGACGGTGCGTGCGCACCTTGAAATCCGTAGACGTGCGTGTTGATGATCATCTCGTCGTCGAAGCGGAAGATCGAGTTGTAGAGCGTCGTGTTGTGGAACCGCATCTCGACTCCCTCGACGCCGACGAGCGGCCGGTAGAACGCCAGCGCGTTGCGAACACGTGCGGGGAGCGTCCCGTCGCCGAGCTGCTCTTCTTCTCCGCGCAGGGCGACACTGTCCCCGTCCGGGTCGCCGAAGGCCAGGCGGATCTTCGCGCCGGCCGCGGCTTTGGCTGCGATGTCCTTGATGAACCGTGGCCGTTCGACCAGGAACAGGGCCGCGTGTACCAGGATTTCCACGGTTTCTGACGCGTCGTTGATCAGCCGGTCCCATAGCTCGACCGGGATCGCGTTCCGATGCGGGAACACGCTCACCACCTCGGCGGCGGCAGTCTCGGCTCTGCGCTCCGGAGCGACGGAGTCCGGCCACAGGTAGGTTTCCGATTCGCGCGCCATGGCGGCGATCTTGTGCCGGTGCTTCGGGTACGGGGTGCGGCCTTTGGTGATCCACCGCTCGACTGTTTTCTGGTCGACGCTGAGCGCCTTGGCGACCTGTTCCAGCGTGAGCCCGTTGCGCAGCAGCGCGTCACGCAGCCGTTCGTTCGGCATCCGTACCCCCTTGGGACTTTTAGGGACGTCTTCGACCGTACCAGGGACGTCCCAAGGTGTCCCGCCATGTGGTGATCATGTCCCGCCTTTTGGCGGAGATTGGGTGGCACGTTGCCGAGACTCGCTCGGCGGCAGAGCCCAAGGGAGGCAGACATGACGACTGCAAGCACGGCTTCGACGCTCGGCGGCTGGTCGAGCGGTTCGGCTGCGCGGGTTTCTAGCAAGCACGTGGTTTAGGCGCGGGCGACATGCGCGACACGGTCCAGATCCACGTGACGGCAGACCTGCCGATCCGCGTCCGCGCGCTGACGTACGCGAACCGAGCGGAGATCCGCTTCGGCAAGGCGTTTCCCGTGGTCCTTCTCGTCGACTCTGACGCGATCGCGGTTCTGGGCAAGCAACTCGAAGAAGCAGGGATGGCGCTGGGCGCGGCTACACGAACGAACTACGGCGGCGAGGCGCCGGAAACGACTGACTGACAGAGAACACAGGGAGCTAGCGGTTATGGCTATCGAAAAGGGACACCGGTTCGCGATCGACTTCGACGAGGCGTTCCCGCAGGGGCTTGTGATGGTGGGGGAAGTGATTCCGGACAACGAGTATCAGTCGCGTGAGGACCGGGCTGCGGGTCGGCCGGTGCGGCAGCGGGTTGACGAAGTGACCGGGAAGCGGCAGTGGCGGGCTGCGGTGACGGACCCGGGCGAGACGCGGGCGAAGCGGGCGTCGTTCGAGGTGACGTTCTTGGCGGACGTGCAGCCGGTGCCGACGACGGCGGAGGCGTTGCCGGGGATGCGTCCGGTGGAGTTGGACGGGTTGACGGCGGAGCCGCGTGTCGGCGGGCAGGGCGAGTTCAAGTATCAGACGTACGTCTTCCGGGCGACGGGGTTCAAGGCTGCTGCGGGCAAGTCGTCGTCACGGTCGACCGGTGCGCCGTCTGCGTCTGGTGAGGGCAAGGCGGCGTAGATGGGTGTTCTCGTTTTGCAGACAGGCACGATCCCGGGCCGGAGGTGTGGTTGATGCGTGGCACGGAGATGGCGAGCCCGCGAGCACGTGGCCTGGGTGCGGCGTTGCGGGATGCCCGGATCGAGGCCCGGTTCGGGCTGCGTGAGCTGGCGCGGCGGATCGGGGTGAACCCGGCGTTGTTGTCGAACTGGGAACTCGGGCAGCGGGTCCCGACCCCGGAGGAGGTGTCGAACGTGCTCGGTGCGCTCGGCGTGGTCGGGGAGCGAAAAGCCTGGATCATGCTGCTGGCTCACGGCGTGACGGGGCCGAGCTGGTCGTCGGTGGGGTCGCAGGCGGACCCGGCGCACTACACGATGTTGATCGCGCACGAGCGGGTGGCGAGGTCGGTGACGGTGTGGGCTCCGCTGCTGATCCCGGAGCTGTTGCAGGTCCCGGATTACGCGCGGCTCGTCTTCGGCCCGGATTTGCGGGACAAGGAGAAGCTGGAGCAGGTGGTGGAGAGCCGGATGGACCGCAACCGGATCTTGTTCGGCGCGGGCGCGGTGAAGGCGCAGATGTTCATCGGGTCGGAGGCGCTGCGGAACCATTTCGGCGACGCGGAGGTGATGTTGCGGCAGACGCGGTTTCTCAAGGACCTGATCGGGTTGTCGCGGACGATGACGATCCGGCTGGCTCCGAGCCAGGCGGTGACGGAGGAGGCGTTCAGCCGGTACACGCTGAAGGACACCTCGGACGTCGTGTACTGCCCGCATCGCGCGATGGGCGTGTTCCTGGTCGGCAATGAAGCGGCCTCGTACACGGTGACGATCGAGCGCCTTTCGGCGGCGGCGTTGTCCCCGGCGGAATCGCAGGCGCGCCTGTCGGTCGTGGTCGACCAGCTCTTGAAAGAGGTGAAGGCGCAGCGGCGGGCGACTGACGCGGGGCTGAACCGGCTCCTGACCGGCGAGGAACCCGAAGACTAGCCGCAAAACCTCAGCGAGTACCGAAAAAAGCGCACGGCGACGTGTGCTGTGTTCAACGCGCCCATTTGCGCTTGGAATTGTTCCGTATAAACGCAGAACCGGCCTCTGGCTGCCAACCTTCACCGGTTCTGCGCTGTCCACTGGGAAGTGAACAATGACGAACATAACCGGTTCTGGACGGCGTGCGTCAACGGGGGTCACCCGGATGCGTTGCGCCGCATGCAAGAAGTTCGCTCGGCTCGTTCCGGGTGAGAAGAAATGCGCTGCCTGTCAAGGAATGCTGCCGCTTGACCTCACCGCGGCTGAGGACGGTGAGCGGCGATGAACGCGGCGACGGTGCTGATCGGCGGTGTGGGCCTGGCGGTGCTGGTGTGGGTGCTGGCCAAACTCGGTCGCGTGCTCGCGGCTATCGCGGAAACCCTGGCCGCGCTGGCGTTCCTCGGCCTGGCCCTGTGGGGTCTCGTGCGTGTGGGTGGCTGGATTGTTCGGCAACTGGCCACGCATTGGCGGACTTGCCTCACTGTGCTCGCTCTGGGCGCGTGGTGGCGTTGCCTCGGCTGGCCTTCGCTCGCGATTGCGGCGGGCTCTGTCGGCCTGGTGGTGCTCGTGTGGCGGCAGGGCTGGCCGGTGGGATTCGAGCGCTGGTGCGGGCGCTGGGTGCGGGCGTGGTGGCTGCGCTGGGCCGTCTACGGGCGCAAGCTCCCGGGCTGGTTGCACGCCTGCGGGCTGACTGTGCGGGACGAAGCGATCCCCGTTGACGTGACGGTCAACCTGGTCTCGCGGCGGCGCAAGCGGGAAGCGGTGGCCCAGTCCCGGCGGGACGCGGGCGTGGCCTTCCCGAAGCTGCTGCGGATCCGTTCCGGTCCGTCGTGGGATGAGGTGCGGGTGCGGCTGGTGCCCGGTCAGACCCCGGAGGATTTCGGCGAGGCTGCGCGTGCGCTGGCGACGGCTCGGCGGGTGAGCAGGGTGCAGGTCCGGGAGATCTCCCCGGATGTGGTGTCGGTGGATTTCATGCGCCGGGACCTGTTGGCCTCGGCCGTGTCGTGCCTGCCGCTGCCGGAGGTGGCGGAAGCGTCGGCGGTGGATCTGCGGCGGGTGTTCGCCGGTTCCACCGAGTACGGCACGGCCTGGCGGCTGCCCCTGCTCGGCGGCGGTGCGCACACTCTCGTGGCTGGAGCCTCGGGTGCGGGGAAGAACTCGGTGATGTGGTCGCCGCTGGTGTCGGCTGCCCCGGCGATCCGGTCCGGGCTGGTGCGGGTGTCCGGTGTGGACCCGAAGGGCATGGAACTCGCTTACGGGCGCGGGATCTTCTCCCGCTACGCCGTCTCGGGTGCGGAGGCTCTGGAGGTGCTGGAGGCGCTGCGGGACGAACTGGAACGGCGCAAGCGGGCATTCGCGGGGCAGACGCGGGAAGTACCGCTGTCGCAGGAGTTTCCGTTGGAGCTGCTGGAGTTCGATGAGCTGGCGGCGCTGGCCCGCTACACCGATCGCAAGACCCGTGATGCGATCACCGAACACGTCTCGGTGCTCAACACGCAAGGGCGTGCGGCGCTGATCTCGGTGCGCGGCTACGTGCAGGACCCGACGAAGGAAACGGTTCCGGTGCGGGAGTTGTTCACCCGCCGGGTGTGCTTGCGGGTGACGTCGAAGTCTCAGGTGTCGATGGTGCTGGGCGACGGCGCGTACGAACGCGGGGCATGGGCCAACCGCATCCCCGAGAACACCCCCGGTGTCGGCTACGTCTGGGGCGAAGGCATCCGCGAACCCCTGCGCATCCGTGCCGGATGGGTGTCGGACGCGACGGTGAAGGCGCTGGAGGACTACGTCACCAACGGCGGGGCACAGGTGGTCAACCTCGCCCACAACCGCCGTGACAGCACCGGGAAGGGGGCCGCATGAACCAGCTGATGGTCTTCCTCGACGCAATCCGCGATCACCTCGACTCGTACGCGTTGCCTCCGGCTTGCTCGGTGGAGGTCACCGCCTGGTCCTCGCCGGTCACGGTCGCTCTGGACACCGACACCCTGCCCGGCGTCGTGTCCGGGCTGGCCACCTGGTCGACCACCCTCGACGGGGCACGGGTGAGCCTGTGGCGGACACCGGGCGGGACGCGGGTGCGCCTGGCGCTGACCGGACGCACCCCGTGCGGCATTCCCGTCTACGTCTGGGGCTACGTGCCATTCGACCCGGCCACCTTCCCCGACCTGCCTCTGCAGACCGACCAGGAGATGCCGGTCTGGCTGTTGCGGCAGTGGGCACGCGCCGGAGAGGAGGCCGCATGACCACCTCTGCACGGGAAACCGCTGGTCAGGCAATGCCGGCTGCGGAGCCCCGGGAACGAATCCGCGGTGCCTTGGCTTCCGACGTGGTGAAGGCGACTGCAGAGCAGCACGGGGTGTGCGTGCGGCCGTTCACGATGGAGGTCGCCGACACCGAGACCGGGGAGCTGCGCTACGTCCCGGTGCCGTGCGGCTCCACGGTGGAATCGGTGTGCCTCCCGTGTGCCCGCAAGGCCAGGGCCCTGCGGCAGGACCAGTGCCGGGAAGGCTGGCACCTGACCGAAGAGCCCGTGATTACCCGCGCGGAGCCGAGCGAGACGCAACGGGACCTGCTGACCTACCGGGCGGACTTGGCCGCGCACTATCGGGAGGCGGTCGCGGCGGGAAACGAGGCTGAAGCGGAGGAACTGCGCGCGGAAGTGTCCAGTGTGGACGCGGAGTTACGTGAGTCGGGCGTGACCGGCCGCCTGCCCGCCCTCGACGCACCCGTCAAGAATGGGGTGAAGCGCTCGACTCGGCGGCGGCAGGACGCGCCGGACCTGCCTCGGAAGAAGGTCGCGAAAACCACTGTGGGACGGGAGTTCGCTGGCCGGTTTCGGCCGTCGATGTTCGTCACCCTCACCTGCGATACCTACGGCCGCGTGCGCCCGGACGGCTCCCCGGTCGAGCCCGTCAGCTACGACTACCGGCGGGCGGCGCGGGATGCTGTGCACTTCGCGGCGCTGGTGGATCGGTGGTGGCAGAACTTGCGCCGGGTGGTCGGGTTCGACGTGCAGTACTTCGCGACTGTGGAACCCCAGCGCCGGGCAGCACCCCACCTCCATACCGCGCTGCGGGGAGCGATCTCGCACGACGTGATCCGGCTCGTGACTGAAGCGACCTATCACCAGGTGTGGTGGCCCAATCACGACGTGATGGTCTACGGCGGGGACCGCA
The DNA here is from genome assembly GCF_037034185.1 of Amycolatopsis sp. VC5-11. Taxonomy (NCBI): domain Bacteria; kingdom Bacillati; phylum Actinomycetota; class Actinomycetes; order Pseudonocardiales; family Pseudonocardiaceae; genus Amycolatopsis; species Amycolatopsis sp. VC5-11. The sequence goes on along the minus strand of NZ_JBAGKF010000009.1, from coordinate 117,057 downwards.
AACCGTTGTGGGACCCGGATGCTCGTTCCTTTGTGGACCCCGATACCCGGGAGCCGCTGACCGGGTGGGATGACGCGGTGTCCGAAGTGGAGGAACCGGCGCACGTCGTGCGGTTCGGGGAACAGGTTCACTCGAAGGGAATCCTCGGCGGCACGGAGGAAGCCGGGCGACATATCGGCTATCTGACGAAGTACCTCACGAAGTCCACGGGTGAAGTCGTGGACGCGGATACGACGGCGCAGCGGGACCACCACGACCGGTTGCACGCTGAGCTGGCGGTGACCCCGTGTTCGCCGCGCTGCCCGGTGTGGCTGCTCTACGGCATCAACCCCAAGGGAGCCACCGGGAAAACCACGCCGGGGCACTGCCGGGGGCGGGCGCATCGGCGGACCACGCTCGGGCTGCCCGGTCGTCGGGTGCTGGTCTCGCGCAAGTGGTCCGGCAAGACCGTGGCCGACCACAAGGCCGACCGGGTCGGGTTCGTGCTCTCCGCCCTAGCGGCGGTCGGGATCGAGAAACCACGCCCTGGTCCGGAAAAGCTGGCCTGGCGCAAGGTCGAGCCAGGCGACCCGCAGTGTCCGCCCCGGGATCAGCTCGTGATGCGTGCCATCGCCGAACGCCGTGCCTGGAAAGCCGAGTACGAAGCGGCTCGGCTCGCCGCGTCCGGATCACCGCCTGAGCCGCCGGAAACTTCGGCAACTTCGGCTCTGGCTGCCTGACCTGGGAAGGGGGAGACATGAACAACAACTCGCGTGTGCGGCTGATCAGTGTGGAGGGCTTGTGGAGCCCCGAAGACCTCTCCGCCTACCTCGACATTCCCGAGGACACGCTCAAGGACTGGCGTTACAAGAACTACGGCCCGCCGTGGCGGCGAATGGGCAAGCACGTCCGCTACCACCCCGACGCTGTCCGGGAATGGCTCGACGGTCCCGAGACCATGCCTGCCGCGTGAGGGATGAGGGGGAGCGAATCTGATGGCACACATCGAAGATCGCTGGTTTCGGGACAAGGTCGATCCCGAAACCGGGGAAGTCGTGCTCAACGACAAGAAGAAGCCAGTTCAAGAGCGCACCGCGGACTATGGGAAAGGCATGCGGTACAAGGTGCGCTGGGTCAAGCCGGACAAGTCGGAGGCGTCCCGGTCCTTCCCGGACAAGAAGCTGGGTGCGGCGAAGGAGTTCAAGACCAAGATCGAGAACGAGCTTTACGCGGGGGTGTACCGGGATTCGAGCGCGGGCAGGGAGAAGTTCCGGACCTATGCCGCGCAAGTGCTGAAGAGCCGTCCGCTTGGCGAATCGTCGTTGAACACTATGACTACGCAGCTAGAGAAGTACGTGTTTCCGTTCTTCGGGGAGCGGAGTCTCGACATGTGCGAGAGTTCTGATCTTGCCCGGAAGTGGCTGGCGTGGCTCAACGACGATGAGCGGAAGCTGTCGGGTACGTACCAGCGTCAGGTGTTCGACCTCGTGCTGTCCATTTGGGACGCTGCGGTGGTCGACGAGAAGATGCGATCCAACCCGCTCAAGAAGGCGACGATCCCTCGGCCGAAGGCGACGACCAAGGAGGTGCAGGTCTGGCCGGAGAAGCGGGTGCACGCCCTGGAGGAAGCCGTCGAGGACCGGTTCAAGCCAGCGGTCGTCATCGGCGCGGGCCTGGGGCTGCGGCCCGGTGAGGTGCTGGCGTTCAGCCCGGACAACATCGACCGGAAGAAGATGATCTACCGGTGCACCCGCCAATTGGTCATGGTCAAGGGCGTACAGAAGTTCAAGCTTCCGAAGGGACGGAAGGTGCGGGAGATCCCGCTCGGTTACGGCCTTCTGGAGAAGGTCGACGCCTACATCGAGAAGTATCCGCCCGTCGCGGTCACGCTCCCGTGGGGCGAGCGGGACGGGCAGGCGTACGAGACGGTCAATCTGCTCATGACCAAGCCGAGCGGCGTGCCGTACAAGAACCAGTCGTTTCACATGGGCGTGTGGCTGCCCGCGTTCGTCGCGGCCGGGCTGGCGTATGTCAGTGACCGGGACGGCATGCACGCGCTCCGGCACCTGTTCGCCTCGCTGATGCTGTCACGTGGCGTGAGCATCAAAGAACTCTCCGCTTACCTCGGGCACTCCAGTGAGGCGTTCACGCTCCGTGTCTATACCCACCTCATGGAGACGAGTTACGAGCGGGCGCGGGCGGCGATCGACAGTGTGTTCCGCCCGTCGGCCGATCTCGCGTCGGCGGCTTGAGTTGTTCGGCTGACGTCCTGGTGACGTCCTGGACCCCACTTTCGGCCCCTATCTAGTCATAAATCCCCAGGTCAACCGGTACCGGATGCTTCCTTCTGGTAAATGTGCTACTTGTCACAGTGCACCGCGCGAGGCAGAGTCGTACTTGGCGACGTTGATCGTCACCCGAACTGCCGGCCCCACCATCAGGGAGGCTTCCGATGTCCACCACAGAGATCGCCGAACTCCGGCGCACCATCGGCCAGTTGCGGCAGTGCGTGGGCGCATTGCGATCGCGCTACGGCGACGCGTCCGCGGTGCGCCGGCTGGCCAACGACGTCGAGCGGCTCGACATCGACACCGCCGATCTGGACGGGCACCCGCCCGCTGTGCCCGCGCAGGCGAAGCCTGTCGAACGCGTGCCTGTCCCGGATACTCCCTACGATCCGGCGCTGTGGAGCGGCGCTGACGACGAAGGTGTCGGTGGCTACAAGCGCGACCAGCGGTGAGCGCCCCCGCTGACAACGACGTCAGCCGCGCCCGCACCGGTGTTCGAGCGCCGGGGCGGGCGCGGCTCGCCGCGCGGACACTGCGGACCGACCGGTGGTGGCTGTCGCCCCTGCTCACTGTGCTGGGGCTGGCCACTTTCGTCGTTTACGCGACTGTCCGGGCATTCGTGCGCACCGCCTACTGGGTGCCCGAATACCACTACCTGACGCCGTTCTACTCGCCCTGCGTGTCCACCTCCTGCGTCCCGGGCTCGAGCCACTTCGGGCACTGGTTCGGCGAAATGCCGTCCTGGCTGCCGCTCGGCGTGCTCGTGCTGCCGTTCCTGCTCGGGTTCCGGTTGACCTGCTACTACTACCGCAAGGCCTACTATCGTTCGGTGTGGTTTTCCCCGCCGGCCTGCGCGGTCGCCGAACCGCACGCGCGCTACACCGGAGAGACGCGGCTGCCGCTGATCGTGCAGAACGTGCACCGGTACTTCTTCTACGTCGCGTGCGTCGTTTCGCTCGTCAACACCTACGACGCCATCGTCGCCTTCCAGAGCCCCACCGGGTTCGGCTTCGGGCTCGGCAACGTGATTCTCGTGCTGAACGTCGTGCTGCTGTGGGCGTACACGCTGTCCTGCCACTCGTGCCGGCACGTCACCGGCGGGCGGCTCAAGCACTTCTCGAAACATCCCGTCCGGTACTGGATCTGGACGCAGGTCACGAAGCTCAACACCCGGCACATGAGCCTCGCGTGGACGACGCTCGGCACGCTCGTGCTGACCGACTTCTACGTGATGCTCGTGTCCAGCGGCGCGATCTCGGACCTGCGATTCGTGGGCTGACCCCCGGAAATCCAGCAGCGCAAGGCAGTTCTCCCCAGCTCGTGAGGTGGCTTATTCCATGACCGAGGTCGAACGGCACAGCTACGACGTGGTGGTGATCGGTGCCGGCGGCGCCGGTCTGCGCGCGGTGATCGAAGCGCGCGAACGCGGTTTCAGCGTCGCGGTGGTGTGCAAATCCCTTTTCGGCAAGGCGCACACGGTGATGGCCGAGGGCGGCTGCGCGGCGTCGATGGGCAACGCGAACTCGAACGACAACTGGCAGGTGCACTTCCGCGACACCATGCGCGGCGGGAAATTCCTCAACAACTGGCGGATGGCCGAACTGCACGCCCGGGAAGCGCCGGACCGCGTCTGGGAACTCGAGACGTACGGCGCGCTGTTCGACCGCACCGCGGACGGGCGGATCAGCCAGCGCAACTTCGGCGGGCACACGTATCCGCGGCTCGCGCACGTCGGCGACCGGACCGGGCTTGAGCTGATTCGCACTATGCAGCAGAAGATCGTTTCGCTGCAACAGGAAGACTTCAAGAAGTACGGCGACTACGAGGCGCGGATCAAGGTCTTCGCCGAATGCACGGTCACCGAACTGCTGCTGGACAACGGCGCGATCGCCGGTGCGTTCGGCTACTGGCGCGAGAGCGGCCGGTTCGTGCTGTTCGAGGCGCCCGCGGTGGTGCTCGCGACGGGCGGCATCGGCAAATCGTTCAAGGTGACGTCGAATTCGTGGGAGTACACCGGCGACGGGCACGCGCTGGCGCTGCGCGCCGGCGCGAAGCTGATCAACATGGAGTTCGTGCAGTTTCACCCGACCGGGATGGTCTGGCCGCCGAGCGTCAAGGGCATCCTCGTCACCGAGGGCGTGCGCGGCGACGGCGGGGTGCTCAAGAACTCCGAGGACAAGCGGTTCATGTTCGAGTACGTGCCCGAGGTGTTCAAGGGCCAGTACGCGGACAGCGAGGACGAGGCCGACCGCTGGTACACCGACCAGGAGAGCAACCGCCGCACGCCGGACCTGCTGCCGCGCGACGAGGTGGCGCGGGCGATCAACTCCGAGGTCAAGGAGGGGCGCGGATCCCCGCACGGCGGCGTGTTCCTCGACATCGCGAGCCGGTTGCCCGCCGAGGAGATCCAGCGGCGGCTGCCCTCGATGTACCACCAGTTCAAGGAACTCGCCGACGTCGACATCACCAAGGAGGCCATGGAGGTCGGCCCCACCTGCCACTACGTGATGGGCGGTGTGGAGGTCGACCCGGACACCGGTGCGGCGAGCGTCCCCGGCCTGTTCGCGGCGGGGGAGTGCTCCGGCGGCATGCACGGGTCGAACCGACTCGGCGGCAACTCGCTGTCCGACCTGCTCGTGTTCGGCCGGCGGGCCGGACTGGGCGCGGCGTCCTATGTGGACGGACTCAAGGATCGGCCCGCGGTCTCGCAGTCCGATGTGGACGCCGCGGCCGCGATGGCGCTCGAACCGTTCAACCCGCCCGCGGACGGCGCGCCGGAGAATCCGTACACGCTGCACACTGAGCTGCAGCAGTCGATGAACGATCTCGTCGGCATCATCCGCAAGGCTGGGGAAATCCGGCAGGCGCTGGACAAGCTCGCCGACATCCGCAGCCGGGTCGGTCAGGTGACGGTGGAGGGCCACCGGCAGTTCAACCCCGGCTGGCACCTCGCGCTCGACCTGCGGAACATGCTGCTGGTGAGCGAATGCGTCGCCCGCGCGGCGCTGACCCGCACCGAAAGCCGCGGCGGCCACACCCGCGACGACTATCCGTCCATGGACGCGGAATGGCGGCACCGGCTGCTCGTCTGCTCCGCGCGCCCGGGCGACAACCCGCTCGTGCCGGACGTCGACGTGTCCGTGGAGGAACAGGTGCCGATGCGGCCGGACTTGCTCGAACTGTTCGAACTCGACGAGCTGGGCAAGTACTTCACCGACGGCGAGCTGGAGACCCACCCCGGGAGGACCGCGTGAGCTACCAGGCGAAGTTCCGCGTGTGGCGAGGCGACGCGACCGGCGGCGACCTGCAGGACTTCACCGTGGAGGTGAACGAGGGCGAGGTCGTGCTCGACATCATCCACCGTCTGCAGGCGACCCAGGCCGCCGACCTCGCGGTGCGCTGGAACTGCAAGGCGGGCAAATGCGGCTCCTGCTCGGCGGAGATCAACGGCAGGCCGCGGCTGATGTGCATGACGCGCATGTCGACGTTCACCGAGGCCGAGATCGTGACGGTCACGCCGATGCGCACCTTCCCGGTGATCCGCGACCTCGTGACCGACGTGTCGTTCAACTACACGAAGGCGCGCGAGATCCCGTCCTTCACCCCGCCGGAGGGGCTCAAGCCCGGCGAGTACCGGATGCAGCAGGTGGACGTCGAGCGCTCGCAGGAATTCCGCAAGTGCATCGAGTGCTACCTGTGCCAGAACACCTGCCACGTCGTGCGCGACCACGAGGAGAACAAGGAGAGCTTCGCCGGGCCGCGCTACCTCATGCGGATCGCCGAACTGGAGATGCATCCGCTGGACGTCGCCGACCGCCGCGACGCCGCACAGGACGAGCACGGGCTCGGGTTCTGCAACATCACCAAATGCTGCACCGAGGTGTGCCCGGAAGGCATCCACATCACCGACAACGCGCTGATCCCGATGAAGGAACGCGTCGCCGACCGCAAGTACGACCCGATTGTCTGGCTGGGGGACAAGCTGTTCCGCCGCAATCGGTGACGTCCGCTGCCGCGGTGGCCGGGTTCGCGGGCGCGGGCCTGGTGGCGTGACGGCTGCAGGCTTGTCCTGTTCGCGGGAGGCAGGGCTGCTCTCGCGGGCGGCGGGTTTGTCGTCCGCGCGGGTCTGCTTGTCCGCGGGAGGCGGCTTGCTTGGGCACGGCAGCGGCCTTGCCTTATTGCGGACGGCGGCTCCGTGCCCTCGTCGACCGTGGGCGTATGCAGTTGCCGACGGCAGGCTTGCTCGTTCGCAGGCGTCGAGCGGGCGCGTGCGGCGAGCGGGCACACGCGGCGACAGCGGCGTGCTCTCTCGCGGGTGGTGAGCGGGCGCTGTTGGCGACAGCGGCGTGCTCTCTCGCGAGAGGCGGGCTTGCAACGTTGCCGACAGGGGGCGTGCTTCTCGCAGCGGCGAGCGGGCGCTGTTGGCGACAGCGAGCATGCTCTCTCGCGAGCGGTGGGCCTGCAACGTTGCCGACAGCAGCCTTGCTCTCCCGCGAACGGCGGGCATACGCAGTGCCGACAGTGGCCTTGCTCTCCCTCGGGCGGCGGGCTTGCCATGTTGGCGACGGCGCGTTTGCGTCTCACAAGCGGTGAACGGGCGCTGTTGGCGACACTGGGCGTGCTCGTTCGCAGGCGGCGGCCCTGCAACGTCGCCGACAGCAGCCTTGCTCTCCCGCAGGCGGCGGCCATACACAGTGCCGACAGTGGCCTTGCCCGTTCGGAGACCGCAGGCCGATGCCCTCGCAGGCGCGGTCCAATACGCGCATGCGCTACGGGCGTATTCAGTTGTGGGTCGGCAATAGGCAGTCCTCCTGGCGGCTGATGAGTCTGGTCGTGATGGCGGATCACCGGGGCGGTCCCAGCGGCCTGTCCCCGGCGGCTGGCTCCCGAGCGGAACGTCGCGATCCCCAGACAGCGTGAACTCACCGCGCGCAGGCAAGATCGCACCGACCAATGCGCTGGCCAACGCATTGGGAGAGAAAGGGAATCGCGACGGCCGCCACGAGAACGCTCGCGGGCTCACATCACATGCGATGTACTTACTTCAACAAAATCAACGTTAGCACCACCCGCGACCGGACGGCATCACTCGATCGGCTCGACCACGGCGGGGCCGATTTCCGTTGCGGTCAAAGGACTTCCCGGAAGGACAAGAACCATGATCACCGGCGCTCACGTCATCCTCTACAGCAAAGACGCAGCAGCAGACCGAGAGTTCCTCAGGGACGTACTGGACCTAGGAAACGTAGACGCAGGCGAAGGCTGGCTCATCTTCCGTTTGCCCCCAACAGAACTAGCCGTGCATCCAACCGAAGGAGCGCCGCAGCAAGAGTTCTACCTGATGTGCGACGACCTAGCCGAAACAGTCCGGCAGCTAACCGCGAAGGGAGCCGAAGTGGAGAGCGAGGCGACCACAGCATCCTGGGGCACGCGAGCATCGATCCGCCTCCCCAGCGGCAGCGTGCTGCCCCTGTATCAGCCGCGGCACCCGACAGCGCACGGCTGAAACAAGAAACCCCCGGCGCCGCGGGGAAAGCAGCGCCAGGGGTTTCAAGAGAGACGGAACGAACCGTCAGCCAGGTCCAGCGCCACCGATCACGTTGCTGCCCGCGGCAGCGGTGAGCCCCGCCTGCTCGATGCCGGCGTCCGTGTCGATGTGCTTCTTGCTGCGCCGGTTGCGCCGCTCCAGGTACGTCGCGAGCGCGGTCAGCAGCAGGCACATCGCGATGTAGATCGCGGCGGCCACGAGGGTCGACGGGACGATCGGGCGGCCGAAGGCGCCCTGGCTGCCGATGTAGCGGGCGTAGTACAGCAGCTCCGGGTACGTCACGAGGAAGCCGAGCGCGGTGTCCTTGAGCAGCACGACCAGCTGGCTGATGATCGTCGGCAGCATCGCGCGCAGCGCCTGCGGCAGCAGGACCGTGAACATCACCTGGGTCTTGCGCATGCCGAGCGCGTACGCGGCTTCGCTCTGGCCCTTCGGCAGGGACAGGATGCCCGCGCGGAAGACCTCCGCCAGCACCGAGCCGTTGTACAGCGTCAGGCCGAGCACCACCGCGAACAGCGGCGACGTGTCCACGCCGAGGGTCGGGAGGCCGTAGTAGAACAGGAACATCAGGATCAGCAGCGGGATCGCGCGGAAGAACTCCACGACGAACGTGCAGATCCCGCGCACCCACGCGTGATCGGACAGCCGTCCGGCGGCGAAGACCGCGCCGAACACGATGGCCAGCACCGCGCCCAGTGCGAAGGCCTTCACGGTCGCCAGCACGGCGTTCGCGAGGTCGCTCTGCACCTGGGAGTACTGCAGCCACTCCCATTTGCGTCCGGCGAACTGGCCGCTGTCGACGAAGCGGTAGACGATGAACGCGATCAGCGCCGCCACCACGACGATGCCCAGCACCGCGTAGATCCGGTGCCGCACCCGCGCTTTCGGGCCCGGGGTGTCGAAAAGAACCGTGCTCATCGGGCCACGCTCCAGCGCTTCTCCAGGCTGCGCTGCACCAGCGACAGCACCGACACGAGGATGATGAAGCCGAGTGCCACCCACAGCAGCGCGATCATCTGGTTGTCGCCGCGCTCGGACACGTACTGCCGGATCGCGCCGGCCTCGGCGACCGAGAACCCGCTGGCGATCGTCGTGTTCTTCAGCAGCGCGATGAGCATGCTGACGAGCGGCGGGACGACCGACCGCAGCGCCTGCGGGAGGACGATGCCGCCCAGGATCTGCCCGGACGACAGGCCCAGCGCCCGGCCCGCCTCGGCCTGGCCGATCGGCACCGTGTTGATGCCCGAGCGCACGACCTCGCAGATGAACGCCGACGTGTAGATCGTCAGCGCCACCGCGGCGGTCGGGAAGTAGTCGATCTTGACGATGTCGAGCAGCGGGTAGGCGAACACGAGGAACGCGAACACCAGCGTCAGCGGCGTGTTGCGCAGGACGGTGACGTAGGTCGTGCCGATCGCGCGCAGCACCGGGACCGGGCTCACCCGCAGCATCGCGAGGATCGTGCCCAGCACCAGGCTGCACGCCCCCGCGATCAGGAACAGTTCGATCGTGGTGAGAAAGAACGGACCGAAGAGGTCCAGATTGTCGAGCAGGACGTCCATGGAGCCTTCCCCGCGTCCGTGTGCCGATAGTGGGTGTACCGCGGCCGGTGGGCGAAAGCTTCGCCCACCGGCCGCCGGGTCAGATCAGTACCGCTCGATGGCAGGCGGCGTCGCGGGCGCGCCGGACTTGCCGAGGGTCGCGTCGTAGATCTTCTTCCAGGTGCCGTTGGTCTCGGCGGCCTGCAGCAGGTCGTCGATCTTGTCGCGCAGCACCTTGTCGTCCTTGTTCAGGCCGATGCCGTAGGGCTCCTTCGAGAACGGCTTGCCGACGACCTTGAAGGTGTCCGGGTCCTGTGCCGCGTAGCCCTTGAGGATCGCGTCGTCGGTGGTGACCGCGTCGACGTCCTTCGTCTGCAGCTTCTCGACGCACTGCGAGTACTTCTGGAACTCGACGATCTGGTCGGTCAGCTTCTGCTCGCGCACGCGCTGGATCGGGGTCGACCCGGTGACCGAGCAGACCTTCTTGCCCTTCAGCGTCTCCGGGCCGGTGATCGAGTTGTCGTCCTTGCGCACCAGCAGGTCCTGCCCGGCCTGGAAGTACGGGCCGGCGAACGACACGAGCTTCTTGCGCTTGTCGCTGATGGTGTAGGTGCCGACGTAGAGGTCGACCTGGCCGTTGGAGATGGCCTGCTCGCGGGCGCCCGAGTCGACCGTCGTGTACTTGATCTTGTCCTCGCTGAAGCCGAGGCCCGCCGCGACCATCCGGGCGATCTCGATGTCGAAGCCCTGGAACTTGCCGGTCTTCGGGTCCTTCTGGCCCAGCTCGGGCTGGTCGTCCTTGACGCCGATCGTGATCGTGCCCGCGTTCTTGATCTTCGTGAAGGTCGGCGAGCCGTCGAGCTTGACGTCCTTGGCCACCTCGTAGGTGGGCAGCGGCGCGGCGCTCGCGTTGTTGTCCCCGCCGGGGCCGGCCGGGGTGCCTTCCTTGCCGCAGGCCGTGAGCAGCAGCCCGCCGGCGAGCAGAGCGGCCGCGAGGGTGCGGATCCTCATGTCAGTCTCTCCAATATCTGTCCGGGAAACATCTGTCCGGGAACGTCGGGACCGGTCCGGGTACGGCCGATTACAGCCATCCCGGACGCGGGGCGCCGGGGGATTCCCCCGAACGGGTCAGTGGGTCAGGATCTTGCCGAGGAAGTCCTTCGCGCGGTCGGACTTCGGCTTGGTGAAGAACTCCTCCGGCGTCGTGTCCTCGACGATCTCGCCGTCGGCCATGAAGATGACCCGGTCGGCGGCGCGGCGGGCGAAGCCCATCTCGTGGGTGACCACGAGCATGGTCATGCCGTCCTTCGCCAGGCCGGTCATCACGTCCAGCACCTCCTGGACCATTTCCGGGTCCAGCGCCGAGGTCGGCTCGTCGAACAGCATCACCTTGGGCTTCATCGCGAGCGCGCGGGCGATCGCGACGCGCTGCTGCTGGCCGCCGGACAGCTGGGCGGGGTACTTGTCGGCCTGGTTCGCGATGCCGACGCGCTCGAGCAGTTCCATCGCGGTCTTGCGGGCCTCGGCCTGCGCGGTCTTGCGCACCTTCACCGGCGCGAGCATGACGTTCTCGAGGATCGTCTTGTGCGCGAACAGGTTGAACTGCTGGAAGACCATCCCGACGTCGGCGCGCAGCGAGGCGAGCGCCTTGCCCTCCTCGGGCAGCGGCACGCCGTCGACGGCGATCTCGCCGGAGTTGATCGGCTCGAGCCGGTTGATCGCGCGGCACAGCGTCGACTTGCCCGACCCGGACGGCCCGAGCACGACGACGACCTGGCCGCGCGGCACCTCGAGCGTGATCTCGCGCAGCACGTGCAGCTCGCCGAAGTACTTGTTCACGGCGGCCGCCTTGATCATCGGCGTCGCCACCTCGGTGGTCATCGTGGCCTCCAGAGCTCCGTTGGTCGTCGGCGTCCGCGGAACCGGGGTTCCGCAACGCTTGCGGAAACCTACTACCGGGACATCTCTTGTAAAGACGGCTTGAGCAATACTTAGGGTTTCAACTACGTATCGGATGCGGCCGTCGTGGCGGCGTTCAGCCTAGTCCGGACTGTGGCGGCCGCCACGCACCGTGTCCGCGGGGCGTGGCGCCCTAGAGTCCGGCTACCGTGGTCTGGATCACCGGGGAGGAGCAAGCGTGCGCGTGCTGCTGGTGGAAGACGACGACCGGGTCGCCGGGGCGCTCGTGCCCGCGCTGGTCCGCCGCGGGCTCACCATGCAGCGGCTGCCGTCCGGGGCCGGGGTGCTCGACCGGGTCCACGACGTCGACGTGATCCTGCTCGACCTGGGGCTTCCCGACGTCGACGGCGTGGTGCTGTGCCGGCAGATCCGCGCGGTCAGCGACGTCGCGGTGATCGTCGTGTCCGCGCGCGGCGAGGTGAACGACCGCGTGCACGGCCTGCGCGCCGGAGCCGACGACTACCTGGTCAAGCCGTACGACGTGGAGGAACTGCTCGCGCGTGTCGAAGCGGTGCGCCGGCGGCGGGTCGAACGGCCCGCGCCGTCCGTGCCGGTGGTGGAGGTCGGCGACGTCCGGATCGACCTCGCCCGGTACGAGGTGCTGGTGGCGGGCGAGCCGATCGCGTTGTCCCGCAAGGAGTTCCAGGTGCTCGCGCTGGTCGCGGCGGCGGGCGGCGCGGTGTGCTCGCGCGAACAGGTGCTGAACGAGGTGTGGGGGCACCGCGGCGCGGCCGAGAGCCGTTCGCTGGACGTCCATGTCGCCACCCTGCGCACCAAACTCGGCCGTCCGGCGCTGATCGAGACGGTGCGCGGCGTCGGCTACCGGCTGGGCAACGGACGGGACTGACCGGTGCGCGTCCGGCTGCAGGGCATCGTCGTCACGCTCGTCGCCCTGCTCGTGTTCGGGCTCGGCATCCCGCTCGCGCTCAGCATCGCGAGCAGCCTCCAGCAGAAGCTTTTCCTCGACCGGCTCACCGACACCTCGCGGTTCGCCTCGCTCGCCCAGCGTCCGCTGCTCGACAACGAGCTCGGGCTGCTGGAACCCAAACTGCGCCGGTACACCGAGGTGTACGGCGTGAAAGTGGTCGTGGTGAACCAGGACGGCGAGCCGGTGCTGAGCTCGGTGGGCGGAGCCGTCGACCGGACCGCGATCCGGGTGCCGGTGAACGAGGCGCTCGCCGCCCGTCCGCCTGAGGCCGGTCCGTTGCTGATGCCGTGGGCGAGCAAACCGCTGGTGCTGGCCGAGCCGATCCTCATCGACGGCGAGGTGCGCGGCGCGGTGGTGACGGAGTCCGCGACCGATCACGTCCGCACCCAGTTGCTGTGGCAGTGGCTGCTGCTGGCCGCGTGCGCGCTGGTCGCGTTCGGGCTCGCGCTGCTCGTCGCGCTGCCGGTGGTGCGCTGGACGCTGCGCCCGGTGCGGCGGCTGGACGAGGCGACCGGCGCGCTGGTCGCGTCCGTGGTCAGCGGCCGGGAAGCGGAGCCGGTGGGGGAGAGCGGCGGCCCGCCGGAGCTGCGGCAGCTGGGACGGTCGTTCGACCGGATGGCGGCGAGTGTGTCGGAAGCGCTGGCCGCGCAGCGCGCGTTCGTCGCCGACGCCTCGCATCAGCTGCGCAATCCGTTGACCGCGTTGAAGATCCGGCTGGGCAATCTCGATGGCCAGGTCACGGACGAAGCCGCGGCGGCCGATCTCGAAGCGGCGCAGGTGGACGCCAAGCGGCTGAACCAGATCCTCGACGAGCTGCTGTCCATGGCCCGCGCGGAATCCGCCGGCGGCGAGCTGGTTTCCGAAGACCTCGCCGAGGTGATCGCCGATCGCGTCGCCGACTGGTCGGTGGTCGGGGCGGCCCGCGAGGTCTCGCTGGAGAGCGCGGTGGACGTCGGCGGCGCGCGCGTGCTCGTGCCGCCGAGGGGGCTGGAGGTCGTGCTCGACGCGTTGCTGGACAACGCGCTCAAGTTCAGCCCTTCCGGTACTTCCGTCGAGGTGGCCGCGAGCGTTGCCGAGGACCGGGTGACGGTTTCGGTGCGCGACCACGGGCCCGGACTGCGCGAGGACGAGCTGGAGCGGGCGGTCGACCGGTTCTGGCGGAGCACAGCGCATCAGAACGTGCCCGGATCGGGGCTGGGGCTGGCGATCGTGACCGAGATCGTGCGGCATTCCGGCGGGGAGATCCAGCTGTCCTTGCCGGAAGGCGGCGGGTTGCGGATCGCGATGGACTTCCCGGTCGCGCGCTAGACCTTCTCCGCGCGGTAATACGCCAGCGCGCCGGGATGCAACGGCAGCGGTCCGGTCTCGATGCCCGGATGCACGTCGATCGACAGGGCCGCCCGGTTGACCGCCGCGAGCTGCGGGCGGGCGTCGTACAGGCCCTTCGTGAGCGCTTCGGCGACGTCGGCGGACATCGAGGTGGGCACGACCAGGAAGTTCGGCACCACGAGCGTCGTGACCGGGCCGGGCTGGTCGTAGGTGCTGCCGGGGATGGTCGCGGTGCCGTACACCGGGCTGAACCGCTGCATGCCCGGCATCAGGTTGGACATGTCGAGCAGCCGCAGCCCGACCTTGCGGTTGTACTCGGTGATCAGCGGCGTCGGCAGCCCGCCGGACCAGAACATCGCGTCGACCTTGCGGTTCTCCAGCGCGGTGAGCGAGTCCTCCAGGCTCAGCTGGTTGACCGTGACCGCGCCTTTCAGCCCGGCGACCTGCAGCACCCGGTCGGCGATGTACTCGACGCCCGACTCCGGGGAGCCGACCGCGATGTGGCGGCCGCGCAGCATGGAGACCGACGTGTAGGGCGAGTCCTTCCGGACGACGATGTGCAGGTAGTCGTCGTGGATGCGGGCCAGCGCGGCGAGCTTGCCGGGGTGCGCGGCCGCCGCGTCCGCGGCCAGGTCCGCGGCGACGAACGCGACGTCCGCGCCCCCGGAAAGCACTCGGTTGAGGTTGTCGCGCGACCCCTGGGTGGCGAGCACCTCGGGCGTCTCGATGCCGAGTTCGCCCGCCCACGCCGACGCCAGCGGCCCGGCCAGATCGTGGTAGACGCCGCCCACCGACCCGGCCGCGACGCGCAGGTGCAGGTTCGCGAAGCTCGGCCCGCACCCGCTCAGCAGCACCGTGAGCACTGCCAGCGCCGCCGTCAGCCTCCATCGCATGCAGCGATGGTGCCAGAGGTCAGCCGGTGACGTCGGCCAGGCTGTCGCCCATCCGGATCTTGCTGAACCACTGCGTCGCCGTCTCGTCGGCCTGGTGGTAGACGCCCCACTTCAGGTAGTTCCGCGTTCCGTCGATCGTGGTTCCGGTGTAGGTGGTGGACCCGTCGGCGAACGTCTGGCGTTTGCCGTCGAACCAGAACTGGATGGTGCCCTGGGTGCGGTCGGTCGAGATCCGGAACGCGATGTCGTGCCACTCGTCGTTCGAGACCGGCGCGTTCCACAGCTTGACGCTGGTGTGGTCGGTCGTCCACTCCTCGAGCTGGAGTTTGCCGCCGGAAATCTTGAGGACGATCGGATGGTTCGCGGTGCCGGTGCTCGGGCTGCATTTCAGCTGGAACACGTAGCGGCTGGTGGAGTCGGTGATCCGGTACTTCGACGACCAGCCGAGGTAGAACGTCTTGCCCGCGGCGAGATCCGGGCCGACCGCCTCGCAGCGCTCCTCCTGGGCGAGCTGCTCGGCGACCCACACCTTGCCCTTCGCGGCGTCGGTCGCGGTCTTGAAGTGGCCGTCGGCGCACTGGACCGAGTTGAACGCGCCAGGGCCGTCGGCGGGGTCGGCCGACCAGGTGACCGACTGCGGAACCGGTTCCGCGGCGACCGGGGCGGCCGCCAGCGCGGCGACGACGAGCGTGCTCGCGACAGCGGCCGCGGAGCAGGCGAAAACCTTGCGCACATTTCCTCCAGAGCGGCGGCGGTCCGATTCGGAACAATGGCGGTGATCTTATCTTCGGGCGGGCGCGGAAAACAATAGCGAAAATTGTTTGCCGACGACCGTTCCGGTGCATTTCCGTTCCCGGTCAACGGCACATTTCCCGATTAGCGGAATACGTGGCGGACCGCGTCGCATAACGTCCGCCGACCGGGTGCCGGGTCCGGCGCGGGACCCGGGGTTTAGGCTGGAGCGCGATGAACGCGAAAACGTACCAGATCCGCACGTTCGGCTGCCAGATGAACGTGCACGACTCCGAACGGCTCGCCGGGCAGCTCGAGGAAGCCGGCTACGTCCCCGCTCCCGGGCAGGCGAAGCCGGATCTGGTCGTGTTCAACACCTGCGCCGTGCGGGAGAACGCGGACAACAAGCTCTACGGCACCCTCGGGCACCTCCGCCCGGACAAGGTCGCCAATCCGGACATGCAGATCGCCGTCGGCGGGTGTCTCGCGCAGAAGGACCGCGGCGACATCGTCAAGCGCGCGCCGTGGGTCGACGTCGTCTTCGGGACGCACAACATCGGTTCGCTGCCGGCGCTGCTGGAGCGCGCGCGGCACAACGCCGAGGCCGAGGTCGAGATCCTCGAATCGCTCGAGACGTTCCCGTCCACGCTGCCCGCGCGCCGCGAATCGTCCTATGCGAGCTGGGTGTCGGTTTCGGTCGGCTGCAACAACACCTGCACTTTCTGCATCGTGCCGTCGCTGCGCGGCAAGGAGCGCGACCGCCGTCCCGGCGAGATCCTCGCCGAGGTCGAGGCGCTGGTCGCCGAGGGCGTGCTCGAGGTGACCCTGCTGGGCCAGAACGTGAACTCCTACGGCGTCGAGTTCGGCGACCGGCTCGCGTTCGGCAAGCTGCTGCGCGCGACCGGCGGGATCGACGGGCTGGAGCGCGTGCGGTTCACCTCGCCGCATCCGGCCGCGTTCACCTCGGACGTGATCGACGCGATGGCCGAGACCCCGAACGTCTGCCACCAGCTGCACATGCCGCTGCAGTCCGGTTCGGACCGGGTGCTGCGCGAGATGCGCCGGTCGTACCGGTCGACGCGGTTCCTGAACATCCTCGACGAGGTGCGCGCCAAGATGCCGGACGCCGCCATCACCACCGACATCATCGTCGGGTTCCCCGGCGAGACCGAGGAAGACTTCCAGGCGACGCTCGACGTCGTCCGCGCCGCGCGGTTCTCCAGCGCGTTCACCTTCCAGTACTCGAAGCGCCCCGGCACGCCCGCCGCGGAGATGGCGGACCAGCTGCCGAAGGAGGTCGTGCAGGAGCGCTACGACCGGCTGGTCGAGCTGCAGAACGAGATCTCCTGGGAAGAGAACCGCAAGCTGGTCGGCCGCCGGGTCGAGCTGCTGGTCGCCGCGGGCGAGGGGCGCAAGGACGCGGAGACGCACCGGATGAGCGGGCGCGCCCGCGACGGACGGCTGGTGCACTTCACGCCGTCCGGCCCGGCCGTCGACCGTTCGGTCCGCCCGGGCGACGTCGTGGAGACGGTGATCAGCTACGGCGCGCCGCACCACCTGGTCGCGGACGGCGACCTCCTGACCCATCGCCGCACGCGAGCGGGCGACAACGCCGAAGCCGGTCTTCGGCCCAAGACGAGCGGGGTCACCCTGGGACTGCCGGGCTTCGGAGCCCCGGCGGCGCAGCCGGCCCCGGTGAGTGGGTGTGCAGGATGAGCGAACCGGGAACGCCGGCCGAGGTCGACCGCAGGCTGAGCGACGAGATCGACGACGCGGGCCGCCGAGCCGCGCGCACGGTGGAGCTGGGCAGGCGCGGCTTCACCATCTCGGTGCTGATGTTCGTGCTGCTCGTGGCGCAGATCCTGCCGTGGGCGCAGGGCCGTGCCGGCTGGGAGACGCTGGCCGGCGAGGCGGGCGGGGTTCCGCAGCTGTTCGCCGTGACGTCCACCGGCGTCGGCGTGTTCATCGGCGCGGTCGCGCTTGTGTCGCGCCGCTGGTGGGTCGCGTGGTGCTGCGCCGCGGGCGGCTGGTTCGCCTCGGTCGACGGCCTGCTGGCGATCTGGTCGCAGCAGTCCGCGCACGCCAGCGGAGCGGCCGGCGACGGCCCGGGAATCGGCATGATCGTGGCCTGGATCGCGACGATCGTCCTGGCGACGCTCTGGATGCGCACCGCGTTCTCGCGCACTTGAGCCCAACTGCATAAAAAAGGGCCGGTACCCGCGGGTACCGGCCCTTTTCGTGTCGTCGGATCAGCGATCGGCGACCGCGGCTTCCGCGGCCTCCATCCATTCCCGCCACTGGGAGGCCTGCTCCTCGGCCTTCTTCGCCCGCCGTTCGTCCCCGGCGGCCCTGGCCTTGGCGGCTTGCGATTCGAACTGCTCGACGCGCTCGCGGAACTGCGCGGCCCGCGCCTGCGCCTCCGGGTCGGTGCGGCGCCAGCGGCTGTCCTCGGCGGACTTCACCGCGTCCTGCACCGCCTTGAGCCGCCCGTCCAGTTCGCGGATGCGCTCGCGCGGGACCTTGCCGATCTCGTCCCACTGCTCCTGGATCCGCCGCAGCGCCGACTTGGCCGCCTCGAGGTTGGCCGCCACGTCGATCTTCTCGGCCTCGACCAGCAGTTCTTCCTTGCGCTGAGCGTTGCCGGCGAACTCCGCGTCGCGCTCGGAGAACACGGCCGAGCGGCGGGCGAAGAACGCGTCCTGCGCCGCGCGGAACCGCTGCCACAGCGCCTCGTCGCTGTCCTTCGGCGCGCGTCCGGCGGCCTTCCACTCGGCCATCAGGTCCTTGTACCGGCCCGCGGTGGCGCCCCAGTCGTCCGAGTCGGACAGCGCCTCGGCCTCGGCGATCAGCTCTTCCTTGCGCTGCTTCGCGCTCGCCCGCTGCTTGTCCAGCTCGGCGAAGTGCGAGCCGCGGCGGCGGTTGAACGCCTCGCGCGCCTTCGAGAAGCGCTTCCACAGCTCGTCGTCGGTCTTGCGGTCGACGCCCTTGACCGTCTTCCACTCGTCGAGGATCGCGCGCAGCCGGTCGCCCGCGGCCTTCCACTGGGTGGACTCGGCGGCGATCTTCTCCGCCTCGTCGGCCAGCGCCTGCTTGCGCGCCACGGCCGCCGCCCGGGCTTCCTCTCGCTCGTGCTTGACGTTGACCAGCGCCTTCTCCGCCAGCCCGATCACGAACTCGAGCCGCGCGGCGAGCGCCTTCAGGTCGCCGACCACGGCCGCCTCGCCGAGCCCGTCGCGGATCTGGGTGGCGCTGGAGAGGGCGTGCTTCGGGTCGCCCGCTCCGGAGTTCAGCCGCGTTTCGAGCAGTTCGACCTCGGTGCGCACGTCGTCGAAGCGGCGCGCGTAGTGCAGCAGGCCTTCCTCGGGCGTGCCTGCCTGCCAGACCCCGACCTCGCGTTCGCCGTCGGCGGTGAAGACGTAAACGGTGCCTTCCCCGTCGACCCGGCCCCAGGTGGCGGGGGCGGGCTCGGCGGGCGGCACCGGAGGCGCGGCATGGCCGGCGCCCTGCGCGTGCGGCACCGGGTGCGGTGCCGGGGTGCCGGGGGACGTGTTCTCCTGGGCCATCGCAGGCTCCTTATCGCCTGTACGCCCGCGGCTGCGGGCGCCCCGCCGCGTGAGCGGGGCCGGGTTACGCTGTTGTCGTGCTCTGCCGGGGGCATGGGGCCCCAGCGGCATTCAAGCAGCTCAGCGCGCGCCGTGGTACTGGATGAGCCGCCTGAAAGCGTTGATCCTACTTCTCCTTGACGCTCCGTGCCCGCGTCCCGCCCCGGCCGGGTACCGTTCTGCGGCGTGATCAGCCCAGCTCAACGGCCCCGTCCGGTGGCCGTCGTCGGCCCCACCGCCACCGGGAAGACGGCACTGGCCGTCGAACTCGCGCTGGCGCTGGACGGCGAGGTGGTGAACGCCGACGCGCTCCAGCTCTACCGGGGCATGGACATCGGCACCGCCAAAGCGACCGCGGAGGAACGGCGAGGGGTCCCGCACCACCTGCTGGACGTACTCGACGTGACCGAGACCGCGTCGGTCGCCGCCTATCAGCGTGACGCCCGCAGCACGATCGAGCGGATTCTCGACGCGGGCCGGGTCCCGGTGCTGACGGGCGGCTCGGGGCTGTACGTGCAAGCGGTGCTGGACGATCTCCGTTTCCCCGGCACCGACCCCGCGGTGCGCGCGCGGCTCGACGAAGAGGCCGCCGAACTCGGCACCGCCGCGCTCTACACCCGGCTGGAGGAGCGCGACCCGGTCGCGGCGGCGGCGATCCTGCCCACGAACACCCGCCGCATCGTGCGGGCGCTGGAGGTCATCGAGATCACCGGCGAGCCGTTCTCCGCGAACCTGCCGAAACCGGGTCCGGCGCGCTGGGACACCGTGCTGATCGGGATCGACCGCGAGATCGCCGAGCTGGACGAGCGCGTCGACCTGCGGGTGGAGCGGATGTTCGAGGCCGGTCTCGTGGACGAGGTGCGCGCGTTGCTCGGCCGCGGGCTGCGGGAGGGGAAAACCGCTTCGCGGGCGCTCGGCTACCAGCAGGTGCTGGCCGAACTGGACGGCGAAGGCGACTTCGCGGCAGCCGCGGCGGCGACCGCGCAGGCCACCCGCCGGTTCGTGCGGCGGCAGCGTTCGTGGTTCCGCCGGGACAAGCGGATCCGGTGGTTCGACGGCGGATCGGCGGACCTGGCCGCGCGGGTCCGCGCCGCGCTCGACCAGTAACCTGGATGCATGGGCGGCATCGAATTCCTCAAGGGCCACGGCACGCAGAACGACTTCGTGCTGCTGCCTGACGCGGCCGGCCGCCTCGACCTCACGGCGGAGCGCGTCGCGGCGCTGTGCGACCGGCAGCGGGGACTCGGCGCGGACGGCGTGCTGCGCGTCGTGCGCGCGAAGGCGATCGGCGAAGAATCGGCCGGCGAGTGGTTCATGGACTACCGCAACGCCGACGGTTCGATCGCCGAGATGTGCGGCAACGGCACCCGCGTTTTCGCGCGCTACCTGGTGGACGCCGGTCTGGAATCGGACGGCGAGTTCGTCATCGGCACCCGGGCGGGCGACCGGCCGGTCGTCGTGCACCCGGACCGTTCGGTCACCGTGCAGATGGGCCCGGCGGCGATCACCGGCACGTCGGTCACCATGGTCGCCGGGCAGGCGTTCTCCGGCGTCGCGGTGAACGTCGGCAACCCGCACCTCGTGTCGGTCACCGACACCGACATCGCCGGGCTCGACCTGCGCGACCAGCCCGATTTCGACCACGACGTCTTCCCGACCGGCGTCAACCTGGAGTTCGTCAACGTGCTCGGCGAGGGCGCGCTGCGGATGCGCGTCCACGAGCGCGGCGTGGGGGAGACGCGCGCCTGCGGCACCGGCACGGTCGCGGCGGTGGCCGCCTCGCTGCACCTCGCGGGCAAGGACACCGGCGAGTCCACAGTGGACATCCCGGGCGGCCGCGTGTCGGTGACGATCTCGCGCGGGGACTCGACGCTGTCCGGCCCCGCGGAGATCGTGGCCCGCGGCGAGATCGACGAGGCTTGGTGGGCTGCCGCCGGTTCGCCGCCGTGAGCGGCAAGCCGGGGTCGTAACCCGGCTCGCCGCCCACGGCCAGCCGCGGCAGAGTCAGTTCGCCGGCGGGATTTCCCGCGGCCGGTCGTACATCCGCACATCGCGGTCGACGGTCAGCGGCAGCACACGGCCCAGGCCGATCTCCCGGAAGTGGTCCGACTCGCGATGCGCCTTGAACGCCGCGTCGTCGGCGTACTTCTCGATGCTCACGTACCGCCCCGGCGTTTCGTCGGAGCGGAACACTTCGTACGACAGGCAGCCCGGTTCTTCGCGGCACGCGGCCGCGAACTCGTGCAGCGCCCGGCCGAACTCCTCGGAGTTCTCGGGGCTGCTGGACACATCGGCGACGACGAGCACGTAGGAATCCACGAAAACCACCCTACGGGGTTACGATCTTGGCATCGAGCGAAAAGTCGCCGTCGCGCGTGGTGATCTCGCCGATCGCCCCGGCGAGCCGGACGTCCGCGGCCACCGCGGCGAACCGGGCCAGCGTCTCCGCCGGGCCGCCCACGGTCAGCGTCTCGACCGGCGAGCGCATCGACACCTTCGCGTCCGACTTCGCCCGACGCACCGCCGCGATCACCTCGCCCGCCAGCGTCAGCAGCGACGGGTCACCGTCGACCACCGGCACCGACGGCCACGCCGCCTGGTGCACGGAACCTTCCCGCCACCACGACCAGATCTCCTCGGTCGCGAACGGCAGCACCGGGGCGAACATGCGCACCAGCGCCGACAGCACCGTCCGCAGCGCCACCTGGGCCGATTCGGCCGCCTCGGCGCCGAGATCGCCGTACGCGCGGCCCTTCACCAGCTCCACGTAGTCGTCGCAGAACGTCCAGAAGAACGTCTCGGTCACCTGTAGCGCACGCGCCTGGTCGAGCGCCTCGAACGCGGCCGTCGCTTCCTCGACCACCTTCGTCAGCGTGGCGAGCACAGACCGGTCCAGCGGCTGCGTGACGACCGATTCCGGCTTGGGGATCCCGAGCCCGAGCACGAACCGGCTCACGTTCAACAGCTTCGTCGCCAGTCGTCGCCCGACCTTCATCTGGCCTTCGTCGACCGCCGTGTCGACGCCCGGCCGCGCGCTCGCCGCCCAGTAGCGCACCGCGTCGGAACCGTGCCGGTCCAGCAGATCCGCCGGCGTGACGACGTTGCCGACGGACTTCGACATCTTCTTCCGGTCCGGATCGAGCACCCAGCCGGAGATCACCGCGTCCCGCCACGGCAGCACGCCTTCCTCCAGTTCGGCGCGGACCGCGGTGGAGAACAGCCAGGTGCGGATGATCTCGTGCGCCTGCGGCCGCAACGAGAACGGGAACACGCGGCGGAACAGGTCGTCGTCGAGGCTCCAGCGGCCGGCGATCTGCGGCGTCAGCGACGACGTCGCCCAGGTGTCCATCACGTCCGCCTCGGCGACGAAGCCGCCCGGGACGCCGCGCTGGTCCTCGGTGTAGCCCGGCGGGACATCGGTGCTCGGGTCCACCGGCAGGTTCGCGTCGTCGGGGGTCAGCACCGCGTCGTGGTCCGGCTCGCCGTCGGCGTCCAGCGGGTACCAGACCGGGATCGGCACTCCGAAGAACCGCTGGCGGCTCACCAGCCAGTCGCTGGTCAGGCCCTCGACCCAGCTGCGGTAGCGGACCTGCATGTGCGGCGGGACCCAGTTCAGCTCCTCGCCGCGCTCGAGCAGTTTCGCGCGCAGCGCGTCGTCGCGGCCGCCGTTGCGCAGGTACCACTGGCGGCTCGTGACGATTTCCAGTGGCTTGTCGCCCTTTTCGTAGAACTTCACCGGATGCGTGATCGGCCTCGGCTCGCCGCGCAGCGCGCCCGCCTCGCGCAGGAGGTCCACCAGAATTTGGCGTCCAGTGTGGACAGTCTTGCCCGCCAGCGGTTCGTATTCGTCGGCCGGGACGCCGTGCGGCGGTTCTGCGCGGAATCGGCCGTCGCGGCCCAGCACCGGACGCGTTTCGAGCTGCAGCGCACGCCACCAGGTGACGTCGGTGGTGTCGCCGAAGGTGCAGACCATCGCGATACCGGTGCCCTTTTCCGGATCCGCGAGGTGATGCGCGTGCACCGGCACCTCGACGCCGAACACCGGCGTGTGCACGGTCTTCCCGAAAAGGCCTTGGTAGCGCTCGTCATCCGGATGCGCGACGAGCGCGACGCACGCGGGCAGCAATTCGGGCCGCGTGGTGGAGATGAGCACTTCCGCGCCGTCTTCCGCGGTGAACACGAGGTCGTGATACGCGCCGGGCCGTTCGCGGTCTTCCAGCTCAGCCTGCGCGACAGCGGTGCGGAAGGTGACGTCCCACAGCGTCGGGGCTTCGGATTGGTACGCCTCGCCGCGCGCGAGGTTGCGCAGGAACGCGCGCTGCGAGATTTCCGTGGTCGCCGGGTCGATCGTCTGGTACGCCAGCGTCCAGTCCACCGAAAGCCCGATGCTCCGCCAGACCTCCTCGAACACCTTCTCGTCGGTTTCGGTCAGCTGGCGGCACAGTTCCACGAAATTGCGCCGGGACACCGGAATCGCGTTCTTGCCGGGCTTTTCCGGCGGGGTGAAAGCCGGGTCGTAGGGCAGCGACGGCTCGCAGCGCACGCCGAAATGGTTCTGCACGCGGCGTTCGGTGGGCAGGCCGTTGTCGTCCCAGCCGACCGGGTAGAAGACCGAACGGCCGCGCATCCGTTGGTAGCGCGCGAGAACGTCGGTGTGCGTGTAGGAGAAGACATGCCCGATGTGCAGCGAGCCGCTCGCGGTCAGCGGCGGCGTGTCGATCGAGTAGACGTCCGGGCGCGTCCGGTCGAACCGGTATACGCCTTCGCGTTCCCACACCGGCACCCATTTGGCGGTCAGGCCGTCGACGCCGGCTTTGTGCGGGATCTTCTCGTCCATGCCCGCACTTTACGGGGCGGGTACAGCGATTTCCCCGCCCGTCGGCAGGTCCCGCATGCGCCGCAGCGGCGAGCAGATCACCCACAGCGCGCCCGCGATCGGCCCGGCGGTGCCGATCCACAGCGCGCCGGCGAGCCCGAGCCATTCGCCGAGCCCGCCGCCCAGCAGCCCGCCGAGCGGCAGGGCTCCCCAGACGACGAACCGGACGCTCGCGTTCATCCGGCCCAGCAGCCGGTCCGGCGTGATCGCCTGGCGGTAGGAGACCTGCGCGATGTTGTAGAGGATCACGCCGAACCCGAACGCGGCCATCCCGAGCCCGGCGAGCGCGATCCGCCAGTCCGGCGCGGCCGCCAGGACCAGGATCTCGCCCGGCCAGAACAGCACCGGGACCAGCCAGATCGACCGGGCCTGCCCGATCTTCCGGATGATCGGCCCGGCGCAGAGCGCGGCCGCGATGCCGCCGATGCCGCTCACCGCGAGCAGGCCGCCGACCTCGGCCGGTTTCAGCCCGGCCGTGCGCGTCAGGAACAGCACCTGGACGGCTTGGACCACTCCGCCGAAGAAGTTCGACGTGGCGGTGCAGGCGACGATCGCGCGCAGCGGCCGGTCGGCGACGACGAACCGCAGGCCTTCGAGCATTTGCGGCACCAGGCGGTCGTGCTCGGTGCGTTCCGGGAGGGTTTCGACGGTGCGGATGCGCCACAGGCACAGCGCGGAAGTGAGGTAGCCGAGCCCGGTGACCAGGACCGTGCTGGCCGCGCCGATGAACTGCACGAGCACGCCGGCGAGGCTCGGCCCGGCGATCTGCGCCGACGACTGCACGCCCTGCAGCTTCGCGTTGCCCTCCAGCAGCTTCTCGCGGCCGACCAGCGCGGGCAGATACGCCTGGTAGGAGACGTCGAAGAAGACCGTCGCGAACCCGACGAAGAGCACGACCACCAGGACCTGCGCCATCGTGAGCACGCCGGCCCACCAGGCGAACGGGACGCTGAGCAGCAGCACCCCGCGGACCAGGTCGGCGGCGAGCATGAGCGGCCGTTTGCGCATCCGGTCCACCCACACGCCCGCGGGAAGGCCGAGGACCAGGAAGCCGAGCGTCTCGGCCATGGTCAGCAGGCCCATCTCGAACGGCGTGGCGGCCAGCGTGACGGCGGCGAGCAGCGGAATGGCCGTGACGCCGACGAACATCCCCAGCTGGCTCGCCGTGTCCCCGGCCCACAGCCTGCGGAAATCGGCGTGGAAGAAGAGTGAGTCGCGACGCACCCGATCGAGTGTTGCCGAGTGATTGGAAAGTGTCAATCACTTTGTCTAGGCTGCGGGGATGCCGTTCCACCGACGTCCCTCCACCGAAGCCGAGGCGGCCGCGCTCGCGTCCGGAATACGGCTGCGCATCATCCGGTTGACCTCTTTCGAAGCGATGACGAACAAGGAGTTGGCAGCCCGGCTCGGCCGCGACCCGGCGACGACGCTGCACCACGTGCGGCGCCTGGTCGACACCGGTTTTCTCGTGGCACAGGAACCTCGGCGCGGTGCGCGCGGGGCGAAGGAGATCCCGTACCTGTCCACCGGGCTTTCGTGGCAGCTGGACAACGCCGAAGCCGAAGCGGTCGCGGTCAACCAGGCCATGCTCGAGGCCTATCTGGCCGAAATGGCGGAGGCCGACCTGGCGGAGACGGAGACGACCCGGCTCGTGGTCCAGGTGGGCGCCGAGGACGTCGCGGAGTTCAAGCGGCGGCTCGAGGGGCTGCTCGAAGAATTCAAGGCCAGGCCCCGCGATCCGGCCTCGGAACGCACGGCCGTGTACGTCTCGGTTTATCCCAGCAGGTAATCCGTTCGGTTCCCGCGCCGAAACGTGGGACCATGGAGGCACGATGACAGAACAGACACACGAAGACTTTTACGACGACAACGACCCCTACGACCCCTCGGTCGGGGAGATGGAGCTCGAGGACCGCGCGTCGCTGCGCCGGGTCGCGGGCCTGTCCACCGAGCTCGAGGACATCACCGAGGTCGAGTACCGGCAGCTTCGGCTGGAGCGCGTTGTGCTGGTCGGCGTGTGGACTGAAGGCACCGCCCAGCAGTCCGAGGCGTCGCTGGCCGAACTGGCGCGACTGGCCGAGACGGCGGGCTCGGAGGTGCTCGAAGGCCTCGTCCAGCGGCGGCAGAAGCCCGATCCGGCGACGTACGTCGGGTCCGGCAAGGTCCGCGAGCTGCGCGACGTGGTCGTGGCGACCGGCGCCGACACGGTGATCTGCGACGGCGAGCTCTCGCCCGGCCAGCTGCGCCAGCTGGAGGAGAAGGTCAAGGTCAAGGTGATCGACCGGACCGCCTTGATCCTCGACATCTTCGCCCAGCACGCCCGGTCCAAGGAGGGCAAGGCACAGGTCGAGCTGGCCCAGCTGCAGTACCTCGTCCCGCGGCTGCGCGGGTGGGGTTCGGCGCTGTCCCGGCAGGCCGGTGGCCGCGCGGGCGGCGCGAACGGCGGCGTGGGCCTGCGCGGGCCTGGTGAAACGAAGCTGGAGACGGACCGGCGGCGGATCAGCAAGCGCGTGGCGAAGCTCCGCCGGGAGATCGCCGCGATGGACACCATCCGCGAGACCAAGCGCGGCAAGCGCGTGGCCAACGAGGTGCCGAGCGTGGCGATCGTCGGCTACACCAACGCCGGCAAGTCGAGCCTGCTCAACGCCCTGACCGGGGCCGGGGTGCTGGTGGAGGACGCGCTGTTCGCCACCCTCGACCCGACCACGCGCCGGGCGCAGACGGCCGACGGGCGCACCTTCACGCTCACCGACACCGTCGGGTTCGTGCGGCACCTGCCGCACCAGCTGGTGGACGCGTTCCGCTCGACGCTGGAGGAGGCGGCCGACGCCGACCTGCTCGTGCACGTCGTGGACGGTTCCGACGCGGCCCCGGAGGACCAGGTCAACGCGGTGCGCGAGGTGCTCGCCGAGATCACCCGCAGCCGCAAGGAGCCGCTCCCGCCGGAGCTGCTGGTGATCAACAAGGCCGACGCGGCCGACGACGTCACCCTGGCCCGGCTGCGCCACGCGCTGCCCGGCTCGGTGCAGATCTCCGCGCGCACCGGCTCGGGCGTGGCCGACCTGGCCGAGGTGCTGGCCGAACGGCTGCCGCGCGCGGAAACGGTGATCGACGTGCTGGTCCCGTACGCGCGGGGCGAGCTCGTGTCCCGGGCGCACGCGGAAGGCGAGGTGCTGGAAGAAGAGCACGTCGCCGACGGCACGCGCCTGAAGGCGCGAGTCCGGCCGGATCTCGCCGCGGCTCTCCGGGCGTTCGAGACCAACGCCTCGGCGCTCTGAACGTCTTCCGTAGTGCACGGTCCGAGCGGGCCGTGCACTACGGAGGTGAACTGGTGCGGGTCGTCCTGGCACTGACGGCTGTCCTGATGCTCGCGGGAGCTGTCCCCGCTGCGGCTGCTCCCGCTCCGGAGACGCTGTGCCAGGTCAAGGACAAGCGCCTCAACGAACTGTCCGGCCTTGCCTCCGACGGTGAGCATTGGTACGCGATCAACGACGGCGGCACCAAAGTGCAGGTCTTCGTCCTGGACCGGAAATGCCAGGTGACGGACGTCCTGACCGACTCGACGGACCCGTACGACGTCGAGGACCTGGCCCGCGGCAAAGACGGCACCCTCTGGCTTTCCGATACCGGCGACAACCGCGCTAAACGCGAAACGATCGCCCTGCTGGAACTGAAACCGACTGGCGGCCCGGCCGTCGTGCATCGCCTGACCTACCCGGACGGCCCGCACGACACGGAGACCCTGGTTCTGGACCAGTCCGGCACGCCGTTCCTGGTGACCAAGGATCTGCTGGGCACCTCGAAGGTCTATCGGCCGTCAGCCCCGCTGGCGACTCCCGGCCCGACGAAGCTGGAGCAGGTCGGCACCCTGCGCGTCCACAGCACCGACACCCCAGGCGGCCCGGTGGGCTCGTTCGGGTCGGCGCTGATCACTGGAGGCGCGACGAGCGCGGACGGGAAAGTCATCGCACTGCGGACCTACACGGACGCGTACTTGTACGCGGCCCCGGACGGCGACGTCGCGGCGGCCCTGCAACGAGAACCGGTCCGGATTCCGCTGCCGAATGAAAAGCAGGGCGAGGCTATTGCTTTCGATCCGGACGGCACGTTGCTGTCCGCGAGCGAAGGCGTCGGCGAACCGGTGCGGGCGATCAAGAACGCGACTTCTTTGGTCACGCCGCAAGCACCTGCGCCTAAGCCCGGTGGTGCTGCTACTCCTCAGCCAGCCGAGCAGGAGTCAGGTGGGTTTCCGCTGATTCCCGCTGCAGCCATTGCCGCGGTTGTCGTTCTCGGTGCCTGGTTCCTGCTGGCCAGGAAACGTCGCCGCGCCTGACTCGCCGCCGTACTCGCCACGACTCGCTGCGCGTTCTTCCGCGCCACTCCCGCCGTGACGCACCGTCCCTGACACGCCGTTCTTGCCGTGGCGCGGTTCCTGACATGCCGCTCTTGCGCGCGCCACCGTTCCAGAGGTGCTACCCCCGCGCGCGGCACCGTTCCTCACGCGCCGCCGCCGCGCGCTGCCGCTCCCGCCGCAGCACCGTTCCTGACGGCAGGCCCCTGCCGCGGCAACGCTCTCGCCGCACCGCTCCTGCCGCGGCACCGCACTCACCGCACCGCTTTTGTGCGGCACCACTCTCGCCGCACCGTTTTTGCGCGCCGCCGTTCCTGCCGAAACACCGAACCGGAACACCGCGCATGCGCACTGCTCCTGCGTACCGCCCGCTGCTGCGCCACCACTCCCGCCGCGCCACCGCTCCGCACGAACCCGCGCCAGAGCTGCCGCCGTTCCTGCCGTAGCACTGCTTCCGGCCTCGCGCAGCCTCACGACCGTCGGCGGCGAGCCCCAACCCCAGCGCGCTCCCCTCGCCCCGGCCTCGGGGAAGGGGGAGCGCGCCACAGCTCAGAGCCGCCGCAGTACCGCCACGACCTTGCCCAGGATCGAAGCGTCGTCACCGGGAATGGGCTCGTACGCCTCGTTGTGCGGCATCAGCCACACGTGTCCGTCCTTGCGCTTGAACGTCTTCACCGTGGCCTCGCCGTCGATCATCGCGGCGACGATGTCCCCGTTCTCCGCGGCGGGCTGCTGCCGGACGACGACCCAGTCGCCGTCGGTGATGGCGGCGTCGACCATCGAATCGCCGGTGACGCTCAGCAGGAACAGTTCGCCCTCGCCGACGATTTCGCGCGGCAGCGGGAAGACGTCCTCGACGGCCTGCTCGGCGAGCACCGGACCGCCTGCCGCGATCCGGCCGACCAGCGGCACGTACGCCGCCTTCGGCACGGACGGCTGCTGGTCCATGTCGATGCCCATCGGGTTGTCGTCGGTGGACGCGAGCACGCCCACCGCGCGCGGCCGGTTCGCGTCACGGCGCAGGTAGCCCTTGCGCTGCAGCGCGCGCAGCTGATGCGACACCGACGACGTGGACGTGAGCCCCACCGCCTCGCCGATCTCGCGCACGCTCGGCGGGTAGCCGAAGCGGCTCACCCACGTGCGGATGACGTCGAGCACCTGTTGCTGGCGGACGGTCAGCGTCTCGTCCACGTCGTACACCTCCGGCATGGCGCTCACCTTCCCCGTGCTCTCGTGGCCGGACTCGCGCGCGGATTGTGCGGACGCCTTGCCTCGCGAGGCCGTCTTGGCCCCCTTCGCCGCGGTGCCCTTCACCGTGTCCTTCTCCAACGCTGCGTCGCCTCCAGCCGTCCCGCGGTCGCCGTGTCGGCGTCCCGCGCGTGTCCGCGTGCGCCGGTCCGGGATCCGCGTTTTCCGCGAACGCCCGTCCGGCGGCACCCGCCGGAGCCGGTCCGGCAGATGTCCTGGTCACCGACGTTAGCCACCGCGCGCGACGATTTCAAACATCTGTTCGATCGACACGCCGTGTCCTCTCGATTTTGTCGGTGCGGGGTGGTAGACCTTCGCACGGACGTTCGATAGAACGCCTGTTCGATCTGGACCGCTGCGGCGCAGGTGTACGGCCCGGACCGGACGGATTCGCAGGTCACGAGGAGGTTCCGGAATGTCGATCCTGGCAGATCGCGGGCTGGTCCGCCCGCTTCGGCCCGTCCCTGCCGTCCGCCCTGTCGAGGGCGGCGCCGCGTCGGACGGGACGGTCCCCGTCCGGAGGGAACCCGGGCGGGGCGGCCCGACGCGCCGTTCGCGGCGACGCGCGGAGCGGATAGACGCCACCCGAAAGGATGGTGTTCCTTCGGGCTCCGAAGCCGAATCCGGCGAGGTTCCGGGCCCCGCGGCCGGTTCCGCCGAGGTGGTCGACCTTCACGGCCGGACCGGCGCGCGGCGCGGCCCTGGCGCGGATCGGCCCGGCGAGGCTGCGCGCGGCGAGTCCGTCCGGGGCGACGCACGGCGCGGCCGCGGCGCGGGCGAGCCCCGGGAAGGCGCACGCGGCGCAGCCGGGCGGCGGCGTGCCTGGCTGGCAGCGGAGGAAGCCGGACTCGGAGGCGGCGAGCGAGCTGATCTCCAACGTTCGGCGCCGAGCGATGACGCTGAACTGCGCTCTGCCGCCGCCGTTCGATCCGTCGAGCGAGCCGGGTTCCAGACCTTGGCTCCCTCCGCTGTCGGAACTGAAGAGCGTGCGCCGCGTGGCCGTGCTGCGGTGCGGTCCGCCGAGCGAGCCGGGTTCCAGACCTCGGCTCCCTCCACCGTCGGAACTGAAGAACGTGCGCCGCGCCGCCGCGCTGCGGTGCGATCCGTCGAGCGAGCCGGATTCCAGACCTCCGCCCCCTCGGCCGTCGAAACCGAAGAGGCCCCTCCTCGCGAGGCCCGTCGCGCGGTCCGGCACATCCCCGCCGCCGTTCCGGCCAACCCTGGGCGCACCGCGCGCGAGCGGCGTGGCGAGCCGTTGCGGCCGCCGTCCCGGGAGCGGGTCGTCGCCGGGCGGCGCGGTGGGGTGGCCTGCCGTACCGAGGCCCGGCCGTCGGTGCGGTGGCCGTGGCTGTTCGCGATCGCCTTCGCGGCCTGCCTCATCGTCACTGGGCTCGGCGTGTTCGGCGCCGGCGTGTCCAGCGGCCCGGTGCCGTCGCGGACCGCGTCCGTTTCCGTGCAGCCCGGCGATTCGCTCGGGACGCTCGCCGCCCGGTTCGCGCCGAACGCCGACCAGAGCGCGGTCGTCGAACGGATCAAGGAGCTCAACAACCTCGACGACACCGCGCTGCTGCCCGGCATGCCGCTCACCGTGCCGGTCGCCTGGTCCGGGGCCGGTTCGGGCGGAGAAACAGGAGGCGCGTCAGGGTCATGACTCTCGGAAACCACCCGGTCGCATCTTGCGCAACCGCTCTTTCACCCTCTCGGGTTTCTTGCGCCCGCCCCGGAGGCGATCTATGGTCTACCCCTATATCTAGTAGTTACACCGCTGTAGTTGGTCCACAGGTAGGGGTAGACTGGCGGCAGTTGTCCACAGCTGGTCGGCAGTTGCCCACCGGATGTCCACAAGTCGATCACCAGGCGCGGGGTCGCGCGCGGTGACCGCGGTCCAGGCCGTAGCGTGGCGGCAGGGGCCGGTCGGGACAGGAATCGACCGGCGCGGAGGGGAAGGTGATCGGCGGATGAGGTGCCCGTTCTGCCGGCATGCGGACTCTCGGGTCGTCGACTCCCGAGAGGTGGACGAGGGACAGGCGATCCGGCGGCGGCGTTCGTGCGCCGAGTGCGGACGACGTTTCACCACGTCGGAGACGATGGTGCTGGCCGTGGTCAAACGGTCCGGCGCCACCGAGCAGTTCAGCCGGGACAAGGTGGTCAACGGAGTGCGGCGGGCCTGCCAGGGCCGCCCGGTCGACGACGACGCGCTGCAGAAGCTCGCGCAGCGCGTGGAGGAGTCGATCCGGTCCGCCGGGCTCGCCGAGATCCCCAGCCACGAGGTCGGCCTCGCCATCCTCGGCCCGCTGCGGGAACTGGACGGCGTCGCGTATCTCCGGTTCGCCAGCGTCTACCGCTCCTTCTCCTCGGTCGAGGACTTCGAGAAGGAGATCTCCGACCTGCGGAAAGCCATGGCGGGAACTGCGGAGGACCAGGAAGGCGAGCGCGCCGGCGACGACTGAGCCGTCACCGGGTCGCGGGGAGCGAGGGACAGGACCGCATGACCGAAACCGTGGGAACCGGCGCCGCGGCCGGACAGAACAAGAAGCCGAACAAGGGCCTCACCGTCCGGCGGGTCTTCACCACCGAGGGGACCCACCCCTACGACGAGGTCGCGTGGGAGACCCGCGACGTCGTCATGACCAACTGGCGCGACGGCAGCGTCAACTTCGAGCAGCGCGGGGTCGAATTCCCCGAGTTCTGGTCGGTCAACGCGACCAACATCGTCACCAGCAAGTACTTCCGCGGCGCGGTCGGCAGCCCGCAGCGCGAGAGCAGCCTCAAGCAGCTCATCGACCGCGTGGTGCGCACCTACGTGAAGGCCGCCGCCGAGCACGACTACTTCGCCGGTCCGTCCGACCTCGAGATCTTCGAGCACGAGCTCACCTGGATGCTGCTGCACCAGGTCTTCAGCTTCAACTCCCCGGTGTGGTTCAACGTCGGCACGTCCTCGAAGCAGCAGGTGTCCGCCTGCTTCATCCTCGCCGTCGACGACACGATGGAGTCGATCCTCAACTGGTACCGCGAGGAAGGCCTGATCTTCAAGGGCGGTTCCGGCGCGGGCCTCAACCTCTCGCGCATCCGGTCCTCGAAGGAACTGCTCACCTCCGGCGGCACCGCGTCCGGCCCGGTCTCTTTCATGCGCGGAGCCGACGCGTCCGCGGGCACCATCAAGTCCGGCGGGGCGACCCGGCGCGCGGCGAAGATGGTCGTGCTCGACGTCGACCACCCGGACATCGAGGAATTCATCCAGACCAAGGCCCGCGAAGAGGAAAAGATCAAGGTCCTCCGCGACGCCGGGTTCGACATGGACCTCTCCGGCTCCGACATTTCCTCGGTGCAGTACCAGAACGCGAACAACTCGGTCCGCGTGTCCGACGAGTTCATGCACGCCGTCGAGAACGGCACCGACTTCGGCCTGCGCGCCCGCCTCACCGGCGAGGTCATCGACCGCACCGACGCGAAGAAGCTGTTCCGCAGCATGGCGCAGGCGGCGTGGGAATGCGCCGACCCGGGCGTCCAGTACGACAGCACGATCAACGACTGGCACACCTGCCCCGAATCGGGCCGGATCACCGCGTCGAACCCGTGCAGCGAGTACATGCACCTCGACAACTCGAGCTGCAACCTCGCGTCGCTCAACCTGCTGAAGTTCGTGTCCGAGGAGGGCACGTTCGACGCGCCGCTGTTCGCGAAGGCCGTCGAGTTCGTCATCACCGCGATGGACATCTCGATCTGCTTCGCCGACTTCCCGACCGAGCCGATCGCCGACACCACGCGCAAGTTCCGCCAGCTCGGCATCGGCTACGCCAACCTCGGCGCGCTGCTGATGGCGCTGGGCCACGCGTACGACTCCGAGGGCGGCCGCGCGCTCGCTGCCGCGATTACGTCCCTGATGACCGGCGTGTCCTACCGTCGTTCGGCCGAGCTGGCCGGCGTCGTCGGGCCGTACGAGGGCTACGCGCGCAACGCCGAAGCGCACCAGCGCGTCATGCGCAAGCACGCCGCGGCCAACGAGCTCGTCCGCACCTATCACAGCAACGACGCCGCGGTCCGCGCGCTCGCGTCGGAGGAGTGGCAGAAGGGCATCGAGCTCGGCACCCGCAACGGCTGGCGCAACGCGCAGGCCTCGGTGCTCGCGCCCACCGGCACCATCGGCTTCATGATGGACTGCGACACCACGGGCATCGAGCCGGACTTTTCGCTGGTGAAGTTCAAGAAGCTCGTCGGCGGCGGGTCGATGCAGATCGTGAACCAGACCGTGCCGCGCGCGCTGCAGGTGCTGGGCTACCAGGCCGAGCAGGTCGAGGCGATCGTCGAGTACGTCGCGCAGCATGGCCACGTGGTCGACGCGCCGGGCCTGCGTCCCGAGCACTACGAGGTGTTCGACTGCGCGGTCGGCGACCGGTCCATCGCGCCGATGGGCCACGTGCGGATGATGGCCGCGGTGCAGCCGTTCATCTCGGGCGCGATCTCGAAGACGGTCAACATGCCGGAGTCGGCGACCGTCGAGGACGTCGAGGAGATCTACTTCCAGGGCTGGAAACTCGGCCTCAAGGCGCTCGCGATCTACCGCGACAACTGCAAGGTCGGCCAGCCGCTGTCGACGGGGAAGAAGAAGGAAGCCGCGGCGGAGACCGAGCCGGAGAAGGTTGTCGAATACCGCCCGGTGCGCCGCCGCCTGCCGAAGAAGCGCCCGAGCCAGACGGTGTCGTTCACCGTTGGCGGCGCCGAGGGCTACCTGCACGCGGGCTCGTATCCGGACGACGGCCTCGGCGAGATCTTCGTGAAGCTCGGCAAGCAGGGTTCCACGCTGTCCGGCGTGATGGACGCCTTCTCGATGTCCATCTCGGTCGGCCTGCAGCACGGCATCCCGCTCGAGTTCTACGTCTCGAAGTTCTCGAACCTGCGCTTCGAACCGGCAGGCATGACCGACGACCCGGACATCCGGATCGCCACGAGCGTCATGGACTACCTGTTCCGCCGCCTGGCGCTCGACTACCTGCCGTACGAAAAGCGCGCGCAGCTGGGCATTTTCACCGCGGACGAGCGCTCGGCCGAGGTCGAGGCGAACTACGGCGGCCAGAGCCTCGACATCGACGCGCTGCGCAGCAGTGTCGACGCGTCGCCAGCCCGCACCGAAGAGTCCACAACGGACACTTCGGGACGTGACGCGCACAGCACCGCCGAGCTGATGGAACTGCACCTCGGCAAGGCCGCGGACGCACCGCTCTGCATGACCTGCGGCACGAAGATGCGGCCTGCGGGATCGTGCTACGCCTGCGAGGGCTGCGGGGCGACGTCCGGCTGCAGCTGATCGGTCGTTGAGAAAGGGGGGCGCGGCAATGCCGCGCCCCCCTTTCTCGATTGAAGGTCCGCCTCGGTAAACGCGAGCGCCTCGCTCAGTGCGCACAAAAGGCGTCAGCGCAGAACGGGGGAGTGCCGTTCAGAGTTCTGCTTGCGTGTCATGGGGATTCAGGCCGAGCAGCGGCAGCCACACCCGGTCCACGATCTCGACGATCGTCGCGTCCGGCACCGCGCCCATGGTCATCAGCATGTCGTGGCGCACCAGGTCGAAGGGCAGGTTCACCACGCGTTCGGACCGCGGCGCCTCGGTCAGCTCACCGCGCTCGACAGCGCGGTCGACAAGCGTCGCGAAGGGCGGTTGGTCCGCGAGCCGGAGACGGCTGCGCAGGTCGCCGAAGCTGGTGCCGGTTTCGCGGAAGTAGTCCGCCAGCTGAATGCGCAGGAGGATCACCAGGCGGGACCGCTCGGCGTTGACCGCGCGCAGGACGGCGAGGGCGTCCTGGCGGAGGCTGCCGGTGTCGGGAAGGTCGAGGGGACGCCAGTGCCGGGCGAGAGTGGCGATGAGAAGGTCTTCGCGCTGCGGCCAGCGCCGGTAGAGCACCGGTTTGCTGGTTCCCGCCCGCGCGGCGACGGTCTCGTAGGTGAAGCCGTGGTAGCCCTGCTCGACCAGCACCTCCCAGGCGGCGTCGAGGAGCGCGTTTTCCAGGGCAGCGCCCCTGCGCCGGGTGGGAGTGCCCTCCGTGCGCCGTTGCTCGCTCACCACTGCCCTCCGGACGGTCGCGTTCAGCCGGTCGGTTAGACCCGCTTGCGTATCTTAACGGGCGGTCGTACGCTCGAGCTATAAGATACGAGACCGTTTCTAAACGGTGGTCGACCGCGCAAGGGGAGTCCGCATGTCCATGATCAACGCCGCACTGGTGGAGTCCTTCGACGAACCGCCGCGTTTCCGTTCCATCCCCGCTCCCGAGGCTGCTTCCGGCCAGGAGACGGTGGACGTCCTCGCCGTCGGCGTGCACCCCGCCACCCGCGGCATCGCTGCTGGCAAGCACTACACGAGTCCCGAGACTCTGCCCGCGCTGGCCGGTGCGGACGCCGTCGTCCGCCGGCCTGACGGCAGTCTCGGCTACGTCATGCTCATGGGCGCCGGCACGCTGGCCGAGCGGATCGCCATCGATCCGGCCTCCGCCATCCCCGTCCCGGACGGCACTGATCCCGCACTCCTCGCTGCCACCATGAACCCCGCGCTGTCCTCGTGGGGTGCGCTGCGCACCCGCGTTCCGTTCGAGGCCGGGCAGTCGGTTCTCGTGCACGGCGCGACCGGCAACGCGGGCTCGACGGCCGTCAAGGTCGCCAAGCACCTCGGCGCGGGGCGAGTGGTCGCCGCCGGACGCAACCGCGCTCGTCTCGACGAACTCGCGGACCAGGGTGCGGACGCAGTGGTTCAGCTCGTGCCCGACGAGGACGCCACGGCGGCCGCGCTAGCCGAGGCCGCCGCGGAGGTCGACGTGGTCCTGGACTACGTGTGGGGGCCGCCGACCGAACTCGCCATGCGTGCCGTCCTCGGAGCGCGTACCCAGCACACCCGCCTGCTCGACTGGGTGCAGATCGGGGGCATGGGCGGAGACTCGATCATCCTGTCCGGGCACGCCTTGCGCTCCAACGCGTGCCGGATCCTGGGCAGCGGCTTCGGCGCGGTGGACCCGCAGGTCATGCACCGGGAGTTCACCGAACTCGTCGCCGCGATCGCCGCGGGCGGCATGGCGGTGCGCCCGCGGGTGTTCCCGCTCGACCAGGTCGAAGCTGCCTGGGCGCACCGGGACGAGCCGGGCGAGCGCACCGTCATCCTGTTGTGACCCGCGCTGGGCGGCCTCAAGACAGCATCTGTGCGACACCCTCGCCGAACGACCAGTCCATCTCGTGGTTTTCCGTGAGGCTGAAAAACACGTTCCGCGGTTCGATCCCCGTCGCTTCGGCGATGAGTTCGGTCGCTCGCCGGTACAACGCGGTTTTCTGTTCGTTGGTGCGGCCGGCGCGCATTGTGATGGCGATGTACACGATGTCGTCGTCGCGCTGGACGCCGAAATAGCCTGGGTCGTAACGCAATCGGCCCGGGGCGTGGCTGTTCAGGATCTGGAACCGGTCGTCGGCGGGGACGTCGATGGTTTCGGTCATCGCCTGGTGCACGGCTTCGCCGATGGCGGGGAGACGGTCGGCGTTCGGTTCGGACAGCACGTCGATGCGGACGAGCGGCATGGGGACCTCTCAGCTCAGCTGGTCGATTTCGGGGCGGGACAGGTGAAGCACCCGGTACTGGACGTCGCTGTCCTCGTCCGGGATGGTGGTCCAGAGGGTGAAGCGCACGGTTTCCCAGCGCTGCGGGTCGATGGCCAGTGCGGTGGTGTGCACGGCTGGGTTTTGGGACAGCTGCGCGAGTTCGACTAATTCGCGGTCGATGTCTTCCGAAAACTGCCCTACGCGTTTAGTCGCGAACTCCGGGGCGGTCGCGCGCGCTGGGCCGGGAAGACAGCGCGCGCCGGTCCAATGGTGCACTGGCGGTCGGCCGAAGTCTTGGACTATGCCGTCGAATCCGCCGCCTCCCCAAAGGAATCGGCTCATTCCGGCGGTGTCGGCCCACAGGTAGAACGGCGCGTACTGGTTGTCGCGCACCAGATACGCCTTGAGTCCCAAGCCGGGGAACGCGTCAGTGCGGTGGCCTCGGGTCGCGACTCGGTGCTCGATGTCGTATCCAGCGGGCAAATCGATCTCGTACTGCATGGCGTACATCGACGTCACCGCCGCTCGAGGAGTGCGAGCGCGCCGCGGATCGCTTGGTCGAACGGCTCGACCGTCCCGGACGACCGGGCGAGGACGTACCCGCCCTGCAGCACCGCGACCAGCGTGGTTGCCGTTGCCGCTGGGTCGAGGTCGCTCGGCAGTTCGCCGTTCGCGATGCCCTCGGCGAGCACTTCGGCGAGACGACCGCGCAGCCAGTCGAACGTTTCCTCCAGCGGCGCACGCAATTCCGGGTTCGTGACGATCTCGGGGTCCAGCGCCAGCCGTCCGACCGGGCAGCCGCGCAGGACGTCCCGTTCGCGCAGCAGGTAAGCCGAAACGCGTTCGACCG
This sequence comes from Amycolatopsis sp. VC5-11, assembly GCF_037034185.1. Classification (NCBI taxonomy): domain Bacteria; kingdom Bacillati; phylum Actinomycetota; class Actinomycetes; order Pseudonocardiales; family Pseudonocardiaceae; genus Amycolatopsis; species Amycolatopsis sp. VC5-11. Next base: position 79,364 of record NZ_JBAGKF010000009.1, on the reverse strand, counting down.
CCGTCGTGCCCTGGGCGAACGCTGCCTCGGCGGAGGCGCGCAGGTCGTCGGCGTTCTGCCGGATCGCGGCGAGCGCCAGGTCGGCCTTGCCGGTGAAGTGGTGGTACATGCTGCCCTGCCCGGCCCCGGCGCGCTGCTGGATCGCCTTCGGGCTGGTGCCGACGTACCCCCGCTCCCACAGCAGGTCCTGAGTGCTCGCGATGAGCTGGTCTCTCGTGGACATAAGCTCACCGTACATACTAGTAGGTACAGAGACAAGACCGGGTGCGAGCTCTCCCCCCACTGAATCTCCACATTCTCCCCGCGGCACCGGCACATCCGGGCGGCAGCATGGCCGCCGTGGACTGGAGTGCGGTGTTCGAGGCGGAGGCGCGGCGACGGAAGGTCCGGCCGCGGCCGGTGTGGGGGAGCGTGGTTCCGCTGGATCCGGTGGTGGCGCGCAGCGTCCGGAGGTTCCGGCACCCGCCGGACGAGCTGAGGCTTCTCGAAACCGCAAGCCAGTCAGCGAAAAGCGACGTGATGAGCCAGCTGATCTCCGACGTGCTCGCGCTCGGCTACTACAGCGCGTTGCGGGACGGCACCCGCGACCCGGTCACCGTGGAGGTCGCCGCCCGGGTGTTCGCCGGGGTGGAACGGCGGCTCAGCTATCACGTGGACCTGTTGCGGCGGCAAAGAATCTCAGCGAGTGCGAGATGGCGAGCCAAAGCGATTCTGGAAACCGGCGGCGTGTTAGTCGGCCACGGGCGCGCGCTGCGGCGGCTCGGCGTGCCGTGGCTGGCGTTCGTCACCGACGCCTGGGCGCGGTTCGAGCGGGCGCTCGCGGAAGTCCGCAGAGGACCGTCGATCCGCCCGGGGCCGCGCGTGCGGGCGCGGCCCCGGGGGCTGGTCTAGGAAAGCTTCGACCAGAGGAATTCGTACGCGACCGCTGAACGGAACGCGAGTTGTTCGTTGTCCGCCGCCGCTCCGTGGCCGCCTTCGATGTTCTCGAAGTACTCCACGTCGTGGCCCTGTTCTTGCATCCGCGCGAACATCTTGCGCGCGTGCCCAGGGTGCACGCGGTCGTCGCGGGTAGAGGTGACGAAGAGGATCGGCGGATACTGGCCGTCCGCGGAAACGTTCTGGTACGGCGAGTATTTCGAGATGTACTCCCACTCCTCCGGGACGTCCGGGTCGCCCCATTCAGCCATCCACGACGCACCGGCCAGCAGCAGGTGGTAGCGCTTCAGGTCGAGCAGCGGCACCTGGCACACGATCGCGCCGAACAGTTCCGGGTAACGGGTGAGCATGACGCCCATGAGCAGCCCGCCGTTGCTGCCGCCCTGGATGCCGAGCCGTTCCTTCGTCGTGATGCCCCGCGAGACGAGATCGCGCGCGACCGCGGCGAAGTCCTGGAATGCCTTGTACCGGTTCTCCTTCACCGCCTGCATGTGCCATTCCGGGCCGTATTCGCCGCCGCCGCGGATGTTCGCGACCACGTACGTTCCGCCGCGCGACAGCCAGGACCGGCCGACGACCCCGCCGTACGAAGGGGTCAGCGAAACCTCGAAACCGCCGTACCCGTACAGCAGCGTCGGGCCGTTTTCCGCGCCCGGCGGGCGGACGACGAAGTACGGGATCTTCGTGCCGTCGTCCGAGGTCGCGAAGTACTGGCTGACCTCGATCCCGGCCGCGTCGAAGAACGCGGGCGCCTGCTTCAGCACCTCGACGTCGCCGCCGACGACGCCGCGGGTGAGCGTGGACGGCTGGACGTAGCTGGAGGAATCCACCAGGTACTCGTCGTCGACGTCCGGTTCGGTGTCGACGATCTGCGCGCTGCCGAATTCCGGCGCGCCGCCCAGTTCCGCTTCGGCCCAGCCGTCCGGGCCGGGCGTCAGCACGCGCAGCTCCGACTTGACGTCGTGCAGCGTCGCGAGCAGCAGGTGGTTGCGGGTCCACGTGTAGTAGTCCAGCGACGTGTGCGCGTCCGGGGTGAACAATGCGGTGAACTCGCGGTCGCCCGATTTGAACGCCTCGTAGCCGATCGCGAGCAGCGTGCCCGCGGGGTGTTCGGCGCCGCCGACGGTCCACGCGCTGCGCGGGTGCACGAGCAGCCATTCGCGGTGCGTGGACACCTCGACGTCCTCGGGCAGGTCCAGTTTGGCCAGCCCGGACGGGGTCCGCTCGAAGTACTCGGTGCGGTAGAAATCGATCGCCCGGCGCACGAAATCGCGTTCGAAACCCTCGGTCGGGTCGTGGTACGCCATCACCGCGACGTCGTCCGGCTTGCCCTCGGCGACGAGCACCGCGTCCTCGATCGGGGTGCCGCGCCGCCATTCCTTCACCAGCCGCGGATAGCCGGACGTGGTGAGCGAGCCCGGGCCGAAGTCCGTCCCGATGTACACCCGGTCGGCGTCGATCCACCCGATCCGGTGCTTCGCCTCGGGCAGGGTGTAGCCGTTCTCCACGAACTCGTGCGCGTCGAGGTCGAACTCGCGGACGACGGTCGCGTCCGCGCCGCCCCTCGACAGCTGGACCAGGCCGAGCCGGTGCCCGGGACGCAGCACCGCGGCGCCCTTCCAGACCCAGTTCTCGTCCTCGGCCGCGGCGAGCGCGTCGACGTCGAGCAGGATCTCCCAGTCCGGTTCGGCCGTGCGGTACTGCTCCAGCGTGGTGCGCCGCCACAGCCCGCGCGGGTGGTCGGCGTCCTGCCAGAAGTTGTAATAGTGCGTCCCCCGGCGCGCGACGTACGGGATCCGCCCGCCCGCGTCGAGCACCTCGCGGATCGAGTCCCGCAGCTGCCCGAACCTCTCGCTCGCGGTGAGCGCGTCGAGCGTCTCCGCGTTGCGCGAACGGACCCATTCGAGCGCCTCGTCGCCCGTCACGTCTTCAAGCCACAGGTACGGATCTTCGACAGTCATAGCGTCCAGTCTCGCTGCCGCTCGCGGATCCGGCCAGGATCCCGGCGTTCCCGTTTCGTGATCCAGGCCCGCGCGCGGTCTCCGTATGCTGGTCGGGAGGGGGAGGAATGACGTACTACGCCGGAGGCCCGTGGCCTCCCGCAGCACCGCAGCCGCCGCCGCGCCGGAAGGCGGGCAAAGCGCTGGGCGCCGTGGCGGCGGTGGCCATCGTCGCGGTCACGCTCGCGCTCATGGCCGTGGTGCCGCACGAGGTGTCCGGGCACGCGATCGCGGCCCCGGACGCCGATGCGATGCCGGACCGCCAGGACGCCAAACCGGTGCGCAAGCTCAGCGGCAACCCGCTGCTGGCCGAGGGCGTCGCGCTCGGCCCGGTGTCGTGCGACCTGCCGGACCTGAGCCGGGACCCGGAGCAGCTCAAGACGTTCTACACCGCGCTCGTGGGCTGCCTGAAGCAGGCGTGGCAGCCCGCGCTGGACAAAGCGGACGAGCCGAACCTGCCGGTCAAGGTGTCGGTCACCCTGCCGAAGACCAGTGCGTGCGGCAGCGCGCCGTCCCGGGACGAGGCGGTCGCGTACTACTGCGGCGGCGACGCCACGATCTACGCGCCCACCGAGTGGATGCTGTCGGACGCCGGGCTGAGCCGAGCCCGCCATCTGGCGACGCTCGCGCACGAGTACGGCCATCACGTGCAGCGAGAGAGCGGCATCCTCGACGCGGCGAGCACGGAGATGGGTTCGCCCGAACCGAGCAGCGACGCGGACAAGGCGGTCGTGCGCCGGATCGAGCTCCAGGCGAACTGTTTCGGCGCGTTGTTCCTCAACGCCGCGGCGGACCGCGGGTCGATCAGCCGGGCCACCGCGAACGCCGCCGTCGCCGACTACGGCCGCGCCGACGACAGCGGCGACCACGGCACCCGCGCGAACCAGCTGGCCTGGGCGAAGGCCGGCTACACCGGAGCCGGCCCTGCTGCCTGCGACACCTGGTCGGCCCCGGCGGACAAGGTCAGCTGACGCGCCACTGCGGGTCGCGGCCCAGCCGGCCCAGGAACTGGTTCAGTTCGCTTTCGCCGGTGTCGACGGGCACCACCGGCGCGAAGGCTCCGCGTTCGACGCGTTCCTTCGGGTCGGTCGGGATCATGAGCGCGGATTTCCACACGGCGTGCACTGCGTCCGGCACCGGGTGGTACGCGACGCCGAGGGTCTTGGCGAGGTCCCAGCCGTGCGCGACGGTGTCGACGAGGTGCATACCCATCGCGACTGTGCCCGGGAAGGTGCCGAAGGTGTTGATGGCGATCTCTCGTTCCGCGACGTCGGCTTCTCCGTACGCAGCGAGGTAGTCGGTCACCGAAGCTGCGTACGCGGCGTACGGGTCTTCGCCGAGCTGACCGCTGTCCCAGTCCTTCGCGGAGCCGTTGCGCGCTGCTTCGGCGAAGGCGTGGTTTTCGCTGATTTGGTGGCGCAGCAGGTCGGCGAGCGTCCAGCCGGCGCACGGGGTAGGCCGGTCGAGGTCCGCCGCGGTGATCTTCGAGACGATCGGGTCGAGAACGAGCAGGGACTGCCGGTCGAGGTCGAACGTGGTCATAGGCTCACGCTAACCGCCAGATCGGTCCAGGAAGAGAGCCAAAACCGGGCCAACTGCGGTGGACCAATCTAGGCTGGACGCGTGGACCTGCACCTGGACCTGTCCGGCGCTCGCGGCCATCGCGACGAGATCTACCGCCAGATCCGCGAAGCGGTGCTCGACGGGCGGCTGCGCGACGGCGACGTGCTGCCGCCGACCCGGGAACTGGCACGCCAGCTGGCGGTTTCGCGCACCACCGTCACCGCGGCGTACGAACGCCTCACCGCGGAAGGATTCCTCGCCGGCCGAGTCGGCGCAGGTACCTACGTGCGCGCCGGTGCCGCGCCGCGGCCCGCCGAACCGACCGGGTTCGCCGAGGGCGTCCAACCGCGTCCAGAGTGGACAGACGTGCCCGCGCCGCCGAAAGCGTTCACGAACCCGCCGGAGTTCGATTTCCGTGCCGGAGTACCGGATGTGCGGCTGTTTCCGTTCGACACCTGGCGTCGGCTGACGACCCAGGCGTTGCGCAGCTCCCACGCCGAACTGATGACTTACGGCGAACCCCAGGGCGATCCCCGGCTGCGCACCGAACTCGCGCGGCACCTCGCGGTGTCCCGGAACGTTCGCGTGCGCCCGGAGCACCTGGTGATCACTTCGGGCGCGCAACAGACGATCGACCTCGTCGCCCGCGTCCTCTTGCGACCCGGCGACCTGGCTGCCGTCGAGGATCCCGGCTACCCGCCGCCGCGCCTGCTGCTGGGCACGCTCGGAGTGCGTGTCGCGCCGGTTCCGGTGGACGACGAGGGCCTCGTGGTCGACGCGATCCCGCGGGGCACTCGACTGGTGCACGTGACGCCGTCGCACCAGTACCCGCTCGGTGTCGCGATGTCGCCGTCTCGCCGACGAGAGCTGCTCGATTGGGCCGAGGACAACAGCGCAGTCGTGGTCGAGGACGACTACGACACCGAGTTCCGCTACTCCGGGCGACCGCTGGAACCGTTGCACAGCTTGGATTCTCACGGCCGGGTGGTTTACGTCGGCTCGTTCTCGAAAGTCCTGTCGCCCGCGCTGCGACTGGGTTTTCTCGCCGCGCCGCCCGCTCTGGCGGAAGCGATCGTGAAGGCGAAATACCTCGCCGACTGGCATTCCCCGGGCATCGAACAAGCGGTGGTCGCGGCGTTCATCGCGGAAGGCGGGTTCGCCCGGCACGTCCGCCGGATGCGCGGCATCTACCGCGCCCGCCACGACCTCCTCGTCGACCGCCTCCGGGCGGAATTCGCCGACGTGCTGGAGCCGGTTCCCGCGTCAGCGGGTCTGCACCTGAGCGCGTCGGCGGACCGGGATCTGCGCGGCTTCGCGCGGAAGGCGTCCGGGGCGGGCGTGCGGCTGTTTTCGCTCGGCGATTTCTCCGTGGCGTCGCGGCGGCACGGGCTGCTGTTCGGCTACGGCGCGATCGCGGCGGAGGAGATCGGACCCGGTCTCGCCCGGTTGCGCCGGGTGTTCGACGGCTGAGCCCGTTACCACGAACGGACGCGTCCCGCTGGACTTTCGCAGTCGGCACCGGGGCCCTAACCTGATGTGACCCGACTCACCGAGGAGAGGGCATCGCCATGCGGATTGCGGATGTGCTTCAGCGCAAGGGCGCGACGGTCGCCACTGTGTCGCCGGGGACGACGGTCGCCGAGCTGCTGGCGGGACTCGCCCGGCACAACGTCGGCGCGATGGTCGTCGTGGACGCCGAGGGCGGGATCGCCGGGATCGTGTCCGAACGCGACGTCGTGCGCAAGCTCAACGACCACGGGCCGGCCGTCCTGCAAGGGCCGGTCGCGGACATCATGACCACCATGGTCGCCAGCTGCACCCCGGACGATCCGGTGGACCAGCTCAGCGTCGTGATGACCGAACGGCGGATCCGGCACGTGCCGGTGCTCGACGGCGGGCGCCTCGCCGGCATCGTGAGCATCGGCGACGTGGTGAAGATCCGGATGGAGCAGCTGGAACAGAGCCAGGAACAGCTGGAGGCCTACATCTCGCAGGGCTGAGCGCTCACTCGCGCCAGCCGCTGAGTTCGACGCCCTTCGCGACGTCCACCCGGTAGCCGAGCGAGACCGTCGCGGACGCCCCGGGCGCGATCGTGAGCCGCCAGGTGAACTGGCCCAGCTCGGTGCGCTCGACCGGCTCCGGGCTGAGCCGCAGGTCCCGCACAGTGATCGCGTCGTCCCGCGAGACCGGGGCCTGGTCCAGCACGGCCACCACGGCTTCGCGGGGGCTGTGGTTGGTCACCGTCGTCTGGTAATCGGCTTCGCGGCGGCGTTGCGCGGAGAACGTCGCCTTGCTGGCGCTGCGCTTCACCAGTTCGCGTTCGACGCGGATCCGGTCGTCGACGCCCAGCGCGAGTTCGCGTTCCTCGCCAGGAGCCCACAGTTCCAGCTGCGTGCTGCCGACGAATTCGGCTTCGTGGAACACCGCGGCGCGACCGGCGCGGAGCGTGTGCTCGCCGGTGTTGACCACCTTCGCGCGCAGATAAGCCTCCTCGGCCTGCGTCGGCGCGGTGACATAGTCCAGTTCCGCGGTGAAGTCCAGCTGCGCGAGCGTCGTCCGGTGACCTTGCGCGCCGGACGGGATCGCGACCGGACGGGCGGGCCGGAAGGTGACCGCGGTGGCGCCTTGCTCGACTTCGGAGAGGTGCGCGGCGAAGCCGTCCCGACCAGCGGGTGCGGCACCGCCGTAGGCCGCCATCGCGGCGGGTGCGGGCGGCACCATCGAGCGCCGTTCCGGCTGCTGCCGATCCAGGTACCAGGGCTGGAGTTCCGGGATCACGACGGTGTTCGCCGGGCGCGCGGTGGACAGCGTCAGCTCGCACTCCGGCCAGTCCTCGCCGGTGTGCTGGCTGACCAGCCCGTACGAGGTGACGGTGACGTCGGTGCCGCGCACCCGCACGTCGTACCCGGGTTCCCAGCGTGCGCCGGGGACCACATAGGACAGTTCGATTTCCGCGGTGGCAGGGGATTCCAGCTCCACCACGATGGTCGAACTGTCCTGTTCGGACTGTGCGCTGCGAGTTTCGATCTGGCGGTCTAGCGCGGCGAGGTCTTCGCGCAGCCGTTCCAGCCTCGTGGCGAGCGCGCGACGTTCCTTGAGCGCTGCGGCTAATTGCGTGCTGAGCGCTTCGCTCACTTCCTGGACACGCCCCGGTTCCGCGTCGCCGCCAGCCAACGCCTTCGCGAAGCTTGCTCCGCTGCGTCGCGAGACGCCCGTCAACAGGTCGACGCGCGTCGCCGCTGCGCTTTCGTCGTCCGCAACCTCGTCGACAGTCGCTTGGTCTGCGCGACGCTGCTCCACGAGCGCGCGCAGCGTTGGGTCTGCAGGCGCGGCGTGTTGCGCGTACGCGACATCGACGCCCGTGACCAACGCGTCGCCCGCGCCGCTGACGCGCACTGAAGCAGCGTCGAGCGACAGGGGGAGACCCGTGATCTCTACGCGGGGCCCGTCGGCCGGAGTGACTTGACAGCGGCGGGTGACGCGCGCGTGCTGCGGATAGACCGTGACCGTGACTATCGGTGCGTCCATGGCTCCGACGTTAGTCGGTTGACGCGAGTTGCGGTTGACGGAACTCTCAACTTGCTCGCCTGCTTCGTCCAGCTTGGGGGTTCTGGTGGGAGTTGCCGCTCGGGTCGCTGCCGTTTTCGTCGCAGTGGCCACGTTGTCCGTGCCCGCGGTCGCTGAAGCTGCTTCGCCGCCAGCGCCGGTTTTCACCGACGGCCAGGCGCAGCCGGTCTTCGATCCGGCTGACGTCATCCGCGAAGACGTCTGGGTCACCGCGCCCGTCGACAGTGACCACGACGGCAAGCCTGACCTCGTACACGCGCAAGTGGTGCGTCCGCGCGCCACGGAGCGGGGCATGAAGGTGCCGGTCGTGTACGAAGCGAGCCCGTACTTCGCGGGCGGCAACGACGTACCCAACCACAACGTCGACACCGAGCTGTACGTGCCGGGTCCGCACGTCGCGGCACCGATCGGCTGGAGCTACCAGAACTACTTCACCGCGCGCGGATTCGCTGTCGTGTACGGCGAATCCCTCGGCACCGGGCTGTCCACCGGCTGCCCGACGACGGGCGACGTGAACGAGACGATCGGCGCGCGTTCGGTGGTCGACTGGCTGAACGGCCGCGCTGCCGCGCACAACCAGGCCGGAGCGCCCGTCGCGGCGAACTGGAGCACCGGGAAGACCGGCATGATGGGCGTGTCGTACAACGGCACGCTGCCCAACGCGGTGGCCAGCACCGGCGTCGAAGGGCTCGAGACGATCGTGCCGATCGCCGCCATTTCGAGCTGGTACGGCTATTACCGCAACGCCGGCGCGGTCGTGGCCCCCGGCGGCTACCAGGGCGAGGACACGGACGTGCTCGCCGGCTACGTCTACTCGCGCGCTGACCAGCAGGTCTGCCGTCCGGTGCTCGACGGGCTCACCGCCGCGCAGGACCGGCTGACGGGGGACTACAGCAAGTTCTGGGACGTCCGGAACTACCGCAACGACGTCGGCAAGGTGCACGCGTCGGTGCTCGCGGTGCACGGGCTGAACGACTGGAACGTGAAGACCGAACAGGTCGCCACCTGGTACGAAGCGTTGAAGAAGCACGGCGTCGAGCACAAGATCTGGCTGCACCAGTCCGGCCACGCGGACCCGATTTCGCTGCGCCGCGACGTCTGGCTCACGACGCTGAACAAGTGGATGTCGCACTACCTCTACGGGGTCGACAACGGCATCGAACGCGAGCCGAAGGCGACCATTCAGCGCGAGGACAAGTCGTGGGTCGACGAGGCCGATTGGCCCGCGCCGGGCACTTCCGACGTCGAGCTGCACCCGTGGCCGGGCGGACGTTCGACCGGGGCACTCGACCGGCAGCCTGTGCCCGGCCGTCCGACCGTCGAAACGCTGGCCGACGACGCGAGCAAGAAGATCGAACAGCTCGCCGACGCGGCGTCGTCCGCGAACCGCTTGCGCTACCGCACTTCCGCGACCACGGAGCCGGTCCGGTTGTCCGGCACCGCGAAGGCCGAGCTTCGGCTGTCGTTCGATCGTCCGGCCGCGAATGTCACCGCGGTGCTGCTGGACCGCGCGCCGGACGGCACCTCCCACGTGATCAGCCGCGGCTGGACGGATCCGCAGAACCGGATCAGTCCGTCGGTCACCTCGCCGATCACCCCCGGACAGCGGTACCGCATCGAGGTTTCGCTGATGCCGAAGGACTACATCGTGGCTGCCGGACACCGTCTGGAGTTCGTGCTGGCGTCCAGCGATCACGACTTCACGCTGCGGCCGCAGCCGGGTGCCGGGCTGTCGCTGGATCTGACCGGGACGACGGTGACGTTGCCGATCGTCGGCGGGAAGAAGGCGTTCTACTCGGCGATCCCGGCGCGGTAGGCGAAGGCGACGGCCTGCGCGCGGTCGCGCAGGCCTGCCTTGGAGAACAGGTGGTTGACGTGCGTCTTCACCGTCGCCTCGCTGACCACGAGGGTGCGCGCGATCTCCGTGTTCGACAGGCCGGCCGCGATCAGCCGCAACACCTCGACCTCGCGCGCGGTGAGGCCTTCCAGCTCCTTCGTGCGCACCGGCGCGCGGCTCGTCGCGGCGGCTACCAGCCGTTGCTGGAGCGCGCCGTCCACAGTGGACTGACCAGCCGCCGCTGAGCGGAGAGCGCGGGCGATCGCTTCGGCGTCGGCGTCTTTGGTGAGGAACCCGCGCGCGCCGGCTTTGAGCGCGGCGAGCAGGGAGTCGTCGTCGGCGTACGTGGTGAGGACGACGACTTCGGTCTTCGGATGCTGCGCGCGCACCAGTTCAGTCGTCTCGACGCCGTCGCGGTGCGGCATGCGCAGGTCGACGAGCAGTACGTCCGGCTGATGCTCGGCGACCAGCTCGAGAGCCTGTACGCCGTCTACGGCCGCGCCTACCACCTCGATGCCGGGCAGCAGCCCGAGGAGCGTGACGAGGCCTTCGCGCACTACAGCCTGATCGTCGGCCAGCACTACGCGCAGCGTCACGCTGGCACCGTCAGCTGAATCCGCCATCCGTCCTCCCCAGGGCCGCATTCGAGCTTCCCGTTCAACAGCGCGACCCGTTCGCCCATGCCTCGCAAACCGTATCCCGGCGACGGCGGCTCCGGCGGACGGCGGCCCTGGTGGTCGATGATCGTTAAGTCGACTTCTTCGTTCTTGAAGACCACCGTGACGTCTACAGCGGGACCTGCGGCATGTTTGCGCGAGTTGGCGAGGGCTTCCTGTACGGCGCGTACGAGCGTCGTGCCGACAGCTGCGTCCAGCTCGCGGGGCTCGCCTTCGACCACGAGGTCGGCGCGAGAGCCGGTGTCGAGCCTGTACGCGGCGACAAGGTCCGAGACCGAGCGCTCGACGGGTACGGCGTCTTCGCGCAGCGCAGCGACAGCCTTGCGTGCTTCGGCGAGACCGTCGGTTGCCAGCTTCTGCGCGCGTTCTATCTGCGCGAGAGACTCTTCGCTCGCACCGTCGCGAACCATCATCAGGCGTGCGCCCTGGAGGTTGAGCGCGAGACCGGCGAGCGAGTGCGCGAGGACGTCGTGCAACTCGCGAGCGATGCGCGTGCGTTCGGCGAGGGCGGCCGCGCGGGCGTGCTCCTCGCTGGCGGTCTGGGCCCTGGCGAGGGCGAGCTCGGTCTGTTCCAGCCGTTCCGCGCGACTCCGGCGGTTGGCGGCGAGCAGCACCATCACGACGAGGATCGCGAAGAGCGCGACAGCGTTCAGCCAGTCGAGGTCGTAGACGATCGACCAGGTGAGGATCGTCGCCGAAGCCGCGGCGAGCGAGATCGCCGCCGCGATCCGGCCGGAGACGCGCAGGGCGTAGAAGGTCGCGCCGAACATCGTCGTCGAGGTCCAGCTGCCCGGCTGCAGGATCCAGAGCGCGCCCGCCCCCGCGACGACGGCGATCATGGTCGCGGGCATCAGCCAGCGCGGCCGCGACTCGCGGGTGAGCCAGAGCGCCGGGACGGACAGGACGAGGACCAGCCCGATCAGCGGCCACGACCAGGGGCGCGCGTTCGGGATCGCGAACAGGGCCGGCACGGCGAGCACGCCCCAGCGCACCCAGTCGGCGCCCTCGAACCGCCGCCGCGCCTTCGCGAGCGAGGCCGCCGGTGTGCCCATGGGCCCTCCCGAGTCGTCTTGTACGGAAAATGTACTGGCTCGGGCTTGGCTGGAGGCGCTCGGACATTTCCCCCACCAGGAGGTACGCCCCATGTCCAGATTGAGACGGTTCGCGGCGGTCGCGGCCGCGGTGGCCTTGCCCGCGTGCGGCCTGACGCTCGCCGCCCAGTCGACGGCGTCCGCGGCCCCCAACTTCCAGGTGCCGTTCAAATGCGGCGTCACGGTCACCGCGGCGACCTTCAGCGGCCACAACCCGGCCAACTCGGTCGACTTCCAGAAGTCCGGCATCACCGGCATGCCGGTCCTCGCGGCCGCGCCGGGGACGGTCACCCGCGTCGCGAACGAGGGCAGCACCAGTTACGGCCGCTGGATCGAACTGGACCACGGCGGCGGCTGGCGGACCCGGTACGCGCACCTGTCCGAGCAGGAAGTCTCGGTGGGCCAGAGGGTCGGGCAGGGCAAGGAGATCGGCAAAGCGGGCGCGACCGGCGGCGTGACCGGCCCGCACTTGCATTTCGAGGAGAACTTGAACGGCGTGACGCAGAAGGCCGTGCTGAACGGCGTCGCGGTGCCGTACTACGGCAAGAAGGACTTCACGAGCAAGAACGGCTGCGGCGGCAACCCGTACTCGGCGACGCAGGTGTGCGGGTCGGGCTTCTCGGTGATCGACCAGCAGGCGCTGGGGACGGCGGGCACCGCGTACCTGCTGTACAACTCGTCCTCCAAAGAGAACTGCGTGACGACCCTGAAGGCGGTCTCCCTCGGGACGGCCAGCCCGGTTTCGGCGTTCCTGGAGGTGAAGGGCTCGACCAGGGCGACGGATTCCGGGAACTTCACCTACTACGCGGGCCCGGTGAAGAAGAGCGCCGGTTCGACCTGCGTCAGGTGGGGCGGTTCGGTCGGCTCGTCCGCGTACGAGAGCCCGTTCGAACACTGCGGCTGAGTTTCCTCTGCCGATGCTGCCGGAGCCCTGATCGGCTCCGGCAGCATTTTTGTCTATTGTGGACAGTGCCTGGCTATGCACACAGCACCGACAATTTCCCTCGGTCCTCTTCACTCGGGACCTGGTTGTCCACAACTGCCTGCTGTGGTCCACAGATTTGCCTTGCCGGCCCCGATTCGCTTGTGCGCGGCGCAGAGTGGAGGCGTGACCACCTCGACGCCGCCCGGCATCTCCCGGGCCACCCTCAGCAACCCGGCCGACCTCATCGCCTCGCTCCCGTACCTCCTCGGATTCCGTCCGGCTGATTCCCTTGTGCTGCTGGGCCACCGCGTCCCCGGCACGACGATCGGCCTGATGGTGCGCGCCGACCTCCCGCCGCGAGAACTCCAAGCACAGCAGGCGGATGCGCTGATCCCGCGCTTCGACGACCCCGAGCACAACGGCGTCACCGCCGTCATCGTCGGCGGTTCAGCAGATGAAAACGGCCCACCCCACCAGACGCTCGCGGCCGAACTGGAACGCGGCCTGGCGCGGCACAACCTCCGCCTGTTCCACGCACTGTGGACCCCCGAGATCGAACCCGGCGCGCCATGGTTGTGCTACCGGGACCCGGACTGCGGCGGTGTGCTGCCAGATCCGCAAGAAACCGTCCTCGCCGCCGCGACCACCGAGGCTGGTTTCGTCATCTTCCGCAGCCGCGAAGAACTGGCCGCGGTGCTGGAACCCCGCTTCCCGGAAGCGATCGCCCGCCGCGCCGACTTGCTGGCGGCGTCCCCAGAACCGTTGTGCGGCCAAGACATGTCAGCGAGCGATGTCCTGGACGCCGCGGTAACCGAACTCCGCGCCGCATTCCTCCGCCAACGTCACGGCGAAGGACCTCCCGACGACGACCAAGCCGTCCGGCTCGCCCACGCGCTGATGCTCATCCCGATCCGCGACGCCTGCATGGCCCTCGCGGTCCCGCCGCACACGTCGCTGACCCGCGAGGCGGAGGAGGTATGGCTGACCCTGGTCCGCGAACTGCCCCCGCCGCACCGAGCCGAAGCCGCACTGCATCTCGGCTATACCGCCTTGATGCGCGGGGAAGGCGCACTAGCCGGGATGGCACTGGCGAACGCCGTGGAAGCCGACCCGGAACATCTGGTGGCGCAGCTGCTGCAGACTGCCTGGAACATCGGCACGGACCCAGCGAAACTGACCGGCCTAGCCGACTTCAGCACGGTGGCCGATCTCGGTCTGACCCCGCCGCCGGAGCCGGGGAGCGCTGAGGATCCTGGCCAGGGGCGAAGATCGGGGCCGCCACGGGGGATGAGATGACGGATGCCGGAGCTGTATTTCCTCGCCAGAGAGGGGTGAGTCATGGTTTCACCGCCACGGTGACGGGATGAGGCTTCCTGGCAGTGCGCCGGAATGGCTTCGGGTGAGCCGGACTGCGTGGTGTTCGCTGCGTGTGGTGCGGGGCGGCGGTCGGATGCAGGCGAAACCTCACCATGCCCGGTGAAAGCGCTTGAGTCGTCTTCCGTTTGGCGTTCCATCGCGCGGACCAGCGGTCGCATGGGATCCGAACTCCGCCATCCGTGGTGGGTGCCCGCGGCGGATTCCGCCTGGCCCCGTTACGCGGTGCGGAACCTTGCTGCTCGTGATGGAAGCGGGCGAGCCGAATTCCGTCCGCGTCGCTCACCGTTGCCGTCGCGCCGATAAGTCCTAAGTGGACTTTCGGCGTCCGGCGTCAGTGTGCCCGAACAACACTCGCCGCAACGATGCCGGGGCGGGGATCCATCCGAATCCCCGACCCGCACCGAAAAGCACACCCGGCCCGCAGCGGCCGGAAACCGCCGTCAGGACTGACGCGACCGGGTGAACTGCCAAGCGTCCGACACGATCCCGTCGAGATCCGTCAGCTTGGGCGTCCACCCGAGTTCGCCGTTGGCCTTGTCGCTCGACGCGACCAGCACCGACGGGTCGCCGGCGCGGCGCGGGGCCACCACGGCGGGGATCGCGTGCCCGGTGACCCGGCGGCAGGCTTCCACGACCTCCAGCACCGAGAACCCGGTGCCGCTGCCGAGGTTGTAGATGCGGTGCTCGCCGGCGGCGGCGTGGCGCAGGGCGAGGAGGTGGGCGTCGGCGAGGTCGACCACGTGGATGTAGTCGCGGACGGCCGTTTTGTCCGGCGTCGGGTAGTCGTCGCCGTAGATGGAGATGTGCTCGCGGTCGCCGGTCGCGACCTGGAGGACGAGAGGGATGAGATGGGTTTCGGTGGTGTGCCGTTCGCCGAACGCGCCGTACGCGCCGGCGACGTTGAAGTAGCGCAGGCTGACCGCGGCGAGGCCGTGTGCGCGGGCGAAGCTGGTGATCGCGTGGTCGATGGCGAGCTTCGACGCGCCGTAGGTGTTGGTCGGCTGCGTCGGGGCCGTTTCCGGGATCGGCGAGACGTCAGGCTCGCCGTAGGTCGCCGCGGTGGAGGAGAACACCAGTCGCGGCGTGCCGTGCTTCTTCATCGCCTCCAGCAGTCGCAGCGACGTCACCACGTTGCCTTCCCAGTACTTCGCCGGGTCGGCCATAGACTCGCCCACCAGCGACTTCGCGGCGAAGTGCAGGACGCCGTCGAAACCTTCGCCGAGCAGGTCGGCGGCGACCTCGGCGGCGTCGCCCTCGACGAAGCGCGCCTGCGGGTGCACCGCGTCCGCGTGCCCGGTCGACAGGTCGTCCACGACGGTGACCTGGTGACCCGCTTCGATGAGGCGGGCGGCGCACACGCTGCCCACGTACCCCGCGCCGCCCGTCACGATGAGCTTCAGGGGGCTTTGCTGGTCCGTCACGTCAAGGCCTTTCTGCTGAGGGGTGGCGACTCTGCGGCACAGTCTCCCCTCAGAGCGACGCGACGGACCCTCCGGGGGTTGCTCCGGAAATCAGGTTTCGTCGCGGCCCGCGCCGCGCGACGGCACCGCCGTGAACATCCGCGGGCGGCGGAACCCGGCCTGCTCGCAGGCGGTTTCGACCGCGGTGCGCACTCCGTCCAGATCCTCGTCGCGGACCAGCGCGATCGCCGAGCCGCCGAACCCGCCCCCGGTCATCCGTGCGCCCAGCGCACCGGCCGAGCGGGCCGAATCGACCACGAGGTCCAGTTCCGGCGTCGAGATGCGGTAGTCGTCGCGCATGCTCACGTGCGAGGCGTCGAGGTGCGGCCCGATCTCGGCGAGCTTCTTCTCGCGCAGCAACGCGACCACGTCGAGCACCCGCTGATTCTCGGTGACCACGTGGCGCACCAGCGGAACCAGGTCCTCGGGAAGCTGCGCGAGGGCCTCGTCGAGCCCGTCGAGCGCGACGTCGCGCAGGGCCTTCACGCCGAGCAGTTCCGCCGCGCGCTCGGTTCCGCTCCGCCGTGCGCCGTAGCCGCCGTCGGTGTGGGAGTGCTTGGTGCGGGTGTCCATGATCAGCACCCGGAGCCCGGCCTCGCCGAGCGGGAACGGCACCTGCTCCATCTCGCCCGAGCGGACGTCGAGGAACAGCACCCGCGACTCCTCGCAGCACAGCGACGCCGTCTGGTCGAGCAGCCCGGTGGGCGCGCCGACGAAGTCGTTTTCCGACCGCTGCACCCAGCGCGCGATCTCGGGTCGTGCGGGAGTGCCCGCTCCGCCGTCTTCGAGTTCCACCCCGGCCACGCCCAGCAGGGCCAGCGAAACCGCGCATTCCAGCGCGTGAGAGGAGGAAAGCCCCGCCCCGGACGGCACGTCGCCCGCGATGACCAGGTCGGCGCCGCCCGCGTAGCCCTGGTCGCGCAGCACCCACGCCACCCCGGCGGGGTACGCGGCCCATCCGTCGACCGAACCCGGTTCGAGCGCGGCGATGTCGTGCGGCCCGGAGTGCTGCAGCTGCCCGTCGTCGCCGAGGGTGGCGACCCGGAGCTTGCCGTCCTCGCGCGGGGCCGCGGCCGCGGCCAGCCGGTGCGGGAGGGCGAAGGGCAGCACGAAACCGTCGTTGTAGTCGGTGTGCTCGCCGATCAGGTTCACCCGGCCGGGCGCGGACCACACGCCTGCCGGGGCCCGCCCGTGGACTTCCTGGAACGCGCGCGCCGCGTCGGCAGCCGGGGTCACTTGGCGAGCGCCAGCACGGCGTGCAGCGCCGCGGTGGACACCTGAGCCGTGGTTTCGGTGCCCTTGACCTCGACGGTGACGCTGCCGCCGACGGCCTTGCCGACCGTGACGAGGCCGCCGGGCACGATCCCGACCGTCCGCAGCTCGGTGAGCAGCGACTCGTCCAGCTGCACGTGCTCGGCGATGCGGCGGATCTCCACCTCGCCGCCGCCGGTGCGGGCGAACTCGTCGAGGCGCACCAGGCCGTCCTCGGCGCGCGGCGCGGGATCGCCGTCGCCGAGCTTGTCGAGGCCGGGGATCGGGTTGCCGTACGGCGACGTGGTCGGGTGGTCGAGCAGCTTCACCAGCTTGCGCTCGACGGCCTCGCTCATCACGTGCTCCCAGCGGCACGCCTCGTTGTGCACGTGCTCCCACTCGAGCCCGATGACGTCGACGAGGAGGCGCTCGGCGAGCCGGTGCTTGCGCATGACCGCGACGGCGAGGTCGTGGCCGTGGTCGGTGAGCTGCAGGTGCCGGTCGTCCGCGACGACGACCAGCCCGTCGCGCTCCATCCTGGCCACGGTCTGGCTCACGGTGGGCCCGCTCTGCTGCAGGCGCTCCGCGATCCGGGCCCGCAGCGGGACGACACCTTCCTCTTCGAGCTCGTAGATGGTACGCAGGTACATCTCGGTGGTGTCGATGAGATCGTTCACGCTGTCCCCTTCGTCCGCGTAGCTCATCGTAGTCGTTGGCCCCGACAGCGACGGCCCGCCTCGGCGTAACGGCCCGGCCCCGGCGAAAAGTCCTGCCCTGATGCGCGAACCGCGTCCGGACCAGCAGGATGGGGGCATGCGACCGTTGATTTCGCCCGCTGAGCTCGCCGCGTTCCCCGACCGAGACCGTCCTGTCGTGCTGGACGTCCGCTGGCGGCTCGGCGGACCGCCGGGAGCCGAGTCTTACCAGGAGGGACACGTGCCCGGGGCGGTGTTCGCCGACCTCGACACGGCGCTGGCCGCGCCGCCCGGCGAGGGCGGCCGCCACCCGCTGCCCGATCCGGCGGTGCTGCAGCGTGAGCTGCGGAAAGCCGGGGTCCGGGCCGGGCGTCCGGTGGTCGTCTACGACGACGCCGACGGTTCGGTCGCCGCGCGCGCCTGGTGGCTGCTGCGCTGGGTCGGCCATCCGGAGGTCGCGGTGCTCGACGGCGGTTACGCAGCGTGGCTGGCCGAGGGGCGGGAAGTGACGACCGAAGTGCCTTCGCCGGAGCCGGGCGACATCGAGGTCCGGCCGGGCGCGATGCCGGTCCTGTCGGCGGACGACGCGGCGGCGCTCGCTCGCGAAGGCGTGCTGTTCGACGCGCGGGCGCACGTCCGCTACACCGGCGATACCGAGCCCGTCGACCCGCGTGCCGGGCACATCCCCGGTGCGGTCAGCGCGCCGTCGTCCGAGCACGCCGGTGCGGACGGGCGTTGGAAGTCGCCGTCCGAGCTTGCCGAGCGGTTCGCGTCGCTGGGCTTGGCCGACGGGGTCCCGGTCGGCGCCTACTGCGGTTCGGGCGTCACGGCGTCGTCGGTGGTGCTCGCGCTGGAGGTCGCCGGGCATCCGGAGCCGGCCGCGCTGTACGCGGGGTCGTGGTCGCACTGGTCGCGCGATCCGGAGCGTCCCGCGGCCACCGGTCCAGAACGCGGCTGACTCCGCCGGAACTTTCCGCGCCGTGCACCGACTTCTCGTCCGGAAGGCTTTTCCAGGCGAGAGGCGGCGTTCATGGAGCGGAGAACATTCCTGCGCGGGTCGGCGGCAGCCGGAGCGGCGATGGCTGCGTTGCCGGCCGAGGCTGCGGCGACGACCGGGGCAACGGCCGAGCGTCGACCGTTGCGGGTCCAGGTCGTGCTGTTCGACGGCGTCGAGGAGCAGGACTTCGCCGGTCCGTACGAGGTGTTCTCCGCAGCGGGCATGCACGCGAAGCGCGGCACGGACGTGTCATACGTGCGCGTGGACGGGCCGGGCGTCGTGCGCGCGGCGTACGGGACGAAGGTCGAGGTCGAGCGCGGCTGGTCACCGCAGGACGCCGACGTCATCGTCGTGCCGGGCGGCGGTTACGGGAAGCGGAAAGGCCCGGGCATCTGGGCGGAGATCGACCGCAAGGTGCTGCCAGACGCGCTCGCGGCCGCGCCGCGCAAAGGGCTGACGCTCGCGTCGCTCTGCACTGGCACCCTGCTGCTCGGCGCGGCCGGACTGGTGCGCGGCCGCCCGTGCACGACACACCACGGCGCGGTCGACACGCTCGTTCAGCAGGGCGGCGTGCTCAAGAAAGCCCGCGTGGTCGACGACGGAGACGTGGTCACCTCGGGTGGCATCACGAGCGGGCTGGACCTGGCCCTGTGGCTGGTGAAACGAGAACTCGGCTCCGACGCGGCGGCCGGGCTGGAGGAGATGCTCGAATACGAAGCACGCGGCGTCGTCTGGACGCGCGGCTGAAACCTGCCTGGCCGCGAAATCCGGCTTAGGGCATGACGCGCAGCCGAGGCTGTCTTGCTGCGTAACTCGGGGAGGCGATGCGGAGTGACGCGCGGGTGAGTCCTGCCCCGCCGCGAAACCCGGCTCGGGGCGTGGCGGGGAAGTACAGTGCGAAGCATGTCGTCGCCTGCAGTTGTCTGGGATCCGTCGCTGCTGAAGTACGACCTGGGCGGGCAGCATCCGTTCAACCCCGTCCGGCTCGACCTCACCGTGCGGCTCGCTACTGAGCTGGGCGTGCTCGACGGCGTCGAACTGCTCGTGCCCACCGCCGCGGGCGACGAGGAACTGCTCCGCGTGCACGCACCCGAGTACCTGGCCGCCGTGCGGGAAGCGCCGGATGTCGGGTGGGACGTCGGGCACGGGCTCGGCACCGACGACAATCCCGTGTTCCCCGGGATGCACGACGCGACCGCGCTGGTCGTCGGCTCGACGCTGCTCGCCGCGCGCAAGATCGCCGACGGCGAGGTGCGGCGGGCGGTCAACATCGCGGGCGGGCTGCACCATGCGATGCGCGATCACGCGTCCGGTTTCTGCATTTACAACGACTGCGCGATCGCCATCTCGTGGCTGCTCGACCACGGCTTCGACCGCATCGCGTACGTCGACACCGACGTGCACCACGGCGACGGTGTCCAGGCCGCGTTTTACGACGACCCGCGCGTCCTCACCGTTTCGATGCACCAACACCCGTTCACGCTCTGGCCCGGCACCGGCTACTCCGCCGAGGTCGGCAAGGGCAAGGCAGCGGGCACCGCGGTGAACGTCCCGCTGCCGCCGCATACGCAGGATCCCGGGTGGCTGCGGGCGTTCGACGCGGTGGTTCCGGCTGTGCTGCAGGAGTTCCAGCCGCAGCTGCTGGTCACCCAGTGCGGGGTGGACTCGCACGAGGAAGACCCGATGGCCGACATGTCCCTGTCGGTAGACGGCCACCGCACCATCTACTCCACGCTGCGCGACCTGGCCGAACGCTATGCGAACGGCCGCTGGCTCGCCGTCGGCGGCGGGGGATACCAGCTGATCCGCGTCGTGCCGCGCTCGTGGACGCACCTGATGGCGACCGTGCTGGACCGCGACGTCCCGCCGGAAACGCCACTGCCGCCCGGCTGGGTCTCGACGGTCCGCCGCGCCGCCCCGGCCGCCGACCTCCCCGCCGCGATGACCGACGGCAAGGACACCGCCTTCAAACCGTGGGGCGACGACGCGGACGACCCGGTGGACATCGCGATCCGCGACACCCGCCGCGCGATCTTCCCGCTGCACGGCCTCGACCCGGACGATCCGAGGGACTGACCATGCCCGACCAACCTCGCCGCCCCGGCCCCGGCAACCCCGGCCCGGGCGACCCCGCCCCCGGCACTCACCCGACGAGCGGTCCCAGCGGAACCGATGCCCCGAACCCCGGGAGCGACGCCCGTTACGCGGCGGGCGGGCCCAGCGCGGTGGGAACGCCGGAGTCCGGCGGAACTGATGCTGCGACGCCTGGGGGCTCTTCCGGGAGCGACGCTCGTTACGCGGCGGGCGGGTCCGGCGGAACCGATGCTCCGACTCCCGGGGACTCTTCCGGACGCGACGCCCGTTATGCGGCAGGTGGGGCCAACGTGGCCGGGGAGCCGGGCGGAACTGGTGCGCCCTCTTCCGGACGCGAAATCCGTTACGCCGCGGGCGGGACCAGTGCAGCCGGGACGCCGACCGGAGCTGCTGCATCGGCTGCGGAGGGCGGGCACGGAGGAAGCGGCTCGCCGGGCGGACCTGCCCGGGGCGAGTCCGGCGCGGACTCGGCTGCGGGTGGCGTGGCATCGGAACGGCCTGATTCCGTTGCGGCAGAAGGCAAGGCAGCAGCTGGAGAGTCTGCGGCAGCGAGGCCGGGCGCGAGCAGCGCGTCGGGAGAGCCAGCGAAGCCGGGCGCGGCGGGCGGGAGCGGCCCGTCGGGAGAGACACCAAGCCCCGCCGCGGATGGGAAGCGTGACCCCTACGACTACCCCCGCGATTGGGAAGCCGACGTAGTCCTCTCCGACGGTGGCACTGTCCACTTGCGACCCGTCGTGCCCAGCGACGCTGACGGGCTCGTGGCCCTGCACAGCAGGCTCTCCGACCGCACCCGGTATTTCCGGTATTTCGGTGCCTATCCTCGCATCCCGCCGCGGGATCTGGAGCGGTTTTCCACTGTGGACCACCACGATCGGGTCGCGTTTGTGGCCTTGCTCGGGGACGACGTGGTCGCGGTGGGGCGTTACGAGCGGCTCGATCACGGGCCTTCGGCGGAGGTCGCGTTCGTTGTCGATGACAAGCATCAGGGGCGCGGGCTCGGGTCGATTCTTCTCGAGCATCTCGCCGCCGCGGCGTCGGAGTGCGGGTTGCGGCGGTTTGTCGCCGAGGTGTTGAGCGAGAACGCGGCGATGGTGCGCGTGTTCCGCGACGCGGGTTACCAGGTCAGCCGTGCGATCGAGGAAGGCGTGCTGCATCTCGAGTTCGACATCGATCCGACGGAGGAGTCGCTCGCCGTTGCGCGGTCGCGGGAGCAGGCCGCGGAGGCGCGGAGTGTGCACAATCTGCTTCATCCAAATACGGTTGCGGTGATCGGGGCGTCCGCCGATCCCACCAAGGTCGGGCATGTCGCGTTCGCGAACATGCTCGCGGCCGATTTCGCGGGGGCGGTGTATCCGGTCAATCCGGAGCATCGGTCGGTGCGCGGGGTGCGGGCGTATCCGTCGGTGCTGGACATTCCGGATCCGGTGGATCTGGCGTTGGTGGCGGTTCCGGCGGAGGCCGTCGAGTCCGTGCTGGACGCTTGTTTGGCCAAGGGCGTCAAGACGCTGGTGATCGTGTCCGGCGGGTTCGCGGAGTCGGGGCCGCTGGGGTTGCACGCGGAGTTGCGGCTGGTCGGCGAGGCTCGGGCGCACGGGATGCGCGTGGTCGGGCCGAATGCGCTGGGCGTGCTGAATACCGCGAAGGACGTTCGGCTCAATGCGACCCTTGCGCCGCGGTTGCCGAAGCGGGGGCGGACCGGGTTCTTCTGCCAGTCGGGGGCGTTGGGGACGGCGATTCTGGCCGACGCGGGGTCGCGTGGGCTGGGGTTGTCGACGTTCGTGTCGGCGGGCAACCGGGCGGATGTGTCCGGCAACGACTTGCTGCAGTACTGGGAAACCGATCCGGATACCGACCTGGTGTTGCTGTATCTGGAATCGTTCGGCAACCCGCGCAAGTTTGCGCGGCTGGCGCGCCGGTTGGCGCGGTCGAAGCCGATCGTCGCGGTCAAGTCGGGGCGGCATGCGGTGCGGCCGCAGCTCGCGGCGACGTCGGCGGAGGTCGACGAGGCCAGTGTGCAGGCCTTGTTCGAGCAGGCTGGCGTCGTGCGCGTGGAGTCGTTGGCGCAGCTGTTCGACACGGCGCTCGTGTTCGCGCATCAGCCGTTGCCGGCGGGGCCGCGGATCGGGATTGTCGGGAACTCCAGTGCGATCGGGTTGCTGGCCGCCGACACCGCCCGTGCGGAGGGGTTGCGGCTCGCGTTCGATCCGGTGGACATCGGGCCGCAGGCTGGGCCGGACGAGTTCGCGACGGCGGTGCGGGAGGCGTTGGATTCGCCGGATACCGACGCGTTGATCGCCGTGTTCGCGCCGCCCGTGGCGATTCCTGGGGCCGCGTACGCGCGAGCGTTGCGTGAAGCGGTGTCGGAGGTGAAGCAGTCGAAGCCGATCGTCTCGACGTTCCTCGCCGCGGAAGGCGTGCCGCACGAGTTGGCGGTGCTTTCGGACGACGGGGTGCCGACGCGTGGGTCGATTCCGTCGTACTCGAGTCCGGAGCGTGCGGTGAACGCGTTGGCGCGCGTCGTGCGGTACGCCGCGTGGCGGCAGCGGCCGCAGGGGACGTTGGTGCGGCCTAGCGGTCTGCACGTGGAGCAGGCGCAGGAGATCGTGCGCGAGTTGCTGCCGGAGGACGGCAGTTCGACGCTGCTCTCCGACGACGACGTGGTGCGGTTGCTCAGCTGTTACGGCGTGGACGTGGTGCCGTTCCGGGTGGCGGCCAGCGAAAGCAAGGCAGTGGCCGCGGCGGCGGAGCTGGGATATCCCGTCACGCTGAAAGCCGTCGACGAGCGGTTGCGCGGGCGGCCGGACTTCGCAGGCGTACGGCTTGACCTGATGTCCGAAGAGTCCGTACGCGTCGCGTACCGAGACCTGTGCGCGGTGTCTGGCGACGAAGACGTGTACGTGCAACAGATGGCGCCGAAGGGGCTGTCGTGCGCCATTGGGCTGCAGGACGACCCGTCGTTCGGCACGCTGGTTTCGTTCGGGCTGTCGGGATTGGTCAGCACGTTGCTCGGAGACCGCGCGTATCGGGCTGTGCCGTTGACGGACGTTGACGCGGCGACGCTGATCCGGGAGCCGCGTACGTCGCCCTTGTTGACCGGGTATCGCGGTGACGAGCCTGCGGACCTCGCGGCGTTGCAGGACATGGTGTTGCGCGTCGCGGCGCTCGCGGAGGACAACCCGGAGGTGCGGTCGTTGGCGTTGGACCCGATCCTCGCGTCGCCGGACGGGGCGTTTGTCGCCAACGCACGGTTGGTGGTCGGCGCACCGCCGACGCGGCCGGATACCGGACCGCGTCGGCTGCGGCACATCACGCCGGTGGACTGACCACCAGTTCGCCGAGACCCAGCAGTTGCTCCGTCGCGCCGCCGCTGGTGAACTCCAGGCGCTTCGCGGCGGCGAAGTAGCGGTGCACGGGGTGCTCGACGTCGATGCCGACGCCGCCGTGCAGGTGCACCGCGGTGTGTGCGACGCGGTGTCCGGCTTCGGCGGCCCAGAACTTCGCGGTGGCCACGTCAGCGGCGGCGGGGAGGCCTTCGGAGAGTTTCCAGGCTGCCTGCCACAGCGTCAGCCGTACGGCTTCGACGTCGATGTACGCGTCGGCGAGCCGGTGTCGGACGGCTTGGAAGCTGCCCAGCACCTTGTCGAACTGTTTGCGCTCGCGCGTGTACGCAGCTGTCAGTTCGAGTGCGCGTTCCAACACGCCCAACTGCTGCGCGCAAGCGCCGAGAGTGCCGCGAAGGCGCAGCTGCTCGCCGACGTCGCCGAGAGCGACTCCGGGAGTGTCGGACAGCGTTACCAAAGCCGCGTCGGCATGGTCCGTGGTGGACTGCGCTTCGATCGAGACCCCGACAGCGTCCTTCTCGACGATGTACACGCCGTCGTTGGCTTCGACGAGTAAGGCGTCTGCGAAGGCTGCGAAGGGAACCGCGGTCTGCGTACCGGTGAGGCGTCCGTCTGAAGCGAGGAACGAACCGCCCAAAGCGACCGCGAGCACGGCTTTACCGCGCGAAACCGGCAGCAGCCAGCGCTCGGCGAGCAATGGATCGGTGAGCACCGAGCCAGCTTGGACGACGGACGACAGATAGGGGACCGGAGCGACCGCGCGGCCGATCTCGATCAGGACTGAACACTGTTCCAGCAAGCCGAAACCGCCGCCGCCCACCGTCGCGGGCAGGGCCGCGTCGAGGACGCCGGAGCGGGCCAAGGTAGTCCACAGTGGAGCGTCGAAACCGCCGGATCCGTGCGGGCCCAGCGATTCCGCGGTGACCTGGTCGGCGAGAATGCGCCGGGTCAGTGCGGATAGGTCGGTTTGTGCTTCGGTGAGAGAGAAGTCCACCGTTAGAACTCCTTAACGCGTCACGGGCTGGCCGAGGGCGGTGGCGGCGACGATGTCGCGCTGCACCTCGTTGGTGCCGCCGCCGAAAGTGAGGATCAACGCCGAGCGGTGCAGCCGTTCCAGCCGTCCCGCGAGCACCGCGCCGGGGGAGCCGTCGCGCACCACAGCGGCCGCGCCGACCACCTCCATCAGCAGCCGGTACGCCTCGATCGCCATCTCGGTGCCGTACACCTTGGTCGCCGACGCCTCCGCCGGGCCGAGCTCGCTGGCCGCGGCGGCCCAGGCGATTTTCCAGTTCCGCAGCTTCAAATACTCCGCGCAGGCGTGCACGCGCGCGAGATGCGTCCGGACCCACTCGCGGTCGGTCAGCGACTCCGCGCGCGCCCATTCCACGACGTCGGCCAGCGCTTTCCGCACCGGCGCGGCCGAGGTCAGCGCGACGCGTTCGTGGTTGAGCTGGTTGGTGATCAGCGGCCAGCCCGCGTTCTCCTCGGCGACCCGCGACGTGACCGGCACGCGGATGTCGTCGTAGTAGGTCGCGCTGGTGCCGGGCCCGGCGACGGTGTGCACCTTCGTCCAGGAGAACCCCGGCGCGGAGGTCGGCACGATCAGGATCGACAGGCCCTTGTGCTTGCGCGCCTCCGGATCGGTGCGCGCGGCGAGCCACACGTAGTCGGCGTACTCGATCAGGCTGGTCCACATTTTCTGGCCGTTGACCACGTACTCGTCGCCGTCGCGGGTCGCCCGCGTGCGCAGCGACGCGAGGTCCGTGCCCGCGCCCGGTTCGGAGTAGCCGATCGCGAAATGCAGTTCGCCGGCGGCGATCTTCGGCAGGTAGAACGCCTTCTGGTCCGGCGTGCCGAACCGCATGATCGTGGGGCCGATCGTGTTCACCGTCAGGAAGGGCACCGGCACCCCGGCGACCGCCGCCTCGTCGGTGAAGATCAGCTGGTCGAGCATGCTGCGGTCCTGGCCGCCGTACTCGCGCGGCCAGCCCAGCGCGAGCCACCCGTCCTTGCCGAGCTGCCGCACGATTTCCTTGTACGCCAAGCCGTCGCCGTACTCGCCGCCGGGCGCGGCGAGGCTTTCCCGCCGCGCCGGGGTCATCAGTTCGGCGAAGTACTCCCGCAGCTCAGCGGCCAGTTCCCGCTGCCGCGGCGTGTAGTCGATCCGCACCCGTCACCTCCACCCCGCCGGTCTCGTTGTGGTGTCGTACCGGGCCCCGGCGGTAAGCTAGAACCTGTTCTAGTTGTACCAGGAGTGGCGGACGGGAGGAAGCATGGAGGTCAGTGTCGACCGGTCGCTCTGCGAGGCGAACGCGGTCTGCGTCGGGTTCGCGCCGGAGGTGTTCGATCTCGACGACGACGAGAACCTGGTGATCGGACCGGTTCCGGAGGAAGAAGTAGAACGTGTTTCGCAAGCGGTGACGAACTGCCCGAAGAACGCCCTGTTCACGACCGGTTAATCGGGGCTTGCTCAATACGAGAACAGATTCTAGTCTGTGCTGCGTCAGGCAGGCTTCGACGAGGAGGCTCGCGGGTGGAACCGACCGCAGGGAACACGCACGGCGACCGGGCTGGAGCGGTTCGATGACGCTCGAAGGCAAGGTCGCTGTCGTCACCGGGGCCGGAGCGGGGCTCGGCCGCGCCGAGGCGCTCGCGCTGGCCCGCGAAGGCGCGTCTGTCGTGGTCAACGACATCGGCGAGGCGAAAGATGTCGTCGCCGAGATCGAAAAGCAGGGCGGCAAAGCGCTCGCGGTGGCGGGGGACGTCTCGGCGGCCGAAACCGCGAAGGAACTGCTGTCGGCCGCGGTCGACCACTTCGGCAGCCTCGACATCGTCGTGAACAACGCGGGCGTGCTCCGCGACCGGATGCTGTTCTCGATGTCCGACGAGGACTGGGACAAGGTCATCGCGGTGCATCTGCGCGGGCATTTCCTGCTGTCCCGCAACGCCGCCGCGTACTGGCGCGATCGCTCCAAAATGGAGGGTCAGCCGGGGTACGGCAGGCTCGTGAACACCGCGTCCGAGGCGTTCCTGGTCGGTTCGCCCGGCCAGCCCAACTACTCGGCGGCCAAGGCCGGGATCGCGGCGCTCACCATGTCCGCGGCGCGCGGGCTCGCGAAATACGGCGTGCGCGCCAACACGATCTGCCCGCGCGCCCGCACCGCGATGACCGCGGATGTCTTCGGCGAAGCACCCGAGGACGGGCTCGATCCGTTGTCGGTAGAGCACGTTGCTCCGTTTGTCGCATTCCTCGCCTCGCCGGAGGCGGACGCGATCAACGGGCAGGTCTTCGTCGTGCACGGCGGCATGGTCGCCTTGCTGAAACCGCCGTCGGTGGAGGAGCGGTTCGACACCGCGAACGGCGCCTGGACCGCCGGCGAACTCGCCGAAAAGGTCGGCGGGCACTTCGTCGGCCGCGACCCGGAGCGGATGTTCGCCGCGACCGATCTGCTTTCGCTGCCCTGAACCCGGAGGACGCATGACTGAGCACCGGCTGTCCGGCAAGGTCGCCCTCATCACCGGCGCGGCCCGCGGACAGGGCGCCGCCGCCGCGCGAGCGTTCGTCG
The DNA here is from genome assembly GCF_037034185.1 of Amycolatopsis sp. VC5-11. Lineage (NCBI taxonomy): Bacteria > Bacillati > Actinomycetota > Actinomycetes > Pseudonocardiales > Pseudonocardiaceae > Amycolatopsis > Amycolatopsis sp. VC5-11. The sequence continues at coordinate 51,987 of NZ_JBAGKF010000009.1, read as the reverse complement.
CGCAGGGCGCGAAGGTGGTGATCGCCGACGTCCTCGACGACGAAGGCAAAGCGCTCGCCGCGGAACTCGGCGAGGCGGCGGTGTTCTGCCATCTCGACGTGAGCGACGAGGACGGCTGGACCGCCGCGGTCGAGACCACGGTGACCGAGTTCGGGCCGCCGACGGTGCTGGTCAACAACGCCGGGGTGCTGTACTTTTCGGAGCTCGCGAAGACGCCGCTCGCCGAATACGAACGCGTCGTGCGGATCAACCAGATCGGGGCGTTTCTCGGCATGCGCTCGGTCGTTGAACCCATGGCCGGGGCCGGCGGCGGCTCCATCGTCAACGTGTCCTCTGTGGAGGGTCTGGCCGGGATGCCGTTCCTCGTCGCCTACACCGCGACCAAGTTCGCGATCCGCGGGATGACCAAGGTCGCCGCGCTGGAGCTGGGCGCGCGCGGGATCCGGGTCAACTCGGTGCACCCGGGCATGATCGACACGAAGATGGTGTCCGACGCGGCGGGCGCGGACGTGGACGTGTCCTGGGTGGGCAAGAAGGTCGCGCTCGGCCGGGTGGGCCGCGCCGACGAGATCGCGCCGCTGCTGGTGTTCCTCGGCAGCGACGAGAGTTCGTACTGCACCGGCGGCGAGTTCGTCGCCGACGGCGGGGCCACCGCCACGCACGCGCTGAAATTGTGAGCAGGTCGGGTGCTGGTGCGCCTAGGGTGACCGCCGGGGGCTGAAGGGACGGGAGTGAACACCGCTAACCGAAATCGGCGGGCGGGGATGGGCAAGACTCGGGGGTGACTACTGGGAGGTGCGGTGGGCGGAAGCGGCTCGGTCACTCTCCCGGGCACCGCGGCGCTGACCCAGGTCGGCAGGCTCGCCACGCTGTCCTGGGAGGTCCTGCGGGCGATCTTCAAGCGCCCGTTCCAGTTCCGCGAATGGATCCAGCAGTGCTGGTTCTTCGCGAGCGTGACCATTCTTCCGACGGCCCTGGTCGCGATCCCGTTCGGCGCGGTCATCGCGCTGCAGCTCGGATCGCTGACCACGCAGATCGGCGCGCAGTCCTTCACCGGCGCGGCCAGCGCGCTCGCCATCGTGCAGCAGGCGAGCCCGCTGATCACCGCGCTGCTGGTGGCCGGAGCGGGCGGCAGCGCGGTCTGCGCGGACATCGGCGCGCGCAAGATCCGGGAAGAGATCGACGCGATGGAAGTGCTCGGCGTCAACCCGGTGCAGCGCATCGTGGTGCCGAGGGTGCTCGCCGCGATCGTGGTGTCGGTGCTGCTCAACGGCCTGGTCAGCGTGGTCGGCGTGCTCGGCGGCTACTTCTTCAACGTGGTCCTGCAAGGCGGCACGCCCGGCGCGTACCTGGCCAGCTTCAACGCCCTCGCGCAGGTCCCGGACCTCTGGATCAGCGAGATCAAGGCGTTCCTGTACGGCTTCGTCGCGGGCGTGGTCGCCGCGTTCCGCGGGCTGAACCCGGCGGGCGGGCCGAAGGGCGTCGGCGACGCGGTGAACCAGGCGGTGGTGATCACCTTCCTGCTGCTGTTCCTGATCAACGTCGTGCTGACCGCCGTGTACCTCAAAGTCGTGCCCCCGAAGGCGTTGTGACATGACGGCCGAACCGATCGAGCAGACGCGCGCGTCCGACCGGACGCTGGAGATCATCGCGCGCCCCGGCGCGAGCCTCGAGGGACTCGGGAAACAGCTGTCGTTCTACGGCCGGGCGCTCGCTTGGTCGCCGCGCACGATCCGCCGCTACGGCCGCGAAACCACGCGGCTGCTCACCGAGGTCTGCTTCGGCACCGGCGGGCTCGCGGTGATCGGCGGGACGCTCGGCGTGATGATCGGCATGACGCTGTTCACCGGCCTGATCGTGGGCCTGCAGGGGTATTCGGCGCTGAACCAGCTCGGCACCGCCGCGCTCACCGGGTTCATTTCCGCCTACTTCAACACCCGCGAGGTCGCTCCGCTGTCGGCCGGGCTCGCGCTGTCGGCCACCGTCGGCTGCGGGTTCACCGCCCAGCTCGGCGCGATGCGGATCTCCGAGGAGATCGACGCGCTCGAAGTGATGGCCGTGCCGAGCATGCCGTACCTGGTCACCACGCGCGTTCTCGCTGGGGTGACCGCGGTGATCCCGCTGTACGCGGTGGGCCTGCTGTCCTCGTATCTCGCGTCGCGGCAGATCACCATCTGGCTCTACGGCCAGTCCGCGGGCACGTACGACCATTACTTCACGCTGTTCCTCCCGCCGGAGGACGTGCTGTGGTCGTTCGCCAAGGTGATCGTGTTCAGCGTGCTGGTGATCCTTTCCCATTGCTACTACGGCTATACCGCGTCCGGCGGGCCGGCCGGGGTGGGCATCGCGGTGGGCCGCGCGGTGCGGACGTCGATCGTGCTGATCTCGGTGCTGGACTTCTTCCTGAGCCTCGCGATCTGGGGCGCGAACACGACAGTGCGGATATCCGGATGAGCACCCGTCGAGAGTTGCGCAAACGGCTCCAGTACCAGCTGCTGGGGCTGGTGTTCCTGGTCGTGGCGGCGTTGTTCTTCACCACGACGATCGCCGCGTACCGCAAGGTGTTCACGCCGGTCACGATGGTGAAGCTGGAGACCGACCACGTCGGCAGCCAGCTGCGCGTCGGCGGCGACGTGAAGGTGCGCGGCATGCTGGTCGGCGAGATCCGCGACGTGCGGCCGGTCGGCGACCACGCGGAGCTCGAACTGGCGCTGCAGCCGGACAAGACCGACGTGATCCCGTCGAACGTTTCGGCGCGGCTGCTGCCGAAAACCCTGTTCGGCGAACGGTACGTCGCGCTGCAACTGCCCGAGCGGCCGCAGCGGCCGATCAAGGCGGGCGACGTCATCCCGCAGGACCGCAGCAGCACCGCGATCGAACTGGAGCAGGTGCTCAACCACGTCATGCCGCTGTTGCAGGCGGTGCAGCCGGAAAAGCTGTCCAGCACGCTCAACGCCGTGTCCACCGCGCTGGACGGACGCGGCAAGAAGCTCGGCGAGACGCTGACCCAGCTGTCGGACTACCTCGGCAAGCTCAACCCGTCGCTGCCCGATCTCAAGGCGGACATCACCGGGCTGGCCAACGTTTCCGGCATCTACGACAAGGCCGCGCCGGACGCGCTGCAGGCATTGGCGGACCTCACCACGACGACGCAGACCATCGTGGAGAAACAGCGCGGCCTGACCGACCTGTACTCCTCGGTCACCGGCACCGCCACCGACCTGACGCGCTTCCTGGAAGTGAACAAGGACAACATCATCCGCCTCACCACCGCCGTGCAGCCCACGCTCGACGTGCTCGCGAAGTACGCGCCGGAGTACCCGTGCCTGCTCAAGCAGCTGGCCGGGACGGTGCCGAACGCGGAGCTGGCCTTCGGCAAGGGCACCGCGCATCCGGAGGTCAGCCGCGTGACGATCGAGTTCTCGGCGAGCCGCGGCAAGTACCTGCCCGGCGTCGACGAGCCGAAGTACGACGACAAACGCGGGCCGCGCTGCTATCCGCAGGTGCCGAAACCCGGGCGCTGGCCGCAGTATCCGCCGGACGGCGCGGTGAAGGACGGGGCCAGCAAGCCCGCGCCGCCGCACGATCCGGACGGGACGCTGCCCAGCGACTTCACGAACGGCCCGCTGCCCGGCGGGTCCGGGTCGACCGGCGGCGCGCCGAGCATCGTCGGGTCGGCCGACGAGCAGAAGCTGCTCGACCTGCTCGCCTCGCCGACGCTGAACACCGCGCCGGAAAACGTGCCGGGCTGGTCGGCGCTGCTGGTCGGGCCGCTGTACCGCGGGGCGGAGGTGGAGCTGAAATGAGGTCGTTCGTTCCCGCGCTGATCAAGATCGGCATTTTCGCCGTGGTCACCGTGCTGCTCACCGGGATCCTGGCCACCACGATCGCGAACACGAACTTCGGCAACACCGCCTCCTACGTCGCGAAGTTCACCGACGCGTCCGGCCTGCAAGCAGGCGACGACGTGCGGATCTCCGGCGTGAAGGTCGGCCAGGTCGAGACGATCGGGGTCGACCAGGGCGAGCAGAACTACGCCGAGGTGCGGTTCCTCGTCGAATCGGCGTACAAGCTGCCCTCGCTCGCGACCGCGACCATCAAGTACCGCAACCTCGTCGGCCAGCGCTACCTCTCGCTCGGCACCGACGTCAGCGGCGGCGACACGCTGTCTCCCGGCGACACCATCCCGCCGGAGCGCACGAAGCCGGCGCTGAACCTGACCGTGCTGTTCAACGGGTTCAAGCCGCTGTTCAAGGCGCTGGACCCGAAGGAGGTCAACCAGCTTTCCGCGGAGATCGTGCAGGTGTTCCAGGGCGAGGGCGGCACGATCACCAGCCTGCTGTCGCACACCGCGTCGATCACGACGTCGATCGCGGGCAAGGACAAGGTGATCGGGCAGGTCATCGACAACCTCAACCAGGTGCTCAGCACGGTCAACGCGCGCGGCCCGCAGCTGGGCGACCTCGTCGACCAGACGCAGCGGCTGGTGAGCGGGCTGGCGCAGCAGCGCAAGCCGATCGGCGACGCGGTGGGCGCGCTCGGCGACCTCACCAACGCGACCGCGGGGCTGCTCGCCGACGCCCGTCCCGCCGTGCAGCAGGACGTGACCCAGCTCGGGAAGCTGGCGAACAACCTCAACGACGCGCAGCCGCTCGTCGAGCATCTGCTGCAAGTGCTGCCGGGGAACCTGGAGAAGTTCACCCGGACCCTGAGCTACGGCAGCTGGTTCAACTACTACCTGTGCGGGATCGAAGGCACCATCGGCATTTCCTCGCTGGACGTGACGCTGCCGATCGTGCCGATCCCCGGCACCGAACGCGCGCCGAGGTGTGGCCCGTGAAACGACTGAAGGACCGGAACCAGGCGAGCGTCGGCGCGGTCACGCTCGTGCTCATCGTGCTGGTGACCGCCGTGACGTACTTTTCCGACAGCATCCCGATGTTCGGCAGCGGCACCACCTACACCGCGGCGTTCGCCGAGTCCGCCGGGCTCGCGCCGGACAACGAGGTGCAGGTGGCCGGCGTCAAGGTCGGGCAGGTGACGTCGGTGGAGCTGGGGCACAAGCAGGTGCTCGTGAAGTTCCGGGTGAAGGGCGTGCGGGTCGGCGACGCGTCCACGGCGTCCATCGAGATCAAGACGCTGCTGGGGGAGAAGTACCTCGCGCTGGACACGAAGGGCGGCGGCACGCAGAAGCCCGGCGACACGATCCCGGTGCAGCGCACACGGACGCCGTTCCAGTTGCAGGACGCGTTCAACCAGCTGTCCACGACAGTCGGCGACATCGACACACAGCAGCTCGCGCAGAGCTTCACCGCGCTGTCGGATTCCCTCAAGGACAGTCCGAAGTACTTGAAGGACACGCTGTCCGGGCTGTCGGCGTTGTCGAAGACGGTGTCCTCGCGCGACGCGGATCTGCACGCGCTGCTGTCCAACACGAGCAAGATCTTGAAGACGCTGTCCGATCGGAACGCGCAGCTGCAGCAGGTGATCAGCGACGGCAACCTCCTGCTCAGCGAACTGCAGCAGCGTCGCGAGCAGATCAGCACGCTGCTCAAGGGCACGCAGGAAATCTCGAAGCAGCTGTCCGGGCTGGTCGCGGACAACCGCACGCAGATCGGGCCGACGCTCGCCGCGCTCGGGAAGGTGACCGACGTGTTGCAGCGCAACCAGGGCAACCTCGACCGGAGCTTGCAGCTGATGGCCCCGTTCGCCCGGGTCGGCGCGAACGCGACCGGCAACGGGCGCTGGTTCGAGGGGTACCTGTGCGGTCTGCTGCCGCCGACGATCACGGCGGGCGGGATCTCGATCAATCCGGAGGGCTGCACGCCGCCGATCTCCGCGCCTGACCAGGGGGTGGGTGGACGATGACTGTCGAGACTAAGGCCGGACGCAGCTTGGTCACCTGGCTTGGCTTCGCTTGTGTGGCAGCGCTTTTGCTCACCGCGGGCATCTACCTGGTGCTGCGCGACACCGGCGGCACCAAAATCTCGGCGTACTTCGGGAAAACCGTCGGCCTGTACGCCGGATCGTCCGTGCGGGTGCTGGGCGTCGCGGTCGGCGAGGTCACCGCGGTGACGCCGCAAGGCCAAGCGGTGCGCGTGGACATGAAGGTGAACGACGACGTCCCGATCCCGAAGGACGTCGGCGCGGTCGTCGTGTCGCCGAGCCTGGTGAGCGACCGGTACGTCCAGCTGACCCCGGCGTACGACAGCGGTCCGACGCTCGCGAGCGGAACCGTGCTGGCGCGCGACAAAACCGCGACGCCGGTCGAACTGGACGACCTCTACGCGAGCCTCGACAAGCTGTCCACCGCGCTGGGACCCAACGGGGCCAACAAAAACGGCGCGCTCTCCGATCTGCTGGACACGGCCGCGGCCAACCTCAAGGGCAACGGCAAGGACCTGAACTCGACCGTCAGCAGGCTCGCCGAACTGGCCGGCACGCTCGACGATTCGAAGGACGACCTGTTCTCCACGGTGAAGAACCTGAACTCCTTCACCTCCGCACTGTCCCAAAGCGACAGTCAGCTGAACGAGTTCTACCAGCGGCTCGCGGACGTCAGCGGCTTCCTCGCCGACGATTCGCACGACGTCGGGGCCGCGCTCGAATCGCTGTCGACGTCGCTGCAGGACGTGAAACAGTTCGTGGCGGACAACAAGAACGGGCTTTCGTCCAATGTGGCCAAACTGGCATCGCTGACGAAGGTGCTGGTGGACCAGCGCGCCGCGCTCGCCGAGGTGCTCGACATCGCGCCGACCGGGGCGACGAACTTCATCAACACCTACGACGCGGCGTCCGGCACGATCGCGGTGCGCGACAACCTGAACGAGATCACCAACCCGCCGATCCTCACGGTCTGCCGCCTGATCAGCGCGGGCACGCCGAAACCGCTGCCGGACACGCTCGGGAACATCTGCAAGAAGCTCGCGCCGGTGCTCGACGGCACGCTCAAGCTGCCGTCGATCCCGCAGGCGCTGAACTCGCTGCAGAACGGCCAGCTGCCGCCGTTGCCGCTGCCGTTGTCGGACGTGCTGACGCAAAAACCCGGGGGTGCCAAGTGAAACGCCTCCGGAAACGGCTGGCGGGCGTGCTCGCCGGGGTGCTGGTGCTCGCCGGGTGCAGCGACGGCGGGTTCAACGGGCTGTACTCGACGCCGTTGCCCGGCGGCCCCGACGTCGGCGACCATCCGTACCACGTCACCGCGTTGTTCACCGACGTGCTGGACCTGGTGCCGCAGGCGAACGTGAAGGTGAACGACGTCGCGGTCGGCCGGATCGACCGGATCGCGCTCACCCCGGACACCCGGTCCGCGCTCGTGTCGATGACGGTGAACGGCGACGTCCAATTGCCCGCCAACGCGCACGCCGAACTGCGCCAGTCCAGTCTGCTCGGCGAGAAGTTCGTGCAGCTGAGCGCGCCGACCGCGGAGAAACCCGCGGGCAAACTCGCCGACGGCGCGCAGATCCCGCTCGGGCGCACGAACCGCAACCCGGAGATCGAAGAGGTGCTGGGCGCGTTGTCGTTGCTGCTCAACGGCGGCGGCGTCGACCAGCTGCAGAACATCAGCCACGAACTCAACGACGCGCTGTCGGGCAACGAACCGCAGATGCGCGCGCTGCTGTCCCGGGTGGACGAACTCGCCACCCAGCTCGACGGGCACAAGGGCGAGATCCTGCGCGCGATCGACGGGCTGGACAAGCTGTCCACCACGCTCGTCGGGCAGAAGCAGAACCTCGCCACCGCGCTGGACAAACTCGCGCCCGGGCTGAAGATCGTCGCCGACCAGCGCGACCAGCTGGTGGGGATGCTGAACGCGCTGAACAAGCTGTCCGGCGTCGCGGTGGACACGGTGAACCGCAGCCGCGACCAGCTCGTCGCGAACCTCAAGGCGCTGGAGCCGACGCTGCGCCAGCTCAGCGCGGCGGGCCAGGACCTGCCGAACGCGCTGCGGATCCTGCTGACCTACCCGTTCCCGGACTACGCGGGCAACGTGATCAAGGGCGACTACGCGAACGTCGACGCGCGGATCAACCTGGATCTCGACAAGCTCGTGCAGAACTTCACGAACTCGTCGCAGCCGCCGTTCCAGCTGCCGACGCCCTCGACGTCCGGCGCCGCCCCGCCCGTTGCCGGGCAAGGGATGCCGCAGCTGCCGTTGCCGCTGCCGAACACCCCGGCCACGGGCGGAACGAAGCCCGGCTACGGCGGGGTGTTGGGCGGATTGCTCGGCGGTCTGGTGGGAGGCGGCTGATGAACACGCGCAAGGTCCGGATCCAGCTGCTGGTGTTCTTCGCGATCGCCGTCGTTTCGGTGGCGTACGCGGGCGGGCATTACGCCGGTCTCGACCGGATTTTCGGCAACCGCGGCTATCACGTGACGCTCCAGCTTCCCGACTCCGGCGGGGTTTTCGTGAACTCCGAGGTCGCCTACCGCGGCGTGACGGTCGGCCGGGTCGGGGCGATGACGCTCACCCCGCACGGCATCGACGTCCGGCTCGACATCGACTCCGGCGGCCCGGACATCCCGTCGGCGCTGCACGCGCAGGTCGCGAACCGGTCGGCGGTGGGCGAGCAGTTCGTGGACCTGCTGCCGGACCGCGAATCCGGGCCGTACCTGGAGGACGGCGCGGTGATCACGCAGGACCGCGCGTCGCTGCCCGCGACGCCGGATTCGGTGCTGACGCATCTCGACGGACTGGTTGCGAGCGTCCATCCGGAATCGCTGAAGACCGTGGTGGACGAGACGTACGACGCGTTCGCCGGTTCCGGCCCGCAGCTGCAGAAACTGCTGGACAGCACCAGTTCGCTCACCGCGACGGCCGCCCAGTACGTGCCGGACACGCAGGGGTTGCTGGCGAATTCCCGCACGGTTTTCGCCACGCAGGAGCGGCAGGCGCAGAACATCACGGCGTTCGCGTCCGGGTTGAAGACGATCGCCGGGCAGCTGAAGTCGTCGGATCCGGCGGTGCGCAAGGTGATCGACGAGGCTCCGCAGCTGAGCCGGCAGATCAGCGACGTGCTCGCGACGTCCGGGACCGACCTCGGGGTGCTGTTCGCGAACTCGCTCACCACCGCGCAGGTCACGTCGATGCGGAAGGACGCGATCGAGGAGCTGCTGGTGGCGTACCCGGTGATCTCGGCGTTCTCGCCGTCGACCTCGCCGGACGGCACCGGGCACCTTGGCGTGGTGTTCAACTTCTTCGATCCGCATTCGTGCACGAAGGGGTACGAGGGCACGAAACAGCGTCCGGCCAACGACACGAGCGAAGCGCCGGTCAACATGAACGCCTACTGCGCGGAGCCGCCGGGCAGCCCGACTGAGGTGCGGGGTGCGCAGAACGCGCCGTACGCGGGGAAGCCGCCCGCGATTCCGGCCGCGCCCAAGGCTTCCGCGCCTTCGGACCAGGGTTCGCAGCAGCAGCTGCCGGGTCTGCTGGGCCAGCTGACCGCGCCGTTGAAGGGCGGGCTCGGGGCGTTGCTGGGCGGTTCGTGATGGCTGATTCGGCTGAGGGTTCCTTCCTGAGCGGACGGGTGCTGACCGCGCTGGCCGTCGTCGCGGTGCTGGCCGCCGCGTGGTTCGGCTGGTCGTGGTGGAGCGCGGCGCAGGACGACAGCCTCGCCCGCGGCCGCGCGCGCGACGCCGTGCTGGCCGCCGCGAGCACGGAACTGGTCACGCTCAACACGATCGACTACCGCACGAGCGCGGTCGACGTGGATCGCTGGATCTCCGCGACGACCGGGCAGTACGGCAAGGACCTCTCCGGCGACCGGCAACTGCAGATCGACCGCGCCAAACGCACCAAAACCGTGTCGACGGCTTCCCTGGTGCAAGCCGCCGTCACCGACCTGAATCCTTCGGCAGGAACCGCCCGGCTGATCGCGGTCCTGAACGTCCGCGTGAGCACCGGCGACGGCGCACCTTCGGCGAAGCAGGCGCGCTTGGCCGTGGACTTCGCGCGAGACGGCGACACGTGGAAAATCGGCGGCGTCCAGGCGGTGGGCTCGTGAACCGGCGGACGATCGCAGCGGGAGTGACCGCAGTCGCGCTGGCGTGCGCGGTGTGGTTCGGGGTGCAGGCGTCGTTGCTGCAGCCTGAGGACGACGAGGCGATGGTCGATACGGAGGCGACGTCGCAGGTCACCGACCAGGTCAGTGCTGCGGTGAAGGCGCTTTTTTCCTACGACTACGCGAATTTGGACCGTACTGCTCGGGCGGCGGCTGACGTGTTGACTGGTTCGGCGGTGGGGCAGTACCAGAGCCAGTTCACCGCGGCTCGGCAGCGTGCGGCGACTGAGAAGCTCGTCCGGACCACGACGGTGCGGGCGATCGGGGTTCGTTCGTTGCACGGTGATGATGCGAGTTTGCTGCTTTTCCTGGATCAGCAGACGATTCTGCCGGGTGGTGGTGCGCCTCAGTCGTCGGTGGGGCAGTTGTCGGTGACTGCGCATCGGACTGACGGGCGGTGGAAGATCACTGCGCTGGATCCGCTGTAGTGCTCCGGCCGAGCAGCCCGCTCACCTCGCGCGCGAGAGCCACCGATGCCTCGATCTCGACCTTCCGGATGGACACGCTCTCCACGAGGAACCCGAACGGCATCCCGAGCTTGCGGCAGAACGCAGCCAGTTCCCGGGCGTTCGCCAGGCATTGGTCATACGACTCGGCCAGCGTGTCGTCCGCGTGGCGCAGGGAATTCTCCAGCCACCGCGGGACGTGGACGCCGAGCCACTTGAGGAACGCCAGCGTCTTCGCCGAACCGCAGACCGAAAGCGTGAACAGGACCGGTTTCGGCTCGAGGCCCTGCTCACGGCACGCGTAGAAGTAGTCGGAGACCATGCTCTTCGCCGCGTCGGCGCTGTAGATCACCTGCGAGATGAAGTACGCGCAGCCAGCTTGCTGTTTGGCGATCAGCCGCAGGTGCTCGTCGGGCCGTTCGGTGATCGCGACGCCGCCGAGCAGCAGGTCGGGGCGCACATCCCGGCGCAACGCCTGTGCCTCGGACAGCCGGGTGTGCACCTCCTTGCCCTTCGACGAAGCCCCGACGAAGACCGACAGCACGCGGTCGGCGTCGGCGTTCCGCAGCCAGTCCCGCAGCTCGCCTTCGGGGTACTTGCCGACGCACCGGTAGATGACCGCCGGACGGTCCCACTCGCTGAGATAGTCCGCGTGGTAGCGCACCGGGTCGAGGGTCGGCAGGTAGGGGAACGGCCGCTCCTCGGGGTTGCGGTCGCTCTCGTCGTCGATGTCGTACAGGGCGAGGCCGTCGACGTCGAGGTCGCTCAGCCGCGCCAGGGTGGCGGCGGTGATCTCCCGGATCCGCTCGGGGGTGTTGCTGAGGCGGGGCGGCGTGATGCCGAACAGCAGGACGCCGCGATCGGGGTGGGTCAGCTGTGTCCGGAGAGTGTGGTCCGCCATGGTTCGAAAACTAGCAGCGCGCCTCAACCGGCGAAGGGACCGCCTGGTCCGAAGACCTGCTTGGCGAACCGTTCGCCCACGAACCGGTGCGTCGCCGCGTCCGGGTGCAGCGCGTCCGGCAGCGGGTGTGCGGCGAAATCCTCTTCCCCGTACAGCGAGAGTCCGTCCACGTAGGACAGTGCCGGATCCTCCCGGTCCCGGACGACCCGTGCCAGTTCCTCCCGGATCACCTTCAGCGTCAGCTTTCCCTCCGCGACGGCGGCGGGATCGCCGGTGGCCTTGAACCGGAGCGTTCCGGTGCTGAAATCCGGCGCTCCCGGACCCGGCGTGTCCTCGTGGATCGGGCACAGCAATGCGGAAACCACCACCAGCGGAACGTCCGGATGGCCCTCCCGGATCGTGTCCAGGAATCCGTGCACCGCCGGGCCGAAAGCACGCAACCGCATCAGGTCCGCGTTCACGATGTTGATTCCCAGCTTCACGCTGATCAGATCGGCGGGTGTGTCGCGAAGAGCCCGCGCGGTGAACGGGTCCAGCAGAGCGCTCCCGCTGAAACCCAGGTTGATCAGATCGACCCCGGCGGCAGCGGCGGCCAGCGCGGGCCATGTCTGCGACGGGCCTGCCGCGCCGGTGCCGTGGCTGACCGAGCTGCCATGGTGCAGCCAGACGCGCCGATCGCGCGGCAGCGGAGTGATCGGGCCGGTGGTGCGCAACGCGACCAGCCGGGTGGTTTCGTTGTGCGGCAACCAGATCTCGACGTCTTTGACGCCCGAAGGCAGGTCGGAGAACCGGACCGTGCCGGGCGGGCCGGGGCGGGTTTCGCCCTCGCCGGTCATCATGTCGAGGATCAGTTCGTCGCCGCCGGAGACGGTCGCGGAGCCTGCCGGACGCCCGTTCAGCACCAGGTCGTAGAGGCCGTCCGGCAAGGGCGGCACGCCCACGTAGCCGACCTTCGTGCGGTGGGTGTCCAGTTCGATCGCGGTCGACTCGGTGCGGAACGTCAGGCGCACGCCGGACGGCTGGGTCTCCGCCATCGCGAGCCTGCTGTCGGTGTTCTGCGCCCGCGCCCGCGCGGTCAGCCGGTGCGGCAGCAAGCCCTGCGGCGTGCGTTCCAGCTCGAGTGCACCGCGCACGAACTCTTCGCCGATCTCGGTGGTGATCCACTGCATGCCGCCGAGTCTGCCGTCCGCGGCCCCTCGCCGCCAACGGGATATCAGCCGTCCCAGACCCCGGGGCCCGCGCGCAGCACCGCGACCGGGGCGGCCCCAGCGGACGGCCACAGGTCCAGCACGTACCGGAAATGCTCGCCGAACTCGTGGTCGTGCCATTCCGCGTCCGGCGGGCCGCTCTCCACATAGGACACTCGGACCCGGTACCGCCCGGGCGGGACTGCGATCCGGTGTTCCCGGCGGGCGTAATCGGCGGGTCCGGCGAGCGTCGCCACGCCGCCGGGGACGTCGAGATCGGCTTCCACCACGTGGGACGCGTCCGGCAGCACCGGCGGCATCGCTGTGCTTACCGACACATCGACCTCGACCCAGTCGGAGCGCGCGGTCGCCACGGAGAGCGACGACGGCTCTACCGCGACGCGGTGCGCCGACACCGCCTCGTCGGTCCACCCGCCGTCGCCGGGACGCCAGGCGTCCTTGTCCCGCAAGGAGAACTGCCGCTGCTCGGCATGCACCAGGTACCGCACGGGCCCCACGCTAGCCCACAAGAGCCGGGGGTCACCCGAACTGGCTTGCGCTCGCGGTTTAGCGTGGTGGTATGACCACAGCTCCTGTCGATGTCGACACTGCCCGTCGCGACTACACCGCGCTGGTCGAGCGCGGACTGTCCCTGGACATCACCCGCGGCAAGCCGTCGCCCCGGCAGCTCGACCTCTCCGCGGATCTCCTGACGCTGCCGAACGGCCAGTACAAGGCCGAGGACGGCACCGACACCCGCAACTACGGCGGGCTCAAGGGGCTGCCGGAGCTGCGCCGCATCTTCGCCGGCGCGCTGCAGGTGCCGGTCGAGCAGCTGTTCGCCGCGGGCAACTCGAGCCTGGAGCTGATGCACGACACGATCGCGCAGGCGATGCTCAGCACCCTGCCGGGCGCGCCGCGCCGCTGGGCCGACGAGCCCCGGATCGCGATGCTGTGCCCGGTGCCCGGCTACGACCGGCACTTCGCGCTCGCCGAGCGGTTCGGCATCGAACTGGTCCCGGTGCCGATGACCGAGACCGGCCCGGACATGGACGTCGTCGAGCGGCTGGTCGCCGAGGACGCCGCGGTCAAGGGCATCTGGTGCGTGCCGAAGTACTCCAACCCGACCGGCGTCACCTTCAGCGCCGAGGTCGCGGGCCGACTCGCCGCGATGCCCACCGCCGCGCCGGACTTCCGGATCATCTGGGACAACGCTTACGCGGTGCACCACCTCACCGAGGACGAGCCGGAGCTGGCCGACATCCTCGCGCTCTGCGCCGAGGCCGGGAACCCGGACCGCGCGTTCGTGTTCGGCTCCACCTCGAAGATCACCTTCGCCGGGGCCGGCGTCGGCTTCTTCGGCGCGTCCGAGGCGAACCTCGCCTGGTGGCAGAGCGTGCTGAGCAAGCGCACCATCGGCCCGGACAAGGTCAACCAGCTGCGCCACGCGCTGTTCCTCAAGGACGCCGACGGCGTCCGCGCGCTGATGCGCAAGCACGCCGAGGTGATCGCGCCCAAGTTCGCCGCCGTGGAGCGCATCCTCACCGAGGAGCTGAGCGACCTGGCGACCTGGACCAAGCCGACCGGCGGGTACTTCGTCTCGCTGACCGTGCCCGAGGGCACCGCGAAGGAGGTCGTGCGGCTGGCCAAGGAGGCGGGCGTCGCGCTGACCCCGGCCGGGGCCACCCATCCGCACGGCGACGACCCGGCCGACGCGGTCATCCGCATCGCGCCGACCTTCCCCGAGCTGGCCGAGGTGGAGGAGGCCGTCCGCGCCCTCGCCGTCTGCGTGCGGCTCGCGGTCGCGCAGCGCGCCTGATCTTCGCTGGTTCCGTGCCGCGCGCGAAATGCGTCTTCAGGTCTGAGGGGGATCTGATTCCCCTGCCAGGGACTTGGCCCGACCGTTCCCGGCATGCTGACCGTCCACAAAGGACGCAATCAGGCGGCGAAATGACCGGTTTCATCCCCGAATGACCGTTTCTGCTTGTCTGTGAGGGCCTCCCTGAGGGAATCTGATTCCCTCAGGGAGGCCCTCACAGACGGCAAAACCTCGCCCCAGCGGCTCGCGGTCGCGCAGCGCGCCTGATCTTCGCTGGTTCCGTGCCGCCGCCACCCGCTACGGTGGCGGCGGCACGGTCGTTTCCAGGGGGGCACGATGCGGGTTTTGATCGCAGGCGGCGGAGTCGCGGGCACGGTGGCGGCGATGGCGCTGCAGCGCGCCGGGCACGAGCCGGTCGTGTACGAGGCGCATCCCAGCGGGGGAGCGGACGCGGGCGCGTTCCTCGTCGTCATGCACAACGGCATGAACGCGTTGCGTGCGATCGACGCCGACACCCCGGTGATCGAGGCGTCCTTCCCCTCCACCGGCATGGAACTCGTCGGCCCGGACGGGACCACGCTCGGCGCGCACGAGTTCGACCGCGAACTCGACGGCCCGCGCACCCTCACCCGCGCCGCGCTTTACCGTGCGCTGCAACAGGAAGCGGAACGCCGCGGCGTCGAAATCATCCACGGCAAGCGCTTGGTTTCCGCGACCGACGGCGTCACCGCGACTTTTCAGGACGGCACCACCGCGTCCGGCGACGTGCTCGTCGGCGCGGACGGCCTGCATTCCGTCGTCCGTACGCTCATCGATCCGCAGGCCGAGCCGCCGCGCTTCACCGGCCTGACCGTGGTCTACGGCTACACCCGCGCTGAAGGACTTCCTGCCGCACAGGGCAGCTACCGGATGTTCCGCGGCAGCCGCGCCGCGTTCGGCTACACCACCGACCCCGACGGCGCGACGTTCTGGTTCGCCCGCGTCCCCGACTCCGAACGCTCGCGCGCCGAGATCGCCGCCGTCACCCCGGAAGGCTGGCGTGAGTTCACCCACGCCGCGTTCGCGGACGACCCGCTGCCGTGCGCCGCGATCGTGGCCGCGACCGGCGACGACGTGCACGGCGGCCATTCCTACGACCTGCCGACCACCCGCATCTGGTCGACGCCGTCGATGGTGCTGGCCGGCGACGCCGCACACGCGGCGTCGCCAGCAGCGGGACAGGGCGCGTCGATGGCGCTGGAAGACGCGGTGGTGCTCGGCCAGTGCCTGCGCGATCTGCCGGACGCGCCCGCGGCGTTCGCGGCCTACGACCGGCTGCGCCGCGCCCGGGTCGAGAAGCTCGTGGCGGCCAGCGCGGGCCAGGACGTCGGCGAGGAACGAGGCTGGGCATATCGGCATCATCTGGACTGGACCGCGCGAATCACAGCGTGAGCGGCCCGCCGACGATACGATCCGCGCATGACTCAAGCCGCGCCACCGCAGCAGTTCCCGATCCTGCTGTCGACCATGAACGATCTGCCCGGGTACCGCGTCGTCCGCGTGTTCGGCGAGGTCTTCGGGCTCACCGTCCGCAGCCGCAACATGTTCTCCAACATCGGTTCCGGGTTCAAGGCGATGGGAGGCGGCGAGCTCAAGGGCCTCACCAAGCTGCTGTCCGACTCGCGCCACGAAGCTCTTTTCCGGCTGTGCCAGGAGGCCATGCAGCACGGGGCCAACGCCGTGCTCGCGCTGCGCTTCGACTGCAACGAGATCGCCGGCACGGCCAGTGAGATCGCCGCCTACGGCACCGCGGTGTACGTGGTCCCGGACGGCACTCAGCAGCAACAGCCGCCGCAGCAACAGCCGCCGCAGCAACAGCAGCAGGCCGCCCCGCAGCAGCAGTACGCGCAGGCGCCGCAGCAGCAGTACCAGGCTCAGCCGCCGCAGGCCTGACTCCCGCAGCCTGGGCGACAGACGGAAAACGGGCCCGCGCCGGCGATCGGCGCGGGCCCGTTTTCGCGGGACCGGGTCACTTCCGGTACAGCGCCTCGATGTCGGAGGCGTAGTTCTTGTTCACCACGTTCCGCTTCAGCTTCAGGCTCGGCGTGATCTCGCCGCCGGCTTCGGTGAAGTCGTTCGCCAGCACGGTGAACTTCTTGATCGACTCCGCGTGCGACACCTGCTTGTTCGCCTCGTCGACCGCCGCCTGGATCTCGGCGCGCAGGTCCGCGTCCTCGGCCAGTTCCGACACCGTCGCCGCTTCCGGCTTGCCGTGCTGGGACTTCCAGGCCGGGAAGTACTCCTCGTCGATCGTCACCAGCGCGGCGATGAACGGCCGCTGGTCGCCGACCACCATCACCTGGCTCACCAGCGGCGAGGCCTTGATGGTGTCCTCGAGACCGGACGGGGCGACGTTCTTGCCGCCCGCCGTCACGATGATCTCCTTCTTGCGGCCGGTGATCTTGAGGAAGCCTTCCGCGTCCAGCTCGCCGAGGTCGCCGGTGTGGAACCAGCCGTCGGTGAGGGCTTCCGCGCTCGCCTCCGGGTTGTTGTAGTACCGGCCGAACACGACGTCGCCCTTGAGCAGGACCTCGCCGTCCTCCGCGATGCGCACCGAGGTGCCCGCGACCGGACGCCCGACGGTGCCGACGCGGAACGCCGCGCTGGTGTTCACGTTCGCCGCGGCCGACGTTTCGGTGAGGCCGTAGCCCTCGAACACCGGCACGCCGATGCCGCGGAAGAAGTGCGCCAGCCGCGCGCCCAGCGGGGCCCCGCCGGACACCGCGGCGATGCAGCGGCCGCCCAACGCGGCGCGGAGCTTGCCGTACACCAGCTTGTCGAACACCAGGTGCTTCGCGCGCAGACTCAGTCCGGCGCCGCCCTTTTCCTGCGCCTCGCTGTACGCGACCGCGGTGGCCTCGGCGGCGTCGAAGATCTTGCCCTTGCCGTCGGCGTGCGCCTTCTGCTTGGCGGTGTTGTAGACCTTCTCGAACACGCGCGGCACGGCGACCACGAACGTCGGCCGGAACGTGCCGAGGTCCGGGACCAGGTTCTTCACGTCCGGCGTGTGGCCCAGGGTGACCCGGGCGGTGAGCGCGGTGATGGCGATCGCGCGGGCCAGGATGTGCGCCAGCGGCAGGAAGCACAGCAGCGAGTTGCCCTGCTCCATCAGCTCCGGGAAGGCCTCGATGTCCGCGCGGATCTCGGCGAGCAGGTTCCGGTGGGTCAGCTCGACGCCCTTGGGCCGCCCGGTGGTGCCCGAGGTGTAGACGATGGTGGCCGTCTCGTTCGCGGTCACGCCGCGGCGGCGGGTGTGCAGATCCTCGTCGGAGACCTCGGCGCCCAGCGCGGTCAGCTCGTCGACCGCGGGGGAGCCGCCCTCGATCTGCCAGATGTTCTCGAGCGTGCTGAGCCGCCCGCTGATCTCGTCGACCGCCTTGCGGTGCGCGCCGGTCTCCACGACGACGGCCTTGGCCGCCGAGTCGGAAAGGATCCAGTGCACCTGTTCGGGCGACGAGGTCTCGTAGATCGGCACCGTGACCGCGCCCGCGGCCCAGATCGCGAAGTCGACCAGAGTCCACTCGTAGCGGGTCTTGGACATCAGCGCGACGCGGTCGCCGTGCCCGACGCCCGCCGCGATCAGGCCCTTGGCCACGGCCGCGACCTGGTCTGCGAAGTCCTTCGCGGTGACGTCCAGCCAGGTGCCCTCGACCTGCCTCCGGAAGCTGACCACGTCGGAGAACCGCTCCGCGTTCGCCCAGACGACATCGGCCAGGTTCTCGTCGTCGGTCACCGGTTTCCCGGCGGGGGCGCTGTATTCGCGCACGTGGACCTCCGTGTTCGACGCGTGCGGTTACCCGCCAGTCAACTTAGCGTGCCGTAGACCTTAAGACCATGCTGGCACGGGGCGCGCGGCGAGGTCGTGACATCGTGTCCGGGTGCACGAACCGCCAGCTCTCGATCTTGTCGACGAGACCTTCCTCGTCGTGCCCCCGTCGACCGTCGCGGCCGCCTTCGCCGAGCCCCGTTCGTGGCGGCGCTACTGGCCCGACCTGGAGTTGCAGGTCTACACCGACCGGGGGGACAAGGGCCTGCGCTGGACCGTCACGGGCGCCTTGATCGGTACCATGGAGGTCTGGCTGGAACCTGTTCTCGACGGCACGGTGCTGCACTACTTCCTGCGGGCCACGCCTGCCGGTCCCGGCGGCGTCCCGCGCGAGCTGAGCCCGCGCGAACTGCGCCGCGAATTCGACCGGCGGGCGCGCGCGGCGAAGGACGTGGCGCTGGGGTTGAAGGAGATCCTCGAGGACGGGCGCGAGCCGGGGATCCCGCCCCGGCCCGTCGAGTAGGAGGCTCTTGTGCGGGTTCACGTCGTTTCGGACGTGCACGGCAACGCCGACGCGCTGAAGCGGGCGGGGGACGGGGCGGACGCGCTGGTCGTGCTGGGCGACCTGCTCGACTTCGTCGACTACCACGACCACGACAAAGGCATCATGGGCGTGCTGTTCGGCGCGGAGAAGGTCGGCGAGTTCGCCCGCCTGCGCCGCGAAGGCACCCGGGACGAGACGGTCGCCTATTCGCGCACGCTGTGGGCCACCCTGGACGACCCGGCCGCCGCGGTCGACGAAGCGGTCCGCGAGCAGTACTCCACGTTGTTCGCGTCGATGACGGCGCCGACGTACGCGATCCCCGGCAATGTCGACGCGCCTTCGGCGTGGCCGGAGTTCGCCGGCGAGGGCGTCCACCTGGTCGACGGCGAGGTCGTCACCATCGGCGGGCTGCGGTTCGGCTTCGCGGGCGGCGCGGTGCTGCCCGACGGCGTGCTCCCGCGTCCGCGCAAGGGCGCGGCGTGGCGGCCGTACCTGCGGGCGCGCGAGGAGTTCGACGCGGCGGTTTCGCTGCTGGACGAGGTCGACGTGCTGTGCACGCACATCCCTCCCGCGGTGCCCGAACTGACCTACGACGTGGTCGCGCGCCGCGCCGAACTCGGTTCGAAGGCGCTGCTGGACCTGATCCGGCGGCAGCGTCCGCGCTGGTCGGTGTTCGGGCACGTGCACCAGCCGCTGGCCGTGCGGCGCCGGGTCGGGCACACCGAGTGCCGTAACGTGGGTCACTTCAAGGAGACCGGGCAGCCCTACGTGCTGCGCTGGTGACGGTGCGGTCCGGCTACGCTTCGTCCCATGGCCGAGCAGTCCACGCAGTCCATCGAGGTCGACGCCGAGCCCGCGCGGGTCATGTCGGTGATCTCCGATTTCCCCGCGTACCCGGAGTGGGCCAAGGCGGTCCGCGAGACCGAGGTGCTCGCGACCGACGACGCGGGCCGGGCGAAACAGGTGAAGCTCACCCTCGACGCCGGGCCGATCAAGGACGTGTACACGCTCGAATACGACTGGGACGATTCCGGTCTCGGCGTCAGCTGGCACCTGGTCAAGGGCCAGATGCAGAAGGCGCAGAACGGCCGGTACGCGCTCGAGCCGCTCGGCGGCGGGCGCACCCGCGTCACCTACACGCTGTCGGTCGAGCTGGCGCTGCCGATGATCGGGCTGCTGCGGCGCAAGGCGGAGAAGATGGTCATGGACACCGCGCTCAAGGAGCTCAAGCGCAGGGCTGAGGGCTAGATGCGCATCCTGCTGTTCACCGGCAAGGGGGGTGTCGGGAAAACGACGCTCGCCGCGGCTACCGCTGCCGCGCTCGCCGGCCGCGGCAGGAAGACGCTGGTCGTGTCCACCGACCCGGCGCATTCGCTCGGCGACGCGTTCGGCACGCCGCTCGGCGCCGAACCCTCCGAAGTGGACCTCCGCCGCGACGGCACGCCGGCCGGTCTCTGGGCGGCGCAGGTCGACTCGCGCGCGTTGGCCGACCGCACCTGGCACGAACTGCGCGGCGAACTGCGGAAAGTGCTGGCCGGAGCCGGTCTGGACGTGCTGGACGCGGAAGAGCTGACCGTGCTGCCCGGCGTCGACGAACTGCTCGCGCTGAGCGAGGTGCGGCGGCTGGCGTCGCAGGGGCCGTGGGACACCGTGGTGGTCGACTGCGGTCCGACCGCTGAAACGCTGCGCTTGCTTTCGCTGCCGGAAGCCGTGTCGGGCTACTTGGGCCGGGTGTTCGGCAACCGGCGCGTCGCGGCTTCGGTGCGTCGGCTCGGCGCGCATCTCGACGCGCTGCGCGAACTGCTCACCGACCCGCGCGTGACCACCGTGCGGCTGGTTCTGACGCCGGAACGAGTGGTGGTCGCCGAGGCGCGGCGCACGCTGACGTCGCTGGCGCTGCGCGGCATCGCGGTCGACGGCCTGATCGCCAACCGGCTCATGCCCGCGCCCGGATTCTGGCGCGGATCGGCGGCGAAATGGCTGCGCACCCGGCGGGACCAGCAGGACGCGGTGCTCGCGGAACTGGCCGAGGCCGGATTCGGCCCCGGCGAGCTGGCCCGCGTCGAGCACCGGGCGAGCGAACCGGTGGGCGCCGAGGCGCTCGCCGAACTGGCCCGCGAACTGTACGGCACCCGGGATCCGTTGTCCGGCAACGGGAAACCGGTCACGCCGCTGTTGTCGGTGGCCGCCGACGGGGACGGTTTCCGGCTGCGGGTCGCGCTCCCGCTGGACCGGGATTCGGCGGTCGACCTCGCGCGCGTCGACGACGACCTGGCGATCACCGTGGACGGGTTCCGCCGCCTGGTCGCCCTGCCCGAGACGCTGCGCCCGTGCCGGATCACCGGCGCGGAATCCGACGCCGACGGCCTGGTGGTCAGCCTGGCCGGGAACCGGGGGGCCGGATGAGCGAAGAACACGGCGACGACCAGGCGGCGGGGTCTTTTTCGGACGGCCTGAAGCTGGCCGAGGAGATCCGGCTGCTGGTCGAGATGGTGATCGAACGGGCCGCGCCCTGGCTGGAAGGCGTCATGGCCGCCGGGCACGGCTCGCCGGAGGAACCGGGCGCGCCGGGCGGGTCCGGTGTGGAGGACAGCACTTCGGGATGCGGGTGGTGCCCGCTGTGTGCGATCGTCGCCGTCGTGCGCGGCGAGCGGCCGGAGTTCGTGGCGAGGGTCCTCGAACAGGCCGCCCAGCTCGTCGCGCTGCTGCGGGCGGTGCTCGCGGACCGGTGGGAGCCGGAGGAGGGCGTGCACATGCCCGGGTTCCGGCCTGTCGCGCATCCGCCCGCGACCGCGGCGTCCTCTTCGGAGGCGGCGTCGCGGGTCCAGCACATCGCCGTCCGCAAGCGCGCGGACTGGCAGCCGGAGCGGGAGAACTGATTGCTGACCGTAGGGGTGGACGTCGGCGGCACCAGCGTGCGCGCCGGCGTCGTGGACGAGCGCGGCTCGCTGCTCGACACGGCGCGCGTCGGGACGCCGAGCGAGGAGAACGCGCTCGAAGACGCCATCGCCGGGGTCGTCGAAGACCTGCGCAACCGGCACGACGTCGCCGCGGTCGGCCTGGCCGTGGCCGGTTTCGTGACCCGCGACCGGCGCTCGGTGATGTTCGCGCCGCATCTCGCCTGGCGCAACGCCCCGGTGGCGGACCGGATCGCGAAGCGCGTCGGACTCTCGGTGACGCTGGAGCACGACGTCAATTCGGCGGTCGTCGCCGAACACCGCTTCGGCGCCGCGCGCGGTGCGGGGGTGGCCGCGTTGGTCGCGCTGGGCACCGGAATCGGCGCGGGTTTGCTGCTGGACGGCGAGATTTACCGGGGCGCCCACGGGGTCGCGCCGGAACTCGGCCACCTCACGGTGGTGCGCAACGGCCGCGCGTGCCCGTGCGGCAAGTACGGCTGCTGGGAGCGCTATTGCAGCGGCACCGCGCTGGCCGCGACCGCCGTCGAGCTGCTCGCTCGGTACCCCGGCCGGTCCACTGTGCTGTCCCGGGAAATCGCTGGCGACCCCGGTTCGGTCACCGGCCGCCGAGTGGCCCGCGCGGCCCGCGACGGCGACCCGATCGCCTTGCGCGCCATGGCGGAACTGGCGAAATGGCTGGGCGAGGGACTGGCCCTGGTGGCGGACGTCTTCGACCCGGAGATCATCGTGATCGGCGGGGGAGTGTCGGAGTCCGCGCCGCTGTTCCTGGACGAGGCCCGGGAGCACTACTCCGGAGCGATCACGGGTGCCCGGCACCGTCCGCTGGCCCGGATCCGGACCGCGCACCTGGGCGACGACACGGCGATCGTCGGTGCGGCGGCGTTGGCGATGGACACGTTGTGAGTGCGTACGCCGGTTAGAACCGGCCTAGGCGCGCACGAGGTTCCGCAGGGCTCGTGCGTGGCATTCACGGTTCTCACCGGGATTAACACGCACGACGTTCTGTGGAAGGCTGGGCCGGTGACGCCGATGACCGCCAACCGCTTCGTGCGGTGCTCCTGCGGCAGGCAGCACTGGGGCGCGTTCGGCGCGGCCGGCTTGTTGTTGTGCGATCCCAGCCGCGGGGTGCTGTTGCAGCAGCGCGCGTCGTGGGTGCACAACGGCGGCACGTGGGCTCTGCCCGGCGGCGCGCTCGAAGTCGGCGAGACCGTGCACGAGGCCGCTGCCCGGGAAGCGTGGGAAGAGGCCGCCATCCCCGCGTCCGCGTTCCGCGCGATGTCTGCCTCGGTGCTGGACCACGGCGAATGGCAGTACACGACGGTCCTCGGCCTGGCCGACAGTGCGTTGCAAGCCCAGGTCGCGAACGAGGAAAGCGCCGAGATGCGCTGGGTCCCGCCGGATGAGGTGGCTGCCCTGGACCTCCACCGAGATTTCGCCGCCGCCTGGCCGGTGCTGCGCGAACAGCTGGGCCGCGAACTGGTCCTGGTGGTCGACGCGGCGAACGTGATGGGCTCCCGCCCCGACGGCTGGTGGCGCGACCGCCACGCCGCCGCGGAACGACTGCGCGACCAGCTGACCGGTCCGGCCGAACAAGGTCTGCGCGACGCCGTGACCGGAATCGGCGCGGGCCCGGCGTGGTCCTGGTGGCCCCGGGTGGTGCTGGTGGTGGAGGGCAAGGCCAGGGGAGTCGAGCCGATCCCCGGAGTCGAGGTCGTCGCCGCGGAGACGGACGGCGATTCGAAGATCGTGGAGGTGACCGCCACCGCCCGCCAACGCCCGGACGACCACGTCGTGGTGGTGACGGCCGACCGAGAACTGCGCGGCCGGGTCGGCGATCTCGGCGCGTTGGTGCTCGGACCAGGGACGCTGCTGCGGGAACTGGGCGGCTGAGCGGGGCTCGCTTGGCCGCGGCTGTTGTTTGGTGTGGCTTCGGGGATCACCTCCGTGGTGGTGGTTGGTCGAGAGCGGCGTGGCCGGGCTGGGAATCTTGTTGCTGGCGTTGAGTGGGTGTCGCGTGGGTGCAGTTGCTGTGCGGTGGGGCGGTGGGGGTTGCCTCTGTGGTGGTGAGTGGCGTGGCCGGGCTGGGAGTCTTGTTGCTGGGGCTGAGCGGGTGTCGCGTGGAGGCAGTTGCTGTCCGGTGAGGCTGCGGGCATTGCCTCCGTGGTGGTGCGTGGCGTGGTCGGGCCGGGAGTCTTGTTGCTGGCGTTGAGCGGATGTCGTGTGGATGCGGCTGCTGTGCGGTGGGGCGGCGGGGCTTGCCTCCGCGGTGGTGAGTGGCGTGGCCGGTCGGGAATCCCGAGGCGGAAGCGGCGGTTGAGCGAACGCCACACGCCCTCGTCCATAGCCCGGCAATGCTCCGCGTGATCACGCCCGTCGCAGCCGATCGTGAATCGCGCGGCAAAGCGCCCTCGCGAGGCATCGAGCAGCTAGCCAAGAGCGGCTGCCTTCCGGCTCGTGTCGTGGTGGCGGCGACAAATCGCGAGCAGTCAAGCCAGCCATCCGCCCCGCCAGCGCTAGCCGTCACACGGTCTTCACCGAGCCCGCATCCACCAGATGGTCCGTCCCGGTGATGCTCGAAGCCAGCGGCGACGCCAGGTACGCGATCAACGTAGCCACCTCACCCGGTTCGATCAGGCGTCCGGTCAGCATTCCGGCACCGGCGGGCAGTGCGGCCAGCAGATCCTCGTGCGCCAACCCCATCGACGAAGCCAGCTCGGCACCGTAGCTGTCCGGGCCTTCCCACAGCGCGGTGCGCACCGGCCCGGGCGAGACCGTGTTGACTCGCACGCCCTGGGGGCCGAACTCCTCCGCCAACGCCTTCCCGAAAGCGGTCAGCGCGGCTTTCGCGGTGGTGTAAGCGATCGGGCCCGAATGCGGAATCCGCGCGCCGTTCGAGGACACCGTGACGATCGCGCCCCGGCGTTCGATCAGGTGGGGCAGTGCGGCACGGGAAGCTCGCACCGCGGCGAGGAAATTCAGTTCCAGCAGGTCCGTCCACTGCTGGTCCGCGATCGACAGGAAACCACCGGCCTGTCCGCTGGCGCTGTCGCCGCCGCCGACGTTGTTCACCAGGACGTCCAAGCCGCCGAGTTCCGCGACGGCTTGGTCGATCAACCGTCCGGGACCGTCGGGTGTGGAGAGGTCCACCGAGATCGGCACCGCGCCGGTTTCCTTGAGTTCCGGCGTGATCGTCCGGGCCGCGGCCACCACGCGCATTCCTTCACCGAGCAGCGCGGAAACCGTGGCCAGGCCGATTCCCCGGCTCGCTCCGGTGACTACTGCGGTCTTGTCGGTCAGCTGCAGGTCCATCGCAAAACCCCCAAAAAGTCGTGTCAAAGGCGATGCAGCTAAGCTAGCAGTTGCAACATCAGTGTCGCAACTATGAACCGAGTGGCAACCATGGCGTAAACTGGGCAGCATGGAGAAACGGGCCCTGCGCGCGGACTCGGAACGGACGGCCCAGGCGATCCTCGAGGCGGCCGAACGGGTGCTCAGCGACAACCCGGCGGCGACCATGGAGCAGATCGCCGAGGCCGCTGGCGTCTCGCGGACCACGGTGCACCGCCGGTTCGCCAGCCGGGAGGCGCTGGTCGACGCGATGACCTTGTGGGCGACGCAGCAGTTCCACAACGCGCTCGCCAGCGTCCGGCCCGACGTCACGCCGCCGTTGGTCGCGCTTTACCAGGTCACCGCGAAGGTGCTGAGCGTCAAGCTCCGGTGGGGCTTCGCGATGAACGCGCACCCGGCCGAAGAAGGCGTCCTGACCCCGGACGTGCTCGCCCAATGCGACGTCTTCTTCCGGCGGCTGGAGGAGAGCGGCGCGCTGCGGCCCGGCGTCGACCTGGTCTGGGCGCGTCGCGTCTACTGCGCGCTCATCCACGAAGCAGCGCAGGACCAGGACTCCGCCGACCCGGACGCGCTGGCCACCCGCGTCGTCGACACCGTGCTCGGCGGGTTCGGCAAGCCCGGCGTCACGATCAGCTAGGGGAGCCCGTCCCCGGCGAGCTCGGCGACGATCTTCGCGATCCGCCGCTCCCGGGTCTCGGCGCGCTTGGCCGAGGTGACCGCTTCAGTCCGTTCCCGTTGGGCGGTAAAGGAAAGCTTGTCGAACGCCGCTCGCGCGCCGGGCCGTGTCGCCAGTGCCGAAGCCAGCTCGTCCGGCAGTTCGACGGTCCGCTCGGCGAGGTCGGCTTCGAGCGTGACCTCGACCGTCTCCCCGGCGGCGACCCCGGCCGCCTCCCGGTTCGCCGCGCTGAGCGGCAGCATGAAGTCGCCGGAATAGACCGCGACAGTGCTGCGGTAGGTGTGCGGACCGATCGTCACCCGCACTTTCGGCCGCCGTCCCTGGCCGAGCGCCTCGACGACCTCGGCCGGGACCCGGAAACCGGTGGCGGTCTTGCCGTTGAGCTCGACAAGCGTGCTGAACGTATGCGACATCGCTGCCTCCCGGGCCACAGCTAAACGTGCGGGACGCCCTCGCGCATCTCGGTGACCAGCGCGGCGACCACGGCCTTCAAGGACCCGTTGTACTGCTTGGCGACCGCCCGCTGCCGCTGATAACTCGCGCCGACCCGGAGAATGTTCTCGACATCGCGCAGCTCGCGGACGCAGTCCAGCCGCTTGGCGACCGGTTCCAGCCGGTCCAGCAGTTCGGCGAGGTCTTCGGTGACGAGCCGTTCGCGGCCGGCGGCGTCGAGGATGACGATCGCGTCGAGGCCGTAGCGGGCGGCTCGCCACTTGTTCTCCTGCACGTGCCACGGCGGCAGCACCGGCAGCGTCTCGCCCTTGTCGAGCCGGTCGCTGAAATCGTCCACCAAGCACTGGGTGAGCGCCGAGATCGCGCCGACCTCCTGCAGCGTCGGCAGCCCGTCGCACACGCGCATCTCGATGGTGCCGAAATGCGGGGCCGGGCGGATGTCCCAGCGGATCTCGGAAAAATGGTCGATCACGCCGGTGGTGAACATGTCCTCGACGTAGCCTTCCAGCTCCGCCCATTCGCGGAACTGGAACGGCAGCCCGGCGGTAGGCAGCTGCTGGAACATCAGCGCCCGGTTCGAGGCGTACCCGGTGTCCTCGCCGGACCAGTACGGCGACGACGCGGACAGCGCCTGCAGATGCGGTGCGTAGCGCAGCAGCCCGTCGAGCACCGGCAGCACCTTGTCCCGGTGGTCGAGCCCGACGTGGACGTGCACGCCGTAAATCAGCATCTGCCTGCCCCACCACTGGGTGCGGTCGATCAGCTTGGCGTAGCGCTCCTTGTCGGTGACCTTCTGCCGGTACCACGAGGAAAACGGGTGCGAGCCCGCGGAGAACAGCTCGACGCCCAGCGGATCGGCGACGCGGTGCACCTCGTCCAGCGCCTCGGCGAGGTCGTGTTTCACCTCGCCGACCGTGCGGCAGACGCCGCTGACCACCTCGATGGTGTTGAGCAGCAGTTCCTGTTTGATCCGGGGATGCTCGGGCGCGCCGTCCGGGCGGACCGCGGCGAGCAGTTCCTCCGCGACCGACCGCAGTTCGCCGCTGCGCCGGTCCACCAGCGCGAGTTCCCATTCCGCGCCGACGGTGGAACGCCGGGACGCCCGGAAGTCGATCCGCATGCCCGTCCGGTCAGACCTGGGCGCCGTTGCTGGGGTCCGCGCCGGGCGGCGGGCCCTGGCGCACGCGCAGCAGGAGCAGCGCGATGCCGGTGGCGAGCGAGAGGATGCCGAGCGGGGTGGCGAGCGCCGGGCCGACCCCGATCAGGCTCGGCACGATCAGCAGCAGGAGCCCGACGACGAAGAACAGCAGCACGATGAACGCGCCCTTGCGCCAGCGCGGCAGCGGCGGCGGCTCCGGGGGCACGTAGTGCTCGTCGTCCTCGGCCGGGTCGCCGGAGAAGATCGTGGTGTCCCAGTCGGTGCCGCCGGTGCGCCAGCCTTCCGAGGACGACACGGGGGGAGCGGCGGGCGGGTCCGCGGCGGGCTTCGGCTTGGTCTTGCCCGCTTCGGGTTCGGCTCCGGAGGACGCCTCGGGCTCGGCGGCCTTGGGACCGGCGCCGGAGAACGGGTCCTCGTCCAGGAACACGCCCACGCCTTCGGCCCGGAGGTCGGCCACGATCTCGGCGAACGTGGCGTCGACGTCCTCGGGCCCGTCCGCGCCTTTCCCCCGGTTCATCCGGCACCCACCTGTCCCGCCCGCAGCTGCCGGGCGAAGTCGACACTGCGGCTGAAGATCAGTTCCGCGTCGTGGTCCTGCGTCGCGACGTGGAAGCTGTTCTCCAGCACCACCTCGGTCACGTCCGTGCTCGAGATGCCGTCCAGAACGATCTGCGAGTTCTCGGGTTCGACGACGTGGTCGACCCGCGAGTGCAGCAGCAGCACCGGCTGCGTCACCTTCGGCAGGTCGGCGCGCACGATCTTCCACAGCCGGGCGAGGCTCGCCGCGGCCCGCACCGGGGTGCGCGGGTAGGCCAGTTCGACCTCGCCGGGCTTCGCGATGTCGTTGCCGATCGCGCGGATCGACGGGACCACCCGCGACAGCAGCGGCAGCACCTTGGCGTCCAGGCTCAGCCGCGTGACCGACGGGTTGACCAGCACGAGGCCGGAGATGTCCGCGCCGAACTCCTCGGCGAGGCGGAGGCTGAGCGTCCCGCCCATCGACATCCCGCCGACGAACACCTGGTCGCATTCCGCGCGCAGGGCCAGCAGCGCCTCGCGGACGGTGGCGTACCAGTCCTGCCAGGTCGTGCGGTTGAGGTCGCGCCAGTGCGTGCCGTGGCCGGGCAGCAGCGGGCAGCGCACCGCGAAGCCCTCGGCGGCCAGGTGCCCGCCCCAGGCGCGCATGCCGTCGGGCGTCGCGGTGAATCCGTGGCAGAGCAGGAAGCCGGCCCCGGAGGAACCCGGGTGGGAGAACGGTTCCGCGCCGGCGAGCACGCCCATCACGAACGCCCTTCCGAATCGAAGCGGTGGAGTCTCTCCATGCTCTCACGCCGAAGCCGGGTTGTGTGGCCTAGTCGCGGAAGCGAGGATCCGTCCGGTTCCGCTGTGAGATCGGTCGCTGCCCCCGGGTGACCGCCCGCTCTCGCGTTGTGCGGGCCGGTGCTTGTTCCGTACGCTGACCTGCCGGGGCCCGCGCGGGCAGGAAAGGACTGGAACCCGGTGCTGTACTGGCTGATGAAGTGGGTGTTCATCGGGCCGCTGCTGAAGACGCTGTGGCCCACGAAAGTCGTCGGCGCCGAAAACATCCCCGAGACGGGTGGCGCCATCCTCGCCGGCAACCACCTCGCGGTCGCGGATTCGTTCTTCATGCCGCTGCGGGTCAAGCGCAAGGTCACCTTCCCGGCGAAGTCGGAGTACTTCACCGAGCCCGGGTTCAAGGGCCTGCTCAAGAAGTGGTTCTTCACCGGCGTCGGCCAGTTCCCCATCGACCGCTCCGGCGGCAACGCCGCGCAGGCCGCGCTCGACACCGCGATCCGGCTGGTCAAGGACGGGCACCTGCTCGGCATCTACCCCGAGGGCACCCGCTCCCCGGACGGACGGCTGTACAAGGGCAAGACCGGCGTCGCCCGGATCGCGCTCGAATCGCGCGGCGTCGTGGTCCCGGTGGCGATGGTCGGCACGGACAAGGTCAACCCGATCGGTTCCAAGATGTGGTGGCCGCGGCGGCTCGAGGTGCGCTTCGGCAAGCCGCTCGACTTCTCCCGCTACGAGGGATTGGCCGGCGACCGGTTCATCGAACGGTCCATCACCGACGAGATCATGTACGCGCTGATGGAGCTGTCCGGCCAGGAGTACGTGGACATTTACGCGGCCAAGGCCAAGGAACTGCTCGCCGCCGAGGCGGCCGGGGTGAAGCCCGCGGTGCCGGCCCAGCCGAGGGCTCTGGACGCCGATCGGGTGCCGGAGACGAAGGCCGGGTAGCGCCCCACTAGAGTTCCCCGGTGCGTTTTTTCTACGACACCGAGTTTATTGAGGACGGCGTGACGATTGACCTGGTGTCGATCGGTGTCGTTGACGAGCGCGGGCGCGAGTTCTATGCCGTGTCCACTGATTTCGACCCCGGGCGGGCCGGGGCTTGGGTGCGGGAGAATGTGCTGCCCAAGCTGCCCTCGCCGGCGGATCCGGCTTGGCGGAGCCGGGAGCGGATCCGGGCGGATCTGCTGGAGTTCTTCGGGAAGCCGCCTGGGGGGATCGAGCTGTGGGCCTGGTTCGCGGCTTATGACCATGTGGCGTTGGCGCAGTTGTGGGGGCCGATGCCTGCGTTGCCTCGGCAGTTGCCCCGGTTCACCCGGGATTTGAGGCAGCGGTGGGAGGATGCGGGGAAGCCTAAGTTGCCTGCTGCGCCTGGGGATCAGCACGATGCGTTGGCTGATGCTCGGCATAATTTGCAGCGGTGGGGGGTTATTGAGGAGGCGTTTCGTCGGGGGCGGTGAGGGTCGGCTCGTCGCCTGGCGGCGACATTGCGCCCTGGCGTGCGTGGGGCACCCCGAAGCTTGATTGTGCTGACGGTTCGGGGGTGCTTGTCAAGGCGGGAAAGATGCCTTGACAAGCACCCCCGAACCGCAGGGGAGCTTCGTATCGGGGTGCGGGGGAGGGGCTGGGTGCCTCGATGGTTGGGTGCATCGGCTGCGGTCAAGGGCTGAGTGCGCTGATCGTCGGGCGCATCGGCTGCGGCGAGCGGCTTGGTGGCTCGATCGTTGGGTGTATCGGCTGCGGTCTCGTGGGTTGGGGCTAGCGCCCCAATGTGGCATTGGGTGCGTTAGATGCACCGAATGCCACATTGGGTGCGTCGCGGTCCGTGAAGGGCTCCTTGAGGGAACCTAGGTACGTGAAGGGGGCCCTCACGTACTTCGGTGGTCGTGAGGGGAACCCTGAGGGAATCAGAGTTCCTCAGGGTGGCCCTCACGACCGGCGGAGCGGGAGCGGGGCTGTCAGCCGCGGCGGGTGCGGACTGCGGTGGCCAGGGTGTCCAGCAGGTCTGCTGTCGTGTCCCAGTCCATGCAGGCGTCGGTGATCGACTGGCCGTAGGTCAGGTCCGCCGAGTGGCCCAGCACCAGGTCTTGGCGGCCGGCGGCCAGGTTGCTTTCCAGCATCAGGCCTGCGATGCCGCGTTCGCCCGAGGAGATTCGGGCGGCCAGGTCGCGGACTACTTCTGCCTGGCGGACGTGGTCCTTGTTGCTGTTGCCGTGGCTCGCGTCGATCACCAGGCGTTCCGGGAGGCCGGATTTCGCCAGGCGGGCCAGGGTTTCCTCGACTGAGGCCGGGTCGTGGTTCGGGCCCGCGGAGCTGCCGCGCAGGATGACGTGGCAGTCCGGGTTTCCGGAGGTCGTCACCAGGGCGGCCAGGCCGTCCACGTTGATGCCGGGGAAGACGTGCGAGGCGGCGGCGGCGCGGGTCGCGTCCACGGCTACCTGGATGTCGCCTTCCGTCGAGTTCTTGATGCCGACCGGCATGGACAGGGCGCTGCACAGTTGCCGGTGGACCTGGCTCGCCGCGGTGCGGGCGCCGATCGAGCCCCAGGTGACGATGTCGGCGATGAACTGCGGGGTGATCGGGTCGAGGAATTCGCAGCCGACCGGGAGGCCCAGTCCGGAGACGTCCAGCAGGAGCTTCCTGGCCAGGCGCAGGCCCTTGTTGACGGCGAAGGTCCCGTCCAGATCCGGGTCGTTGATCAGGCCCTTCCAGCCCAGCGTCGTGCGCGGCTTTTCGAAGTACACCCGCATCACGATGTGCAGATCTTCGCGCAGAGCCTCCGCCTTGGCGGCCAGGCGGCGGGCGTAGTCGAGCGCGGCTTCGGGGTCGTGGACCGAGCACGGGCCGACGATCACGGCGAGACGGTCGTCGCGGCCGTCGAGGATGTCGACGGTTTCCGTGCGGCCGTTTTCCACGACTTTCGCGACCGCGGCGTCCACGGGATGGTCTTCGCGCAGCAGCGCGGGCGAGATGAGGGGACTGACCGACGTGGTGCGGCGGTTGTCCAGCGTGCTCGCGTCGGCGGGGGCGGCGACGAGGCGGGTGCTCATGAGCGGGTGGTTCCTTCCTGGTGGACACCGACCCGCGGGGGATTCGCCGAGCCGGTTCGAGATCCGGCTCGGGGTGGAGGTCAGCGCAGGTTCACGCCGCCGTGCCCACCCGGGGCCGGCTTCGTAAACCAGAAATAGCGCTGCACGCCGCCACCGTAACACACCTCCTAGCCGCCCCGGCCCGGACCGGATTGGGCAGGTGGTCCGCCCTGCACCGATCCAGATGAAAGCCGCTACGCTGTCCGCGGACTGTGACTGCACTCTCCCTGCGAGGAAAGACGGAGGCAACAGATGCGTGTCGGTGTGCTGACGGGGGGCGGCGACTGCCCCGGCCTGAACGCGGTGATCCGCGCGGTGGTCCGCAAGGGCGTCGAAGTGCACGGCTGGGAGTTCGTCGGCTTCCGCAACGGCTGGCAGGGCCCGCTGACCGGCGACAGCCGGCCGCTCGGCCTCGCCGACGTCGAGGACATCCTCACCCGCGGGGGCACCATCCTGCGGTCGTCGCGGACGAACCCGTACAAGGTCGACGGCGGCGTCGACCAGATCCGCAAGGTGCTCGCCGACCAGGAGGTCGACGCGCTGATCGCGATCGGCGGCGAGGACACCCTCGGCGTCGCCAAGCGGCTGACCGACGACGGCATCGGCGTCGTCGGCGTGCCCAAGACGATCGACAACGACCTCGGGGCCACCGACTACACGTTCGGCTTCGACACCGCGGTCTCCATCGCCACCGAGGCGATCGACCGGCTGCACACCACGGCCGAATCGCACCACCGGGCGCTCGTCATCGAGGTCATGGGACGGCACGCGGGCTGGATCGCGCTGCACTCCGGCCTCGCCGGCGGCGCGAGCGTGATCCTGGTGCCGGAGCGGCAGTTCTCCGTCGACCAGGTCGTGCAGTGGGTCGAGCAGCGCTTCGAGAAGGAGTACGCGCCGATCATCGTCGTGGCCGAGGGCGCGCTGCCCGAGGGCGGCGAGGAGAAGCTGCTGACCGGCGAGAAGGACGCCTTCGGGCACGTCCGGCTCGGCGGCATCGGCAACTGGCTGGCCGACGAGATCTCCGAGCGCACCGGCAAGGAATCGCGCGCGGTCGTGCTCGGCCACGTCCAGCGCGGCGGCACCCCGACCGCTTATGACCGGGTCCTCGCGACGCGCTTCGGCCTGCACGCGGTGGACGCCGTCGCCGACGGCGACTTCGGCGTGATGGTGGCGCTCAAGGGCACCGAGATCGTGCGCGTGAAGCTGTCCGAGGCGACGGCCGAGCTGAAGACCGTTCCGCTGGAGCGGTACCAGGAAGCCGAAGTCTTCTTCGGCTGAGTTCTCCCGTGGTAGGGGCAACCCCACCACAGTGCCGGGGGCGCGCGGTATTCCGTGCGCCCCCGGCTTTTTCTACCCTCGGCTCGTGCGAATCTTCCTGTCGGGCTTGGCGATTCTCTCGGTGGCCGCGGCCCCTCCTTCCACTGTGGACGTTCTCTGGCGGACCGACGGGTACGGGCAGCTGGTCCACGTGTCCGGCGGCAAGCTGACGACTTACGACGTCACCGAAGTCAGTTGCTTGCCCGGCACTCTTTCCGGAACTGGCGACGGCACAACGTTTTCCACGAACGAAGGCTCGGTCGTCACCATCCGGGCGGGCCGGATGAGTTTCGACGACAACCTCGGCGTGCGGTCGTTGCGTCGCGTCCCGGGTGGATTGCCGCCTGCGTGCCAGGCTTCGTCCGCAGACCTGTTCGACGTCTTCTGGCACACCTTTGCCGAGAATTATCCCTTCTTCCGGGCGAAAGGCGTCGACTGGAAGTCCGAAGGGGACGCTGCCCGCCGCGAGGTCGCCGCGCATCCGGAGCGGCTCTTCGACGTCCTTTGTGGACTGATCCGTCCGCTGCACGACGCCCATGTCGGTCTGCTCGCCGCAGGCCAGCACTGCTCTTTCCCGCGACCCGGCACTCCTGATCTGAAAACGACCGTCCCGCGCGCAATCGCCGTAGCCGATGCGAATCTCGGCGCGCCGATTCAGCGTTGGGCCGACGGAGCCATCGCCTACGCAGATCTGCCGGAGGGCCGCGGATACCTGCGGATCAGCGGATTCCACGACTACGCCGACACTTTCGCTGCCAGCAGCAAGGTTTTGGCGAAAGCGCTGGACGAAATCTTCACCGCCGACCGGGTGCACACGCTGCGCGGCCTGATCCTCGACCTGCGCGTCAACGGCGGCGGGGACGACCCGCTCGGCTTGCAAGTCGCCGCCCGGCTGACCGATGTCCCGCACTTCGCCTACGCCAAACGTGCCCGCAACGACCCGGACGATCCAACGCGATTCACTGTCCCGCAACCGTTCTTCGTGCAGCCAGCCGCGGCACCGCGTTACACCGGCCCGCTCACGGTCCTGACTGGCAGCCTGGACGTCTCAGCGGGAGAGACCTTCCTGCAAGCGCTGCTGAACCGGCATCCGCGGCCGGTCCTGATCGGACAGTCCACTCAGGGCGCCTTCTCGGACCTGCTGGAGCGAACGCTGCCTAAGCCGGGCTGGAAGGTGGCGTTGCCGAACGAGGAGTACCTCGATCCGCACGGCCGCACCTACGACGGCACCGGCATCAGCCCGGATCTGCAGGTCCCGGTCTTCGCCCCGGACGATCTCGCCGCCGGACGGGATCCGGCGCTGGCCGCGGCCCGCCGGTAAGGTGAGCGCATGGGGTCGGTCAAGCAGGTCCAGGTCACTTTCGATTGCGCGGAGCCCGAGCGCGTCGCCCGCTTCTGGTGCGAGGTGCTGGGTTACGTTGTGCCGCCACCGCCGGAAGGGTTCGCCGACTGGGCGGAGTTCGACCGTTCGCTGCCGGCCGAGCATCAGGGCTCGGCGTTCGCCTGCGTCGATCCGAACGGCGTCGGACCGCGGCTGTTCTTCCAGCGGGTGCCCGAGGGCCGCGTGGTGAAGAACCGGGTGCACCTCGACGTGCGCGCAGGCACCGGTCTGGTGGGCGAGGAACGGCTGGCGGCGCTGAAAGCCGAGGCCGACCGGCTGGTCGCGCTGGGCGCGTCCATCGTGCAGGTGCTGGAGGCGGACGGCGTGAACGAGTCCTGCATCCCGATGCAGGACGTCGAGGGCAACGAGTTCTGCCTGGACTGACGGAAACCGCCGTGCCGCGCCCGAGGCGACGGCACGGCGGCTGCCGGGTCAGGAAACGGAAACGTTGGCCGGAGCGGTGAACGAGCCGCCCGACACCTGGTAGATCTGCGAGACGGTGAGGCTGCCGCCCGCCGGGATGCTGTCCTGTCCGGTGATCACGACGTGCCCGGTCGAGCTGGACGCGGTGCCCGGGTTCGTGTTCGACAGCGATTCGTTCGAAGCCAGGTCGAACGACAGTGTCCAGCCGTTCGACGCCGACGAACCGCCGTTGGTGATCGTGAAGTGCGCGAAGGCGCCGAACCCGTAGTCGTAGTCGGTGGTGAACTTCGCGGTCAGCTTGCCCACCGGAGCCGTCGTGACGGTCCAGGTGAACGGAGCCTGCGCGGTCGCCCCGGCGGAGTCGGTGGCAGTCACGGTGACGTTGCTGGTGCCCGCGGCGCTCGGCGTGCCGGTGATGGAGCCGGTCTTGCCGTCGATGGCCAGCCCGGCGGGGAGGCCGTCGGCCGAGTAGGTGTAGGGCGAGGTGCCGCCCGACGCCGTGACCTTCAGCGAAACCGCCTTGCCCACCACGCTGTTCTGGTTGCCCGGGTTGCTGACGCTCAGCTTGCCGTTGGTGCCGCCGCCGGGGGTCAGGCCGGTGACGCCGTGCGGGGTGCCGAGGCCGGTCGGGCCGTCCCAGCCGGTGCCGGCGTCGCAGATCACCGTGCCGCAGCTGCCGTTGCTGCCCGAGGTGACG
Organism: Amycolatopsis sp. VC5-11; assembly: GCF_037034185.1. Classification (NCBI taxonomy): domain Bacteria; kingdom Bacillati; phylum Actinomycetota; class Actinomycetes; order Pseudonocardiales; family Pseudonocardiaceae; genus Amycolatopsis; species Amycolatopsis sp. VC5-11. The sequence goes on along the minus strand of NZ_JBAGKF010000009.1, from coordinate 16,446 downwards.
TCGTTGAAGTCGCCGGTGTGCGCGTACGGGTAGGTCGCGGCGTTGTCGCCGTCCTTCGGTGCGCCCGCGAGCGCCCAGATGCCTGCGACGATCGGGGTGGCGAGGCTGGTGCCGCCGTACTGCGACTGCTGGCCGTTGACGTAGATCGTGATGCCGCTGTTGGGGTCCGCGTCCGCCGAAATGTCCGAAGTGGCCCGATTGTCGCACGCGGTGCTGATCCCGTTCTGGAACGCGGGCTTGCTGAACTTGCTCGAACAGCCGCTGCCCGCCTTGCTCCAGGCGGTTTCGGAGTAGCCGCTGCCGGACGCGGTCAGCGTGGTGCCGCCGACCGCGACGACCTCGGGCGACGTGGCCGGGTATTCCGCCTGGGAACCGCTTTCGCTGCCCCAGTCGCCGGTGGCGCCGAGGATCGCGACGCCCGGGTGGTTGTAGTGCTGCTCGGCGTCCGAGGGGATCGCGCTCTCGTGGTCGGCGTAGCTGTTCGACACGATCTTCGCACCGAGCCGGACCGCGCTGTCGACGGCCGCCGCGAGGTCGCTGTCCTCGTTGCTGTTGCCTTCCACCAGCAGGATCTTGCAGTCCGGGCAGAGCGCGCTGACCGCGTCGACGTCGATGGCCATCTCGGTCGCCCAGCCCGAGTCGGTCTTGGACGGAAGCGTGCTCGTGCCGTCCTGGCCGACCACGGTGAGGCAGCCGTTCGCCTTGGTGCAGGAGCCCAGGTTCCAGTGGGAGCGGTAGTCGTTCAGGTCCTTCTCGATGCCGGGGTCGTCGAAGGCGTCGACGATCGCGACGGTGGTCCCGCCGCTCTTCATCCCGGCGACGCCGTAGGCCTTCTGCAGGTCGGCCGGGCTCATCGCGCTGGCCGGGCGGGCCCCGGACGAAACCAGTTGCACGGCCTGGCATTTCGCGTAGCCGGCGGGCGCGTTGGCACACGACGCCGGGCTCAGCTGGGGTCCGGCGTCCGCGGCCGGGGCCGACAGCGCCGCCACCCCCGCTCCGAGAGCGAGCGCGGCACCGGCGGCGGCCAGCCGTCTCAAGGTCATTCCTGCACGCATCATCGCGTCCTTCCTCGTACGCCGCTGCCCGGAAGACGGGCGAAAAGCGGTGCCGCCATTGGATTTCACCGAGGCGGTGCGGAACCAGGAACAACCGGCACAACCGGCTGTTGTGCCGGGAGGAGGAACCCGACCTTCGGAGGATGTCCCGCGCCCCGGCGCGAGCGACGATGGAGCGGCAGGAGGTGCGGGACATGCCGGACGGCGCTGCGGAAACGTTCGACCGGACGCTGGTCCGGTTGCGCCGGGCAGCCGGGCTGACGCAGGAACAACTGGCCCAGCGCTGCGGGCTGAGCACGCGCGGCGTGGGGAATCTCGAACGCGGGCAACGGCATCCGCGGCGAGTCACCGTGCAACTCCTCGCCGACGGTCTCGCGCTGCCCGAGGACAGCCGGGCCGAACTGCTCGCGGCCGCCCGGCGCGGCAGGCGACAGCCGCCGGACCACCCGGTTCCGCCTCCTCGTCCGGCGCCGGACCTCATCGGCCGCACCGAGGAACACGCCTTGCTGGACAAGCACATTTCCGGGACAGGAAGGCCGTTTCTGGTCTTCGCGGGACAAACCGGAATCGGCAAGACCCGGCTGCTCGCCGAAGCCGCGGCGCTGGCCGAGGCGCGGGGAACGGTGGTGCTCTCGACGGCGTGCTCGCGTTATGGCGGAGAGCCGTACGCGCCGCTCTCCGAAGCGTTCGCGCGGCACGTTTCCGAGCATCCCGCCAGACCCGGCCTGGCGTTCCTGCTTCCCGAACAACGCACGGCCGAACCGGCTCCGGCCCGCTGGCAGATGTTCGCCGAAGCAGCGCGGTTTCTCGACACCCTGGCGCGGCGCCGCGGCGTGCTCGTGATCCTGGACGACCTGCAATGGGCCGGTCCGGACGGCCTGGCGCTGCTGGCTTCGCTCGTCCAGGACGTCCGGCCGGATCGCGTCCGCTTCCTCGCCGCCTACCGCGACACCGAAATCGCCGCGGCCGAGCCGTTGGCCGACACGCTGCTCGATCTGTACCGGAAAGGCTTGGTGACACAGCATTCGCTGGCCCCGCTGGCGGACGAGGACGCGACGATGCTGTTGGACCACAGCGCCGGAACCGAGGTCGGGCAGTCCGCCCGCGACCGCGTGCTCCGACTGGCGGGCGGACTCCCGTTGTTCCTGGTCCAACTGGGACACGTACTGGGCAGATCCGGCAAACCGCCCGCGGAACTGCCGTGGGGACTCGCCCACGCGGTGCGGCGGCAGGTCGGTTCGCTGCCCGAACGCACGGCCGAAGTCCTCACCCTGCTGGCGGTGGGGCAGCAACGGATGGACCCGGACGTCCTGGCCGCGGCTGCCGGGCTCGAGCCGGCCGAATTGTCCGAAGTGCTCGCTCCCGCGCACACCGCACGGCTGCTGGACGAGAACGCCGAGGGCGTCCGGCTGACCCACGAACTCGTCGCCGAGGTAGTGAACGGAGACTTGCCGCCAAGCCGTCGGCACGCACTGCACCGCAGACTCGCCGAGGCATTGGGCGGCGCGGCAGCGGCCTACCACTACACGCACGCACAGGACACCGAACGCGCCGCGCAGACCTTAAGGCACGCAGCGGAAAAAGCCAGCAGGCAAGCCGCGCACGACACGGCCGCCCAGCATCTGGGTGCGTTGGTCGATCTGCTGGACCGCACCGGTTCCCAGGCTGCCGTCGCCGAAGCCGCCGAAGCCTGGGCGGACGCGCTCGCCGCAGCCGGTCGGTACGACGCCGCGCTCGCCGCTGCTGAACGCGCGCTTTTGGTGTACCGCAAGGAAGGCGACGAGGAACGGCAACGCCTCGTGATCGCGAGGATCGGGTATTTGCACTACCAACGCGGCACTCCGCGCGAAGGCTTGGCCCGGATCGCGCCGACCCTCACCGAGGACCGTCCTGGCGGGTCGTCCGTGCGGCTGCGGCTGGCTCGCGCCGCGAACCTCTACCAGAGCACGCGCTACCGGGAATCCGTCGAGGTCTCCACGGCCGCGATCGTCGCGGCAGAGTCGGTGGGGGACGAGCATGGTCTAGCGGGCGGTCACCTGCGCCGCGGACTCGCGCTGCGCCTGCTCGGCCGCAACGAGGAAGCACTGGCCGACCTGCACACCGCCGCGGCTACGGCGGAACTGTGCGGGGACCGGGACATCGTCGTCCGCGCGCTGACCGGGGTCGCCGTGCTGCACCACTACCGCGGCGAACTGACCCGAGCCGACCGGCAGTTCGAGCGAATCCTCCGACTGGCCGAAGAACTCGGCGACCGGGAGCTGCTCAGCCGAGCAGTCTGCAACGTCGGCGCGAGCGCGGTCTACGTCGGCCGCTGGGGCGCCGCACTGCGCCGGTTCAGCCAGGCACTGGAACTGGCGGGACACGGCCGCTCGCCGATGTGCGGCGCGATGGCCCTCATCGGCCGGGGCGCACTGTGGTCAGCCTGCGGCCGCTACGACGTGGCTGCCGACGACCTGACCCAAGTGATCCGCCTGGGCCAAGAGAGCGACAATGCGGACATCATCTGCAATGCGTCCGCCCAGCTGGCGGAGAACGACGTCCGCGCGGGCCGCCCCGAGCGAGGGGTGCGCCGATTGCTGCCTTTGCTTGCACTGCAAGGGGAACGAAGCTGGCAGATGACCGACGCACTGCCATTCCTCGCCGAAGCACAACTGGCGGCCGGGGATCCGGTTGCTGCTGGGGAGACTGCGGCGGAGGCTGTTGCCTGCACTGAGCACATCGAGCACATCCTCGCCCGCACGGACGCGTTTCGGGTGCAGGGGCTGGCTTTTCTTCGGCGCGGGGACTTTTCGGCGGCGGGGGAGAGTTTGGAGGAGGCGCGTGCGCTGGCTGAGCGGGTGGGTTCGCCTTACCTGCACGCACGGGTGAGTGCGGCGCATGCTGTTCTGTCGGATTGGCGTGGCGATTGCGTTGCCGCGGCCCGGGATCGGGGGCGGGCGGAGGAGTTGTTCACGGCTTTGCGGCGGGACGCTTTGGCGGAGGACTGAGTCTGCGCGGAAACTCGAGTGCCTCGGCTGTCTTCGGTTTCTACACTCGCTGGCATGGAAGCGGACCTCCTGAACGTGGTCGACGTCGAGGCGACCTGCTGGGAGAAACGGCCGCCGCCCGGCCAGGCCAGCGAGATCATCGAGATCGGATTGACCGTCGTCGATCTGCGCGCGGGCGAGCGGGTGGCCAAGCACCGGATACTGGTCCGTCCGGCCCGGTCGGAAGTGAGCCCGTTCTGCACGGAGCTGACCGGGTTGACCCAGTCCGAAGTGGACGGCGGCTTGTCGTTCCAGGAGGCCTGCCGGACGCTGGCGGTGCGGCATCGCACGGCGGAGTTGCCGTGGGCCAGCTGGGGAGACTACGACCGCAATCAATTCGCTCGGCAGTGCCGCCACACCGGCACCGAGTACCCGTTCACTGGACAGCACACCAACGCGAAGGTCGCGTTCACCGCGGCCTGCGGTCTGCGTCGCCGCCCCGGTATGGCGCAAGCGCTTGCCGTCGCGGGCCTCCCGCTCGAAGGCCGCCACCATCGCGGCGACGACGACGCGTGGAACATCGCCGCGCTGGTGCTGGAGATCGCGAAGCGCGGAGCGTGGCCCCGCGGCTGAATCCGTATCGCCGGGGTTCAGATCCGCGCCAGTTCGTCCAGAACTCCGGCTGCCTTGGCGATGTCCTCAGTCAACGGCCGATCCTCCAACCGCTCGTCCAACACCTCCACCGCGGCCGCGTACGCCGCCCGCACCGGGAGGTCCACCAGCTCCGCCTTCCGAATCCGCAACGCACGCACCGCCGCGACCAGTTCGCACGCCAGCACCTGCCGATAAGCCCCAGCAGCCGCAGTAGCCGCCCGTGCGGCCTGGGTCGAGAAGCTCGCGTGGTCTTCGATCCCGCGTGACACCACGGCGGTCCCGAGCGTCGCGGGCAATGCCGCCTGCCGCAGTTCGGTCAGCGCGTCGTGCGCCACGTACTCCAGGATCATCACCCCGGAACTCCCCGGCGGACCGACCGCGAGGAACGGGCGCAACCCGGTGAACTCCGGTTCCACCAAGTCTCCCAACCGGGCCACGGACAGCTCTGCGACCTGATGCACCGTCGCGCGGGCTTGGTCGAGCGCAGTCGAGACGTACGCGGTGTGGAAGTGCGCGTGATGGTACGCATCGCCGTGCACGGTGGAGATCATCGGATTTTCCGTGCTGGCATTGATCTCCACGGCGAGCACGTCACGCAGATAATGAATCGCGTCCAGCGCCGGACCCTGTACCTGTGGAAAAGCGCGTAGCCCAAAGGGATCCTGAAGCCGCCGACCCGGCTTTGGCGTGCCGTGCATACCCAACAGTCGACGCATCTCAGCCGCGCACGCCACCTGTCCGGCGTGCGGACGCGCTTCGTGCACCGGCGTCGCGTACGCCTCGGGGTTGCCGTCGAGAGCTACGTACGTGAGCGCGGCGACGGCGTGGCTCGCGCGGGTGAGCGTGTCCAGGCTCATCGCGGCGAGGGTCGCTTCGGCGAGCGTCGCGGCGTTGCTGCTCATGAACGCCAGCGCGTCGCCCGCGTGCACTGGAACCGGTGGCACCGTGCCGATCGCCCACTCGCGTTCCCCGGCCAACGCGAGCGCGGTCTCCGCGAGGGGAGCGAGGTCGCCGGTGCCGATCGCGCCCAGGCGATGCACGACGGGCAAGGCACCGGTACGCACGGCTTCGGCGAGCGCGCCGATCAGCTCCGGGCTGATTCCAGAGCGTCCGGCCAGCAATTGGTTGAGCCGGATCAGCAGCATCGCGCGGATCTGGCCGTCGGGCAGCAGTTCGCCGCTGCCGCCGGCGTGGCTGCGCAGCAGGCGAAGTCCGTGTTCGGCGGGCTCGTCCACCGCGTCGTCCTTGTTCGCTCCGACGCCGGTGGTGCGGCCGTAGACCACTCGCCGGGTGCTCAGGTCCTCGGCCAGCTTCCACGAGTGCTCGGCGGCGCGCAGCGCGGCGATGGACACGTCGATCGCCAGCGGGCCGTCGGTGTGCGCCGCCGTGACCACGTCGGCGCACCGCAGGGTCCGGCCGTCCACTCGGATCACGGCGTGCTCCTCACTCGGTTTCGTCCAGCCGCTGTTCGAGCGCGTCGAGCCGGTCGGCCCAGAACTGCCGGTACGGCGCGAGCCACGCGTCCACTTCGGCCAGCGGCTCGGCACGCAGCCGGTAGCAGCGGCGCTGTGCGGACACCCGCACGGTCACCAGCCCCGCCTCGCGCAGGACGCGCAGGTGCTTGGACACGGCGGGCTGGCTGAGCCGCAGTTCGGCCACCAGTTCGCCGACCGACCGCTCGCCCTCGAGCAGCAGGTCGAGCAGCGCGCGGCGGCGGGGTTCGGCCAGCACGTCGAAGGTCTGCATCACCCCGGAAATCTGCCTCGCGGCGCATATGCCTGTCAAGGAATGCGCGTACCGCCGAATGTCCGTTTTATGGTCTAAACCATTGACCTGGTGGTCTAGTCCACTTACGGTGCATTTGTCCCCGCCGTCACTGCCTCGTCACCGACGGTGACTCCTGAAGGGAGCAACGATGCTTCGCTTGCGCAGAACCCGCCTGCTGGCCTTGGCGACCGCGGCGTTCGCCGCCGCGGCCGCGCTCGTCCCCGCCGCCTCGGCCGCCGCCCCCGCGAGAACCGAGGCCGCGTCCGGCAAGGTCGTCGGCTACTTCACCGACTGGGGCATCTACGACCGCAACTACCACGTGAAGAACATCGAGACGTCCGGCTCGGCGAACAAGCTCACGCACATCAACTTCGCCTTCGGCAACGTCACGAACGGCGGCTGCGCGATCGGCGACGCGTGGGCCGACTACCAGAAAACCTACGACGCGGCGGGCAGCGTCGACGGTGTCGCCGACACCTGGGACCAGCCGCTCGCGGGCAGTTTCAACCAGCTCAAGAAGCTGAAGGCCAAGCACCCCGGGCTGAAGATCATCTGGTCGTTCGGCGGCTGGACCTGGTCCGGCGGCTTCGGCCAGGCCGCGAAGAACCCGGAAGCCTTCGCGAATTCCTGCTACAACCTGGTCAACGACCAGCGCTGGGCCGGGCTGTTCGACGGCATCGACCTCGACTGGGAGTACCCGAACGCGTGCGGTCTCACCTGTGACACGAGCGGTCCCGACGCGTTGAAGAAGCTGCTCGCCGCGGTACGGGGGAAGTTCGGTTCGTCGAAGCTCGTCACCGCCGCGATCACCGCCGACGGCAGCAACGGCGGCAAGCTCGACGTCACCGATTACGCGGGCGCCGCGCAGTACGTCGACTGGTACAACGTGATGACGTACGACTTCTTCGGCGGCTGGGCCGCGCAAGGCCCGACCGCGCCGCACTCGCCGCTGACGTCGTACAACGGCCTGCCGACGCAGGGCTTCTACTCGGACGCGGCCATCCAGAAGCTCAAGAGCAAGGGCGTCCCGGCCTCGAAGCTGTTGCTGGGCATCGGTTTCTACGGCCGCGGCTGGACCGGAGTCACGCAGAGCGCGCCGGGCGGCACCGCGACCGGACCGGCCCCTGGCAAGTACGAGCAGGGCATCGAGGACTACAAGATCCTCAAGACGAGCTGCCCGGCGACCGGAACCGTCGCGGGCACCGCGTACGCCAAGTGCGGTTCGAACTGGTGGAGCTACGACACCCCGTCGACCATCGCGGGCAAGACCTCCTACGCGCGGTCGCAGGGCCTCGGCGGCACCTTCTTCTGGGAGCTGTCCGGCGACACCTCGAACGGCGAGCTGATCACGGCACTCGCGAAGTAACCCCGTTCGACGCAGCCGGGGCGCCGATTCTGTCGGTGCCCCGGTTTATCGTGCTGCGGGTGAAGTTCAGCGGATTCGGGGAGCACGCCGTCGAGTTCTACGACGGGCTGCTCGCGGACAACACCAAGGCCTACTGGGACGACCACGTGGCGCTCTACAAGGAGCACGTCCGGGCTCCGATGGAGGCGCTGCTGGCCGAACTGGAGCCGGAGTTCGGCGCGGGCTTCGGCGAGGCGAAGGTGTTCCGGCCCTATCGCGACGTCCGGTTCGCCAAGGACAAGACGCCGTACAAGACGCACTGCGGCGGCGTGATCGAGGCCGGCCGCGGCGGGGGAGCGTATTACGTCGAGGTCGGCCCGGCCGGGCTGCGCGTCGGCGGCGGCTGCTTCCACCTGGCCTCGGACCAGCTGGCCCGGTACCGCACGGCGGTCGACACCGAACTGCACGGGCCCGCGCTGGAGAAGATCCTGGCGAGCCTGCGGAAGGCGGGCTGGGAAATTCTCGGTGACCGGCTGAAGTCCAAACCGCGCGGGTTCGCCGAGGACCACCCGCGCCTCGACCTGCTGCGGCACCGCTCGGTGTACGCCGTCCGCGCCTGGGAGCCAGACGACTTCCTGCACGAGCGCGAGGCGCTCGACCGAGTGCGGAAATCGTGGCGCCAGCTGCGGAAGTTCAACGAATGGGCCCGCGACCACGTCGGTCCGAGCGAGAAACCGCGGCGCTGAACCCGGCCTCCCCCGTTCGGGTGATTCCGAGCGGCCCCGTGCGGCGCGGCCGCCCAGCGCACGCCGGTGCCCGGAACTGAATCCTTCCCGCGTTCTCCGGCCGGAGTTTCGGGATCGGTACAGACGCGAGCGGCCCGAGCGACTAGGCTCTCCGGACGTGAGCCGACGCGCGAAGATCGTTTGTACATTGGGTCCCGCGACCTCCACCCCGGAGAAGATGCGGGCACTCGTCGACGCCGGGATGGACGTCGCGAGGATGAACTTCAGCCACGGCAGCCACAGCGACCACAAGCAGGTCTACGACCTGGTCCGGTCCGCGGCCGCCGAAACCGGCCGGGCGGTGGGGATTCTCGCCGACCTGCAGGGACCGAAGATCCGGCTGGGCACGTTCGCCAGCGGATCGGCGGAATGGCACACCGGCGACGTCGTCCGGATCACCGTCGAGGACGTCGCGGGCACCCACGACCGGGTCTCGACCACCTACAAGGGCCTCGCCAAGGACGCCAAGCCGGGCGACCGGCTGCTGGTCGACGACGGCAAGGTCGGCCTGGTGGTCAAGGACGTCGAGGGCCCGGACGTCGTGTGCGAGGTGACCGAGGGCGGTCCGGTCAGCAACAACAAGGGCGTGTCGCTGCCCGGGATGGACGTCTCGGTGCCTGCGCTGTCCGACAAGGACATCGAGGACCTGGAGTTCGCGCTGCACCTGGGCGTCGACTTCATCGCGCTGTCCTTCGTGCGCTCGCCCGCCGACATCGACCTCGTGCACCAGGTGATGGACCGCGTCGGCAAGGGCAGGCTGCCGGTCGTCGCGAAGATCGAGAAGCCCGAGGCGGTCTACAACCTCGAGGCCATCGTGCTGGCCTTCGACGCGGTGATGGTCGCCCGCGGCGACCTCGGCGTCGAGCTGCCGCTCGAGCAGGTCCCGCTGGTGCAGAAGCGCGCCATCCAGATCTGCCGCGAGAACGCGAAGCCGGTCATCGTCGCCACGCAGATGCTGGAGTCGATGATCAGCAACTCCCGCCCGACCCGCGCCGAGGCGTCCGACGTCGCGAACGCGGTCCTCGACGGAGCCGACGCGGTGATGCTGTCCGGCGAGACGAGCGTCGGCCGGTACCCGATCGAGACGGTCCAGACGATGGGCCGGATCGTCGAGGCCGTCGAGACGGATTCGCCGGTCGTGCCGCCGCTGTCGCACGTGCCGCGCACCAAGCGGGGCGTGATCTCTTACGCCGCCCGCGACATCGGCGAGCGGCTCAACGCCAAGGCGCTGGTCGCGTTCACCCAGTCCGGAGACACCGTGCGCCGCCTCGCGCGGCTGCACACGCGGCTGCCGCTGATGGCGTTCACGCCGGAGCAGAGCGTCCGCAGCCAGCTGGCGCTGACCTGGGGCACCACGACGCAGATCGTCCCGCGCGTGGACTCCACCGACCAGATGATCCAGCAGGTCGACCACGCGATGCTCGAAATGGGCAAGTACCAGCGCGGCGACCTCGTGGTGATCGTCGCGGGCTCGCCGCCCGGGACCGTCGGGTCGACCAACCTGATCCACGTCCACCGGCTCGGTGAAGACGACCACGCATAAGGGACATGCCGGAACCCTGTTGCATAGGCTCCGCCTTCCTCCCCTCCGCCACCCTCAACGGAGGCGCTGGGCGCCGCTGTAAATTTTTGGCATGACTGAGATGGCCAGGGAAGCCGCCACCGGACTCGACTCCAACCCCGGTGGCGGCGGGCAGCCCGTGCTGGACAAGCTCGTCGCGCTGCTCGACCTGGAGAAGATCGAAGAGAACATCTACCGCGGCGTTTCGCCCGCGCACTCGTCGGTGCGGGTGTTCGGCGGGCAGGTCGCCGGGCAGGCGCTCGTCGCGGCGGGCCGGACCGTTCCGGAGGAGCGGCGGGTCCATTCGCTGCACGCGTACTTCATCCGCGGCGGCGACCCGAGCGTCCCGATCGTGTACGAAGTGGACCGCATCCGCGACGGCCGCTCGTTCACCACCCGGCGCGTGGTCGCCGTCCAGCACGGCAAGGCGATTTTCTCGCTGTCCGCGTCGTTCCAGAAGGACGAACCGGGCATCGACCACGCCGAGACGATGCCGGCGGACGTGCCCGACCCCGAGTCGCTGCCGACCTTCCCCGAGCTGACCGCGGGCTACGGCCTGCGCTTCAGCGAGATCCCGCGGCCGATCGACATCCGCTACGTCGGCGAGCCGCCGTGGGTCACCCGCACCACCGGCGAACGCCCGACCCACCACCGGGTCTGGATGCGGGCCGACGGCACCCTCGCCGACAACCAGCTGCTGCACGTCTGCGTGCTCACCTACGCCTCGGACATGACCCTGCTCGACTCGGTCCTCGCGCGGCACGGCGTGTACTGGGACGTCGACAAGGTGCTCGGCGCGAGCCTCGACCACGCGCTCTGGTTCCACCGTCCGTTCCGGGCCGACGAGTGGTTCCTCTACGACAGCACCTCGCCGAGCGCCTCGGGCGCCCGCGGGCTGGCCACCGGACGGTTCTTCACCCGCGACGGCCTGCACGTCGCCACCGTGGTCCAAGAAGGACTGCTTCGGGTCCGATAAGGACGGCCGCCCCGGCGATGACCACTCAGAGTGGCTGTCTGCAGAGGAAAACGTCGGAAACCGTCACACTCCCGTGGCGAAATTGCGCGGGAATACCCGTCTGAGTAATGCCGCGAAGCAAAGGAAGGTGCCCGGGACCGGTCGGGGGGCGGCCCCGGACACCGTGGTCGTCCGCTTTACCGCGGTCTCCGCGAATAGCCGAGGACGGCCGTCGTCTACGCTGCTCAGGGCTGTCGGCGCGGCTGGATTCGCGTCTCGGCCCGCAGGATGCCAGAGTACAAGCGCACTCTGCACAATGCAGGTCGGAAGCAGGTCGGAACCAGCGACGGCGGGCTCCCGCCGCGACAGTGGGAATTCGCCGGTGTTATTACTCCACTGACAAGTCGATCACCTGGTTAGATATGCAGTGCGGGCAACAATACGAACCGGAGGTGCTGCCGTGGCGAGAGGCCAGGGACCGACTGTTCGCCGCAGGCGCCTCGCGAGCGAGCTGCGGAGGCTGCGCGAAGCCGCCGATCTGACCATCGACGAGGTCGGCGAAAAGCTGGAGTGCTCGGCGTCCAAAGTGAGCCGCATCGAGACCGGCCACGTCGGCGTCACCCCGCGCGACGCACGCGACATGCTCGCGCTGTACGGCATCACCGGCGACGAGCAGGAAGCGCTCGTCCAGCTCGCGCGCGAAGCACGCAAACGCGGCTGGTGGCACGCGTACAACGAAGTCTTCACCGGCACCTTCGTCGGCCTCGAAGCCGACGCGAGCTCGCTGCGCGCGTTCCAGGCGCTGCTGGTCCCGGGCTTGCTGCAGACCGAGCGCTACGCGTTCTCGGTGATCCGCGCGCTGCGCCCGGACGCCGAAGAGTCCGAGACCCGCCGCCGGGTCGCCGCGCGGATGGCGCGCCAGCAGCTGCTGACCGACGACCCGCCGGTCGAGTACTGGGCGGTGATCGACGAGGCGGTGCTGCACCGCGTGGTCGACAGCCCCGAGGTGATGGCCGAGCAGCTGTACCGGATCACCGCGATGGCGGAAAAGCCGAACGTGACCGTCCAGGTGGTGCCGTTCGGCGCCGGGGCGCACCCCGGCATGGAGGGACCGTTCCTCATCATGGGCTTCCCCGAGCAGGCCGATCCCGACGTGGTCTACGTCGACGACAGCACTTCCAGCGGCCTGTACCTCGAACAGCCCGACGACGTCCGGCGCTACGCGCTGATGTTCGACCACCTGCGCGCAGCAGCGCTGAAACCGGACGATTCGGTGGCGCTGATCACCGACGCGGCCGGCCGGTTCGCCGAACAGGCCGCCGTGGTTCAGGAACCGAGGAACACCGACCCGAGACAGTGAGGATGTGGGGACCATGATGGCCGACCTTTCCGGTGCCCAGTGGCGCAAGAGCAGCTACAGCGGCGGCGGCAACGACTGCGTCGAGGTCGCCTTCGTCGCAGGCGGCGCCGCGGTGCGCGATTCCAAAGACCCGGAAGGCGGGGCGTTCCGCCTGCCCGCCGCCGGCTGGCAGGCGCTCCTGGACGCGGTGCGCGGCCAGGGGCAGGCTTGACCCGTTCGCCCGGCTGATCGCTCAGCTGAGACCCCTTACCCCGTTCGACCTGGACTTCCCCGGTCGAAGCCGCGGGTAAGGGGTCTTTTCGCGTCCCGGTGTAGGCGATCACCCGATGCCCGGGGCGGCCCCTCAGCACGAAAGTGGTCTTCGGCAGACAACGAGACCCGCTGGGGAGAAGAAAATGAGCGACTACAACTGGGACGCCACCCGCGCCGAGGTCGACTACCGGATGGCCGAACTGCGCCGCGCCGCCCGCCAGGCCCGCCTGAGCCGGGGCAACCGGGTGGTCCGCTGGGTGCGCACACACCGCATCACGAACGTCGAGGTGCCCCGCCAGGAAAGGCGCACGGCGACGGTACCGGAGGCCAGGGCGCGACATAGCGCATGAGCCTCAGGGTGTCGGGGACGGTAAGGGGGTCGGGCGGGGCGGCCGCGCCGGGACGGGGGTTCCGGGGCCGCTCCGCCCGCCGGACGCACCCGGCCCCCGTACGAAGCTCCCGCAGAGGTCCGTGAAGGGCTCCTTGAGGGAATCAGATTCCCTCAAGGAGCCCTTCACGGACTTTCCGCATCGCGTGCCGGGCGCACCGCCGCGAGGCAACCGGGGTCCCCGCCGGAAACGTGCCGCGGCCCGCGCGCCGATCGGTCCCGGGGCACCGACCGGACCGGCCCCCGGCGACGCGGCGGGGCCGCCCGTTGGACGGAGATCACGGCCCGAACCGGCCGCCACGAGGAAATCCATGTCGGAACTGTCGGGGGTGTAGGTGAGAATGCATCTCGTGCCTCGTCTCGGTTCCGGTATTCCGCTCGTCGCCCGCACGCAGGAGATGCGGCGGCTGCGCGCGGCCTTCGCGCGCGCTGAACGCGGAGAAGCAGGTGCGGTGCTGATCGCGGGCGACGCCGGGGTCGGCAAGACCCGCCTGCTCACCGCGCTCGGCGAGCACGTCGCGGGCTGCGGCGGGCTCGTGCTCACCGGCCGGTGCATCGACGTGCGCGACGGCGGCCTGCCCTACCTTCCGTTCGCCGAGGCGCTGGCTCCGCTCGGGTCGTCGGCCGATCCGGCGGTGTCGGCTGCGGTGCGGGCTCGGTCCGCGCTCGGGATGCTGCTGCCGCAAGGCGATCCGCGGCCCGCCGCCACCGGCGACCACGGGCAGGTTTCGGAAGGGGAGCGCGAGGGCGGCCGCCGGGTGCGGCCCGAGCAGGACCTCGGCCAACTCCAGCTGTTCGACGCGGTGCTGGGCGTGCTGACCGAGGTCGGCCAGGAGCGGCCGGTGGTCGTCCTGCTGGAAGACCTGCACTGGGCGGACTCCTCCACCCGCAACCTGCTGTCCTTCCTGCTCAGCCGCCTGCGCGCGCAGCGGCTGCTGGTCGTCGGCAGCTATCGCGAGGAGGACGTCCACCGCAGGCATCCGCTGCGCGGTCTGCTGTCCGAGCTGGTCCGGCTGAACACCGTGGAACAGCTCTCGCTCGCCCCGTTCGGACCGGCTGACGCGCGGGCGTTCGTCGCGGCGCTGGCCGAGGAACCGCTGTCGCCGGACGTCGTCGCGGACATCGCCAAACGGTCGGAGGGCAATCCGTTCTTCGTCGAGGAGCTCCTCGCCACCGGTGCCGACTGCCAAGATCTCCCCGCCGGGCTCGCCGAGGTCCTCCTCGCCCGGCTCGAACGCTTCCCGGCCGAGACGCGCCGGGTGCTGCGGGTCATCTCGGTGGCCAACGAATCGGTGTCGCACGCCGCGCTCGCGCAAGTCGCGGGCATCGGCGATCTGGAGCTGGACGAGGCGCTGCGGGAAGCCGTGCAACACCACGTCCTGGTCATCGAGCGCGGTTTCTACACTTTCCGGCACGCCTTGCTGCAGGAGGCGGTCTACGCGGATCTGCTTCCCGGCGAGCGTACGCGGATGCACGCGGGATATGCCGCGCGGATCAAGTCGATGCCGCAGGGGCGCGGCCACGACGCGAAGCTCGCCTTCCACAGTCTGGAAAGCCGGGACTTCGACACTGCCTTGTCCGCGTTGCTGCGTGCTGCCGACGAAGCGGAAAAGCTCGGCGCGCCTGGCGCTGCGCTGCGGCATATCGAGCAAGCACAGTCCATTTGGGACGCCGTGGCTCCGGAGAATCGTCCGGAAGGCGTGGACGAGCTGAAGCTGCTCAGCGAGGCGTCGTACTTCGCCGGCACGTCAGGCGAGCCGGAGCGCGCGGTCGCGTACGCGCGGTCAGCGACCGAAGCACTCAAGCCGGACGCGTCGCCCGAGCACGCGGCGAAGGTCTGGCGTCGGCTGGCCGAAACGCTGCTCACCCTGGAAGGCACGTTCGACGAGGCGGTTCGGGCGATCGAGCGGGCTTGGGAGCTGGTCGCCGATCGGGAGCCGAGCGGGGCGCGGGCCTGGGTGCTGGCGTCCCGCGCCGGGTTCCAGCGGCTGCTCGACCAGCCGGCCGAGGCGTTGGCCAGCGCGCACACCGCGGTTGCCGACGCACGTGCCGTCGGGGCGGTCGGTGCGGAGGCGTCGGCGCTGGTCACGCTGGGCACGCTGGCGGACGGCGCGGGCGATCCGGTCGAGGCTCGCGAACGGTTGTGCGAGGCCGAACGCAAGGCGCACAACGCCGGTGCGCTGAACGTCGAGATCCGGGCGATGTACTTCCTCGCCCTCAGCTACGACGACCAGGCGGAGATGGATCTGGCGCTCGCCCACGCCGCCCGTGGGGTCGAGCGGGCCGAGGCGGTCGGGCTGACCTGGAGCGCGTACGGGCTGGAGCTGCGTGCCCGGCTCCTGTATTTGCGGTATCTCAGCGGAGATTGGCCGAAGGAGGATGCCGCGGGGCGTGCCCGGCGAGGCGTGTCCAGTGCGGTCGCTGCGCGGATCTTGGCCAACTGGGTCCTGTTCCTGGTGGGGCGCGGGCGATTCGCGGACGCGGCCAAGGCGTTGCCGGGATTGCGGCAGCAGTGGATGGCGGATCCGCAGATCGCCTTGTCGGCGGGCGACGCGGCGATCGAGCTGGCCGCTTGGCGCGGGGAGCATGCCGAGGCGCTGCGGATTACCGACGAATTGGTGTCCTGGCTGGAGAAGGTCGAGACGGCGCTGCTCGGCGGGATCCGGATCGTGGCGCTGGCGATTCCGTCGGCGGCGGCGTTGGCCGCGGAGGCACGCGCCAAGGGGGATCTGGCCGCGGCCGATCGGTTTGTGGCTGTCGGGCGACGGCTGGTGGAGCACGGGCGGCGTTGTGCTGCCGAGGGGCATCCCCGGTCCGGGACCATCGGGCCGGAGGGGCGGGCTTGGCTGGCCCGGATGGAGGCCGCGGCGTCCGGGCTGGAGGGTCCGGCCGATCCGGAGCTGTGGGGTGCGGCTGCCGCGGCTTATTCGTACGGGGCGGTTTACGAACAGGCGGTTTGCCGGTGGCGGCAGGGGGAGGCGTTACTGGCCGCCGGACAGCCGGGGGCGGCGGAGGCGTTGGAGGCGGCGCATTCCGTGGCGGTGAAGCTGGATGCGGTTCCGTTGCGGGATGCGGTGCGGGAGTTGGCGCATCGGGCTCGGGTCGAGTTGGCTGGGGTTGAGGTCGTTCCCGTTGCTCGGGCGCAGGTGAATCCGTTGACTGACCGGGAGCGGGATGTGCTGGAGCGGGTGGCGCTGGGGCGGACTAATCGGCAGGTGGGGGAGGAGTTGTACATCAGCGAGAAGACGGTGAGCGTGCATCTTTCCCGGGTGATGGCGAAGCTGGGGGCCAGTCGGCGGGCTGAGGCTGTGGCTATTGCTTATGACCGGGGGTTGCTTACTGTGCCGGAGTAGCTCGG